>DHIO01000033.1:414-89840 GCA_002403855.1 Acidimicrobiia bacterium UBA4744
GGCATCGACTTAGGTGATCACGTCTTGCGTCGACCGTCGAGCTCGGTCGCGAAGTAAAGCGGCGCAGAACGCAGGATCTCACTAGCCCGACGCAGCTCCCGGACCTCTCGCTCCAACTTCTTCAACCGTTCCCGCTCGTCAGTAGTCAACCCAGGACGCAAACCCTCATCGATATCCGCCCGACGCATCCACCCGCGGACCGTCTCGGCCGTCGGGCCCAACAGGTCAACAACCGCGCAGATCGCTTCCCACTCAGACCCATACGCTGCCTCGCCCTCCTAGACCATCCGAACGGCCCGATCACGCATCTCCGCCGGATACTTCCCCGGCCTTCTTCGCTCTGCCACAACCCCATCCCTCGCAAGGACAGGAATCTGCCCAACACCTGGGGAGGTTCACTCACCATTCCAAGTGTTGGGTGGGTCACGCCCCGGACGATCCATACCTTGCTAGCGGCATGACGTTGTTGGAGGCACTGCAGGGTGGCAGGGACACTCGGGTGTCGACGCTTTGTCGTGCGGGTTGGCTGGACGAAGCCAGCCCTTTGGCGCCGTGTGACTGACACTGCCGAGTTCGACCTGAAGCTGTAGTTGAGGCAGGGCAGGTTTCAATCCGGCCCCGCTCTATGTGCAACCCCGGGAGATCTGAGACGGTTCGATCGGGCTGAACCCCGACGTAGTGGGGCTCAAGGAGGTCGGCGCCGAACTACAGGGTGCTCTCCAGGCGCAGGAACGGCTATCTCTGCGCACCCCCGGTGCCCGGGGAGCCCCGAACCACGATAGCGGAACCCCGCTTTGGCGGGGGTCTGCTCGGCGCGAGGAAAGGGTCTTCTAGGGCCAGAAGTGGGCGTCCTGCTCCTGGCGCAGGCGGTTGATCAGCCGCCCCTCCGGCAGCTGCACGTCGCTGTAAGTGAGTGGCTGGTCTTGGGGTACCGACCGGAGTATCCGGCATTCCTCCGAGAGGCCCATCGGCAGCAACTCCCCGCGGCGAGCGACCTCGACGTTGTCGATCATCCCGTAGCACGTGAATCCTCCGATCCCGTCGNNCGCCCGCCTCCAGGTCCCGCTTGGCCACCGTGATGACCTCGGTCACCGGGCCGGCCCGCGGCGTGATGGCCGCATCGCCGAAGAGCACCGCCCGCGCGACGCTGAGCGGCGCCTCCAAATGGGTGAGGTGGAAGGGCCGGTAGAACAGGTAGAGCGGACCATCACCCATCTTGAAGTAGCGCATGTAGAGCTGCTTGGTGGGGTGATCGTTGTAGCCGACCACAAAAGCCCCGGAGCCGGGCTCGGCTCCGAGCACGAATTCCACGATGCCCCCGTCGAGCAGTTGCTCGGGCTTGTACAGCGACAGTACCTCCTTGACGTGCTCACACCGGTGGCCGTCCATTCCCCGCTTGGAGACCTTGAACCCGGTCGCGTTGGCCAGCACCGTGGCTTCGACGGAGAGTTTGGTGCCGTCGGCAAAGGAGGTGATCATCTTGGGTCGCTGCCCGTGCTCCTCTGCGAAGGCTCGTTGAGTGTCGGGGTTCCGGTGGGGGTCGTAGAACCCTTTGACGTTGCCGGCCATGACCGGCCGGTAGCCGATCGCGCGTACGAAGCGAACGAGGTTCATCGCCACCGCCGGCTCGTCGCCATCGGCGTTGGTGAGCACCACCCCGGCCCGGTCGGCATGCACCTTGAGGATCGGGCCCACGGTGGCATCGAGCTCGGCGTTGACCAGAACCACATGCTTACTACTGTCGATCGCCTCGGAGGCGACATGAGCGGCGAACTCCACTTCGCCGGTCGCTTCGATGATCGCCTCGATCTCCGCGGCCCTGCACAGCAGGCCGGGGTCCGTTGTCACCACCCGGCCTCCGCCGGCGATCACTCGGTCGAGACGGGCGAGGTCGTCGACGGCCTCGTAATCGGCTACGCCGGCCTCCGCGTAGGCACGTTCCGCCGCAGGGAGCGTCCGGTTGGAGATGGCCACGACATCCATGCCGACCATCGATTGCAGGATCTGCAGCACCATCCCCCGCCCCATGAACCCGGCGCCGACCAGGCCGACCTTGATCGGATTCCCGTCCCGTTGCCGCTCCTCGAGAGCCGTATCGACGATGATCATTGCGTCTGCCCCTTTCCTTCCCCGGTTGCTGCCCACCGCGGCCAGCCGGCATCTTGCTCTGAGATGATCTCGACCCTCGCCGGCCACTCGATGCCGAACGCCGGGTCGTCGTAGCCTGCTCCGGTAGCCGCCTCGGGTGTGTAGAACTGCGATGTGAAGTACATGATCTCGCTGTCATCCTCGAGGGTCAGGTAGCCGTGGGCGCAACCCTCAGGGACGTACAGCATCGTGTGGTTGTCGGCGGTCAGCTCCGCGGCAACCCATTGCCGATAGGAGGCCGAGGAGGGTCGCAAGTCGACGGCGACGTCGTACACCGCCCCCTTGGTGCAGCGCACCAATTTGACCTCTTCCCAGGGTGCTCGCTGGTAGTGCATTCCCCGCAAGGTTCCGGTCCCGGTGCTGCGCCCGATGTTGGCTTGTACCCATTGAGCGGTTAGCCCCTGCTCTTCGAACTCCCGTTTGCACCAGGAACGAGCGAAGAAGCCGCGGTCGTCGCCGATCTTGTCCAGTTCGATGCGGTAAACACCGCGGAGACGCGTTTCCTTGAACCTCATGTCACCGACCCCAGGCCGATTCCCGCGTACCGGGGGACCGAGCCCTTGTCGAGCATCCGCCGTCCGTCCACCACCAGGGGCGGGTCCTCTATGCCTGCGACGATCGTGGGGACGTCCTCGTAGTTCTCCCAACTGGTGATGATCACCACCGCGTCGGCTTGCTGGACTGCCGTAGGCAGGTCACGCTCAAACGACACCCTTTCCCTGGCGAATTCCTCTAGCACGGTTGCGGGGACGACCGGATCGTGGGCGATCACGACGGCACCTTGCTCGAGGAGTTGTCTGATGATGGGAAACGCCGGTGACTCCCTGACGTCGTCGGTGTCGGGCTTGAAGGCCAGGCCGAGCACCGCGATCCGGCGGTTCTCCAGCCCCATGAACTGCTCATTCAGGGCCGAGACCAGTCGTGCGGGTTGGTCGCGGTTGACGGCGAGAACTGCCTCGAGGAGACGCATGGGCAGTCCTGCCCCTCGGCCGTGAGCGATGAGCGCTTCCACGTCCTTCGGGAGGCAGCTTCCTCCGAAACCGCAGCCTGCCTCGAGGAAGGAGGCGATTTCGGCCGTCACCTGCCCGTCGCCAGAGCAATCGGAAGTGAGATAGCGGGATGCGTGCACGCCTCGCATCACTTCCACCGTATCGATTCCACCGAGATCCGCCCCGAGGTTGGCCAGCTCGTTGGTGAAAGAGATCATGGTCGCCAGTAGAGCGTTGGAAGCGTATTTGATCATCTCGGCGGTCCTCGTGTTGGTGACGAGCAACTCTGCAGTCTCGAAGCCCGCGTAGAGCTCTCGCAGGACCTCGATAGTGCGGTCGTCGTTTCCACCCAAGATGATGCGGTCGGGGTCCATGAAGTCATCGACGGCCTGCCCCTCTGTGAGGAACTCGGGATTGACACCCACGCCGANNACGACATCGTCGGTGGTTCCGGGCACGACCGTGCTCTTCACGACGACAACGTGGAATCCACTCTTGTCCGCTATGGCCGCGCCGACCTGCCGGGCGGCCGTGACGAGATATTGCAGGTTGATGTGGCCGTCGGTTGAGGGTGTGCCCACGGCGATCATTGTGAGATCGCTGTCGCGCACAGCCTCCGCCAGATCTCCGGTCGCCCGGAACCGGCGGCCGAGGTTCTCCGTCAGGAGACTCTGGAGTCCTCTCTCATGAATCGGAGGGGCACCATCGTTGATTCCCCGCACCTTGTCCGGGTCGACGTCTACGCATACGACCTCGTGGTCCTGATCGGCCAGGCATACACCGGTAACGAGCCCAACGTACCCCGTACCCACAATTGAAACCCGCATGGCTAACTCTCCTCCGCCCGCTGATGCTCCCGATACCAGACCAGCGCTCTCCACAACCCCTCTTCGAGAGAGATTCGTGGGTTGTAGCCGAGTTCGTCTCTGGCTTTGGCGATGATCGGACAGCGACGGTTGGGGTTGTCAACCAAGTAGTCATCTTCGGAGCTTTCATGTCGAACAACCCGACCCTTGTACCCGAGAACATCCCGACCCAGGCGGGCCCCTAACTCGGCAAGTTCCAGCATCGAGATCTCAGGTTCTTCGACCCCGATGTTGTATGCCTCGCCTTGGCTGCCCCGCACCAAGATCTTGTAGTAACCGACAACCGCGTCTGCGACATAGCAGAAAGTGCGGGTCGGCGAACCATCCGAGAGCATGCGGATGTCGCGGCCCTCGATCAAGTCTCGAGAGAAGTCGGCGATGACCCTTCCGTCGGTGATCTTCATACCGGGCCCGTAGTTGTTGAACGGTCGGGCCATCCGCACCGGAAGGTTGTACTGACGGGCGNNGCTTAGATTCGTCGTAGCAGGCACGGGGACCGGTACACGAGACGTTCCCTCGATACGTCTCAGGGGTCGGTATGTTTTCGGGTGAGGGGTCGCCGTAGATCTCACTGCTCGAAAAGAAGAGGAATCCTTCGGCGGCTTCACCCCGCTGTGCTTGTTGGCGGAATCGCGCGAGCAGGGATCGCAATCCGTTGATATTGGCGTCCATGGTTTCGATCGGATGGGCGCGGTAGTAGATCGGCGAGGCAACTCCTGCCGCATGAATGATGTACTCGAACGGCTCCATACCGCCAGGCAACGGGCTTCGGATGTCATGTTCGACAAGGTGCAGATCAGGACGTTCCGCCAAGCCTGCTATCCACTCGGGTACACCCCTGAAGTAGTTGTCGAGAACTGTCACGCGAATCGGTGCCTTGCGACCGCGTCTGTCGTTCCAGTACAGAACGGCTTGGACCAGGTAATACCCAAGAAAGCCCGCTCCCCCGGTGATCAGCAGGCGTTTGCCGGCCATCTGTCCGAGTTCGGTGGCGAGCGAGCGTGTGACGTAGGCGAGATCCGTCTCCAGCACGCCGGCAGCACTGGTTAGTGCCTCGTCTTTCTCTTGACTGATTCGATCTCCGACAGTCATCAAGGCTCCCTTCCTATCACGCCAGCACGAACTTGCGGCAATGGAAGGCCTCGGCGTAGCCATCAGGGGCTTTCGACTCGATGCCGCGTAGCTTCATGAGGGCATTGAAAGTCTCTTCGGCGAACCATTCTCGCGATCGCTGGCTCGGGAATGCCTGGAGGATCGTCTCGGTCTTGCGATCGGCCAACTCCTTCGACATGTGAACAAAGACGTTCGGGCGACCAAGGTCACCGTCGTACTTGGGGATTTCGTACTCCAGGATCAGATGGTCGCGGAAGGTATTGGCAGCCAGCTCGGCAACCGTTCGGTGGTCCTGGTGAGCATCTCCGCGCCAGGGAGCGAACACCAGATCCGGTGAAAGTGATTGACCCAATTCATCGAAGTACTCCTTGATTTGTGCTCCCGTGTAAGGGAAGTACCGCTCGCGGAACTGCTCCACTCTCACGAATGCCTTTCCTGCACCGCTTGTGAAGCGACGAGCACTCTCCCGGGCCTCCATGTATCGCTCCTCACGGGCAGACAATACGACCCAGTCGATCCGGAGATCGGCTCGGCGCCCGAGAAGAGAGAGGATTGTCCCGCCACAGCCGATCTCGATGTCGTCACTGTGGGCGCCCAAACACAGAACGCTCGACACCGACGTCAGAAACGCTTCCCCCAGCTTCAGCATTGGGCATTCCCGTTCTGGCTGCTCAAGGACATCGCCGGGCTAGGCGGGATCGACAGTCGGCGATACGTCTGCGATGGCAACCCCGTCCGAGCGTTTCCACAGCTCCCAGGGGGCATCATCGAGTTCGTAGCGAGCCTCGAGGGCCTGGCGGTCCTTAAAAGTGTCCATTGCAGTCCAGAATCCATCGTACTTGTAGGCGATCAGTTGCTGCATCCGGATGAGGCGCTCGAAGGGCTGGAAAACCAGGTCCTCCTTTTCATGAAGGTACGAGAAGATGTCCTGCTTGAAGGCAAAAAAGCCACCGTTGACCCAGATGTCGGATTCGCTCAACGGATCAACTCTCGACACAATTCCGCCGTCTTCGATTGAGACGACGTGAAACGACTGCGTTGAGCGTACCGCCAGGAAGCTCGCCACCTTGTCTTTTTCCAGGAAGTGATCGATGTAGGTGGGAAGCCAGAGATTGGTGAGGCCGTCCGAGTAGTTAGCTAGAAACACTTCCTCCCCCCCCAAGTGATGCTCCACGGCTTTGAGGCGTTGACCAATGCTCGAGGTGACTCCGGTGTCGACGAAGGTGATCTTCCAGTCGTCGATGTCGCTGTTCAGGAGGTGGACCTCCCGGCCTCCATGGGAGAGGACGAAATCGTTCGAGAGGGCTTCGTTGTAGTTGAGGAAGTAGTTCTTGATGACCTCGCTTTTGTAGCCGAGGCAGAGAATGAACTCCCTGTGGCCGAAGTGGGCGTAGTACTTCATAATGTGCCACAGGATCGGGCGATGTCCGATTGTGACCATCGGCTTCGGGATCGCGTCGGAGTAGTCTCTGAGCCTCGTTCCCAGACCCCCGCAGAACAACACAACTTTCATGGTTGGGCTCCCAGCCTTCTCGTCCCTTCACAACACTTGCTACTCACACTACTCCACCACGGAGAGCGTCACAAAAGTGACTCAGGATGGTGTTCGGTGGTCGGGGCGCCGACCGCAGGTTCCCCACCGCCGCCGTAGATCCTATCGATGATCCGCCGGAAGGCGGGCCAGCGGATGAGGGCGCCGACCAGGCCGCCGACCGGCAGAGCAAAAGCGCCCAACACGCCCGCACTGCCCGCCACGGCGGCCTGCGCTCCATTTGCGGCGATCTCGACCTTGGCCAGGGCCACTTGCCGCTGGGCCCCCATGATCTCGGCGCGGTACGGAAAGAGCAGGTTGTAGACCAGATTGCTCAAGATCGTCACGAGGAGCAGTCCTTCGACGACATAAGCGTTGGGCAGAAGGTCGACGAGGGGATTCCACCACCACTCGAACGCCACCACGCCGGCGTAGGGGAGACCCACGAACAGCGAGAACGCCACGAAGACCCGCCGAAGGCGCCGGGCCGCTTGCAGGTTCGACGCTACGGCAGCCTCCATGGACCGCGGCCCGAGCACGGCCAGCAAACCCACGCCGAATACCTGGAGGGGTCGGGCGACGACCCGGGCTCCTTCCACATACCCCAGGGCGGCGGTGCCGGCCAGCGCCTCGACGAGTGCTGCCGCGATGAACCCGGCTCCCGAAGTTGCCAGGCCGACGACCAGCAGCCACCTGCCGATGTTGAAGAGATCACGCTTGGGCGGCCGAATCTCTTCCGCCCGGCGGAATCGGGATGCCACCATGCCCGTACTCGTCGACACCACGTTGGCCAATGCCAGCGCGCCGAATGGGGCCCAGGCGTCACCGGCGTTTCTGATGATCAGCAAACCGCCCACCACTCCCAGGAACTGGACCAACGAGACCAGGGCGGCGAGCCAAGAGGTACCGGAGAGATGCAGCAGACGACGGAGATGGTCCTGAATCGGAGATATGAAGGCTGTGATGGAGCACGACACTGCCAGGGCTGCGAGAGTACCGGCGTCCACCTCGTCGACGAGCGGCGCGGCGGCGACCAGCACGAGTAGCGCGGCCGGTAGCGCCACCGTGGCTCCGAAGCTCAGGCTGTTGCGCAGCAAACCGAGGCGCTCGGATCGCTCCACGTCCAAGACCCAGATTTCGGAGGGGACGAACACGAGCTGGCGGGGGAACTCCGTGGCAAAGAGGAAGGCAGCGAAGAAGAGGGCGTAGGCGCCCAGGGTTTGAGCGTCGAAGACCCGGACGGCGAAGAGGCCCATCACGAAGGTCGCCAGCGAGGCAAAACCGGCGTCCACCTGCCCGGCGGTCACGGTGCGGAGAAGCCCTCTCATCCGGGATCGTTCCGCATGGTCGCGGCTCTCTCGTAGGCGGCGAGGATCTCCTCCTCGAAGGACTCTTGCGGCAGGAGACGACTGGAAGCCACTGGAGGAGGGGACTGCAAGCATCGGTCGATGGCGGCGGCCAGGGCGGCCGCCGTGCGGCGGGGCGTGGTCGGGGAAACGGTGACGGCCGCGCCTTCGTCCCACTTGCCGGCCAGAACGGCAGGTCCGCCCCAGTCGAGGGAGACGACCGGTGTGCCCAGGGTGAGTGCTTCGGCTATGGCCAGCCCGGCTTCATCGTGCAGCGAAGGGTGCAGCAGTACTCCCGCCGTTGCCACCCGGTCGAGGAGGTCTTGGCGGGGAACCCTCCCGGCCAGCTCTACCCGGTCTCCGAGCCCCCACCGACGCGCCAGTCGTTCTACCCGCCCGGAGTCCGGTCCGGCTCCGAAGAAGGTCAACGTGGCTTCGTGATGCCGCACGTACCGGAATGCCCGCAAAGCGAGGACGGGTGCTTTCCACGGAACCAACCTGCCTACCACCACTACGGCGGCGGATCGTTCCCCCTTTCCCAGTGCGACGTTGGAAGCCACGGAGGTGGCATTGGAGACGACGCGGATCGGTGAGGATGTGCGAATCCGTCGAGCGGTTTCGCCGTTCTGCACCAGTACAACCGTCGCCCGTCCTGCCGCGCGGCGCACACGGGGAGAGAGAGCCGCGATCCGCCGAATGGCCGACCTCACGAGTTCTTCGGCGGCGCCGCGCAGACCGAGCTCCGGGATCAGACCGACGGGAGTCTCGACTCCGCCCCCGACCGGGCCCCACACGAACGGCCCATCGAACGATGCGACTCCGGCGTGGGTCCAGTAACTCGCGAACGTCACATGGTGGGCGAGGTCGAAACCCACCTCTGCGTCGAGTTCGGCTGCCCGATGGGCGGCCCGCCGTTGCCAGAGGTCGTAGTACCAGTGGAGCCCCACACGACCCAATGCTTTCTTGATCTTCAGCGGATAGCCGTGCACATCCAGACCAACGAGATGGATCTTTCCCTCGAGCGGATGACCTGCCAGGAAACTGGCCAGCGAAGGGAGGTTGTTTTCTCTGGTCAGCACCCACACCTCGTGTTGGGCGGCTGCCGCCAGCATTGCCCGGAAGCCCACTTCGGGCTCGGATCCCCGGCCCGGCTCACACGCGTAGGCAGACAGCAACACTTTCACCGGCTACCTCGCTTCGACCAACGGCAAGATTCTCCGAGCAGGCGGAACCGAGAGGTTCCGACGGCACAGCTACCGGTCGCATGCCGCGCCCTCACAGACCGAGCCTGCTCTCCATGGTGGCCACGACCTCCTCGCCGACTGTGCTGAGATCACGGCCGTCGGTGGAGATCGACACGTCGGGAGAGATGAGAGGCGTTGCGACGCCCCAACTCACGTGCAATCCGGCTCGCCAGCGCACCGGGGCGACGTCTGCGACCCACCAGCGCGCTTGCGCCGGGCGACCGGCGGGCCGGGCCGAAGCCGTTCCTCGGAGGAGGAACCTCCCGAAGCGGGCGGCCAGCGCCCGGGATTGTTGATCGGCCCCCTCGCCTTCGAGCTCCGCCCAGCAACCGATCGGATGGAACACTCGGCGCCCCAGCCGTTGGGTGGCGAGGGCCCAGTAGGCGGGTGAACGTCGGCGACCCTGAGAGGATCGCTCTCGGACCATGGCCAGGACGTCTGTTTTGGCCGGGTCGGACAGGGTGGTACGCACCGCCTCATCGAACGCGGCCGCGGGCAACGATTGTGCCTGCTCGACCAGCTCGGCGAGCCTCAGCCGGTCACCCTTCACCTGCCGTTTGCGGATGAGGTAGGCAAGCTCGCCGTGCGGATCGGCGCAGGGCCAGCGTTCGCCTTGCTGGGCTGCACCTATCACGGCCTCGGTCCGCACTCCGTACTTGCCGTGGCCTTCCGGATCGAAGAGAAGGTCGAGTTGCACGCCGTCATGGGCGTCGCCGGTCGAGAGGAACACCGTGGCGGTGCCCCCGACGTCGTACTCCCACACGACTACCGGGTGCAACCCCGCCTCGTGCAGCCGGCCGACGCTTCGGGTGAGTAGCCGCCGGGGCGGCTCACCCACGGCCATATCGACATCGGAGGCAACGTCGCCCGAGAGGAGATCTGCCTCGCGGTGAAGGAGGGCAAATGCGACACCCGACTCCATCAAGGAGTCAACGGCAGCCCGAGCGAGTGGAGCGCTGGTGGTGCTGATGGGATCTCTCCTTCCGAACGACGCGAGAGCGTAACACGGCGCTCCGAGGGGCCGGCTCTCATGGCTCACCGGGACGGCCGGTTACTCCGACCGGCTCCGGTTCTCCATCTCCTGGAGAGCGGCTCTGACCGGGTTTCCCAGACGGTGACGTTCGCGCTGGTCACCGGTCCGCTCGGCAAAGAGATCCATCCAGTAGTGGATCGCCTCCTGGTGGCCGTTCGAGAGTGGTCCGGTTGTGCGAAATGCAGACTCCGTGGCGCGGTAGAAGACCTCGTCCGCTCCGGGTGGGCCCCACCCCGCCTCTTCCCAGTCGATGAGGGCCAGCCCCCGGTGGGGGATCGCTCGCAGGTTCCAGGGGGTGAAGTCCCCATGCACCGGGCGCCAGTGGTCGGGAAGGCCTTCGTCCTTGGCCAGCTCACCGAGCGCTGCTTGGATCTCATCGATGATCAACGGCAGAGGAGGATCCTTCGGCGGCCGGTGAGGAATGGCCGGCAACGCCTCAACGGCCATGTACGACCATCCGGCCACCCGGCCTGATGCTAGGACCCGAGGCGCGAAGAACGACCGAGGTGCGGCCTGCTCGACCATGCGCAGAGCCTGCTCCTCGGTGCCCAGCCGCGATTGGTCAGTTCTCTGGACCTTGACGAATCCCAGGGTGGTGTCGCCGCTCATCAGCAGCGTCCCGAAGCCCGACCGGCTTGCCTGCTGTCGGCCGTGCACCACTGCCGTATCGAAGTCGCCCAGGTGCTCTTTCCACTCTCCGGAGAGCTCGCGCCAATCGTCCGGATCGATCGGCCGATCGGGTCCCGTCTTCCGTCCCGGCAACGCCCAGGCTCCGAGGATCCGGACGCCCCACCAGATGGCGTTTTGGGCGAGCAACGGACCCCGCCGGCAAGCCGAGTACAGGGAGACTCCGGCGAGAGCGCTGGCCCGCGAGGTCAGCGGAACGGAGATGTGGTTCAATCCGGGCGGGAACGAGCGTTGGGTCACTTCAGCTCCTCGAGCACCAGCGATGCTATTGCCTCCGGGTCCCCGATTGCATCCATATCACGCCGTCGCCGGCTCGGGATGCGTCTCCAACGATCGAGTTCGAGGGTGATCGCTTCCTCCGAGAGTTCCTGTTTGCGCGCCCTGATCACCGCCGGGGGTGCGGTCAGATTCACGATGAGGTCCGGCTGCGGCAGCAGGCGAACCGCCAGGCGCGCCAGAGCCTCGGGCCCGAAGAATCGTAGCGCCAGAGGCTGGGCCACGTACCCGTATGCCCACCGGTCGGCGACCACCAGCGCACCCCGTCGGACGGCCGGACTCACGGTCGCAACATAACCTGCCCAGAACCGTGCCGTGTTCCGGAGCAGGCGCAGCCAGCCCAGCAGGACGGAGCCACCCGGTTCACCTTTGCCCGGCGGGGCGGCGCTGTGCTGGGGCGGTGCACTCTGCAGAGGACCATGCAGCGGTGGACGGAAGTGGAAATACCCCGTCGGCCCTTCGAAGCGTTCGATGAGCTTCCTGGCCACCGTCGTCTTGCCGACTCCGTCCGGTCCCACGATGACGACAAACGAGCCGCCGCCCCGGCGGCGACGAGGGGATCCGATCTTCATGTGTCCGTCCATGTGCGTCTTTCGCTTCAGTATGACCGTACGGAGAGGCGAATAGACCGATTGACCCATTGCCACCCTGGGTGGCCAAGACTACACTGGTCCCGAAACGACGCGGAAGTGCTGGGAGGCATGCACCGACGGCTGGGAAGACCCATTGCGGGTATCGCACCGATATACCGCCGTTCGTCCCGTACCACCTCGGTCTCACCCTTCCGGCCTTTCGAACCTAGTGCCAGGAACGGGGTAGCAGATTGAGCCTTGCCATCATCACCGGTTCTGCGGGCCTCATCGGCTCGCAGGCAGCCCGACATTTCCATGACTTGGGCTACGAAATCTGGGGTATCGACAACGACTCTCGGGCCGGCTTCTTCGGTCCGGAAGCGTCGACTCGTTGGATGCAACGACGACTGGAGAGCGACCTCGGGGCCTATACCCACTTCGACGTGGACATCCGTGACGCCGAGGCTATCGATGAGATCTTCGCACGCGGGGGCCGCCAGATCTCTTTGATCATCCACACCGCGGCCCAGCCTTCCCACGACTGGGCCGCTCGCGAGCCGTCTACCGACTTCACCGTCAACGCCAACGGTACGCTGGCCCTGCTCGAAGCTACCCGGGCCCATTGCCCGGACGCGGCGTTCATCTTCACGTCGACCAACAAGGTCTATGGGGACACCCCGAACCGATTGCCTCTGGTCGAACTCGAGACTCGATTCGAGGTGTCCCACAGCCACCCGTTCTTCGGCGGCATCCCCGAGTCGATGGACATCGACCAGAGCACCCATTCGCTGTTTGGAGTATCCAAGGTGGCAGCGGACCTGCTCGTCCAGGAGTACGGGCGTTACTTCGGGCTCGCCACCGCCTGTTTCCGGGGCGGTTGCCTGACGGGGCCGGGTCATTCGGGTGCCGAACTGCACGGATTCCTGGCGTATCTCATGCAGTGCACGGTGTCCGGATTGCCCTACACGGTTTACGGCTACAAGGGAAAGCAGGTCCGCGACAACATCCACAGCGCCGACCTTGTGTCCGCATTCGAGCATTACGCTCGAGATCCGCGCCCGTCCGCCGTCTACAACATCGGCGGTGGTCGGTTCAGCAACTGCTCGATGCTGGAGGCGATCACTCTCTGTGAGAATTTTGCCGGCCGCCCGCTCGACTGGACCTACTCGGAAACCAACCGGATCGGCGATCATATGTGGTGGATCAGCGACCTGGCGGCGTTCGAATCCGACTACCCGGCGTGGAAACTCCAGTACGACGTGCCGGCGATCCTCAGCGACATCTACGAGCACAACGCCGAGCGCTGGATGGACCGGGCATCATGAGCATGTCTGATCGCTCGAGCCTCCTGGGGGTCGAATTGAACACTCTCGACTTTCCGCAGGTGGTCGACAACGTACTTGCTGCGGCACAAGAAGGCCGGCCGCTGGGGGTTTCGGCTCTGGCGGTGCACGGAGTGATGGAGGCGGTTCGCGACCGGGAGCTTCAATACCGGCTCAACGATCTGGAACTGGTCGTGCCGGACGGACAGCCGGTGCGCTGGGGTTTGAACTGGCTCCACTCTGCGAGGCTTCAGCAGCGTGTGTACGGCCCGGCTCTCATGGCAGTTCTGTGTGAACGAGCCGCGGACGAACAGTTGCCCATCTACCTGTTTGGGAGCACGGAAGAGACCCTCGAGGGATTGCGCGCCAATCTGCTGGGCCGGCACCCGACGCTACAGATCGCCGGAAGTCAGCCCTCCCGCTTTCGTCCTGCCGAAGAAGACGAGCGCCAGCACGACCTGGAAACGATCCGCTCGAGCGGGGCTCGGATGGTGTTCGTCGGACTGGGATGTCCACGCCAGGAAGTGTGGGTGTACGAGAACCGCCGGGAACTCTCCATGCCGGCGCTGGCGGTGGGAGCGGCGTTCGACTACCACGCCGGTACCCTGGTCCGCCCCCCGGAGTGGATGCAGGACCGGGGGCTGGAATGGCTGCACCGTCTCGGTCAGGAACCGCGTCGGCTCTGGCGACGCTACCTCCTCTTGAATCCCGCCTACCTCACGCTGCTCACCATGCAGAAGTTGCGTTTGCGGACCATCGACACCCGGCGAGCGTCTGAACCGGTCGAACGGGTGCGTCCCAGCTAGCCCAAGCTGCCGGTCGCCGTGTCTTGACGACGCCTACCGGCGGCGGCTCTGGATCGCGTCGCGGTAGGCAGCCTCCAGGGTGGAGCGGGTGGAATCGGGCGTGTACCGCTCCTCATACAGCGTTCGCATCGATGCTCCGGCGGCAGTGACGAATCTGTCCTGGGAGAGCTCTCCAAGGGCGGCAGTCCAGGCCTGGCGATCGCCCGCCGCCACCAGTTGGACGTGAGGTGAGCCTGCGAACACCTCGGGTATGGCTCCCCCTTCGGAGGCGACCACCGGCAGTCCTGCCGAGAGTGCTTCCAGCAGAACGATCGGCTGGTTCTCGTACGCGAGAGACGGAAACACCAAAGCTCGCGAATGAAGCATCAGGTTCCGAACCTCCGGCGCAGAACGGCGACCGAGGAAACGGACGGACGATCCGCCGACACGTTCGAGATCTGGACGCTGAGGACCGTCTCCCACCACCACCAACTCCAAGCCCGACGCTGCCGGCCATGCCCGCAACAACAGGTCGGCACCCTTCTCGGCGGAGAGCCGCCCGACGAACAGCACGCTGTTGCTCTGGTCCGGCGGTGCGGGCCTCGGACCCGGATCATCGACGAAGTTCGACACCCTGGTCATCCGCTCCTCTGGTATGCCGGCGGCTGCGAATCGTTGCTGCGAGAACTGCGACAACACGAGGAAGCGGTCGACGTTGCGGGACCAGACGGAGCGACTCCGATTGATGGAGATGGCTCCGGCCGCCGCCGCCGAGGCAAGTGCCGAATCCCGGTAACACCGGTGGCGCACGCCGTGCCACGGGTGGCTCCCGACGCATTCTTCGCACGGATGCCCGTCCCGGAACAACAGGCTGTTGACGCACATGAGCCGGTAGTTGTGCAGGGTCATGACAACCGGTACTCCACTTCGTTGCAGGGCACCGAGCACCGACGGAGAGAGCGAGAACCAGGTGTTGTGCACGTGGGCGACATCGGGCCGGAACTGAGCAGCCAGCCGCTTGACGGCCTGGCCGGCTCCCGGATTGCCGGGTGACAGGACCAGCAGGCCGGCCGAGCGAAGTGCCGAAGATGGATTCGTCACCCGATGTGAGACAACCTCGTGGCCGGCCGACTGCAACAGGTCGAATTCGGCCTGCACGACCCGGTCCTCTCCTCCCGGTTCACGATATTGGTTGTGTACCTGGAGGATTCTCACCCGGTCACCTCATCGCCTGCAGATACCCGACTCCGCCCGTCCCCGGTGAGACTCCGAAGAACGGGCGGAGTTCGCCGGGACAGGCTAGTGGCGGATGGCCCGGGGGGGCGCCATCGGGAGCCGGGCCGGAGGAAGCTCGAGGGCGTTGCCGGCCGGTAGAGTCTCAACGACTACGACAAGGAAGACGATGGCTTCAGTCCGAGCAGGGGCTCTCCGGCTCCTCGAGCGGGTTTCCCGCCCGCAGACCAACTCCGGTAGCCGGGTGGTCGTCCTTCTCTACCATGTGATCCACCCGGCGTATGCCTACGCCAGTGCCACCCCCACCCAGTTCGCCGACCACCTCGCCTGGCTGCGGGAGCATTGCGATGTGGTCCCGTTGCGCGACATCCCGGCGCATGCCGCGCATCCGGGCAGTAGACCTGCGGTGGCGATCACCTTCGACGATGGATTCGCGACCGACTACGAGTACGCCCTGCCCGAACTCGCCCGCCACCGACTTCCGGCGACCTTCTTCGTCACCACCGGCCTCGTGGAGCAAGAGACGGAGGCGGTCGACAGGTTCGCCCGGCTTCTGTCGGCACCTCGGGATCAGATCAAGGGTCTTTCCTGGGCGCAGGTGGGAGAACTACGGGGAGCGGGAATGGAGATCGGCGCTCACACCGTGACCCACCCGAACCTGGCCATTCTCGATAGGCCCACGGCTGCCGTCGAACTGGGGCATGCGAAGGAACAACTCGAGCAACACCTCGGAGAGGAGGTCACCAGCTTCGCCTATCCCTTCGGCAAGCCGAAGCACAACGTCACGAAAGAGACGGTCGAGTTGACCCGCCGGGCCGGCTTCGACATGGCGGTGACGGTCAACTTCCGCGGAGTCCGCCCGACGGACCCGCCTTTGCGGATCCCCCGATTCTCGGTCGTCGGTGACTCCGTCGACACCCTGCAGGCCAAAGTGGAAGGCCGGATGGACTTGCTGGGCATGTGGCAGGAACGGGCGCCGCGCTGGCTCTCTCATGCTGTTTCACCAGGCCATTCTCACCGATCCGAGGGGTCCCCGGTCGGGTGATGGCGCCGGTGCTCACGGCGGTCTGCACAGCTCAGAGGGTGCGGTACCAATCGATCAGGCCGGCGGTCAGCTTCATGGGCGAGTCTTCTTGTGGATAATGCAGCGCCGACACCGTGATTTCGGTTTGCTGCTCGAACTCCCGACAGGCCCATCGGTGGCTTCCGACGAGTAGATATCCGGGATCGCAATTCACGAACAGCTTGGGCACATCGGAAGTACGCAGCCAGGCGTTGTACTCCTCGACTGTTCGCTGCGTATCTTTCGGCTCGCCGTCGATGGGCAGGTCGCGAACGCAACTCAAAGTCGGCCGCCGGGTCTCGCCGGGTATCAGGTACGGCCTCCGGTAGGCCTCCATTTCTGCGTCCGAAAGAGCTCGTCTTGTGGTGGCGGGAAGCAACTTCTCGACGACCACGTTGTCGGTGAGGGCCAGACGTTCGCCATCCTTGCCGCGCAGGTCCCGGATGGTCTTGACGGTTTCTTCGGGCCACTCCTCCCAGGACAGAGACCTGACGATTGCCTCCATGTAGGCGATGCCTTTCAAAGCGTCGGGGTGCCTGCGGGCCCAGTCGAAACCGAGGACCGATCCCCACTCGTGAAGAACGAATGTCACCTTGCGCGTGACACCGAGGGCTCCCAGCAACCCGTCGAGGTAGAGCTGGTAGTCGCCCAGGCGATAGGTCCGGTCTCCGCTGGGGATGATCTTCTGAGATTGCCCCATCCCGATGAGATCCGGTGCAATGCAACGCCCGTACTCGGTCAAGAACGGGAGGATGTTTCTCCAGACGTAGGCCGATGCCGGGTTGCCGTGCAGGAATACGATCGGATCGCCCTTGCCCTCCTCGACGTAGGACAGGTCCTTGCCCATGACTTGGAGCCGTTTCCTCTCATAGCGCTCGTTGGCGTCGATCAAGGGCGGCCTTTCGGTTGTCCCGGGTGCCGGAGGCTGGACCCCCCCACCGACTCGTCGAGTGGGCCCGTGCCACCAATATCTGGCACGATAGCCGGAACCTCCGGGACCGGCAGATCCCCATCGCGGCGCGGCTCGGCGGTCCGGGCGCGGAAGCCGGGATTTCGATGCCGGCCGGCCCGGAAAAGGCAGTAGGGTTCCCGGGTGGAAGACGGCGAGATCTCCAACGACCGCCCGGCCTTGCTGCTGGGGGAAGGCGTAACCCTGCTCGGGGCTGCTCGCAGCCTCGCCGCGGCCCGCATCGCACCCGTCCTCGCCACCAGGCGGGGGGACTTCGCCGCCTGGTCGAGATTCGGCAGCCGAATCTCTTTTTCGGCTGCGGACGCCTCCGAGGATCTCGCCGGTCTGCTCGACTCCTTTCCGGGCGGGCAAGCGGTGTTGATGCCGTGCAGCGACGAGTGGCTCGCCGTGGTCGGCGCTCTCCCGGGAGACCTGCGAGAGCGGTTTCCTTCGAGCTTGCCGTCCTTGCAGACCCTCCGGACCTACACCGACAAGGCTCTCTTCGCGGAAGCCCTCCGGACCTTCGAGGTGCCGCACCCGCGCACGATCAACACCGCGGATGAGGCGGCCGTCGAAAGCCTCACCGGATCCGAGATCGGCCGGTTCTTTCTCAAGCCTCGCAACTCGCAGGCGTTTTCGCTTCACTACCGAACCAAGGCCGTTTCTCTGTCGAGCAAGACAGACGCGATAGAGAAGGTCGAACGGTTCAGGCGGGACGGTTTCGCAGTCGAGCTGCAGGAGATCATTCCGGGTCCGGTCACCCGGCAATACCACATCGACGGATTCGTCGACCGGTTCGGCCGGGTAGTCGCCGCAATGGCCCGACGGCGTATCCGGATGTATCCGATCGACTACGGCAACAGCACCATGCTGGTCAGCATCCCGATGGAGACGCTTGCAGCAGCGGTTGAACCTCTCTACCGGCTTCTTCGAGGTCTGAACCACAGGGGAATATTCTCCGCCGAGTTCAAGTGGGACGAACGCGATCAGCTGTTCAAGCTTCTCGAGATCAACGCTCGACCTTGGTGGCAGGTCGAGTTCTCCACGCTCTGCGGAGTCAACGTTTGTGCGATGGCCTACCGGGATGCTTTGCTCGATGAGCTCCCCGTCGTCTCCACCTATGCGGTCGGCCGCCGGTTTCGGATCCTGGCCCATGACTTGAGGGCATTCCGGGACCTGCGCAGGCAGGGCTCGGAGACGTTCGGGAGCTGGCTGGCGTCCCTGCGAGGGGCAACGGATGCGATCAACAGGATCACCGATCCTCTGCCCGCCGTGGGATTCGCTCGCGAAGTCGCCGTCAAGCTCATCAGGAGGGGTCCCAACAGCCGGGCCGTCCACGGTCCCGGCTGAGTGCTGCTAGGGCCTGGTGGCGGCGCTCAGGAACCCATCCGGTACCCAAGCGCCGCCGGAACCGTCCAGAGGAGAATTTTGAGGTCTCCGAGGAACGTGACCGACCGCAGGTATTCGAGATCGACTTCCGTCGTCTGGTGCATCTCGGCGCCGTTGCGGAGCGACACCTGCCACAGCCCGGTGATACCAGGTTTGACCTCGTGGCGACGATGCTGCCAGGGCTCGTACTTGGTCTCGACGATTTCGACCAACTCCGGCCTCGGTCCGACCAGGCTCATCTGGCCCAGGACCACATTCCAGAACTGGGGAATCTCGTCGAGGCTCCACTTGCGGAGGAAGCGACCAACTCGAGTGATCCGCGGATCCTCCGGGGACTTGTGTACGAAACGCCGGTCCTGACCGACGAACGGCGTTTCCAGTGCGCGGCGATCGTGCGCCATGGTCCGGAACTTGAAGACCGTGAAAGACCGGCCGCCGCGCCCCACCCGCTTCTGGGTGAAGACTGCGGGCCTACCCATTGAGATCCAGATGGCGACGGTGATTGCCAGGACGGCGGGCAAGGTGATGATGGTCAAGAGTGTCCCGACAACGATATCGAGCCCCGGTTTCACGAACCGCTCATACGGCCCCCTGGCTCGGGGATCGGGGAGTTCCACCGGCGCCGACTCGACTCGCGCCGGCTCGTGGTGAGTTCCCGATTCCGACCCGACCAGGTCGAGGTCGATCGTCTGCTCGTCCGGTGTCCTCAGATCGAGCTGAAGCTCGGCTTGGTCAACCGTTCCGCGTTCGACCGTTCCACGGTCTGTCCGTTTTGCCGCCCCATGAACCATACATTCATCGGACCCCCCCAGCGGGGGGCCGCCTCCCAGTACTAGCCCCAACCTTAGACGCCCCTCTACCCTGGTCGGCCCGACTTCCCAAGCCTTTTTTTGGCACTTACGTCTGCCCAGGCCTTGGCCACCCAGAGTGGCGTCTCTTTGCAAACTAATCCGAACGCTCGGCGCGCGCAACACCCAATTGACGCTTTTTTCAGGATTCGCTCGAGAATTCTCGAGAATCCCCCAAAATTGGCCGGATGGCGCCCCGGCCGGCCCCAGTCAGATCGAGTTATGCGCCGGGAGGGGGCCGGAAGGCTGCCGCACCCGGAACGACACTCGCCGGGACGAGCAACGAGAAAGGAACGTCTCGGAAAGCGAGGAACGACACTACGAAGTCCGCCGGTCTGGCTACCCTGCTCGGCGGAGGCGACCGAGCGCCTGGTGGGCTCCCCGGTCTTCAAAACCGGTGGGGGGTCGAAAGGTCCCCGGCGGGTTCGATTCCCGTCCGCCTCCGCCAATACCGTCTGGGGAGGAACCAGTCTCCGTTGGAGCTTGGATTGGGTCGGAACGATCGGCGACTTCAGCGACACTGATGCTGCGTGATCGCGCTGTGAGCGCGCATTTGCGGTTGTCCAGGGGTCAGACCGGCACCCGGGGTGAGGTATTCTGAACGGCACACCTATGACCTTGCGGAATCCGGGATGAAACCAGACACCTCCTTTGCCACCCTGGTGAAACAGCGTCGCGTTGCGTTGGGCATGAGCCAAGCAAAACTGGCCGATCTGGTAGGGCGCTCGTCGTCGGTGGTTCGTAGCTGGGAGCGGGGAGCGTCCGCCCCCGCCGACGAGAACGTGGTGCGATCCCTGGCGGCCGTGTTGGGCATTGAGGAAAGTCTCCTGCGATCGTCCGTCGGTTTGGACCCGAAAGGACGGGTCCGGGAACCCGATGAGATAGGTGGGGGCAGCCTCGAGGTCTTTGTGGCAGAGGTTGACGATCCCGGTGAGCCCGTAGGGGTTGATGTTCCCCGGGGTACAGCGGATGTCGAGGAAGGCCCCGAAGCAGGCCCAGCCGAGCCGGCCGGAGCCGGGCAAACCTCCGAAGAGATCAAAGAACCGGCGGTCAAAGCGCCGCCCGCCGCCGAGGACGACCATCCACCGCCGGCCGCCCAGGAGGAACTGTTGGTCGCAGACGAGCCGCTCGAAGCCGACTTTGCCTTTTCCGCTCCGCCTACCGGCGCCCCGGAGGAAGAATCGCCGGTGGCGGGGGGCACCGGGGCTACTTCTCCGACGGTCATGGTTCCCGCCGGCGGGACCCCCGTACTGCCTGCCGAACGTTCCTACCTGGACGATCCCGACCAGATGGTCACCTACTGGATCCGGGCCGCTTTGACGGTGGCCTTTTCTGTGTTTCTCCTCGTGGTGCTGTTATGGGCGCTCAGTCGATTGGGGGACTCAGTCGGTGAGGTCTGGGACATCTTCGAGGCCGGCGCATAGCACGCCCGCCGGGTACTTCGGCTCTTGACCTCCTACCACCTATAGTGATATAACTACCACTGCAGGTGGCGGTATTGGGGGGCAGTCCAGAGAAGGGACTGACCGTGGACGAGCGGGACCTGTGGGATCCGGTCATGTTGGAGGAGTATCTCGCCAGCATCGAGCTGGGTGTCGGCGGAGATCAGGTGCTCGAACTCCGACGGCACGTTCTCGGCCGTTCCATACCGATGTTGATCCGCGGGGACGACGAACACACCGCCTAGGACATCGGAGGTCATGCGCCGAAGATGGTCCGAATAGCCAGGGCGGCGCCGGCGAGGGCGGCCACGATCAGGATCCCTCGCCGGATCGTCGCGTCGGCAATGCGGCCGGTGATCCACCGACTCGAGAAGAGACCGATTGCCAACGCCGGAAACAGCATTGCAGCCAGGACCACGTCGTCACGATGGACTTGTCCGGCGACGGTCAGCGTGGTCACGTTGATGGTGATGCCGACCGAGAAGATCGCCGCCAGGCTGGACCGCAGCCTTCCTCCGGAGCTGTGCTGGTAGAGGAAGGCCAGCGGCGGTCCGCCGATAGCCGACGTGGTTCCGGAGATACCTGAGGCGACACCGGCGAAGAACTGATTGCGGCGGGTTTGTCGTACCGACCAACCGGCCGCCATCGCGGCGGCCGCCAGCAGCACAATGCCGGCAATCATCCCGTCGAGGGTCCGTTGGGCGACGAGCCCCAGAAGAAGGACTCCGCCTACCGCTCCGGGGAGCCGGCCGGTCAGCACCCAGGCGGCCCCTTTCAGGTCGATGTGCTGTCGCTCCCGTAGCACCATGTAGATCGTCATCGGGAACGCCAGTAGTACCTGCGGTATGGGCGTGAACTCTGTGTTGACGAGGGTGAGGATCGGCACGGACACCATGGCGAAGCCGACACCTACGGTGCCCTGCAATGCCGCCGCAGCGGCCGTGACAAAGAGGGCAATGAGCAACTCGGTTGTGCCCACACAAGACCTTCCCGGCGGCGGCGCCTGGAGTATTGCAGACCGGCGGACCTCAGAATCCCGGCCCGGCCTGCCTCAGGTAACCTCCGATCGATGACTCGACCAGCGGCGTTCGTGCGCTCGGTTCCCGATTCCTTTGCCGGGGCACTCACCGGAGTGTCTCCCGCTCCGGACATCGACGTGGTGCATGCCCGGGAGCAGCATCGGCGCTACATCGCTTGCCTGGAGCAGGGAGGTTTCGACGTCGAGATCCTCGACACACCGGCGGACTTCCCCGATGGACCCTTCATCGAGGACACGGCTGTGTACCTGTCCGGGACCCTGGTACTCACCCGGCCGGGTGCACCGTCCCGGAGGGGTGAGGTGTTCGGTGTCGGCGAGGCCCTCGCCGAAAGAGCCGTTCTTCGATCAATCGAGCCCCCGGGGACGCTGGAAGGCGGTGATGTGCTGAGGGTGGGAGGCCGGCTCTACGTAGGCCTCTCCTCCCGCACCAACGATGAGGGTCTCCGCCAGCTGACCGTCATCGCCGCCCGGCAGGGGATCGAAACCGTGGCGGTGCCGGTCCGAAACGCGCTACACCTCAAGTCGGTGGCGACGGCCGTCGACGGGGAGACACTGGTCGCGGCACCGGGTCATTTCGATCGGGACGTGTTTGCCGGGTTGAGGACGCTGTGGGTCGACGGACAGAACGAGGTCAACGTTCTCAACCTCCCGGACGGCCGGGTGTTGATCCCGGCGTCCAAGACTCTGTTGCAGGAGATCGTGACAGGCGCCGGTTATCGGGTGCTGACCGTCGACGTGTCCGAGTTCGAAAACGCCGATGGGGGTTTGACCTGCCTGTCCCTGCGGGCGAACGACGGGTAGAGAGCCACGAGCTGCGAACCGCGGGATGTGAATCACGAACTGTGAGCGCAGCGTTGGGTACAGACGGGGCCTCTTCCTGCCGCTTTGGGTTCGGCTTGCTCCCTGCTGGCCGACACTTCGCCGCCCGCTCGCAGGTCAAGCGAACCAGTCCGCCCTCTCGTCGAAGGACGACGGCCCGAAACCTGAAACNNACCTGAAACCTGAAACCCGAACAAGCCCCCTCCGGCTTCGCCGCGCTCGGCCACCTCCCCCATCTCACGCCGACATGAGGTTCTAGCTTCTCAACGCTTGGTCCAGGTCCTCGAGGAGGTCGTCGATATGTTCGAGTCCCACCGAGAGTCGCACCAGATCATCCGGAACTTGAAGCTCCGTGCCCTGTACCGAGGCGTGGGTCATGACCGCCGGTACCTCGATCAACGACTCGACTCCGCCCAGACTCTCGGCAAGCAGGAAGAGCCGGGTGGAGGAGGCGACCCGGGCGGCTACAGGGGCTCCGCCGCCGGCGCGGAAGGAAACCATGCCGCCGAACCCGGTCATCTGCCGGGTGGCCAGCTCATGTTGGGGGTGGTTGGAGAGCCCGGGGTAGATCACCTCTTTCACCGCAGGGTGATCCGCCAGGAAAGCGGCCACCCGGGCGGCATTGGCCCCGTGCCGCTCCATGCGGACGGCGAGGGTTTTGAGGCCCCGCAGGACCAGCCAGGCGTCGAAAGGGCCGGGAACCGGTCCGGCGGCATTGAGAAGAAAACGCAACTTCTCGAACAGATCGGGGGCGCCGGTGACGAGGGCTCCCCCGACGGTGTCCGAGTGGCCTCCGAGGTACTTGGTGGTTGAGTGCAGGACGACGTCGGCACCGGCGGCCAGTGGCTGCTGGAGGTATGGAGTTGCGAAGGTGTTGTCCACGACGAGGTGAGCTCCCCGACCGTGGGCGACTCCGGCCGCGTGCTCGATGTCGACCAGCCGCAGCAATGGGTTGGTGGGCGTTTCGATCCACACCAGCTTGGTTTGGGGCCGGACGGCCGTCTCCAGGAGCCGCCGGTCCGTCATATCGACGGACGACCAGGCGACTCCCTGCTCGGCCAGGACTCGGGCAAAGAAACGAAAGGTGCCCCCATAGGCATCGTTGGGGAGCAGCACGTGATCGCCTGGTTGGAGCAGATAGCCGATGAGCGCGGTAGCCGCCATCCCCGACGCCGTGGAGACGGCGCCGCCCTGTGACTCCGGATCTACGCCTTCCAGCGCGGCCAGTACCACCTCGAGCGCATGCCGGGTCGGGTTGTCGGTGCGGGAGTACTCGTAGCCACGGTGCCGGCCCGGGGCATCCTGGGCGAAGGTGCTGGTGGCGTAGATGGGTACGGTCACCGCCCCGGTCGTTCTGTCGGGTTCCTGCCCGGCGTGGATGGCCTCGGTTTCGAATCGCATCAGTCCTCCGTAAATCCGTGGTCACGCATCCATTCGTCGTTGAACACCTTGGATAGGTACCCCCTCCCGGAATCGGGGAGGACGACCACCACCAAGCGGTCGGGCCGTCGCTCCGCAACATGCAGGGCAGCATGTGCCGCCATTCCGCATGAACCACCGACCAGGAGGCCTTCTTCGCGGGCCAGCCGCCGGGTCATGGCAAACGATTCTGCATCCGTGACCATGATCAATTCGTCGACGACGGAATCGTCATACGTCTCCGGCAAGAAGTCTTCGCCGACTCCCTCCACCAGGTACTGGTGGACGTCTTCCGGTGACGGGGCGGTGTAGATCGAGCCCTCCGGATCCGCGCCGACGACCAGGACGTCCGGGTCTTGTTCCTTGAGGTATCTGCCCACTCCGGAGATGGTGCCTCCCGTGCCGACTCCAACGACCACCGCCCCCACCCGGCCATCGGTTTGGGTCCAGATCTCCGGGCCGGTGGTCCGGTAGTGGGCCGCCGGGTTGGCAGGGTTCGAGTACTGGTCGGGTTGATAGGCGCCGGGGATTTCGGAGGCAAGACGTCGCGCTACCCCGTAGTAGGAGTCGGGATGATCGGGAAGGAGTTCGGTCGGGGTAACGATCACTTCGGCCCCGTAGGCTTTGAGGAGATTCTGCTTCTCCCGGGAGACTTTGTCGGGGACGGTGCAGATGACCCGGTACCCTCGCACCGCTCCGACGATCGCCAGTCCGACGCCGGTATTGCCGCTGGTAGGTTCCACGATGGTGCCTCCCGGCTCCAGCAAGCCGAGCCGCTCCGCCCGGTCGATCATTGTCACGGCGATTCTTTCCTTGATGGAACCGCCCACGCTCACCTGCTCGGCCTTGGCGATCAGATTGCCGGAGGGATGAATACGGGCGAGGCGGATGAGCGGGGTGTGCCCGATGGCCTCGACGGCGCTCTGATAGATCTGCACGAACCAGCAATCTAGTTCCGGGTTTCCAGGTACCAGGTTCCAGGTTTCAGGGTTTCAGGTATCAGGTTCTAGGTTTCAAGCTTCACTATGGACTAAGCCTGCTTGTTGCTTGTTGCTAGCTGCTCGTTACTGCCTACCGGCTACTGGGTACTATCCCCCCATGCGTGCCCTCTGTAGATTCGCCTGGGCCACCCTGGTCGTCAACATCGGGGTGATCGTCTTCGGTGCGTTCGTTCGAGCGACCGGATCGGGCGCCGGTTGCGGAGCGAGCTGGCCAGGGTGCAACGGCCAACTGATTCCTTCGGATCTCGAGGGGGCGCGGGCAATCGAGTTCACTCATCGGGCCACCAGCGGGTTGGCCCTCATCATGGTGGCGATCCTGGTGTGGCGCGTCTGGCGTAGTCGTCCGGTTGGCCATCCGGCTCGAAAGGGTGCCGCGTTCTCGGCCGTGTTCATTCTCGGTGAGGCCTTGATCGGCGCCATGATCGTTCTCTATGAGTGGGTCGCCGATGATGCTTCCGCTGCTCGGGCCGCCGCAGTGCCACTGCACCTGGTCAACACCCTGCTCCTGCTCGGGGCCCTGACGTTGACCGCCTGGTGGCTGTCGGGCGGCGGCGCCATCCGTCTGGATCGAAACCGCACGTTTGCGAATTGGTGGATCGCCGGAGCCGCCGGTCTGGTGTTGATTGCCGCGACCGGCGCCATCACCGCTCTGGCCGATACGCTGTTTCCGCCCGAGTCGTTTCTGGAAGGCCTCAGAGAAGACTTCACTGCAACCGAGCATTTCCTCACCAATCTGCGCGTTGCCCATCCGATCGTTGCCATCACCGTGAGCGTCTACCTCTTCTGGCTCGCCCGCAGATTCGGGAGGGAAGGGCCCGTGCTGCGTCCTGCGGCGCTCGCCATCATGATCCTGGTCGGTGGACAACTGGTGGCCGGGGCGCTCAACGTCGCCCTGCTGACCCCGATCTGGCTGCAACTGCTGCACCTGGCGCTGGCCGATGTCCTGTGGGTTGCTCTCGTTCTGTTCGGGGCGCAAACGCTGGGTGAGCGGGAGGTCGTCGAGCCGGTATCCGTCTGACTACTGCTCGGCACCTGGGGGCCGGGCACCGGCCTTCTTGGCGTACTTGGCCATCTCTTTGGTCAGTTTGGCCAGTTGAGCGGCGGTTTCATCGTTGATCGAACGACGTCCGCAAGCCGGGCAGGTCAACACCGCTTCGGGGTGCGGGCACACCCAGTCGGCCTGCATCGCCCGAATCTGGTGGTGGCAACGGTCGTGAACCCTCTGCCCGCACGCCCGGCAGCGCAGCCACTCGTCGGGTTCCGCTTCGTGGTCGGCGAGTTCCTTCTTGTGTTCGATTCCGCACCAGAAGCAGAGGTTGCGGCGTTTCGAGGAGGTGCTGCGGCGAGCGGTCAGGCGTCCGATGAGAGTGTGGATACCGACACCGAGCGCGGCCGTGGCGGCAAGCGCGCCGACAATCGCCACGATCATGAGCAACACGTCGCGATCCACCGACCTCGCCCTCCGTGAGGCTTGCCCTAACCGTGCGAGCGACGGTGACCCGGCGCAAGGGCCGAAAGACCCGTTCTTGATTGACGAGGTTTCCGATCGAGGCGTCGAACTCCGAGAGCCGCGCCGGCCATGGCCCGGGATCTCCCGCCAGGACTTTGGATTGAGGGCGCTCGTGGTGCCGGGGACCAGCGCCGGGAGCGGATAGCCGGCTCTCGAGAATAGGGTCTCGCCGATTGTCTCGCTTTGCCCGGAAGCGGTGAGATAATCCCCGCCAGCCGTTACCCGATCGAGATCCACATGGCTCAAAGACTCGTGATCGTCGTCGCACTCGCGTTCCTCATCAGCTCTTGCACCCCCTCCGAGTCATCGTTCGGAGGGGACTACCTGATGGAGCCCGGTTCCACCACATCGGGGGAGCCGCCGACAACGGTAACGACAACCCCGATGGCCGATGTGCCTCCGAACGCCGGTGTGGTGCGAATTCCCGCCGGTGGGGCTCCCCTGTCCTCGACGCCCGGCGCCGAGCCATTTGTACAGGCCCACGAGGGAATCGTGATGGGCTTCACCTCCCGCAGCGGGGAGTGGCTCGAGGTGGTGACCACCTGCAACGATCAGGCGTGGGTGAACGAGTCCGACGTCGAGATAGTCACACAGGCTCAGAGCGGATCGCCCGGGCCCGGTTTCGACCTCACTCAGGCGGTGATCGTGCTGGATCCGGGCCACGGCGACCGCGACTGGGGCGGGGTCGGGCCGTCGGGACTCGCCGAGAAGCACGTGAACCTGGATATTGCCGAGCGGGTCCGCACGCTGATGTCTTCGCCACGAGCCGTCGACTGGGAGACCGGAGTCATTACGGCAGGATCCGACATTCCGGCGTTCGGGCGGGTCTGGCTGAGCCGCGATCGGTCCGGGCCCAACGAGGGTGACTACGAGCTCGGCCTTGCCTTCCGTGCCGAGCTGGCCAACGCTGCCGGTGCGGATGCTCTTATCTCGATCCACAACAACACCGTGCCCCGGATCAAGACCGACGTACCCGGGACCGAGGTTTTCTATGCGGTCTCCGTCGATGAGTCCGATCGGTTGGCATCGCTGATCTACGAGGAGCTGCTGCGGGCGTTTTCTGCATTGGAAGCCGATTGGAGCGGTGGTGAGATTCTGGGGGCTCGGGCTCGGCTCGACCCCGACACGGGCGACGACTACTACGGGTTGCTGCGCCGGGCATCCATGCCGGCGGTGATCGTCGAGGGCTTGTACATCAGTGAGCCCCAAGAGGAAGCCCTGTTGGAGACGGCAAAAGTGCGGCAGCTTTACGCGGAGGGCGTCTACCGGGGGACGGTGCGGTTCCTCACGACGGATGAGGTCGGGACCGGGATCCGCGAACCCGAGCTCTTTCTCTACGAGGCCGGCACGGTGAACTCGTCGGCTTGTGTCGTTCCCGCGCAGCCATGATCCGGCGTCCACCGGTGGTCGTGGTCTCCCTCCTGACCCATGCCCGCCGCCCACCATCGGGTAGATTCTCAGCCGCCATCACGACATTCCTGGGGAGTTCGACCGAAGCGCTATCACCCGTCGAGTTGCCGGCGTAGCGCATCGGGATCGGAGACCGGCAGTTCGCACATGAAGTCTCGGCACACGTAGGCGCGGGTGGTTCCGGAGCCGTCCCGGCCGGCCAGCAGGGGGACGGTCGCGGCTCCTTCGCCGGTCCGGTCGACGGCGAGGGCTACGTCCGGACGAAACCGTTCCCACACGACCCGGGCCAGCCGATCGGCCTCCCCACCGACGATCGCTACCTCACGAGGCGGGAGCAGCAGCGACGACAGCACGGCCAAGAGGTGCCCGACCCCGGTCGGGGCTCCTTCGATCAGGCGCCCGCCGGCCCGGATCGTTCCCTCGGCAAGGTCCCGAAAGCGGGCGTCGCCGGTGTAGAGCGAGGCCATCAACAGCGCTTCCGCCGCCATCGAGTTGGCGGAAGGATGAGGACTGTCGTATTGGTCTTTGGGTCTGGTAATGAGGGGCTCGGCGTCGCTCCCCGTCGTGTAGAACCCGCCGTCCGGATCGGCAAAAAGGTCGATCATGCTTTCGACCAGTGCCATGGCTTCCCGGTACCAATGCAGGTCGCCGGTACCCTGATAGAGCGTGAAGAGACCAACCACCATTCCGGCATAGTCTTCGCAGAACCCCGGCCGTCCGGCCTTGCCCTTTCCCCAGCTTCGTAGCAGTCGCCCGGTGTCGGCCCGGCTGTGCTGCAGGATGAACCCCGCCGCATCCCGGGCCAGATCTAGATAGCGACCCTCCTGGAGGATCGCTCCGGCTTCTGCCAGGGCACGGACGGCGAGCCCATTCCACGATGTGACCACCTTGTCGTCGAGACCCGGGCGGACCCGCCGGCTGCGCGCCTCGAGCAAGCTCGCTCCGGCGTGGGCGACGGCGGAACCCACCGCTTCGGGAGTGGTTCCCTGAGCTTCCGCTACCTCGTCGATCGACCGGGCCTCGTGAAGGTGGTTGGCTCCTTCGAAGTTTCCCTCTTCGGTCACGCCGAAGTAGGCGCCCGCCGGCATTCGTGCTTCGTCTCCGACAACGGCGTTGAACTCCTCGTCGGACCACACGTAGAACTTCCCTTCCACTCCTTCCGAGTCCGCATCCTCGGCGGCGGCGAACCCGCCACCGGGAAGAAGAAGGTCACGCTCCATGTAGTCGAGAGTCGCGATGGCAACCGCGCGGAACCGGGGCTCGTCGGTCAGTTGCCATGCCCGCAGGTATAGGCGGGCGAGTTGAGCGTTGGTGTAGAGCATCTTTTCGAAGTGGGGGATCAACCAGCGGTTGTCTACTGCGTACCTGGCGAATCCGCCTCCGACGTGATCGAAGATGCCTCCCCGGGCCATCTTCGTGAGCGTGGTGTGCGCTAGATCGAGCGCCCCATCGGCCCAAGGAGCGTCGGCGATGCGTAGGAGAAACTCGAGGACCGGCTCTTGGGGGAACTTGGGGGCGCCGCCGAATCCTCCGTTTTCGACGTCGAAGTGGCTGCGGAGCAGATCCAGCGCCGCCACCAGTGCGGCACCATCCGGCAAGTCCTCGGTGGGTGGCAGGGTGCGGTCGACGAAGCCGACCAGCTGGTCGGCTTGCTGTTGCACGTCGGCGCGACGGTTCCGCCAGGCGTCGGCAACGGCCAGCAGCACGCGCGAGAAGGATGGCATTCCGGGCCGTTCTTCCCTGGGGAAGTAGGTGCCCGCATAGAACGGCTCGCCTTGTGGTGTCAGGAACACGGTCATGGGCCAACCGCCGCGGCCGGTCAGTCGCTGAACCGCGTCCATGTAGATGGCGTCGACGTCCGGGCGCTCCTCTCGATCGACCTTGACGTTGACGAAGTGTTGGTTCATCAGCGCGGCGGTCTCCGGGTCCTCAAATGACTCGTGAGCCATGACATGGCACCAGTGGCAGGCCGAATACCCGACCGAGAGCAGAATGGGTTTGTCGGTCAGGCGGGCTTGTTGGTTCGCCTCTTCTCCCCACGGGTACCACTCGACGGGATTGTTCTGGTGTTGGAGGAGGTACGGGGAGGTTTCCCCGGCGAGACGATTGGGCATGGGGCGACGGTAGTGAGCATCCGGGGTAAAGCTATTCCTCCGGTTGCCGATGGTTCGTCGCTTCGTAGCCGAAACCGGCTTCTGTGGGCAACACTGTGAACAACGGCTGAACCGCTGGGAAATCCAGCGGAAAAAAAGGGGGTTCACAAGCCGGCACATATATGTCATATTGCATTCGTTGTTTCAGTGGAAACATTCCCACTCCCACAAACCCTTGAACCGGAGGACACCCCAACATGCCAGCAGCTGAGAAGACGCGCCGCGTTCGCTCGAACGGAAACGGCGCCGATCCGAAGTCAGACGTTCGGGCTCGGCGCGAACGCGAGCGCGACCGGCAGCGGAACAAGCTGACGGACGAGCGCGGTCGACTCACCACCGACCTCGTCAGCCAGTACCTGACCGCCATCGGAGAGTACGACCTGCTCACCGCCGAGCAGGAAGTCGAACTCGCCCAGAAGATCGAGAGCGGTGAAGATGCTGCCGCCCGTTTGGACGCGGGGGACTACACGGACAAGAAACAGGAGATCGAACTGCGGCGCAAGGAGCGGCACGGCAAGGAAGCCAAAGATGCATTCCTCACGGCCAACCTGCGTCTGGTGGTTGCCAACGCCCGTCGTTACGCAAATACCTCCGGCATCGATTTCCTCGACCTGATCCAGGAAGGGAACCTCGGCCTCATCCGTGCCGTCGAGAAGTTCGACTGGCGGAAAGGCTTCAAATTCTCCACCTACGCCACTTGGTGGATCCGTCAGGCCATTACCCGGGCGATTGCCGACAAGTCCCGGACCGTGCGGATTCCGGTTCATCTGCACGACACGCTGGCGGCAGTGCGCGCCGCCCAGGCGAGCCTGAAAGCCGAGCTGGGTCGCGATCCGAAGCCGGAAGAGATCGCCGAGGAAGCAGGTGTCACCGTCGACAAGGTCGAACTGGCGCTCGGCGTGGCCGACACGGTGTCGCTCGAGCAGCCGGTCGGGGAAGACGGTGCCCAACTCGGCGACTTCATCGAGGACGAGGAGGCCACCGACCCGGTACAGATCACCGAGGAACTCGATGTGGCTCAGAGCCTGCGCGTGTCGATCGAGCGCCTTCCCGATCGGGAGGGGCGGATCCTGGCCCTGCGGTACGGCTTCTACGACGGCGTTCCCCGGACGCTCGAAGAGATCGGCGACGAGTTCAGCTTGACCAGGGAGCGGATCCGCCAGCTCGAGAAGCTGGCCCTGTGCAGGCTTCGTCATCCTTCCTTCGGGATCCGCGAGCAAGATCTGATCTAGCAGGCGTTCTCCGTACCTCGTCCTTGGCACTTGATGCCATGGCCGCAATGACCGACCAGTACGACGTGGTCATCGTCGGCGGGGGCATCGTCGGGCTGGCCACGGCCCTGGGGCTGCTCGAGAAGATGCCTGGTCGCCGGTTGATTGTGCTCGAGAAAGAAGCTCGAGTTGGACGGCACCAAACCGGACACAACAGCGGGGTGGTCCACTCCGGTGTGTACTACAAACCCGGTTCGCTGAAAGCCAGATTGTGCGTCGAGGGGGTTCGATTGCTGCGCACCTTCTGTGAGGACGAGGGTATCCCGTACGAGCAGTACGGAAAGATCCTGGTGGCGGTCGACCGGTCCGAGGTCCCCGCTCTCGAGGAGATCCACCGGCGCGGTATGGCCAACGGTGTAGAGAGGCTTCGGGAGTTGGACCCAGCCGGGATCCGGGAGATCGAACCCCATGCGGCCGGGGTAGCCGGCTTACACGTGCCGGGAACCGCCTCGGTGGACTTCCAGCAGATCGCCGAAGCGATGGCGGCCCGTCTCGAGGATCGAGGGGGCGAGGTCAGGCTCGGCACCGAGGTGGGCTCGATCGTCGACGGTGCGTCGGAGATAGGCATCGGCACTTCCACCGGAGACTTGATCGCCCGGTACGTCGTCAACTGTGCCGGGCTGCAATCCGACCGTGTCGCCCGCCTGGCCGGGGCCGATCCGCCGGTCCAGATCGTCCCATTCCGGGGGGAGTACTACGAGATAGGGCGAGCGAATCTCGTCAACGGCATGATCTACCCGGTTCCCGATCCCCGGTTTCCCTTCCTCGGGGTGCACATCACCAAGACCGTCACCGGTGACCTCGAAGCCGGCCCCAACGCTGTGCCGGCCCTGGCCCGGGAGGGCTACCGGTGGGGATCGGTCGACCCGGGTGACCTGCGGGAAACCCTCCGGCATCCTGGGATGAGGGTGGTCGCTCGCAGGCACTGGAAGATGGGGGTCGGCGAGCTCCTTCGCTCGGTGAGCAAACGGGCCTTCGTAGCAGCACTGCAACGACTGGTTCCGGCCGTCCGGGTAGACGACGTGGCAAGGTCCGGCGCCGGAGTTCGTGCCCAGGCGATCGATGCGCAGGGGAATCTGCTGGACGACTTCGCTTTCGAGGATTCAGCGCGGGCGCTGCATGTGCTCAATGCCCCTTCGCCGGCCGCCACCGCGGCGTTGTCGATCGGGCGCTATGTTGCCGAACAGGTTGAGAATCGGCTCCGGTAGGGTCGGTCCAAGAAGTCGAGGAAGGGCCGCCACCAGTCCGGGCGTCGCCGATACCGGTCAACTGTTGCGGTGAGCGCCTCCTCGAAACTCGTGGTGGGCGGTGATTCTACGAACAGGCAATAAGCTGTCCGTAGACCGAACGGAGGAACTGTGCGACTTGGAGGACTGATAGGCGGGCCCGTCGAGGTGTGCGCCGTCGACCGGACACTGCGTCAGGCCTCCCAGCAGATGTTCGCGGGCGACATCGGATCGATGGGAGTGCTGGCGGCCGGGAAGCTCATCGGGATCATTACCGAGCGAGACCTCATGAGCGCCGTCGCCCAAGGCGCCGACGTCGAAGTGGCCACGGTTGGGGAGTGGATGACGGCTTCGGTCGATGCCTTTTCTCCTCTCGTCGAGGTCGAGGAAGCGGCGGTGTGGTTGCTGGAGACCGGCTACCGCCATCTGCCGGTGGTGGAGGACGACCGGGTGCTGGCGATCCTGAGTATCCGGGACGTGCTGGCCGCGCTGGTAGAACCGAGCGAAGGGGAATGACGGACATGGAACTCGAAGGACGCCATGCAGTGGTGCTGGGAGGAGCCGGGTTCCTCGGTTCTCATCTGTGCGACCGTTTGGCCGACGGAGGGGCACGGGTGACCGTGATCGACAATCTCATCACCGGCGACCTCGACAACATTGCCCACCTGTTCGGCGTGGGAGGCTTCACGTTCGTTCAGCACGACATCACCAATTTCCTTCACGTGCCCGGCGATGTCGACTTCGTGATCCACTTCGCCTCACCGGCTTCGCCCATCGACTACCTGCGCTGGCCCATTCAGACCCTCAAGGTGGGATCGTTGGGTACCCACAAGGCCCTCGGCTTTGCCCGATCCAAAGGGGCCCGATTTCTGCTGGCCTCAACCAGCGAGGTGTACGGGGATCCGCTGGTCAATCCCCAGCCGGAGACGTATTGGGGAAATGTGAACCCGATCGGCCCGCGGGGCGTCTACGACGAAGCCAAGCGTTTTGCCGAAGCGATGACCCTCGCCTACCACCGGGAACACGAGATCGATGTCCGGATCGTGCGGATCTTCAACACCTACGGTCCCAGGATGCGTCTCGACGACGGGCGGGCAGTACCGGCCTTTTTCAAGGCGGCCTTGCAGAATCGGCCGTTGCCGGTGCACGGCGACGGTTCTCAAACCCGGTCGCTTTGCTACGTCGACGATCTGATCGAGGGGATTGTTCGCCTGTTGCTGAGTAGTCATGTCGGCCCGGTGAATATCGGCAACCCGGAGGAGGTGACGATGCTGCAGCTTGCTGAGGCGATCCAGGAAGCCGTCGGCACCCATCCCGGAGTGGAGTTCCATCCCCGCCCGCAGGACGACCCCACCGTACGCTGTCCGGATACCTCCATAGCCGGGCGGGAGCTGACGTGGCGGGCCGAAGTTTCGCTGGCGGAAGGACTCGGGAGGACGGCTCCGTGGTTCAGGGAGCGGGTCTCAATCGCCTGACGGTCTCAGGCTAGGGTTGTTTGCCGAAGGAGGTGGGCTGTGAAGCTCCGGGCCATGGTGGGCGGAAGAGCCGAGGTGTGCGGACCCGAGACAACGGTGCAGGACGTCTCGGAGGCGATGCTGGCGGCGCAGGTGGGTTCCGTCGGGGTGGTAGAGGGTCGCCGGTTGACCGGGATCATCACGGAGCGGGATGTCCTGCGTGCCGCAGCCGAAGGAGCGGACCCGGTCACCGAGATCGTCCGCGACTGGATGACCGCCGACCCGGACGTGTTCTCTCCGGAGGCTCAGGTTCGAGAAGCTGCTGAGTGGCTACTCGAGACCGGCTACCGGCACATGCCCATCATGGAAGAGGGTGAACTGTTGGGCATCGTCAGCATCAAAGACATTCTCTGGGCCATTGCCAGTCCCGGGCCCGGCGACGAGACCGACTGACCATTCACCGCCCTGGTACGCAGCGGCGAAGCTCAAGGCGTACACGGCCGACGAGGACGGCACAGGTTCTGGGCGAAGAACCGCCGACGTTCACCGCCGAAAAGCCCTGCCGCGGGGAGCAGCGCCGTGCTCCTGCTATTGCCTGGGCCGGGTCCCGGACACCCTGATTCATTCCGGTCCGATAGCGTTCGGCGTCTTCAGTCCAGTAGGTCCCGTCCTGGTTCTAGTCGGTCGGAACCCACACCAGGGCCATTTCATCGAGGGCGATGTCCGTCTTCTCCAATCCGATCTCGATGGTCGCTATGTCGAGGGCTGCCTCGTTCCACCGGTCGGTGATCCCCATCAGGTCCTCGGCGAGGTCGTCTTCGAGATCGTCGAGATCGGCTTCCTTTCCGGACAGCTTCTCCCGAGCCGATCGGAGCCGTTCTTGGGTACGGACGGTCTGTGATCGCCGGGAGGCGGCGCCGGACAGACTGCGGGACCGTCGTCTTCCGCCTAGGAATACCGAGAGAAGGTCGCCGGCTCCGGCCAGGAACTCTTGCTGACGGCGACTCTCGGTGTCCACCTCCAGCTCCCGAACCCTTCGCTCGGCGGCGGCGAGCTGGTCTTTGACTCGATCGATCTTGACCTCGTACCGGTCCCGAAGTTTGGCTACTTCGNNTTGAACACCTCGACACGGCGATTTCGATAGAGCCAATCCTTCAGATCCGCGGCGGCTTGTCTGAAGAACGCGGCTTTGTCCACCGGCGCTTCCGTCAGCACAAACGTGCCGCCCGGAGGAGCCTCCGCCCGCAGGTCGCGGCTGTCGTAATCGACGGCGATATGACTTGCCGGGTCGAGGCTCGCTCCGAGAGGGTAGAACACGACTTCCCACTCCTCTCGATGATCGACCCCTGCGTACCGATCGTCGTACAGGAGGTGAACCCGGGCGACCAGGCCGGCCTGATAGCGCTTGCCTCCGGCGACTGCGCCGATCTCACCGGCCCACGGGGCGGCAGGATCCAGGTGGTACACGGGGACTCCCGGAGCGACCTGGGGCTCTACCACCGTTTCGTCGTCGGCGACGGCAGGGGGGGCTTTCGACGGTTCGATCGCCTCAGGGGCCGCCCACTCAGGGGTTCCCTTGGTCAATCTCGTAACCTCGTCGCGAGTGAGGGGACCCCGGAGATACGACATGGCCCACCTGGTCGTCATGACGGCCGGCTGGGTAGATCTTGTCGTGTGGATCACGAACTGGCGTTTGTCGAGGTCGCCGATCAGATCGTCGAATCTCCCCACGTCCACGTTGCCCGACGCCGAACTCAGGCCTTCCAGGATCCGGGCTTTGTCGCGCTCGGTCTGCAGGCGACCGATCAGCCAGGTCCCCGCGTTCGACATAGCTTTGTAGTCGAGGTCGACAGGATTCTGGGTCGAAAGGACCATTCCCACGCCGTGAGCTCGCGCCTGTTTGAGAATGGTCAGGATGGGTTTCTTCGACGGGGGCTCGGCGGTCGGGGGGGCGAAACCGAACACTTCGTCCATGTAGATCAACGCCCGCAGGTCGGAGGTACCGGGTTGGCGGCGGAGCCAGGCGACCATCTTGGACAGCAGCAGCGTGACGATGAACTGCCGTTCTCGGTCACTGAGGTGTTGGAGGTAGACGACCGCGGCCCGCGGCTTGCCGTCCGGCGAGAAGAGCATGGACTGAATGTCGACCGGGGGGCCTTCCATCCAGGCGTTGAAGGAGGGCGAGGCAACCAGCGCGTTGAGTTGCATCGCCAGGGCGTTGCGATCGCCGGGGGGGAAGAACGTGTCGACCTCGAACACACCCAGTTTGCGAAGCGGAGGATCTTGAACCCCGGCGATCAACCGGGCGAGGTCGAGATCGTGTCCGGCTTTCCAAGCCTTTTCGATGATGTTGGCGAGAAGGATGTGCTCGCGGCTCGAGATCGGGTCGGCCTCGATCCCCGCCAGCACCAGCAAGCTCGACACGAAGCCTTCGATATCGTCTCTTCCGGTTTCGGCCTCCGTTTCCCAATCGAGTTCGGGAGCTGCGAGAGAGCCAACGATGTTCATCGGAACGCCTGCTCCCGAGCCTGGGGTGTAGATAGAGACCTCGGCGCTGCTGCCGAGTTGAGTCAGCCGGTCCGAGCCGATTTCCCACTTGGCGAGACCGTTCTTCCAGAGCTCGGCGGTGGCGGCGGCGAACTCGTCGGGTGTGATCCCCTTGCGGTGCGCTTCACCCTCATCGATCCAGGGGCGGAAATCTTCCGGCTGGAAGTTGGGGAAATTGAGCAGGAGATTCCCCATGTCGCCCTTGGGGTCGATGATGAGGGCGGGTATCCCGGCCAGGAGGGCTTCCTCGAGAAAGATGATGCCCAGCCCGGTCTTCCCGGAGCCGGTCATCCCGACGATGACCCCGTGCGTGGTCAGGTGATGGGCGTCGTAGAAACGGCGGGCGCCGGTTTGCTCGCCGGAGGACGAATCGATGTCTCCACCTAGGTAGAACCGGCCCCGCTCGACATCAACCATGCAGCGTCCTCCCTTCGATGTCGATTGTAGAAAGGCCGGAGAGACCAGCCGCAAACAAGCGGCAAGGAGCAACCCAAAACCTGAAACCTGAAACCCGAAACCTGCAACCTGCAACCTGCAACCTGCAACCCGAAACTCAGCGCCCCAGTATGTCGACGAGGCCTTCTCGCAGCCGGGCCAGGTCCTCCTCGTTGTTGTAGAAGTGCGGACCCACCCGGATCCCGGCATCGGGCCGGGCGTCGACGACGACTCGGCGATCGGCCAGGGCGGCGGCGACGCGGTCCTCGTCGCCGACGTCGAGGGTGACCGTCCCGCCGCGAAGTTCGGGGGAGCGCTCGGAGTTGACGGGGATATCCAGCTCGTCGGCCATGTCGATGATCCGCTGGGTCATCTGGAGAGATTTGCCTCGTATCGCTTCGATGCCGGCTTCGTGCAGGATTCGGTACCCGGCCCGGGCTGCATAGAGCGCCGGAACGTTGGGGGTTCCCGACAGAAACCGCCAGATCCCGGAGGCGTAGTCGATGGGTCCCGGCCGGAAGGCGAAAGGGGCCCGGTCTCCCTGCCAGCCGACGAGGCGAGGCTCCAGGGACTCGTGGAGATCCGGTCGCACGTAGAGCCATCCCGCCCCGGGGCCCCCGCACAGCCACTTGACCGACCCACCGACGGCGAAGTCCACTCCCAGTTCGGACACGGAAAAGGGAAGCGTGCCGGCGGACTGGTAGCAGTCGAGGACTACCAACGCGCCGACCTCATGAGCCCGGTCGGTGATGGCCAGAGCGTCCTGGACAAAGGCGCTCTTGAAGAGCACGTGAGAGAGCGGAACCACCGCAGTGCGCTCGTCGATCGAAGCCAGGAAGGTTTCCGTGGGAACTGTCACGCCGTCCCAGCTGCGGACGGTGACGATGTGGGCTCCACGGACGTTGTGCCATGTGTACATGACCGAGGGGAAGTTGAGCTCGGAGAAGACGACGCGGTTGCGGGGGCCGTTCATCGAGAAACAGGAAGCGATCACAGCCTGGGCCACGGTCACGTTCTGAACCATGGCAATGGATCCGGGGGGTGCTCCGACGATGGGAGCAAGCTCGTCGCCGACCGTCACCGGGGTCTCCCACCAACCTTCGCTCCAGGCTTGCACACCCCGGGACCCCCACTCGTCTGCGTACCGGCGCAGTTCGTGTCGGGCTGCCGCCGGCATTGCACCGAGCGAATGGTTCACCAGGTAGCTGGTGGTGGCCAGAATTGGGAAACTGTCGCGATAGCTGTCCAGCCGGTCGGCCATGGGTCAAGTGTACGAAGGGCACCACCGGCCTGCGCCGAACACTCGGACAGGGGGGTGATGGCCCGGCGGAGCCACGCTCCTGCCGTCCGACCCGAGAGAGTACTGCGCCACTACTCAGCCTCTTCTGGTTCGTGACGCCGGGGAGGGTTGGAGGGGGCTCGCCCCGAGCCGAGGTCGGGGAAGAACCCGGCGGCGAATCCTTGCGAAGGTCTTCACCTCGTCGCTGGCGGTGAAGAGCTCAGCGGCGATGGGCTCGGCGGCTTCGCCAAGGTCGAGGGAGATCGCTCCGCACGCCGGACAGGACTGCCGGACAATGCCTCCGCCGATCGGGGTCGGATCTGCGTGGGGGCGATTCCCGGCCTTGTGCGGGCGGCCGGGGAACACTACGCCGACCGCCACACCGAGGGCGCGGAACCACAATCCGACCGGTGCCTGCCGCTCCGTACACCATTCATAGCTCCATAGGTCTCTGTTCCACTGTGTGCACCGGCGCCTGGTCGAATGCGTTCGGATGGTCGGCCTTGAAGCGGACGCCGAGCATACTGCCGCACCGGTGGACGGCCGAGACAATCACCTAAGTGTCGGCCGCTTCTTCGGACCTGAGCCCTGCTATCACCAACGCCGCCGCTTCGTCGACGGTATCGACGCATCGGACGAGATTGCCGTCGGTAGCCAAGCGGTGGGCGAGGAGCGGGACCAGCTCTCTCCAGGTGGGGCCGACGGCCACGATCAGCTTGGGGCGACGGCCACTGAACGGCGCTACGTAGGCGAGGTTCCAGGCGACGACGAGTTCGGTGAAGGTGCCCAGGCTGCCGGGGAGAGCGACGACTGCATCGGCCAGAGTGAGGAGATCCTGGATTCGTTCGGTGATGGTGGGTGCTTGCCGTTCATCGGTCACATACTGGTTGGCTCCGGATCTGCCGGGGAAGACTTCCGGAGCGGTGATGCCGATGATTCGGTCACCCACCTCAGCCGCTCCGGCTGAGACTGCTTCCATCAATCCTCCATATCCACCGGTGGCGACCGCGCATCCCGCTTCGGCGAGGAGTCGTCCCAGACGTATCCCGGCCTGGTAGTCGTGATCTCCCGGTCGGGTTTGCGATGCGCCGATGACGGCGACGGTGGGCAATGCCATGGGCCGGGAGTTTCGAGGGTTGGCAGGCTTGTTTCAAGTTGGCAACTGTGTAGGCTGGCCGTGGTCTTTGGTCATAGGTAGGGGGGCCTTTGCTCGATTCTCGAGGATCAACTCCTGAACAATCCGTACCGGTGCTGGTGCTCGGATCCGGGGTCACTGCCCTTGGGGTCTGTCGGGCGCTCGGCAAGGCCGGCATCCCGAACTACCTCATCAACTCTGAGGGCGACTTCGCCAACCGGTCTCGATGGGCCCGGCCGCTCGAGGTGCCGCAGCGCGAGTCCGCGGATGTCGCCCAACTCTCATCGCTTCTCTCCGGACTCGGCCTGCCAAGCGCCGTACTGATGCCCTGTAGCGACAGATGGTCCAATGCCGTGGCCGGTCTTGGTTCGGACTTCGCGAATCGGTTTCCCGCCAGCGTTTCCGCGGGAGATGCGGTAGAGGTCCTCACCGACAAAGACCTGTTGCGTGGCTCCCTCGAGCGTCTCGGTATCCCGATGCCCCGGACCATTCCGGTGAATGACCCCGGAGACCTTGCCCTGGTTTCGGATGACGACATTCCGCACTTCTTCCTCAAGCCTCGCGATTCGCAATCCTTCACCCAACACTTCCGGAAGAAGGCCTTCACGGTCGGCAATCGTCAGGATGCGGTTGATCGGCTGGCCGAAATGCAGGCGGCCGGGTTCCAGGCGGTCTTCCAGGAGTATGTGGCCGGCCCGATGGATGCCCACTACTTCATCGATGGCTTCGTAGACAGGTTCGGAGAGATCAGGGCGCTCTTCGCCCGGAGACGCCTACTGATGTTTCCCGTGGATTTCGGGAACAGCACGCTGATGGTGAGCGTGCCCCTCGAGGAAGTTGCGCCGGCAGCCGACAGCCTCAAGGTGCTGCTGCCCGATCTGGGATATCGGGGCGTCTTCAGCGCGGAGTTCAAACGGGACGAACGCGATGGGCTCTTCAAGCTGCTGGAAGTGAATGTGAGACCCTGGTGGTTTGTTGAGTTTGCCGCCCGGTCGGGTGTCGACGTTTGCACGATGGCCTACCGCGATGCCCTTGATCTCGACGTCGATTCCGTCTTCGAGTACGAGGTAGGTCGACGCCACATGATGTTCAGTCAGCACGTGCGCGCTCTTCTGAGGTTGAAGGCCGAAGGGGAGTTGACCTTCCGCGATTGGATCCGCCAATCCCGTGGGGCTTCGGATGCGGTCTTCCGGTGGTCGGACCCGATGCCGGGACTCGAACATACGCGTGAGTATCTCAGCAAGGCATGGTCCCAATCAGACTGGGGCCGTCGACGAAGTAGCGTGCAGTAGCCGCCCAACCCTCTTTGCGGGCGTCCGCACATCTCGCCCGATCCTTTGTGCGAGCATGAACAAGTGATATCCGATGGAGGAGGGGAGTGATGAACCGCGGACGCCTGCTGATCGGCGTGGTGTTGGTTGCGCTCGGCGTGTTGTTCCTGCTGGACCAGAACGACGTCCTGGATGCCGGAAGTCTCATAGCCGACTGGTGGCCGATTGTGTTCGTGCTGGCCGGACTCCTGTACGTGAGTTTCTCCCCGCGTCACATCGTGGTGCCGGCCCTGCTGATCATCGTTGGGTTGGCACTTCTTGCCCGGACTCTTGACTACGTCCCCGAATGGTTGGAAACGGTCTTCTGGCCCGTGGTGCTCGTGGCGGTAGGTCTCTGGGTGCTGCTGGGGAGTGGCTTCGGTTCGTCCACCGTGCAGCGGGCCGACCGGGTCAACTCGCTTGTGGCGTTCTTCGGCCGCAATATCGTCAACGAGTCACAGCAATTCGGGGGAGGGTCCGTGTTCGCCGTGTTCGGCGGTACCGAGGTCGACCTTCGCCGGGCACGACCGGTGCCGGAAGGAGCGGCGATGGATGTTGTGGTGGCATTCGGCGGCGTCGACATCATCGTTCCGGAGGGTTGGCGGGTCGAGGTCAAGGGCATCCCGTTGTTTGGTGGCTGGTCGAACAAGACCCGCCGCGAACTGGTAGAGGACACTGCGCCCCTGCTTTCGGTCGAAGCGCTGGTGGCGTTCGGCGGCCTGGATATCGCCCACAAGCCCGATTGAGATCACATCACCGGTGATCCCCGACCGTCGCGGAACTGAAGGTGGTAGAGGTCCGAATACAAGCCACCCTCAACCATCAATTCGTCGTGGTTTCCTTCTTGTACGATGCGGCCTCCGTCGATCACGGCCAGGCGGTCGGCATTGCGTACGGTACTCAACCGGTGAGCGATGACCAGCGTCGTTCGTCCTTCCATGAGCCGATCAAGGGCCTCTTGCACGGTGGCCTCTGATTCGCTGTCGAGCGAACTGGTGGCCTCGTCGAGAATCAGGATCCGGGGGTCGTTGAGCAGGGCGCGGGCGATTGCCACTCGCTGGCGTTGACCTCCCGACAGCTTGACTCCCCGCTCACCGACGATGGTCTCGTATCCCGACGGGAAGCTCTCGATGAAGTCGTGGGCGTTGGCGGCCACGGCAGCCGCCCGGACCTCGGTGGGAGTGGCATCGGGTTTGCCCAGCAGGAGGTTCTCCATGATGGTTCCCGAGAACAACTGGGTTTCCTGCGGTACGGCCGCCATGTGTGAACGCAGGTCGCGAACGCGGAGGTCTCGAAGGTCGACGCCGTCGATGAGGATTTGGCCCGAGGTCGGGTCGAAGAACCGCGGGATGAGTTGCACGATGGTGCTCTTGCCGGCGCCGCTCGGACCTACCAGGGCCACCACTTCCCCCGGAGCCACCTGCAGGGTGACCGACTGAAGCACCTCTACGTCTCGATCTGAGTAGCGGAACCCAACGTTCTCGAGGCTGATCCGTCCCTCCACACCGTCCACGGTCACCGGGCTCGCAGGATCCTGGATGTCGCTACGTTCATTGAGGAGTTCGAATATTCGCTGGGACGCACCCAGTGCTTCATGCAATTGCCCGTAGAGCCCGGTGAACGCACCGATGGCGCCGGCCACGGTGAAGGTGTACAGCAGGAAGGTGACCAACTCGCCGGCGGTGAGCGAGCCGGAGAGCACCTGCCGGCCTCCTATCCACATCACCAGCGCGATCGTGCCGAAAGCCACGAACTGAACGAAGGGGGAGAAGAGCGCCCGCAGGCGGGCCCTTCGCAAAGCCACCCGGTAGGACTCTTGGACCTTGCCCACGTAACGCCGAATCTCGATCCGTTCGGCCGTGAACCACTTGACGACCCGGTTGGCGGTGATGGCCTCTTCGGCGCTGGCATTGGCCTCGGCGACCTTGTCTTGATAGTCCCGGGAAATCCGTCGGAGTTTACGCCCGAACACGGCGGCCGCCACGATGGTGATCGGCAGAAAGGAGAGAACCGCCGCCGAGAGGGTCGCGCTGACTACGAACATCAGCACCAGTCCGCCGATCAGCGTGATGGCCTGGGATATGGCTGATGCCAGGGAGGTCGAAACGGTGGCCTGCACCACGCCGACATCGGAGGTGAGCCGCGAGGTGATCTCCCCGGTCTTGCGGGAATCGAAGAACTTGACCGGCAGGGTCATGATGTGCGAGTAGACGTGGCTGCGAAGATCGGCCACGATTCCCTCCCCCATGGCCGCAAGAAAGTAGATCCGCAGGTAGTTGAACGCCGCTTGGGCGAGGAAGATCACCAGCAGGAGGATTGCGATCGCATCCAATCTGGCGGTGTCGTTGCCGGCGCCCGGTTGAAACGCCGTATCGACCAGGCTTCCCATGACCCGAGGGAACACCAGTCCCAGTCCACTCGCAACAAGGACGCCGATCATGGCAAGAACGAAGTGCCGGCGGTACGGGCGAATGAAGGCCAGCAGGCGCCGCAGTTGACGCAGTTCTGCCCGATTCGGGACGCCTCCGCGGCGGTTCTCCCGGTCGGTCATGGTAGAGCGGATGGTTCGTTGCACAGGACTACCTCACGCAGGATCCCATGTCCGGGCGATCGTTCTTGGTCGTCGGTCAGGAAAGACCGGCGACTCGGAGAAGTTACTCGCCGCCGATGTCGACGCTGTACGCTCGCCAAATGAGGTCGGCGCCCTTCTGGCGATGGCGGGAGATCCTCCCCAGCACCGCCAGAACCGACTCACGAGCCGGCTCCGCCTCTTCGGTGCCGAACTCGTCGGAGAGGTCCTCCAGAGCGGCGAGGGCGCCGTCGATCTCGTTCTTCAACACCGTGTGCTCTTCGGTGAGCAACCTGACCAGGTTGCTCAACCGGGGGGCATCGTTCTGCAGTTCCCCGTAGAGCCCTTCCGGTCCCTCCGTGTCGCCGACGTGTTGCTCGAGGGCGACGTGGACCCGGGCCAGCGACTCCCGAACCCGGTCTCTCCAGATCGAACCGGTTCCAACCGGCGCGGAAATGGCCAACTCGAGATCGGACGCCGCGACCCGCAGCGGTGCTCGTCTCCGTCGAGCGCCTTCCCGAACCTTCTCCTCCATACCTTCCCGTCCTTCCGCGGTCACAGCAAGGTCTAGCAGAACTCAGGCCTCCGAAGGGTCCGGATCTGCAACTCGACAATCCGTGGGCCGCCCGGCGCAGTCGGGCGGTGTCGAGGGGCGGGAGTTTGTCGGCGCCCGAACCTCGCCCGGGCGGGTTGCGAAGGTAGCCTGACCCTGGTGAGAGGGGACGGATGACCGACCGGGTGGTGATTGACGGCAGCCCGCTGTCGATCGACGACGTTGTGGCGGTCGCCCATCGCCGGGCCGAGGTCGTGGTCGATCACGGAGTCTGGGAACGGATGGCGCCCGCCCGCCGGGTCGTCGAGCGAGCGGTGGCCGAGGACAAGGTGGTCTACGGGGTTACGACCGGGTTCGGCGCACTGGCCAACACGCACATTGATCCGGAGCAGGCCGAACTGCTACAGGTCAGCTTGCTCAGAAGCCATGCTGCCGGGGTCGGCCCGGTCCTTTCCGACCCCGTGGTGAGAGCCATGCTGCTGCTGCGAGCCAGGAGTCTGGCACAGGGGTTTTCCGGCGTCCGCCCGGTTCTGGTCGAACGCTACGTCGATTTCATTCGTGAGGACTTGCTGCCGGTCGTCCCCTCCCGGGGATCGGTGGGAGCATCCGGCGATCTGGCTCCCTTTGCCCATCTTGCCCTTCCTTTGATCGGCGAAGGGCAGTTGAAGGACGGAGGTGTTCCGGCCGACGCCCGAGCGGTTCTCACCAAGCACGGTATGGCGCCGATCAAACTGCGCGCCAAGGAGGGGTTGAGCCTGCTGAACGGAACGGAGGGGATGTTGGCCCTCGGTGTGCTGGCGGCACGAGGTGCCCGCCTGGTGAGCAAGGCGGCCGACCTTGCCTGTGCCCTCTCCATCGAGGCTCTGCTGGGTAGCGCCCGGCCCTTCCGCCCTGAGATCCACGCACTGCGGCCCCACCCCGGGCAGCGGGCGTCGGCCCACAACATTCGCCGTCTGCTGGCCGGTTCGGAAATCGTGGCCAGCCATCGTGAGGACTTCGCCCATGCCGTGCAAGATGCTTACAGTTTGCGCTGTGCTCCCCAGGTGCACGGGGCCTGCCGAGATGCGCTGACGTACGCGGAGGAGGTGTTCGGCAGGGAACTGGGGAGCGTGGTCGACAATCCGATCGTCCTGGCCGACAGCGGTGAGGTGATCTCCGGCGGCAACTTCCACGGGCAGCCGCTGGCCCTGGCGATGGACACCATGGCCATGGCCCTCGCCGAACTGTCGAGCATATCCGAACGCCGCATCGACCGGATGCTCGACCCGCAACACTCCGGGGGCCTCCCGGCTTTCCTCTCTCCACAGCCGGGGGTCAACAGTGGCTACATGCTGAGCCAGTACACGGCCGCAGCCCTCGTCGCCGAGAACCGGTTGCTGTCCCACCCGGCGAGCGTCGAGAGCATCCCCACTTCCGGCAGCCAGGAGGATCACGTGTCGATGGGCTGGGGCGCCGGACTCAAGCTTGCCGACGTACTGGACAATGCGGCCACGGTGGTGGCGGTGGAGATCCTCTGCGCGGTCCAGGGCATCGAATACCGGCTCCCCCTGCATCCTGCGGAGGCGAGTTCTGTCGCAGTCGCCGCAGTCCGGGATGTGGTTCCGCCTCTCGAAGCCGACCGGCCGATTGCGGGGGAGATCGAGACGGTGGCCGGCATGGTCCGGGATGGCGAACTGGTCGAGGCCGTTGAGCGTGTCACCGGTCCGCTGGATTGAGGGAGCAGCCCCCAAGCAGCAAGCAGTAAGCACGCAGAAACCTGCAACCCGAAACCTGNNAACCTTGAACCTGCAACCTTGAACCTGCAACCTGCAACCCGCAACCTGCACGGCCGCCTTCACCCCTTGGTCGGAAGCACCTCTTCTGCCGAGGTCCCTTCGGTGGGCCGGGTAGGAATAGCCGTACCCTCGAGGCCGGTGGCCCGCTCGTAACGTTCCAGGGTTTGCGTTTCGAACCCCCCGGCCCGATCGGCGGCAACCAGCGCAACGCACGATCCGCCGAACCCACCCCCGGTCATACGGGCCCCGTAGCAGCCCGGTGATCCCAGCGCCGCCTCCGTCATGGCGTCGAGAGCAGGCGAGGAGATTTCGAAATCGTCCCGCATGCTGGCGTGGCTGGCTTTCATCAGCTCCCCCGCGGCGATCAGGTTGCCTTCGTTGAGGGTGGCGGCCATGTCGAGTGTGCGGCGGTTTTCGAGCACGACGTGCCGGGCTCGCCGGAACACAGTCGGGCTGAGCCGTTCCCGGCCCCCTTCCAGGGTTGCCCAATCCAGGTCGCGGAGAGCCGCTACCCCAAAAGCGGAGGCGGCTTCCTCGCAGCTCCTCCGCCGGTCGTTGTAGGCCGAGTCGACCAGCTCCCGGCGGGTCGACGTGTCCAGCACGACGACAACGGCTCCAGGAGGAAGAAGTGCAGGAGTCCAGGTCAGGGTGCGACAATCGATCAACAGCGCCCGGTCGGCCCGACCGGCCGCGCAGATCAGCTGATCCATGATCCCGCAGTTCATGCCGACCCAGTCGTTCTCGGCTCGTTGGGATATCACCGCCATTTCCACCGGGTCCCAGGGGAACGGTGACACCTCCGCGAACGCCCGGGCCACCCCCAGTTCGAGGGCGGCCGACGACGACAGTCCGGCCCCGGTGGGGATGTTGCTGACAATCGTCCCCTCCCACCCGGCCAGGTTCTTGCCGGCGCGCAGCAACTCGTACGCGACGCCTTGCACGTACGCGGCCCAGCCCCCGCCCCGCGACAGGGCCGAAAGCGAGAACTCCTCCCTTTGGTCCCCCAACGCCGACCACATTCGAACGGTGTCGTCCGGCCGGGCTCGGAGGGCGATCCAGAGCGCCCGCTCGATAGCGAGGGGGAGCACGAACCCGTCGTTGTAATCGGTGTGCTCCCCGATCAGATTCACGCGACCGGGCGACCGGATGAGGAGGTCCGGCATCGCTCCGAAACGGTCCCGAAACGCCCCTACCGCCGCCTCGCCGCTCTTCACTCGCCTCTCCGCGTGTAATGCAGCGGGGAGACCTCTTGCAGACGCCGCGCCGCATCCTCCGGTGTGAGGTCCCGCTGGCCCTCAGCCAGCATCTCGTAACCCACCATGAATTTGCGCATCGTGGCATTCAAGAGCGGCGGATAGAAATGGGCGTGCAGCTGCCAGTGGGGGGCGCGTTCCGTCCCGGGCGCTCCGTGCCATCCCATTGAATACGGGAACGGTCGCTCAAAGAGGTTGTCGTAGCGAACGAGCAAGCTCGAGAGCACCTCGGACAAGGCCTCCCGTTGCTCGGCGGACAGCTCCGGGAGGCGGGACACCGCCCGGCGGGGGAGCAGGAGTACCTCGAAGGGCCACGTTGCCCAGTACGGGACGGTGGCCATCCATTCACGGTTCTCGACCACGATCCGCGTTTCCTCTTTGGCCTCCCGGTCGGCATATTCCACGAGGAGAGAGAGGCCGGACGTGGTGTAGTGGTCGTGCTGGTGCTTGTCCTCGAGGTACGCCTGGGTCGGGAGCGCCGTTCCCGCCCAGATCTGACCGTGGGGGTGAGGATTGGAAGCGCCCATCTCTTCGCCGCGGTTTTCGAACACTTGAACCCACCGAAAGGTTTGCGCCAGCTCGGCGGTTTCACTTGCCCACAGGTCGATGGTTCGTCGGATCTCTTCGGCTCCCATCAGGGCCAGAGTCAGGTCGTGGCGTGGCGAGAAGCAGACTACCCGGCAGGTGCCCTGCTCGGTCTCGGCCCGGAAGAGCGGATGTGGTTCGTCGTTGATGAGGGGAGTTTCGGGCCTGAGCGAGGCGAAATCGTTGGTGAAGACGAAGGTCCCCGAGTAGTCGGGGTTTACCACTCCGCCGGCGCGCGTGTTACGCGGGCAAAGGTAGCAGCCGGGGTCGTAGGCGGGCCGTTCGTCACCCGATGCCGGTTCGAGCTTGCCCGACCACGGGCGCCGGGTCCTTCCGGCCGCCACCAGCGTCCACATGCCGGTCAGCGGGTTGAAACGCCGATGGGGATGGTCCTCGAGCGGTCGCATTGCATCTCGTTTTCGGGGTTCGTCGACACCCTACGATACTCAGGGACGACACGAGCAACGACGGCGCCGGAGGTGCACTATGACGGGTAATCCCTGGCCACAGGGTCTCGGCCCGGAACAGCGAGCCCGCGATCTCGATCGCATGAAGGCGGGACCGTTCGATGTCGTCGTGATCGGCGCCGGAGTCACCGGGGCCGGTACGGCGCTCGATGCCGCAACCAGAGGGCTGTCGGTGGCGCTCATCGAGCAGCGGGACTATGCCTCGGGTACCTCCAGTCGATCCTCCAAGTTGTTTCACGGTGGTTTGCGCTATCTGGAGCAGTTCAATTTCAAGCTGGTGATGGAAGCGCTCCATGAGCGCAACCTCATGCTCAACGTGCTCTGCCCCCACCTGGCCAGTCCGATCACCTTCCTGTATCCGCTTCAGCATCCGGTCTGGGAGCGGGCCTACGTGGGCGCCGGGGTGCTCATCTACGACCTGCTGGCCGCGGTGGGCGACAATCCGTTGCCCCACCACAGACATCTGAGCCGTCGTAGGGCCCTGAGGCTGGCACCCGCCCTGCGGCGCGACACCCTCGTCGGTGCTCTGATCTACTCGGACGCCCGAGTCGATGATGCCCGGCACACCATGATGATCGCCCGCACCGCTTCGAAATACGGAGCGGCGATGACCCCCAGCGTGCGGGCGGTTGGCTTCGAGCGAGAAGGGGACCGGGTGGTGGGGGTTCAGGTTCGTGATCTCGAATCCGGCGGGGAATTCGTGATCGGTTCCAAACAGGTGGTCAACACGTCGGGAGTGTGGACCGACGAGGTACAGGAGAAGGCGGGGCGGGGCCGTATCCATGTACGCGCCTCCAAGGGGATCCATCTGGTCGTCCCGCGAGATCGCATCCATTCCGATACCGGGATGATTCTCCGTACCGAGAAGAGCGTGCTGTTTGTCATCCCCTGGGGCCGGCATTGGATAATCGGCACCACGGACACCGAGTGGGATCTCGATCTCGCTCACCCGGCGGCCAGTCGGGCCGACATCGACTACCTGATCGACCACGTCAACACGGTGTTGAAGGAACCTCTCCGGCACGAAGACATCGAGGGGGTGTATGCAGGATTACGTCCTCTGCTCGAGGGCGAGTCGGACGCCACCAGCCGGTTGAGCCGCGAGCATGCCGTTTCCCAGGCTGTGCCCGGTCTCATCTCGGTGGCCGGCGGGAAATACACCACCTACCGGGTGATGGCCGAAGACGCCGTCGACATGGTCGCCGCCAATTTCGACGAGAAGGTGCCCGCGGCGGTCACCGCTTCGACCCCCCTGGTCGGAGCAGATGGTTTCCGGGCCCTGTGGAATCGGCGAGAGCAGCTCGCTGCGGCGTCGGGCCTTCACGTTGTCCGGATCGAACACCTGCTCGGCAGGTACGGGTCGTTGATCTGGGAAGTCCTCGACCTGATCCGTGAGCGACCCGAACTCGGCCGTCCGCTCGCCGGTGCAGACGACTACCTGGCCGCAGAGGTCAGCTACGCGGCTTCCCATGAAGGGGCCCTGCACCTGGATGATGCGCTGACCCGCCGAACGCGCGTTTCTATCGAAACCTGGGACCGGGGCGTGAACGCCGCCGAACCGGCCGCCCGCCTGATGGGAGCGGTGCTCGGATGGACGGAGGAGACGGTCGCCAGGGAGATCGAGCACTACCTCGCCCGGGTCGCAGCCGAACGCGAGTCTCAGCAACAGATGGATGATCAGACGGCCGATGCCGCACGGCTGGGAGCGCCCGACGTGCGGACCGGACACCGGGAGTAACCGAGGATCTCAGGGAGCCGGCTTCATCCGGCGGCGGTTCTGATCGGTAGCCTGGGTCACGACGACCACGGAGGCATACCATGTCCGGTCCACGTCCGGTCCGGGCTCCGCGGGGGACCCGATTGCAGACCAAAGGATGGTTGCAGGAGGCCGCTCTGCGCTGCCTGATGAACAACCTCGATCCCGAAGTGGCGGAAGACCCCGACGAGTTGGTGGTGTACGGAGGTCGCGGCAAAGCGGCCCGTTCCTGGGAAGCGTTCGATGCCATCGTGCGGAGCCTCCGGAACCTGACCGACGACCAAACCCTCCTCGTACAATCCGGCAAACCGGTGGGCGTATTCCGTACTCACGAGATGGCTCCTCGGGTGCTCATCGCCAACAGCCTGCTGGTGCCGGAGTGGGCAACCTGGGATCGGTTCTGGGAACTGGAAGCAGCCGGCCTCATGATGTATGGGCAGATGACGGCGGGATCCTGGATCTACATCGGCACGCAAGGCATTCTGCAGGGCACCTACCAGACCTTTGCGGCCATCGCCGACCAGAAATTCGATGGAAGTCTGGCCGGGACGATCACGCTCACCGGGGGCCTAGGAGGCATGGGCGGCGCCCAGCCCCTCGCCGTCACCATGAACGACGGCGTGGCGCTGGTCGTCGAGGTCGATCCGCGCCGAATCCGTCGCCGGCTCGAAAGCGGGTATCTGGACGAAGCGGCTTCCGATGTGGACCGGGCCGTCGCCCTGGCCGTTGAAGCCAGACAACAGGGGCGAGCCCTGTCGATCGGGGTTCATGGCAACGCCGCCGAAATCTTTCCCGAACTCCTGCGCCGCGAGGTCGAGCTCGACATCATTACCGATCAAACATCGGCCCACGATCCCCTCAACGGATATGTACCCCGGGGCTACGACGTCGAAGAAGCCGCAGAACTGCGGGTCAAGGACGCCCACCGTTACGTGGAGGAGGCCCGTATCTCGATGGCCGTACATTGTCAGGCGATGGTCGGCTTTCAAGAGGCCGGGGCCGAAGTGTTCGACTACGGGAACAATCTGAGGGGGGAGGCTGTGCTCGGAGGCTTTCAGGATGCGTTCTCGTATCCCGGTTTCATGCCTGCCTACCTGCGCCCCCTCATGTGTGAGGGAATGGGGCCGTTCCGGTGGATGGCCCTGTCGGGCGACCTCGCCGACATCGCCGCTACCGACCGGGTCGTTGCCGATCTGTTTCCCGACAACGGCGGTTTGCAGCGCTGGCTGAGGCTGGCCGGGGAGCGGGTTCAGTTTCAGGGCCTGCCGGCCCGTATCTGCTGGCTCGGCTACGGTGAACGCGACAAGGCCGGGCTGGCTTTCAACGATCTGGTGCAGTCCGGTCGGGTTTCCGCCCCGATCGTGATTGGCAGGGATCACCTGGATTCCGGCTCCGTTGCCTCGCCCTACCGGGAAACGGAAGCGATGGCAGACGGTTCCGATGCGATAGCCGACTGGCCGATTCTCAACGCTCTTCTGAACACCGCCTCGGGGGCCGCTTGGGTGGCCGTTCACCACGGAGGCGGTGTGGGGATCGGCAAGTCGATTCACGCGGGAGCTCAAGTCGTCGCCGACGGCACGGCGACCGGGGCATTGCGGTTGGAACGGGTCTTGACCAATGACCCGGGTACCGGCGTCATGCGCCATGCCGATGCCGGCTATGAGAGGGCCATCGAGGTTGCCCGGGAGCGGGATGTGCACATCCCGATGCTCGAGTCGTGACCGAGCAACCCAACCTCCTCCTGCGAGGGATTGGTGAACTGGTCACCAACGATCGAGGCGGTGCGGGTTTGCTCGGTATCGTCCATGAAGCAGCGGTGGCCATCTGCGGAGGAAAGGTGGCCTGGGCCGGACCCCTCGAGGCTCTCCCGGACGAGTATTTTGATTTGCCGGATCTCGACTGTGCCGGTCGGGCGGTGCTCCCCGGGTTCGTGGATTCCCACACCCACCTCGTCTTTGCCGGGGAACGCAGCGGCGAGTTCGAGAGCCGCCTCAAGGGGGAATCGTACGAGTCGATTCTGGAAGCCGGGGGCGGTATCCGGTCGACGGTTCGGGCGACCCGCCGGGCGGTGCAGGAGTCGGCCGCAGCCGGACTCCTGGAAAGCGCCCAGAGGCGGGCCGAGCGGATGCTGGCCCACGGAACCACCACGGTGGAGGTCAAGTCCGGATACGGGCTCGATGTGCCGACGGAGCTGAGAATGCTCGAAGCCGCCACCGCGCTCGGGAAGATGGTCTCGATCGACACGGTCACGACCGTGCTCGCCGCGCACGTGGTTCCTCCGGAGTACGCGGATGACCGGGACGGCTACGTCCGCCACGTGGAGGAAGAGATGTTGCCGGTGCTGGCGCCACTGGCCCGTTACTGCGATGTCTTCTGCGACCGCGGTGCGTTCACCGTGCCGGAGGCGCGCCGGATCCTCGCAGCCGGGAAGCGGCAGGGGTTGAAGCCGAAAGTCCATGCAGAGCAACTCGCCGCCACCGGGGCGGCCGTGCTGGCCGCCGAGGTGGGGGCGGTTTCCGCCGATCACCTGGACCACATCGACGCCGAAGGTGCGTCGGCGCTGGCCGCCGCCGGCACCGTGGCAACGCTGTTGCCGGGTGCATCCTTCTCGATGCGTTCGCCCCAGGCTCCCGCCCGGCTCCTCTGGGATGCGGGGGTTACCGTGGCCGTCGCCACCGACTGCAACCCCGGTACTTCCTATGTGGAGAGCATGCAGTTCGTGATTGCCGTCGCCGCTCTGGAGATGGGGCTCTCACCGGCTGAGGCGGTATGGGCGGCCACCCGCGGCGGTGCGTACGCCCTCGAGGAACCCCGGAAGGGCTGGATAGGAAAGGGGACACTCGCGGACATGGTGATCCTCGACGCACCCTCCCATGTCCACATCCCCTACCGGCCCGGCGCCAATCTGGTCTGGAAGGTCATCAAGGGCGGTGTCGTGGTCGTTGGTTCCTCCGGTATGCGGCAAGAACCCTGACTACCCGGCGGCGATGAGCGCCGTGCCCGCCAGGGCGAGAACCACGCCCCCTACCTGCGAAGGGCTGAGACGCTCGTGGAGCACCACCCTCGCCAGCAGCACGGTGGCGGCCGGGTACAGCGAAGTCAACACCGCCACCAGGACGAGGAGACCACTGCGGGTGGCGTAGAGGAACAGCGCATTGGCGATGATATCGAGCAAGCCGGCTCCGAGAACCAGGCGATTGGTCTCGGCGCGAATCGAGACCCTTCCGGGGAGGACGGCCAGGAGCAACCAGAGCGGGGCTAGAGACCCCATCCGTGCTCCCACCAGCGGCCACACCCCGCTGTCCGGCGAAGCGTTCGACAGGAATATGAAGAAGGCTCCGAAGCCGATACCGGCGGCAAAGGCCTCGGGCAATCCGGCGGAGCGGTTCCATCCAGTGGTGGCGACACCGGGGGAGGCAGGGGACCAGCCGACTATGAAGATGGCGAGTAGGGCAACGACGGCCCCCGACATCGCAAGGGCAGAAGGTCGATCTCCGGCGAGCAGCCCGTACAACGCCGGCACAATCGCGCCCACCCCGGCCGTTACCGGCGCCACTACCCCCATCCGGCCCCGCGACAATCCCCGGTAGAGGGCAACCAGGCCGGCGCCCCCACTGGTCCCGGCGGCCGCGCCCCACAGCAGGTCTGCAGTCGTGTAGGCCTCCGGCGGAAAGGCAGCCAGGAGCGCCACGATCAGAGCCAAACCGTAGAGTTGTGAAACCGCGACCACCCGGAGAGGGCGGGACCGACGCGACGCCAGCCCGCCTAGGAAGTCGCCGGCACCGAAGGCGGCGGCGGACAGAATGGCCAGCACGTTGGGCAGGAGAACCCTCCGGTTTGCGTGGTGGAGCGTAATGATCACTGCCGTCCAATAGACTCGGCCGGCGTGGAACGAGTCAGTCCCTTTGCCCGGGAACACCCCATCGCGTTCTCTCACCGAGGGGGCCGTTTGCGGTGGCCGGAGAACACCATGCTGGCTTTCCAGAAGTCGGCGGAACTCGGCTACCGGTACTTCGAGACCGACCTCCACCTATCGGCGGATGGGGTCCTCATCCTGTTCCACGACGACACCCTCGACCGGACCACCGACGGGTCGGGTCCCGTCAACGACTACACCGTGGAGGAACTGAAGGCGTTGGATGCCGCGTTCCGTTTCGGAGCAGATCACGGGTGGCCCTACCGGGGGCAGGGGGTCACCATTCCGACGTTGGAAGAGGTCATGGGCGAGTTTCCGGACGCTTCGTTCACTTTGGAGCTCAAGCAAGCAGGCCTGGCAGGCCCGCTGGTGCAGTTCATCGAACGTGATGGGCTCTGGGGCCGCGTGATGGTCGGCGGATACACGGATGTGTGGCTGAGAGAAGTGCGGCGCTTGTCCGGTGGCCGGGTGCCCACTTCGAGCGCCCGGCATGAAACGTTCCTCTTCTGGTTGGCCAGCCGGGTGGGGCTGGGCCTGCCGATTGCGGCGGATGCCCTACAGGTGCCCGTCACCCGCTACAACCTCACGGTGGTAGACCGTCGGTTCATCCGGGCGGCCCATCGAGCCGGGAAGCAAGTGCACGTGTGGACCATCAACGACCCTCCCGAGATGCACCGGCTGCTCGACCTGGGCGTCGACGGCCTGATGACCGACGTGCCGGACGTGTTGCTGGAGGTCATGGCGGACCGGGGAACGGGCGGACCGCACCACCCTCCTTCACGCTAGAGCGGGTCGATGGGCGGGCCGTCCCTCTTCGAATTTGGCGATCTGTTCGCCGCGTTGCAGGGTCAGCTCGATGTCGTCGAGGCCGTGCAGCAAGCGGTGTTTGACGAAGGGATCGATCTCGAAGGTCGCGGCGAAGCCCTCGGCCGTCACCGTCTGATCGGTCAGGTCGATGACCACCTCTGCGTCGGGATGCTGCTGGGCGAGCTCAGTGAGCCAGATCACCTCTTTGGGAGAAAGCTCCACCGGCAACAAGCCGATCTTGGTGCAGTTGGTTCTGAAGATGTCGGCAAACGACGGGGCGACGACTGCCCGGAACCCCCAATCCTGGAGACCCCATGGAGCGTGCTCGCGGGAAGATCCACTGCCGAAGTTGCGGCCGGTTACCAAGACACCGGCGTTCTGGTATTCCGGTCGATTGAGCACGAAGCCGGGGTCCAGGTCGCCGTCGGGCGTCCTGCGCCAGTCGTGGAACAGGAACTCGCCGTATCCGGTGCGCTCTACTCTCTTGAGGAATTGCTTGGGCATGATCTGGTCGGTGTCGATGTCGGCGCGGGGAAGTGGCGCCATGGAGGCTCGGATCGAGAGGAAGGGCTCCAAAGTCACACCTCCCAGTCGCGAATGTCGACGAAGTGTCCGGTAATCGCAGCTGCTGCGGCCATCGCCGGGCTGACGAGGTGAGTCCGGCCGTCCTTGCCCTGCCGACCCTCGAAATTCCGGTTCGAGGTAGAGGCGCATCGCTCTCCCGGCGCCAGGATGTCCGGGTTCATGCCCAGGCACATAGAACATCCGGCCTCTCTCCACTCGAACCCGGCATCGCGGAAGACCCGATCGATACCTTCCTCCTCGGCTTGGAGCTTCACCAACCCCGAGCCCGGCACGACCATCGCTCCGACCGAAGCATGCACCTTCCGCCCGTCGGCGATCCGGGCCGCTTCCCGCAGGTCCTCGATGCGGGCGTTTGTGCAAGAGCCGATGAACACCCGGTCGACGGTGATGTCGGTGACCCGGGTCCCTGGCTCCAGACCCATGTAGTTGAGCGCCCGGTTGGTCGATTCTCGGTCGTGCGGATCATCGAACGAGTCCGGGGAGGGCACGGTCGCCGTGACGGGGACCGTTTGGGCGGGGTTGGTGCCCCACGACACGTAGGGGGCGAGATCGGCAGCAGCGATGTGGACTTCGGAGTCGAACGTAGCGCTTCCGTCCGTCGGCAGAGCTTGCCAGGCGTCGAGCGCGGCTTCCCATTCCGCACCGCGGGGAGCGTGAGGCCGGCCTTCCAGGTAGGCAAAAGTGGTTGCGTCCGGAGCAATCATCCCGGCGCGAGCTCCACCTTCTATCGACATGTTGCAGATCGTCATCCGGCCGGCCATAGGTAGGGAGCGGATCACATCTCCCCGGTACTCGATGACGTGGCCGACACCTCCTGCTACTCCGATGCGGGAGATGATCCCGAGGATCACGTCCTTGGCTGTGATACCGGTGGCCAGGGTGCCGTTCACCGTGACCGCCATGCTCTGCGGTTTGGCTTGCGGAAGGGTCTGTGTGGCCAGCACATGCTCTACTTCGGAAGTCCCAATGCCAAAGGCCAGCGCCCCGAACGCTCCGTGGGTGGCGGTGTGGCTATCGCCGCACACGATGGTCATGCCGGGTTGGGTGATGCCCTGCTCGGGCCCGATCACGTGCACGATGCCCTGCCGGGGGTCATCGATTCCGTAGAGCGTGATGCCGAACTCCTCACAGTTGCGGATGAGAGCGTCGATCTGGGTTCGAGACAATGGATCGGATATGCCGAGGTGACGGTCGGTGGTGGGAACGCCATGATCGATGGTGGCAAGCGTCAGGTCGGGTCGCCGGATTGGGCGACCGGCCAGTCGTAACCCGGCAAACGCCTGCGGGGAGGTCACTTCATGGACCAGGTGGAGATCTACGTAGAGGAGGTCCGGTTCGCCCGGCGCCTGATGCACCACATGGTCGTCCCACACCTTGTCGAGCATCGTCTTGGGCGCCGTCATGGAAGTCTCCGATAGCGGTGAGCGTATGAGCGTAGCCGGTCTGCTTCGCCGCAGCCTCGCGAACGAAAGCCGGTACAGTCCCCGTTATGGCTGTATCGCTCGTCGCGCTTCTGACGGTCGCGGTGCTCGGAGGCCCGTTCGGAGAAGCCACTGCCGAGGGGGTGCCGACCGGCGATCGTATGCGGGTCGAAGTTGAGGTCGTGGTGGCGGGTTCCCCGGCGGCTGTCGTCGTCCACGCCGTCGATCCGGGACAAAGTCAAGAAACGATCAGCTTGGCAGACCGGAGCGGCGGCGCCTGGGGAGGGATTGCCGACCTCGACCTGATGAACTACGTGATGGTGTTCGAGGTGATCTACCCGGACGGCGAAAGCAGTCTCTCCGAGCCGACCACCCTGCTCCAACTTGGGCTCGATCCGGCGTTGATCGGGATGGAAGAGGTGGCCGTCGTCGAAGCGGATGATGGCGACCAACCCCTCACAGCCTCGACTAAGAGATGGGGATGGGGCGCGGTGGCGTTGGCCGCCGTGGCGCTCTCGCTGCTGGCGTTCTGGGCGATGGGGGAACGAGTCAACCCAAAGCGGGGCGCGTCGGAAGAGGACGTATCGTGAGCGCCGCCCTCGCTCTCGGCCGTTCCGGGCCAGACCCTCGCCCAGCGGGCCACGACCGGGGTTACCCTCCGGGCGATGACGCACGTTCGGGATGCCCGGCCGGCCGACGCTGCTCGGCTGGCTGAGATTCATGCAGCCTCCTGGCAGGCCGCCTACCGGGGCCTGATCTCCGATGCGTACCTCGATGAGTTGACTCCCACCGCCCGTTTGGCATGGTGGGACTCCCGCCTGTCCCGGGTCCCGTCCCGTTGGGCCGTCCTGGTCACCGAGGACCGGACGGGGGTGACGGGCTTTGTCACGATCGGTCATTGTTACGACGACGACCGCCCCGACAAGGGTGAGTTGTACGCCATGTACGTGGATCCCCGGTCTTGGGGTGTCGGCTGGGGCCGGAAGCTCCTTCTCGGGGCTGAGGACCGATTCCGGACCTACGCCTACCCGGATGCCAGCTTGTGGGTGCTTCGCAGCAATCACCGGGCGCGACGCTTCTACGAAGTCGGCGAGTGGAGCGCCGACGGTGCCGAGAAGCAGATGACCATTGGACCGGACATCGTGACGGCCGTCCGTTATCTGCGGAAGCTCTGAGGCAAGCAGCAAGCAGCAAGCAGCAAGCAAGCAGTGGTGAGCTCGGAACTTGGAACTTGGAACTTGAAACTTGTGCTACTTGAAACCTGGAACTTGAGACTTGGAACTTGAAAGTCCGACCTATGACATCCGCTGTCGCGCCCGGATGGCCCACAAGACAACGGCGACCCCGATGGCGCCGGCCAGGGCGGCTCCCGAGATCAAGGGAACGGGCCGGGGAAGGGTGGCCAACCGGGTGCGGATGGTGACCGCGCGTTCGAAGTCCAGCGTCAGCCAGTCCCGTTCCTCGGCAACCTCGGCCAACTCCCGGTCGGGGTTCACGACCACAGGGTGGCCGACCGCCTCCAGCATCGGAAGGTCGGTGATGCTGTCCGAGTAGGCGAACGAATCGGGCAGTGACAGCCCTTCGTCTGTGGCCAACTCTCGGATTGCCTCCGCTTTTGCATCCGCGTAGGCGTAGAACTCCATTTCCCCCGTGTATCTGCCGTCCTTGTCGATCTTGGCCCGCGTGGCGATCACGTGATCCACTCCGAGGTAGCGTGCCAGCGGTTTCACGATCTCCTCGGGACTGGACGAAATGATGACCACTTTGCGTCCGACCCTGTGGTGTTCGTCCATCAACGCCAGCGCCTCGGCGTAGACGAGCGGTGAAACCACCTCATCGACGATCTCCTTTACGAGCTCCTCGACGCCCGTCTTCTCCCACCCCATGGTGATCTCGAGCATCTCTTCTCTGGCCCGTTCCATCTGCTCATGATCTGCTCCGAACGTCCGATAGCTGATCTGGGCAATGCCGGCCTTGAGGAGCGCCCGGCGATTCAGAAAGCCGGCCTGGTAGAGGGGACGACCGAACGCCAGGGTCGACGACTTGGCGATGATGGTCTTGTCCAGGTCGAAGAAGGCCGCCGCCGGAGTTGCGGATGGGGGTGTAGCTGAGTCTGTCACCGCACCAGATTCTACAAACCTCTATTCATGCCACACACCGACGGCCGTGACAAGGGGTTGTTCCGGACCAGTCGAGTCCATACGGTGCCTGGGTTCGCTGCATGAGGATGACCATGGCTGCCCTCGCCGTATGGACTGCCGGGGATGGGTTGATATCAGCCGTCGCTCCGCTGGGACTGGCGGCTTCCGCCGGTACTGCCCTGGTGGTTGACCTCGATCCGACCGGTCCTACCTATCCGGGTACCGCTTCTCTGGCCCATCTGGTCGTCGATGGTCCCCGCCGGGCAGATCTCGTGCCGGACCGCCGCGGCGTGGCGGTCCTGCGGAACGGCGGGATCGATCCGGCGGAGGCTCATCAGGTGGTGGAGGCATTGATTGCCGGATGGCCCCACGTCGTTTTGCGGGTGGGCGCCGCAGCTCATGCCGATGGCTTCGCTCCGCTCGTCCCGGTCTGGCCGCTGCTGCCCGGCATACTCTCACCGCGACCCGATGCCCCTTGCGTGTACCAACGCACCGGATTCGGGACGCGACCGCCCGGACCCGGCCCGGTTCTTCCAAGACCTCGTTCGAACTTCCTGGCCGGTCTCCTCGACGGAGTCGTGGTCCGAGGTTCGCGGTGGGTTAGAGCCTGGGAACAGGTGTGGGGATTGCCATGGCTTTGATCGACCGACTGGTCAACACGCTGGTTGAGTCCGAAGTGCCTCTGCAACGGGAAGCATTGACCGTCGCCGCTCGCGCTTTGCTCGCCGAGGAGGCCCCCCTGGCAGATCATGGGGTGGCAACGGCCGTGGCGGACGCGCTGGTCGGTTTGGGTCCGATCGAACCTTTGCTACGTGACCCGTCGGTTTCCGACGTGCTCGTCAACGGACCGGACGAGATCTGGGTCGAGCGATCGGGACGCCTGGAGCGATCCACATTCGGCTATCCAAACGCCGGGGCCCTGGTAGCCGCCGTCGAGCGGGTCATTGCACCGCTCGGATTGCGACTGGATCGCTCCTCACCATCGGTTGACGCCCGGCTGGCCGACGGGAGCCGGCTCCACGCCGTGGTACCGCCGGTGTCGGTGGACGGCCCGATCGTGGCAATCCGTCGTTTCACTCCGGCGGTTCCCAACTTCGAGTCGCTGGTCGGCGTCGGGGCGATACCGCCCGAGGGCGCAGATCTACTCGGGAAGGCGGTGCGGGAGCGGCGGAACATGCTGGTGGCGGGGGGAACCGGGACCGGGAAGACCACGCTGCTCAACATTCTCTCCGGCGAGATACGACCCGGCGAACGAGTAGTCACGATCGAGGACGCAGCCGAACTCCAACTGTCGGGTCATGTTGTTCGGCTCGAAGCTCGACCTCCCAACGCCGAAGGCGCCGGCGAAATCACTCTCCAGCAGTTGGTCCGATCGGCATTGCGGCTACGCCCGGACCGGATCATCCTCGGGGAAGTTCGCGGACCTGAAGCTCTCGATCTCGTATCAGCGCTCAACACCGGTCATCAGGGTTCGATGAGCACGGTTCACGCCAACAGCCCCGAGGAGGCACTTTGGAGAATCGAGACCCTGGCTTTGTCCGGGGATCGCCGGGTGAGCGAGGTGGTGGTGCGTCGCCAGCTTCTGAGTGCCGTTGATTTGATCATCCAGGTTGCGCGCCTCGGCGAAGAGCGGCGGGTCTGTCAGATCGCCCGGGTCGATGCCGATGGTGTCGAGGAGGTCGCCGCGTGGTGATCGTGTTGGGCCTGGCCGCCGGACTGGTCATTGGGGCTCCTCTACCGTCGCTGGCAGCATTGGGGCTGGCCGTATGGCAGCCGGTTTGGGCGCTCGGTGCCATCGGGGCGTGGACCGTCCTCAACGTCCGCCGCTCCGCTACCGGCACCGACGAGGCGGAGGCGGCCTACCTCCAAGCCGTGGCCGGCGAGCTCAGGGCGGGATCGAGCCTTCGTCATGCCCTCGGTGCAGCTTCGTATCGAGCTACCCGCTTGCGGTTGAATCGGGCCTTGCGCCTGGCCAAGGCCGGTCGGCCGCTGGATCACGTGGCGGAGGCGCTCGAAGGAGCCCTGCCCAGACTTGGTGGCTTGACCGCTTCCGCGGTCAGAACCGCCGGTGTTACGGGCGGCAGAGCGGCGGACGTGTTCGATGGGCTGGCTCTCGTGGCGAACGAGGAGGTTGATCTGGTTCGAGAGCGACGGGCGGCCACGGCCCAGGCTCGGTTCAGCGCCTGGATCGTCGGCGGGATCCCCGTGCTCTATCTCCTCTACGCGGGTGTGGCCGGCAGGTTGGAGATTCTGCGTACCGCCGGGCCGATTGGGATCGCCCTGCTCGGTGTTGGTTCGCTGCTCCTTGTCGGAGGAATCGTCGCCATGTGGGGAATGCTGCGGAAGGCAGAACGATGACGTACCTGGGAGCGTTGGCATTGGGCCTCGTCGTGCACCAGGGAGTTCGCGAGTGGCTCTCGGCGCGTCGAGCCGTCGGAGCGGCGGCTTCGGTGGCGCTGATTGCTGCCGTACCGGCCAGCTTGGCGATGGTCGCCGGAGGATGGTTGATCGCCTTGCTCGGGACGCGAATGGAGAGGGGCGGGGGCGTCGACTCTCGCGGCGGGCCGGATCAGTTGGGTCGGGTCCTGTATGTGGCCTTGTCGGCCGGGCTTCCCGTGGCGGCGGCTCTGGAGTTCGCCGTCGATGAGGTCGGCCCAACGGAAGCGGCCGAAGTCCGGGCGGTGCTGAGAGTTGCCCGGCGGGAAGGTCTGGGCGTCGCGCTGACCGGGCCCGAGGGGGCTTCGAACCGGTTGTTTGCTGTACTCGCCAGGGCGCAAACCACCGGTTCGTCGGCGATCAAGGCCGTGGCATCGTTCATTGACGAGGAACGGAAGGACCGACGAGCCCGCGCTGCGGAGGCCGCCCAACGGTTGCCGGTCAAACTGACGGTACCTCTCGCCTTGCTGATTCTGCCCGGCTTCGTCTTGCTGACCGTCGGTCCGACGGTGGTTGGCACTCTGCAGCGACTGCTCGGGCCACTGCTTTCGTGATGAGCACTTCCCCCGCGCCGGCCGGTTGCCGGTAGTAGAGAAGGAGAGAGAATGCTGCTCTTGCTGCATCGAATCATCCACCGGGATGAAGGACAGGGCACGGTTGAGTACGTCCTGGTCATACTGGCCGCCGCGGCGATAGCCCTGTCGCTGATCGCTTGGATCAGTGATACGAATCTGTTCAGCGGGTTGTTCGGGACCGTCCTCAAGAAGGTCATCGGATTCGCCAAGTGAACCGGCGCCGGGGTGAGCGCGGATCAGCCGTGGTTGAGTTCGTCCTCGTCCTGCCGGTGGTGGTGTTGGTGTTGCTGGCGGTCGTCGAGGTGACGGTCGTGGCGCGCACCCAATACGAACTCGTACAGGCGGCCCGGGAGGGAGCGAGGACGGCGGCGATGGTCTCCGACCCGGCCCGGGCCGTTGAGGCCGTCAAGAGCGCCCTCGATCCGTCTGTGTCCGATCGGGTCCGGGTGACCGTCGAGCGGGGAGGAACGGTGGGAAGCGTGGCCACCGTCACCGTGGTCCTGCCCTACCGGCTGGGAGCGAGGTTGCTGGGCGGACTGGGAGTCCACTTGCGGGCGCGCTCGGTGATGAGGGTTGAGCGGTGAACGATCGGGGGTCGGTGTCGTTGCTCGTACTGGGCCTGGTCGGGGTGTTGATCGTATTGGGTCTGATGCTGGGGTCGGTGGGGAACTACCTCAGCGTGCGAGGCCGGGCACAGATGGCAGCCGACGCGGCGGCTCTGGCAGCCGCCCCGGTCACGTTTCGTCCGTTTGGATCGCTGGGGAGTCCCGCCGCCGAGGCCGCCCGGCTTGCTGCAGCCAACGGAGCCACACTGGTCGCCTGTGTCTGTCCGGTCGATCACTCCTGGTCGAGTCGCATCGTAGAGGTGGAAGTAGAGAGGGAGGTCGACATCGTCGTTCTCGGGCGACGAGCCGTCCGGGCGGCGGCGGCCGCCGAGTTTGCGCCGGTGGAACTCCTCTCGATTGACCTGCCGGACTGAGAGTGGATAAAATTCGGATTGTGAGTTTGATCCGAATTAGAGCCGTTCAGGAACCATTTGATGATCCGGACACTGTGAGATCGGCAGTTTCGTTCTTGTCCCGGGCAGAGACGATGGGGTTCCTGGGGGATGAGGACATCGACCGTCTGGCGATCGGCACGGTTCGGGAGGTGATCGATGCGATGACGGAGGCCGGCCTGGCGGTCGGGCCCGGCGCCGTTCTTCACATCCCGGAGGAGGCGATCACCGGGAGCGACATCGCGGAGATCCTGACAGAGTTGGACGGCATTCTCGAGAGTTCTCCCGCTCCGGAACGCGAGTGGCCGTCGCTTGCCGAGCTGTTCGGCGTCGAGGCCCTGGCGGAGCTGCTGGGAGTGTCGGCGGCCAGCGTACGTCGATATCTGCGAGGCGATCGCGCTACACCCGATCGCGTAGCCGCGCGTCTGCATTTCCTGGCGATGGTCGTCTCGGACCTCTCCGGCGCGTACAACCACCTCGGCATTCGGAGGTGGTTCGAGCGGTCGCGAAGCGCGCTCGACGGGGCTTCTCCTCGCGAGTTGCTGGCCGACGAGTGGGATCCGGACGATGCGGGCCCCCGCAGGGTACGCGCCCTGGCAGGGGCGCTGTTGGGTTCGCCGGCCACATGATCTTCTTCCGCCACGCCGATCCCCGATATCCCTTTCTGTGGGAGACTCCCGATCAACCTCCGGCCCGGTGGCATGACGTGGGTGAGGGGCCCGTGCACTATCTGTCGGACACTCCGGACGGAGCCTGGGCCGAGTTCCTTCGCCATGAGGAGATCACCGACCCAGAAGATCTGGCCGGAATCGAACGTACCATGTGGGCGGTCGACATCCCCGCACCGCCGGAACGCCGATCCGGGCTGCCGCTCGCAGTGGTCACGGGCGGGCCGGGAACGTATGCCCGTTGCCGAAGGTACGCCCGACGGCTACGGGCCGAGGGTGAGTCGGGGTTCTCGGTAGAAGGAGCGGCTCTGCAGAGAGGTGAGGCCCGGGGTTGGCGGGTGTCCAGAGGGCTGGCACCGGGCGAGGACCGCAACGGGCGGGTGGTGGTGCTGTTCGGCCCCCGACCCGACCTCACCGGCTGGCCGGCCGCGACCTCCGGCCGTCCGCCGGCATATCTCCCAGAGCGCGTCCACCACTACTGAGCGACCGACTGGCGAGGTCTCCCAGAGCGGCTTGCAGGAACCGGGCGGCGCCTTCCTTACTCAGTGGTTCGTTGAAGTTGCCGCACTTGGGCGACTGGACGCATGAGGGGCACCCCCCTTCGCACGAGCACGCACTCACCAGGTCCAGGGTTGCCGCCAGGTGTCTGGAGCCGGCGTCGAAGGCGATGGGCGAAATGCCGGCGCCGCCCGGATAGGCCTCGTAGATGAAGATGGTCCCGGTTCCCGTCGCAGGATGGAACGGGGTAGATAGGCCCCCGACGTCCCAACGATCGCAGATGGCGAAGAGCGGCAACAGGGCGATGGCGGCGTGTTCCGCGGCGTGCAGCGTTCCCGGAACGTCATGATGGGGGATCGCGGCGGCGGTGTAGATCTCGGCGGGGATGGTCCACCAGACGGCATCCGTCTGGAATTCGACCGACGGGAGATCGAGCGTTTCGAAGCTGAGAACCTCTCCGGATCCGATCTGCTTGCGTTTGAACGCAACAACCTGGCTCTCGACTCGCACAGATCCGAGATACTGGGTGAGGCTTTCCAGCGGTCGACGGTCATAGACCTCGAGGATCTCGAGGTGTTTCTCCTCCTGCGACTGGGTGTAGTAGCCGACCGATTCGGGATGGACCCGCACCTCCCGGTTGGAAAGGTCCAGTTGATCGACGACGAACGTGTTGCCCTGGTGGAGATACACGGCTCCGGGGTGCGCCTGCGAGAAGGCTTGATTCTCCTCGAGGGTTCCCAGCAGCTCACCGACCGCGACATCCTGAACGTTAAACGAAGACTCACCCGACGATCTGATGCTCACCGATCCGGCGGGGCGAGTGCGCCGGGCCCAATAGAGTCGCCCTTCCCGAAGCCGGAGATCGCCGGCCTGAACCAGACGATTGGCGGTTTCCTCCATGCCGTCGCCGAGGAACGTGTGATCGTCCGGTTGCAGCGGCAACTCATGGGCGGCGCACGCCGTGTGGGCCTCGACCACCAAGTTGTTGTCCGGGTTGATCACCGCCGACTCGGGAGGTCGGGTGAACAGCTGTCGCGGATGAGTCATGTAGTACTGGTCAAGCGCATCCTCGCCACCCACCAGAACACCCAGCGAGTGATCCTGGCTTCGACCGGCTCCCCCCCCCCCNNCCCGGCCTGCTGCCAAAAAGAGGCCAGGGTTCCGGGGAATGTATTGATGATTGCCGCGTCCAGACTGCCGACGTCGATCCCGAGCTCGAGGGCGTTGGTGGCCGCGACCCCGAGCAACCGTCCGTCGAAGAGGTCCGCTTCGATGCGGCGTCTGTCGGCCGGGAGATAACCGCCTCGATAGGGAGCGATGCGGCGGGCCAGATCGGGGTCGAGCCGATCGCTCGCCCACTTGTAGATCAGCTCCGTCGCTTTCCGGCTCCGTGAAAAGACGATCGTATGCTGTCGGCGGCGAACGAGGTCGACGAACAGGTCGGTTGCTTCCGCCAAAGCGCTCCGACGGCGGTGGGGATCTTCCTCGACGACCGGAGGGTTCCACAGGGCGATTGCCTTTTCCCCCTGCGGGGAATCGTCTCCCTGCAGGACCTGGACGGGTGAGCCGCTCAATCGCTCGGCCAACTCTCCGGGATTGCCGATGGTGGCCGAGGCGAACACCAAGGTGGGTTCCGCTCCGTAGTGAGCAGCAATCCTTCTCAGGCGGCGCAGAACGTGCGCGACGTGGCTACCGAAGATCCCCCTCAGCACATGCATCTCGTCGACGACGACGAACCTGAGCCGGAGAAGGAAGTCGGCCCACTTTCCATGATTGGGAAGAATCCCGAAATGGAGCATGTCGGGATTGGTCAGTATGAGGTTGGCATGGCGCCGGGCCCACGTGCGGTCCTCCGGTGTCGTGTCCCCGTCGTAGGTGGCGGCCACCAGCCCCGGGATCCGCAGACTGGTGAGGCTACGCAGTTGGTCCTGAGCGAGCGCCTTGGTGGGGAAGACCAGGAGAGAAGTAGTTCGGGGGTTGTCGAGGATCGATTCGGCAATCGGAATCTGATAGCTGAGCGACTTGCCGGAGGCGGTTCCGGACACGAGGACGGTGTGCAATCTGGCGCGTATGGACCGAACGGCCTGCGCCTGATGCCGGTAGAGCCGACTGATGCCCAGCTCGGCCAGGCGCTGCGACAGAGCACCGGAAAGAGGCGGGTCGACTTCGCCGTAAATCGCAGGGCGGGCCGGCAATCGTTCGAGAAACGCCAGGTCGCCTTCAAAATCGGGGTCGTCGACCCAACCGCGTACCAATCCGTCGAAGTCCATGTCCTCTCAGTTTGTCATCTCACTGAGATAGATTCCGCTCGCGTGACGGAGCCCGGTCGGGGCCGTCGCCTTGCGCGTCCCGGGTTTCGGTCTTCTACCATTCATCCTGGCGTCCCGATGGAGTGAGCGTGGAGGAAGTCTTCGAAGGGCTCGTGGAGCTGCTGGTGATCCTCATCGCTGCCAAGGTGGGCGCCGAGGTCATGGCCCGCCTGCGACAGCCCGCGGTCATCGGGGAACTGCTCGTCGGAGCGATCATCGGTGCCAGCGTCCTCGGGTGGGTCGGTGACGGCGAGGCCGGACTGCTCTCGACGCTGGCGGAGATCGGGGTCATCCTGCTGCTGTTCGAGGTCGGGCTCGAGACAGACCTCCGCTCATTCGCCCGGCTGGGTGCGTCGGCGCTGACGGTTGCCTTGATCGGTGTGGTGACTCCGTTTGCACTTGGGTTCTTCGCAGTCAAGTGGCTCTCCATCGGGGGTGGCTCGACCGAACTGGCCATTTTCATGGGCGCCGCCATGACGGCCACCAGCGTCGGCATCACCGCCCGAGTGTTTGCCGATCTACGCCGCCTGCATACAGACGAAGCCAAGACCATCATCGGGGCGGCCGTCATCGACGACGTCCTGGGCCTCATCATTCTCGGCGTGGTGGCGGCGGTACTGGGCGGTGAAGGGGAGTTCTCGGCCGGCACCCTCTTGACCATCACCGCCAAGGCCGTCGGCTTCCTTGTCGTTGTTGTGGCCCTCGGTCACGTGATCGCTCCGTACTTCTTCCGCTTCCTGAAGTTCCTGAAGGTCGAAGGTAGCTTCGTCGTCGGTTCATTCGTGTTCGCCATCGCCGTCGGATTGGCGGCCGAGCACTTCGCCGGATTGGAGCCCATCGTCGGGGCGTTCGCAGCGGGTCTCGTTGCCGGCCAGACCGACTTCGCAGACAGGATCGAGGCAGAGCTGCGCCCCATCTCGTTCCTGTTCGTGCCGATCTTCTTCCTGTTCATCGGTACGCAGGTCGACGTAGCCGCGCTGGGAGATCCGCAGGTGCTGCTGGCCGGGGGGCTCATTTCTCTCCTGGCGATCCTCGGCAAACTCGTATCGGGATTGGGGGTCCTTTCGAAGGACGTGAATCGCAAGATCGTTGGAGTAGGAATGGTGCCTCGCGGGGAGGTCGGGCTGATCTTCGCGGCCTTGGGGGCCAGCCAGTTGAGCGCCGTCGTCAGCTCCGGGGACAACGCCATTGTGGTGCTGATGGTGGTGGTCACCACGCTGCTCGCGCCCCTGATCCTCAACCGGATGTTGAGGAAAGAACCCCCCGACGAAGAGGCTGCGGCCGAAGAAGAAACCGTCGCGTCGATGGAAAAGATCCTCGACTCACCGGTCATCGGATCACCCGAGCAGGACGCCACCCGGCACGGTGAGCCGGAGGAAGAGGAATAGGCATCATCTTGGTGGGCTTTGGCCTGCCTCTTATACTCCGGATGCCTGCAAGCGAGCGAGGGGGAGATGTCGACGGACTTCTTTTTGGCAGCGGCAATCGTGGCGGCGGTCATGGCTCTCGGCCTGGCCGTTTTCTTCGCTCGTCAAGTCCTGTCCAAGGACCGCGGGTCGGACTCGATGGTGTCGATATCAAATGCGATCCGAGAAGGCGCCGACGCCTTCATGCGGCGGGAGTACACGTGGGTGGCGGCCTTCGTGGTGGTACTGGCGATCTTGATCGTCCTGCTGCTACCGGACGGATCCTGGAAGGCGGGGGCGTACGTATTCGGAGCGCTCCTGTCGGCCGGGGCAGGATTCGTTGGGATGCGAATCGCCACCGCCGCAAACTCTCGAACTACCGAAGCGGCCAGGACCGGTGGGATTGCCAGCGCCCTGCCGGTTGCTTTCCGGGGTGGGGCGGTCATGGGGTTCACCGTCGCCGGGTTGGGTCTTCTGGGGGTAGGCCTCGGCTTCTGGCTCTTCAATACCGATCTGCTGGGCATCGGCGACCTGGAGATGACCTGGGCCGACGTGCTGGCAGCCATCGGTCTCGGTGGTTCGTCGATAGCCCTGTTCGCCCGAGTGGGAGGCGGTATCTACACCAAGGCGGCCGACGTAGGCGCCGATCTGGTCGGTAAGGTCGAAGCCGGGATCCCCGAGGACGATCCTCGCAACCCGGCCACCATCGCCGACAACGTCGGCGACAACGTCGGGGACGTGGCNNGGCATGGGCGCCGACCTCTTCGAGAGCTACGTCGGGTCGCTCGTCGCTCCGATCGTCTACGCGGTGATCGTGTTTCAGGGAAGCTCTTTTCTTTCCGAGACCGTGATCTTCCCGCTGGCCGTTGCCGCCCTCGGCATGCTCGCTTCGATCGTCAGTTCGTTCCTCGTTCGTGCCACCGGCGACAACCTGGCCGCCGGCCTCCATCGCGGAACGTGGACGGCCTCGGTACTCACCGCTCTGGGTGTGCTCGGGCTTTCCCTCTGGATCTTCGGTGGAGATGAGGGTGTCGACAATCCGATCGGGCTGTTTCTGGCGGTGGTGATCGGCCTGGCGGTCGGCATTCTCGTCGGCCAGATCTCCGAGTGGTTCACATCCGACCACCACAAGAAGGTGAAGGAGATTGCCCGGCAGGCAGAGACGGGACCGGCCACGGTGATCCTGGCGGGTATTGCCGAAGGCAAGCGGTCGGCTGCCTACAGCGTCATCGTGGTGGCCACAGGGATCTTCGGTGCCTTCACGGCCGGTCACTGGGCTCTCGGCGACGGTGGAGGAGTGTACGGAGTGGCCATCGCCGCGATCGGAGTGCTCGCCACTCTGGGCATCACCGTTTCGGTCGATGCCTACGGGCCGATCGCCGACAACGCAGGAGGCATTGCCGAGATGGCCCACCTGCCTCCCAACGTGCGGGAAGCTACCGACGCGCTGGACTCGCTCGGCAACACCACCGCCGCGATGGCCAAGGGCTTTGCCATCGGCTCGGCGGCAGTGACCGCCCTCGCCCTCTTCTCGGCTTTCACCCAGGCGGTGCGGCTCGATTCCATCGACATCACCAACGTGGGAACTATCGTCGGGCTGTTCCTCGGTGCCATGTTCCCCTTCCTTTTCGCGTCGATGACGATCAACGCGGTAGGGCGGGCCGCCCACAAGATGATCGAAGAGGTACGGCGGCAATTCCGTGAGATCCCCGGCCTTCGCGAAGGCAAGGAAGGTGTTCGACCCGAGTATGGGAAGTGCGTCGACATCGCCACCGGTGCCGCCCTCCGGGAGATGGTCCTGCCGGGAGCGCTGGCCATCATCTTCCCGATCGCGATCGGTTTCATCGACGTCGAGGCGCTCGGCGGTTTCCTGGCCGGGGCACTGGTCACCGGGTTCCTACTGGCCATCTACATGGCCAACGCCGGGGGAGCTTGGGACAACGCCAAGAAGTTCATCGAGGCGGGTGCCTTCGGCGGCAAGGGTTCCGATCCCCACAAGGCGGCGGTGATCGGGGACACCGTCGGCGACCCTTTCAAGGACACCTCGGGGCCGGCGATGAACATCGTGATAAAAGTGATGACCATCGTCAGTTTGATCTTCGCGGCTGCGTTCATCGCCTGAGTCGGGAACGCAGCTAGGGCGGGTTTCGGGTTCCGGGTTTCAGGTTCCGGGATTCAGGTTCCCGGTGTCAGGTTCCGGGATTCAGGTTCCCTGTGTCAGGTTCCGGGATTCAGGTTCCGGGTTTCGGGTTCCGGGTTTCGGAAACCGGCGGCCGGCACCGGCCATCGAGCCCGACCCACAAGCACCCGGCGGACGAACAAGCAGAAACCCTCTGTACCATCCTCTACTCATGCGTTCGATCACGGTTCTGCGTCACGGTGAGTCGACCGGCAACGCCTCCGGCGTTGTTCAGGGGCGCGGCTCCAGCCCATTGAGCGACGAGGGCCGTTCGCAGGCCGGCGCGGTCGGAGAGCGGCTACACGGCCGGCGTTTTGATTTCGTGGTGTCCTCGGACATGGAGCGGGCCGTGGAGACCGCCGAGGCTGTCGGCCTGCCGTTCACGACCGACCCGGCGTGGCGCGAAATGGATGTGGGCGGATGGGACGGACTCACGAACGATGAGATCAGCGAGCAGTTCGCAGACGAGTTGGTGGCCCTTCGCAGAGGAGAGGATGTGCCGCTGGGTGGGACGGGCGAGAAAATGTCCGAGCTGGTGGATCGAGTCTCTACCGCGCTGAGGGTGGTACTGGGTCGGTTGGGAGAGGGTCAGAGTGCGCTGGTGGTGTGTCACGGCGGGGTGATCGAGACGTTGCTCGGATTGGTGCTGGGGATCGCCGCCCCGCACCGGCTGGTTGCCCGAGTGACCAATACCGCCCTTTCGACGTTGGCCGAGGACGAAGGCCGGTTGCGGTTGATCCGTTTCAACGACGCGGCACATCTGAGTGCCGTGCCCGGCCGGGCGGGAAGTCAATTGCGAGCTGGTGGCATGGTGCTTGGCCTCGTTCGACACGGCCGGACCGAGGCGAATGAGTCGGGCCGCTGGCAGGGGCAGACCGATGAAGGGCTCAACGACCGGGGTCGCCGGCAGGTGGCGGAACTGGCAGCGTGGTATGGGGCCTTTGGCGCCGTGTACACATCTCCGCTGGGCCGCGCATATCAAACGGCGGAGGGTTTGGCGAATGGGTCCGTGCTCGGAACTCACCCTGGGTTGGTCGAACTGGGCATGGGAGCTTGGGAAGGCCACACCCGGGAGGAAATCGAGGCCGGTTGGCCGGAACTGTGGGATCGCATCTACGAAGGAGAAGAGGACCTGCCGAGGGGAGAAACCGGGGAGACCTGGGCAGGGATGCAGAAGAGGGTGGCGCAGGCCGTCTCAGAGGTGATAGCCGAACATGAGGAAGGGCACATCGGCATCGTGTCGCACGGGGCGGCCATACGCGGCTATGTGAGCAGCATCTTGGGCCTACAGCACTCGACCCGGAGGAAGTTGGGCGTGCCCGCCAACACTTCGGTCAGCCATGTGATGGTCGAGGACGGGCGACGCCTGCTGGTCGACTACAACGTGGCCCCTCATCTCGAGTAGCCGCTGTTCCTGCGTGAGAAACCTGCGGATAGCGCGGGAAACTCACGCAAGAACGGGTGTTACCGCTTCCGGTCGCGTCGGTCCTGCAGTAGTTCAGCCGCCCGTTCCAGGGTGATGGTGTCCGGATCGTCTCCCTTGCGGAGCGACCCGTTCACCTCGCCGTCGGTGACGTAGGGTCCGTACCGACCGCTCTTGACCACCACCGGCTTACCCGACACGGGGTCGTTGCCCAGCTCCCGCAGGGGAGGGGCAGGCTGCCGGCCGCGGCGCCGTTTCGGTTGAGAGAGCAAGTCCAGCGCCTCGTCGAGGGTGAGTGTCAGGAGCTGGTCTTCGCTGTCCAACGACCGCGTCTCGTCTCCCTTCTTGATGTAGGGCCCATACCGGCCGCTGAGGGCAGTGATCGCGACATCGTCGGCCGGGTCCACACCCACCACGCGCGGCAACGCCAGCAACTGGAGGGCTATCTCCAGGGTGACTTCCTCCGGTTCCATCGATTTGAAAAGAGACGCCCGCTTCGGCTTTCCGGCCTCTTCTTGCTCCCCCAGCTGGACGTAGGGTCCGTAGCGGCCGGTCCGGAGGAACACCGTCAGACCGGAGTCTGGGTCATCTCCCAGTTCGCGGTCGTCGCTCGGCGCCGAGAGGAGTTCGAGAGCTTTCTCGACCGTGAGCTCATCCGGTGCCAGCTGATCGGGTATGCCGGCAGTGTCCTCACCTCGCTGTAGGTACGGTCCATAACGCCCGGCCCGGGCAACGATATCGACGCCCTCCGGGTCGGAGCCGATCGGGATGGAGTTGACTTCCCGCGCGTCGATGTCGGCGAGCTTCTCGGTGACCATGCTGTGCAGACCCGGGGCCCCGTTGCCGAAGTAGAAACGGCTGAGCCACGGGACGGGCGCCTCCTCTCCGTTGGCGATCAGGTCGAGGTCGCTCTCCATGCGGGCGGTGAACGCGAAATCGACCAGGTTGGGGAAGTACCTCTCGAGCAGCGTGACCTTGGCGAAGGCGGTGAAAGAGGGAACCAGCGCCGAGGCCTTCTTCCAGACATATCCGCGATCCTGAATGGTGGTGATGATGCTCGCATAGGTAGACGGACGACCGACACCGAGCTCCTCGAGGCGGCGGACCAAAGATGCTTCTGTGAAGCGGGTCGGCGGCTTGGTTGCGTGTCCTTTTGCCTCGACCCGGTCGAGGTCGAGCGGATCATTCTCGGCCAGAGACGGCAGCCGCCGCTCCTGGTCGTCGAGGTCGGCGTCGGGGTCGTCGCTGCCTTCGACGTAGGCACGCAGGAAGCCTGCAAACTCGATGACTTTGCCGCTGGTGGCGAACTCAGCGTCTTCGCCCGTTGATGAGGTGCCGCCAATCCGGATCTGCACGCTCTCGCCGACGGCGTCCGCCATCTGGGAGGCGATCGTTCGTTTCCAGATCAACTCGTACAGGGCCGCCTCATCACCATCGATCTCCGCGGCGACCTGTTCCGGGGTGGGGAAGATTTCACCGGTCGGGCGGATTGCCTCATGGGCTTCCTGGGCGTTCTTGACCTTGCTCCGATAGGTGCGCGGCTTGGCGGGCACATACTCCTGGCCGTACATCTCGGCGATCTGTCGACGGGCCGCGGTGACGGCCGTCTCCGAAAGCTCGGTGCTGTCCGTTCGCATGTAGGTGATGTACCCGTTCTCGTACAGCCTTTGTGCGGCCCGCATCGTCCGCGAGGTTCCAAAACGCAGTTTGCGACCTGCTTCCTGCTGCAGCGTCGAAGTGCGAAATGGGGGGTACGGCGAGCGTCGATACGGCTTCCGTGTGACTGCCCGGACCGCCATGTCCGAATCGGTGAGGCGTTCGGTCAGCGCTACGGCTGCATCCTCGTCGAGCAGGAGAGACTCGCCGGTCAGGGTCCCGGCGTCGGAGAAGTTCTTGCCCGTAGCCAGTCGCCGGCCGTCCAGCTTCACCATGGTCGCCAGGAAGGTATCCCCCTCCTCGGTCTTGAACAGGCCGTCGAGATCCCAGAACGAGGCGGAACGGAAGGCCATCCGCTCTCGCTCGCGTTCGACGATGATGCGGACGGCAACACTCTGGACCCGTCCGGCGGAGAGCTTCGGTTGGACCTTCTTCCAGAGCACCGGACTCACCTCATACCCGTACAAGCGGTCCAGGATTCGTCGGGCCTCTTGAGCGTCGACCAACCGGTCGTCGATGTCTCGGGGTTGCTCGAGGGCATGATCGATGGCCGCGGGGGTGATCTCGTGGAACACCATCCGCCGGACCGGAACTCGGGGCTGCAGGACCTCGAGTAGATGCCAGGCGATCGACTCTCCCTCCCGGTCTTCGTCGGTTGCCAGGTATACCTCCGACGCTTCCTCGAGGGCCGCCTTCAGCTTTTTGATCTGGTCCTTCTTCTCCCGAGGCACGATGTAGAGGGGCTTGAAGTCGTTGTCCACATCGACGCCCAACTTTGCCCAGGGCCGTTCGCGGTACGACGCGGGCACCTCAGCCGCGTTGCGGGGCAAATCGCGAATATGGCCGACCGAGGACTCAACGACGTAGTCGGAGCCGAGGAACCCGGCGATGGTGCGGGCCTTGGCCGGGGATTCAACAATGATCAGTGGCTTTGACACAGAGTCAGGAATACTAAGCGGACCCGGGAGAAGTCAAGACATCCGGTCGTCTGTCATTCGTTTTCGGCGACTGTGGATGGTCGAGATTGGCTAGGCACCGAGCGACGGCTCACTACGAACGAGGAACTGTATTCTTGACCGTCATGGTCGAAGGGGCAGCCGAGAGTACGCAGCCGTTGAGCCTGCTGCGGCGGGGTCCGTTTGCTCGTTTGTGGTGGGCGGGCGTCGTTTCCAGCTTCGGCGACTGGGTGGCGTTGTTCGCCACCATCGCCCTGGCCGACCAGCTGGGCGGGGTGACCGGAATACTCGTACCGCTGACCGCCCGTATGCTTCCCGGCCTGTTCGGGGCGGTTTCGGGGGTGCTGGCCGATCGGTTCAACCGAAAACTGACCATGATCACGGCCGACGTGGCGAGAGCTTTTCTGGTGCTCTCACTCGTGTTTGTCGACGACTTGGCCATGCTGTTCTTGGTCTCGTTCCTGATGGAGACCCTCACGCTTTTCTGGCAACCGGCGCGAGATGCGAGCGTCCCCAATCTCGTCCCACCGGGTCGGTTGGTTGCCGCCAACTCGATCACCCTGGTGGCTACCTACGGGAGCTTGCCCGTCTCTTCGGCGTTCTTCTCTTTTCTGGTGACGGTGGGGGAATGGGTTCCGGATCTCGCGGGGTTCGGGAGCGACTTCGGTCCGGCGTTCACCTTCGACGCCCTCACGTTCCTTCTCTCGGCCTTCTTGGTGGCCCGAATCCCGATTCCCAAACCCAAGGTCGCCGACCACCGCCAGGCGAAAGGAGCCATGGATTGGCGAGCTCCGCTTCGGGATCTTTCCGAGGGCATACGGTTTGTGGCCGGAAACCCGGGGGTCCGCAATGTGATTGTGGGAATGGCCACTGCCCTCTTTGGAGCGGGCATCTTCTTCATTCTCGGTCAACCGTTCTCTCGCAACGTTCTGGGGGGTGGCAATTCGGGGTTCGGTGTTCTGATCACCGCACTGGGCAGCGGTGTGGGGGGCGGGATGCTGGTGCTTGCCACCCTGGGCAGCAGGATCACCCGGCGCGATCTCACCTTTGCGATCAGTCTCATTCTCACCGGAGTGGCGATCACGATGGTCACGACCATGAATTCCGTCTTTGCGGCTGCCGGTTGGCTCTTCCTCGCCGGGATTGGCGCAGGGTCGTCCTACGTGATGGGTTTCACCTATCTCCACGAGGTCGTAGACGACGAAATTCGCGGGAGGACTTTTGCGGCGCTCTACACACTGGCCCGAACGTCGCTGTTGATCTCGATCGCACTTGGTGGCGTGGCGGCAGCAACGCTGGACGGCGTCTTTCCGGCTCCCTTCGACAACGGGATTCGCCTTGCCCTGGCCGTTGGGGGCGCGATTGTCCTGGCGGCCGGTCTCTTCACGCTATGGAATCTGCGAGGGACCCTGTCGGGCCCCGAGTTCAGCGAAGAGACCTACCGCACGTTGAAAGACGCCAGCGACGCCTTCACGTCGGTCCGGGGGCGTCGCCGGTCGGACAAGGATGACTCGTGAGCCGCGGACGCTACATCGCCCTGGAGGGGATTGAAGGCGCCGGGAAGTCGACGATCCAGGACTATCTGGCCGAGGCCTTGCGCAGCGGCGGACACGAGGTCGTCACGGTTCGCGAGCCCGGCGGAACCTCGACCGGAGAAGGGGTTCGGCGGCTGTTGTTGGACGGTGACGACATGGGGCCGTGGACGGAGGCGCTGCTTTTTGCGGCGCAGCGTGCACAGCTCGCCCAGGAGGTGATCGAACCAGCGCTCGATCGAGGCGCCTGGGTGATCGGCGATCGATCGGTGTACTCGTCCCTTGCCTATCAGGGCGGCGGACGAGAGCTGGGGATCGACAAGGTCAGAGACGTCAATCGAGCCGGGTTGGGCAGCACGTGGCCCGACTTGGTGATCGTGCTCGTCGTTGATCCGCAAGCCGGTCTGGCGCGCCAGGACGGCGAGGATCGCATCGGTGGCCAGGGGGTCGAGTTTCAGCGAAGGGTGGCCGGGTTCTACGAGGAGCTGGCCCGGGCCGAGCCCGAACGAGTGGCGATGGTCGATGCCGGAGGAACCCGAAGCGACGTTGCCGAGCGGATCGTGAACTTGGTGCGCAACCGATGGTGAGGGGACCGTTTCTCGGAGTGATCGGACACGACCGGATCATCGGTCTCCTACAGAGGGAGATCTTGGCGCCCGCCCATGCGTATCTATTCGCCGGTCCCTCCAACGTGGGGAAAGCGACCGTAGCCAATCGTTTTGCCGGAGCTCTGCTGTGCGAGCAAGGAGGGCACCATGACCGCCGCTGTTCATCTTGCCGGAGGTCCGCATCGGGAAACCACCCCGATCTCATCGTGGTCGAGCCCGAAGGGAGGGCCGGTCTGTCGGTCGACCAGGCCCGGACGACAGTCGCTCACGCGCCGATGTCGCCGGTCGAGGCAAAGAGAAAGGTCTTCGTCATCGATGAGGCGGGTTCTATGTCCGAGCAGGCGGCCAACGCTCTCCTGAAGACTCTGGAGGAGCCGACTCCCACCACCGTGTTCGTGCTGGTCGTCGAATCCGAGGACGATCTCCCCGCCACCATCGCCAGCCGTTGCCGCATGGTCCAGTTCGGCCGGGTGCGGGAAGAGGAGCTCATCGATGCCCTAATAGGGATGGGTCTGGCTCCCGACCAGGCGGGGGAGGCTGCCCGGATCTCAGGTGGCCGCCCGGGTCTGGCGCTGGGCCTGGCGACGAATCAGGATCTCGCGGCGTATCGGGACGTATGGCTCAGTGTGCCGGTCCGGGTATCTCCACAACCGGGAGAAGCTTTCCGGCTGGCAGACGAGGTACTCCAGGCGACCGAGCCTCTGCTCAGAACGCTGGACGCTCGTGAGAAACTCGATGAGTCCGACGACCTTCCGCCCTCCATGATCAAGGCACTCCGGGAACGCCACGAGCGAGACCGTCGCCGGGAGAAACGGGCGTTGCACGTTACCGGGTTGGAGATTCTCGCCTCCTGGTATGCGGACGCAGCCTCGGCCCAGTTTGGTGGACCGGTCCGCAACCATGACATCCCGGCTGCCACACTGGCAATGATTCGTCCCGATGCCGCGGTGGCCAACGCTGAAAGGGCATTGAACGCGGTGACCGAACTGCAGGCGAACCAGCGCCCCCAGCTGGTCTTCGCGACGTTGTTCGCCGAGCTGACCCCGGCCAACTGAATGGGTGGGGTTGGAGCCGGAGCGGGGATTTGAACCCCGGACCTGCTCATTACGAGTGAGCTGCTCTACCCCTGAGCTACTCCGGCGCGGCGCATAAGTTAGCAGTTGGCAGCGGCGGGCCAGCGACCCGGCAAGTGCAAGTGGGGCGTAGCGTCGGTGGTGAACATGAACGAAATGAAGCGCCGACCACCGTGGCGGGAGATCGGCCTGGCGGCGGCGACCCTGTGTTTCGCGGCTTGCGCCGGCAACGTTCCGCCCGCCCATCCGGGCGTCGCCGACCCGTTTGGCGCCAATTGGGACGATAGAACCATCTTCCGGTCGACGCTCGTCGGCTCCGAGCCCCTCGACGACCTGGCGGAGGCGACTGTGTACCACATCGACCTCGTCATACCCCCGGACTTCGGATTGCTGGAAGGACGCGAGTGGATCCGCTACACCAACCAAGAGGCCGAACCTCTCGAGGAGATCTACCTTCAACTCTTTCCCAATGCTGCCGGTGGGCACACGACGGTTTCGGCTCTCTCCGTGGGAGGTTCCGAGATCAGCCCTGTTCCGGAGTACCTCGGTAGCGCTCTTCGTGTCCCGTTGCCCAGTGCAGTGGATCCGGGTGAGGCGATCACCGTACAGATCGACTTCTCGGTGGAGGTCGGTCGGGAGATGGCCGGCAACTACGGTCTGTTCGGCTACTTCGACGGATTCCTGGTTCTGGACGGTTTCTATCCCGTCATTCCGGTCTACGACGACGAAGGATGGAACGTCCAGGAGCCACCAGTCGTCGGCGACCTGACCTACCTAGACGCCGCCTTCTACCAGGTGCGGGTGACCGCACCCGTTGACCTAGACCTGGTTGCGTCCGGAACCGAGATCGAACGGCACCGGTCCGGCGGTGAACAGGTGGCAGTTTTTGCGGCCGGGCCGGCGAGGGACTTCTACCTGGCCGGCGCGTTCGACCTGGAGGTGTCCACCGGCCTGGTGGGTCAGACGACGATCAACAGCTACGCGCCGTCGCAACATCGGGAGGCAGCCGAACTCGCCCTGCAGTTCGCCCGGGACGCGTTGGAGTTGTTCGACCAGGCTATCGGTCCCTATCCGTACCAAGAGTTCGATCTGATCGGCACCCCGATGCAAGCTCTCGGCGTTGAGTACCCGGGTATGACGGCCATCTCCCTGGCCATGTACGACCTGGAATCGGACGTGGCGGACGTCCCCGCCCCGATCATGCTCGAAGGTACGGCCGTCCACGAAGTGGCCCACCAATGGTTCTACAACGTCGTCGGCAACGACCAAGTCGACGAACCCTGGCTAGACGAAGCCCTCGCGCAATATCTCACGGGCATTTACTACCGTGAGATCCTGGGGGATGAAGCCGAGCAAGGCTATCGCCGGTCGTGGACCTCCCGGTGGGAACGGATCGGTGCCGAGCCGATCCCCATCGGCCTGCCGACGAGCGGCTACGCCCCCGAGGAGTACTCGCCGATCATCTACGGGCGCGGTCCGCTGTTTCTGGCCGCGCTGGAGGATCAGATGGGCTCCGAGACCTTTGCCGGCTTCTTGCGGGACTACTACCGAACCAACCGATGGGGGATCGCTACCGGCGAGGCGTTCCGGGACCTGGCGGAACAACATTGCCGGTGCGACCTCAGCGGCGCGTTCGCAACCTGGGTGGACTAGCCGGTTGCGAGCGGCGAGCCGAGCCGAGCATCCGCGAGCGGGGAGCTGAGAGCTACGAAGTACGAGCTGTGAGCTGAGAGCTACGAACTGCGAGCTTCGAACTTCTTTGTTCGGTCGGGTATGGTCGAGGCTGTCCCACGGGGAGCCGCGATTGGCTGATCAGGCCAACTTTGAGAGAGACGCCATGCAGTATGCGCCGCAGCTCTACTCGGCGGCGCTGCGCATGACTCGCAACCCGGCCGATGCCGAGGATGTGGTGCAGGAGACTTTTCTCAAGGCGTACCGGGCCTACCACACCTTTGAGGAGGGCACGAACCTGAAGGCGTGGCTCTATCGGATTCTCACCAACACCTACATCAACCGGTATCGGAAGAAGGTGCGGAGACCCACCGAAGTGGAATTCGGTGAGGTCGAAGACCTGTATCTCTACAAACGGATGGGCTCGGGCGAGTCGGGCAGCGCGGCACGAAGCGCCGAAGAGGAGGTGCTCGAACAGTTCGTCGAGGCGGACGTCAAGGCGGCCGTCGAGGAACTCCCCGAGCATTTCCGGCTTCCCGTGTTGCTTGCCGACGTGGAGGGTTTTTCGTACAAGGAGATAGCCGAGATCATGGATGTCCCGATCGGCACGGTGATGTCGAGACTTCACCGGGGAAGAAAGGCACTCGAGAAAGCGTTGTGGACCTTTGCCCAAGAGCGCGGGCTGGCCGGAGAGCAGGTGGCAGGAGATGAGTAAACACAGCTGCGAAGACGCGGTGGCTCACGTCTATTCCTACCTCGACGGTGAACTCGGCCGGATCAAGACGACCCGCATCCGACGGCACCTGCGCAAATGCCCTCCATGTATGGGGGCATTCAGTTTTGAGGATCGCCTGAAGATGATCGTGCGAGAGCGGGTCCGCGAGGAACCGCGTCCCGAGGTGATCGATCGCCTACGTTCGTTCCTGGCAGAAAACGAGCCCGGCTTCGAGAAATAGCCGTCCGGAGGGTTAGGCTGTGGCCGCTATGTCCAATCTCCGCCGCCGAACTCTGCAATCCGTCATCGTCGGATTGCTGATGTTCGTCTTCGCCCCGGCCGGGTTGGCTCAGGAAGGGGAGCCGGCGGAAACCACTGCCCCGGAGGAAGCCGTTGTGGCCGACGTTCCCGAGCCGGCCGTCGAGGTCGTTCCCGAGGAGCCACGAGAAGAGGAGCAGGCGTGGACGTTCCGCTACCTGGTCCCGACCTCGCTGGTCATCGCCCTGCTGGTCGTGGTCGGGAGCATCGTGGCCTACTTCCTCAAGGTGGTGCGGACCAGGTACCGGCTCGTCCAGTGAGCGGGCGGATCCCCTGGTCGGTCGCGGCCGGTATCGCCAGGAAAATGGCCGGTCGCTACCCGTTGGGCGGTACGTACCATGAACGCCTTTTGCGCAGTCAGGCTCCTGAAGTCGTGGCTCGAGCCGGCCGGCTGGTGATGGAAGAAACCGGCTTGACCGGCCGGGGTCTCCCGAACGTTGCCGTGGTGTCGCGGGCTGAGTGGGCGGAACGCAACATCCGGTTCTTTGCGAAGCTGCTGGAACCCGCTGAAGATCGCTTGACCGAGCGTTTCCGGTCGGCAGGCCCGATCGGCAAGGCTGCTGCCGTCGCCTCGGAGCGGCTCGTAGCGGCGGAGATGGGGGCACTCCTCGGGTTCATGGCGCGAAGGGTTCTGGGCCAATATGAGCTCGTCCTGCCGGCCGACGAGGACAACGACGGTGACACCGTGTATCTGGTCGGTGAGAACGTCCTCAGCCTCGAACGTACGCACCAGTTCCGACCGCTGGAGTTCCGGTTCTGGCTGGCGTTGCATGAATGCACGCATCGGCTGCAATTCGTGGGGATTCCCTGGATGCAGGGCTATTTCCTGGGCCTGGTTCAAGAACTGGTTGCCACCGCCCAACCCGAACCGGGGCGATTTGGCCGCCTGGCGGCCGAAGCTCGCTCGGCCGCTGCCGAAGGCCGTCCTCTGGTTGGTGAGACGGGGCTGCTGGGCCTCTTCGCCAGCGAAGACCAGCGGGCCTTGCTGGACCGGGTCCAGGCGCTGATGTCCTTTCTGGAGGGGCACGGTCATGTGGTCATGGACAGGATCGGCAGCCGGGTGCTTGCCACCCAGCGGCGAATGTCGGACACGCTGAAGCAACGTCGCAAGGACCCGCGCACGGCGGCGCTCTACCGGTTGACCGGACTCGAAATGAAGATCCGCCAGTACGAACTCGGCGAGCGGTTCGTTCTCGGAGTCGAGCAGCGGGCCGGATGGGGCGCGCTCGACGGCGCCTGGGTGGGACCCGAGTATCTACCCACCTTGGAAGAGATCGAGCATCCGGAACGATGGCTGGCTCGCGTCGCCTGAACCTATTGAGCCGAGAGGTTCTCGACCGTGTCGACAAACAGCTTCCGGATGGCCGCTACGTCGTTGCCTTGAGCGGTGGTGCCGATAGCGCGGTGTGTGCCTGGGCCGTGGCGTCGCTCAGGGAAGACTTCCGGGCGGTACACATCGACCACGGGTGGCCGGCTTCGGCCGCTTTGCGGTCGGCGGCGNNGGCCCTGGAGGACGAACTGGCGGCGGACGAATGGCTCATCACCGGGCACACCGCTGATGATCAGGCGGAGACGGTGCTCGGCAATCTCCTGCGCGGCGCCGGGGCGGCGGGGGCTTCGGGCATTCCGAGACGAAGGGGACCTGTCGTGCGTCCCCTCCTCGACGTCACCCGTACGGAGACGCGGGAACTGGCGGCTCTGCTGGGACTGCCTTGGATCGACGATCCGACCAATCTGGACACGACGCTGCGGCGCAACGCTCTGCGCCGTGACGNNCTCGCTGCGTCCCTCGACGAGGACGAGCGCCTACTAGAGACCGCGGCCGCCGTCGTACCGGTGCAAACCGACGGCCGGACGGTGCGCTTGTCGGCTCCTCTGCTGGCCACCCTTCCGGATCCCGTGGCATCCCGGGCGGTTCGTCGGGCGCTGCGGGAGATTCACCACGGCTATCCCGGTTCGTCGGCAGACGTGAGAGCGGTCTTGTCCGTTGCCAAGGGGGGCTCGCCCGCCGAATTGACCTCCGCCGTGCGAGTCGAGCGGGACGGGGTGTGGGTATGCCTCCGGCGTCCCGATCTCGAAGCGAGACGATTGCCAATGCCCTGGACGCTTCCCGGCAGCATCGAGGTGGGCCCCTGGACCCTCTCGGCCTGGTTGGAGGAGGCTCCGCCGAAGGCCTTTCCGCTTTCGTCGTTTGCAGAGGTATTCGATGCCGACATGATGCCTGCATCGGTTGTGGTGCGCACCATGGAACCCGCCGATCGTATCGCCATCGTATCCGGCTCCAAACCGCTCAACGAAGTGATGGCAGAAGCCCGCATCGGGTCCGTCGAACGATCGAGATGGCCGGTGGTGGCTTCCGGGAGCGAAGTGATCTGGGTTCCCGGCGTCCGGCGCGCCGACGTCGGTTGGGTTGGCCGGGCAACCAGGCGCTACCTTTGGGTTTGCGCCACAGTGGAGGGGAGCTCGTGAAGGTCGGGAAAGTGCTGATCACCGCCGACGAGATCGCGGCGAAACTGGAGGAGATGGGGAAGGCCATCACGGCCGACTATCAGAACAAGGATCTCTTGATCGTGGGTGTCTTGAAGGGGGCCTTCATCGTGATGGCCGACTTAGCCCGCCACATCGAGTTGCAGGTCGAGTTCGACTTCATGGCCGTGTCGTCGTACGGAGCCGCGACCCAGACGTCGGGCGTCGTTCGGATCCTCAAGGACCTCGACCAGGAAATCGCCGGACGTCACGTGCTGATCGTCGAGGACATCATCGATTCCGGCTTGACTCTCAACTACCTGCTGAAAAGCCTACGGGTGAGACGCCCGGAGTCGTTGGAAGTCGCCGCCTTGCTCGTCAAAGAGGGCATCCAACGGACACCGCTCGACGTGAAGTACACCGGGTTCACCATCGGTCCGGAATTCGTGATCGGTTACGGGCTCGACTACGCAGGCAAGTTCCGGAACCTGCCGTATGTGGGAGTCATGGACGAGAGTTCGTTGTGAGTACCCGGCGTCCAATAGCCCGTCCTGCGGCCGCCCATTCAATACTCGGGTTCTGATTGCCGATACTTGTCCATTGACAACGACCGACGGGCCGTGGCATACCTCCGGGACCGGCATACCATGGTTGGGTAATGCCGGGTTGCGCAGGTCACAGACGGTGATACGGTGATACCCGGGCCTTCAACGCGACGAGGAGTCTCTTGACCCGCACCTTCCGCTCCATTCTGATCTACGGGCTGATCGTGCTCGTGATGCTGGTCCTGCTCCAGCAATGGATGGGTGGCCTCGACCAGCCTGAGGAGATCTCCTACAGCGAATTCTGGGATCGACTCGAAGCCGGCGAAGTCGCCACCGCCCTGCTGATGACGAAATCCAACATCGTCACCGGGGAGTTTGTCGGCGAGGTTGACGACACCCCCGACTACCGCATCGACTACCCACCGGAAGAGGAAGACGAACTGTCCGCCAGGCTGCGTGAGCAGGGTGTTGATGTAGAGACCGACGGTGAGCCGGCCGGGATCTGGGAAATCCTGCTGAGTTTCCTCCCTTGGTTGTTCTTGCTGGGGTTCATGGTTTTCATCTTCATGCAGATGCAGGGCAGCGGAAACCGGGTGATGCAGTTCGGCAAGTCCCGTGCCAAGCAGGTCACCAAGGACATGCCCAAGGTGACCTTCGAGGACGTAGCCGGCCTCGATGAAGCTATCGAAGAGTTGCAGGAGCTCAAGGAGTTCTTGCAGAGCCCGGACAAGTTCCGGGCAATGGGGGCCAAGATCCCGAAAGGCGTGCTGCTGTTTGGTCCTCCCGGAACGGGCAAGACCCTGTTGGCGAGGGCAGTGGCCGGCGAGGCGGGAGTGCCTTTCTTCTCGATCTCCGGGTCGGACTTCGTGGAGATGTTCGTCGGGGTAGGGGCCAGCCGGGTGCGAGATCTCTTTGAACAAGCCAAGGCTCAAGCACCGGCCATCGTGTTCATCGACGAGATCGACGCCGTGGGTCGGCACCGCGGTGCCGGATTGGGCGGCGGTCACGATGAACGGGAGCAGACCCTCAACCAACTGCTGGTGGAGCTGGACGGGTTCGACGTCAACAGCGGCGTGATTGTGATTGCCGGCACCAACCGGCCCGACATCCTCGATCCGGCCCTGCTCCGGCCGGGTCGCTTCGACCGGCAGATCGTCGTGGACCGAGCCGACCTCGCAGGCCGCAAAGCCATCCTCGAGGTACATGCTCGCGGCAAGCCCCTCGCCAATGACATTGACCTGGAAGTACTCGCCCGGCAGACTCCCGGATTCACCGGAGCCGATCTTGCCAACCTGATCAACGAGGCAGCCCTTCTGGCGGCACGTCGCGGCCAGGCGGAGATCTCGATGGATGAACTGGAAGAGTCCATCGAACGGGTCATCGCCGGTCCGGAGCGGAAGAGCCGGTTGATCTCCGAAGAAGAGAAGCTGGTGATCGCCTACCACGAGACCGGACACGCCCTGGTCGGGTGGGCCCTCCCGATGGCAGACCCGATCCACAAGGTGACGATCATCCCCCGCGGTCGATCGCTCGGGCACACCCAGGCCTTGCCGACCGAAGACAAATACCTGATGCGGCGCAGCGAGCTGGTGGACCAGTTGGCCATGCTGCTCGGAGGCCGGACGGCCGAAGAGCTCATCTTCGTGGATCCCACTACCGGCGCCGCCAACGATATCGAAAAGGCCACTGAGATCGCTCGCAAGATGGTGATGGAATACGGCATGAGCGACCGGTTGGGCCCGATGCAGTACGGACACGCCAACGGAGAGGTGTTCCTGGGGCGCGACTACAGCCGCCAGCAGGACTACTCCGACGAGGTTGCGTCCTTCATCGACGCGGAGGTACGGAAGCTCATCAGCCAGGCGCACGAGGAAGCCAGGCAGATCCTCTCAACCCACCGTGAGGCACTGGACCGAATGGCCGATGTCCTGATGGAACGTGAGACCATCGATGCCGCCGAGGTTGCGGAAGTCCTCGCCGATGTCCCGAAATGGGAGCACGCCGAGACCGGCGCCATGCGCATCCAGATCCCCAACAGCCACGCCGATACCGCAGGCCCGGAGGCGGCCGTTTCGGAAGAGGTAGTGGTCGCCAGAGATCCGGCTTCTTGATCGGAAAGGCAATCGGTGACTTCTGATAACCGGAGGGTTGGCGACCAACCCGACCTCGATGCCATCGCCGGAGCAGTCCGGACCATTCTCAAAGCCATCGGCGAGGATCCCGATCGCGAAGGACTGGTCAACACTCCCGAGCGGGTTGCCCGAATGTACGCCGAAGTGTTCGCTGGCCTGCGACAGGACGGCAACGGGGTCGTCGAAACGTTCTTTGAGGATGAGGAACACCACGAGATCGTCATGGTCAAAGACATTCCTTTCTATTCCATGTGCGAGCACCACCTGATTCCATTCCACGGCCGGGCCCACGTCGCTTACACCCCGCAAGGAACGGTGACCGGTATCTCCAAGCTCGCCCGGTTGGTCGAGGCGTACGCCCGGCGGCCCCAGATGCAGGAACGGCTCACTACCCAAGTTGCCGACACTCTCATGGAGGCTCTGACCCCCTACGGGGTGATGGTGGTAGTTGAAGCCGAGCACTTGTGCATGAGCATGCGGGGAGTCAAGAAACCGGGTTCGGTAACCGTGACGTCGGCGGTTCGCGGGGAGTTTGCCGAGGACCCCGCCACCCGTTCCGAAGCGATGGCGCTGCTCTTCGGGGGTCGTTGAGATTGGCCGACTGGGTGATTCGCGACCGCGTTCTGCCGACTGCGGATCGCACGCTGATCATGGGCGTCGTCAACGTCACTCCAGACTCGTTCTCAGACGGGGGGCGCTTCCTCGGTGCCGACCGGGCGATCGCTCACGGGCGGCAGCTGTCCGCCGACGGGGCCGATCTCGTGGACGTGGGCGGGGAATCAACCCGTCCGGGCGCCGAACCAGTTCCGGCTTCCGAAGAAATCCGCAGGGTCGTCCCGGTGATTGCCGGCCTGGCCGAGGCAGGCGTGCCGGTCTCCGTGGATACCTCGAAACCAGAGGTAGCCGTGGCGGCTCTCGATGCGGGAGCTCTCGTTATCAACGACGTCACCGCCTTCGGCCATCCCGAGATGGCCGCCCTGGTTGCCGAATCAGGTTGCGGGGCGGTGCTCATGCACATGCGAGGGACTCCGCGAACCATGCAGCAAGATCCGACCTATGGCGACGTTGCCGTCGAGGTTCGTGACTATCTCGTGGAGCGAGCAGCGCTGGGCGTGCAGGCCGGGGTCGAGCGGCAGCGCATTTGTGTCGACCCGGGCATAGGGTTCGGCAAGACACAACGACACAACCTGCAGCTGCTGGCCCGTCTCGAACTTCTCGTGTCGACCGGATATCCGGTGCTGGTGGGAACCTCCCGGAAGTCGTTCTTGGGGAGGATTCTCGACGAGCCCAACCCAGTTGAGCGCGACGTAGCAACTGCGGCTACGGTGGCGATTGCAGCCAGCCGGGGGGCCGCAGTTGTGCGCGTGCACAACGTGGAGATGACCCGCCAAGCCGTGCTGATTGCCGATGCGATTGTTCGCTCGACGGATACGGAGGAGTGACCTTGACCGGTCTCAAACCGAGAGAGTTCGTCTGGGTGATCCAGGGGCGCCTGGCCGTATCCGAGCGCATCGGGGGATACGGGATTCAGCATCGTCGGGTCCGACGGGAGGAAGAGATTCTCTGGCTCAAGGAAGAGGCGGGCATCACCACAATCTTCTCCCTGCTGGCCGGCGCTCAGAACCTGGCCAGCTACCGGGACTCGGGGTTCGACGTCCGGGGTGAGCCGCTCGGCGTCGAGTACGAACCGCCGGATGTAGACCGGGTGTTCGGCGCGCTGGACGATGCCCTCCAGGATCCGAAGGCAGTAGTGCTGGTTCATCGCGATCTCGTCGACGACACCGTCGCCGGGGTGCTGGCCGGGTATCTGGTCTATTCGAAGATGATCGAGGATCCGATTCTGGCCGCCGCACTCATCCAAGAGATTCTCAAACGCCCCCTTGGCCCCGAAGGGCGTTCGCTGATACCGGTGGTTTCATGAGGGTCGTCATCAGCAACTGAGGCCGGAGGAAGAGACGTGGACACCATCAGCCTGCTCGGGATCCGGGTGTTCGCATACCACGGCTTGCTGGCCGAAGAGCAATCCACGGGCCAGGATTTCGTCGTCGACGTGGTCATGAACACCGACCTGTCCGAAGCTGGAGCTTCAGACGACATCACCGACACGATGGACTACGGGGCCCTGGCGTCGGCCATCCATGAACGTGTCGCCGTCGAGCGATGGAATCTCATTGAGCGGGTTGCCGAACGAGTAGCAGATCTGGTGATGGAAGACGAGAGGGTTGCAGAGGTGAAGGTTCGAGTACACAAACCCGGTGCGCCCATCCCCGTTCCGTTCGAGGATGTCGTGGTCGAACTGCAGCGCAAACGATGACCCGGGTGGCCATCGCCCTCGGCTCCAACCTCGGCGACAGCATGGCGCATCTCCGGTTCGCGGCGGATGCACTGGGAGAACTCGGAGTGACCGTGTCGGTCTCCTCGCTGTACGAGACGGCTCCGATAGGCGGTCCGGAGCAAGACCCTTTCCTCAATGCCGTCATGGTGATCGATACCGATCTCGAACCCCGTCGCCTGCTCGACGAGTTGCACCGCATCGAAGCCGAAGCCGGTCGGGTTCGAGAAGTACGGTGGGGTCCTCGGCGCCTCGACCTGGATCTCATCCTCTACGGAAGTCAACGGGCCGAGGGTGGAGGAATGGTGGTTCCCCATCCCCGCCTCGGGGAGCGGCGCTTCGTCCTGGAGCCCCTCGTGGAGGCGTGGCCGGACGCGAAGACCCCCGAAGGCATCGCGGTTGCCGAATTTCTCCCGGCGGTAGCCGATCAGGAAGTGGCTTCCCTGGGATCCTGGTGGCCCGGGCGNNACCAGAGGGGCAAGCGAGAGGGGCGACCGGTTCGACGTTCACGGCCCGCGGCGGCTGGTGGATTGCCGGCCAGGCGGTCGCGGGCGTGGCGGTGCTGGTGGCCGCGCTGGCCTTCCCCGGTACGATCGAAGCCGGCCGATGGGTGCAATGGCTGGGCGCCGGGTTGATTGCCTTCGGTTTCGCTCAGGTAGGCCTTGGGTTGCTCCATCTCGGTGTCAACGTCACGCCCTATCCGGAGCCGCTCGAACTCGGCAACCTGGTCCACGGCGGTGTCTACCGGCATGTGCGTCATCCCGTGTACGGGGGGATCACTCTCGGCATGGTCGGCCTGGCGCTCTACCAGGCGAGTTGGGCCGGGTTGGCAACGGCAATCGGGGGCGGCGTGTTCTTCTGGCTCAAGGCAGGTTTTGAGGAGCGTCGTCTGCTCATCAGGTATCCGGACTATCGCGACTACTCCGCTCGAACCCGCTTCCGGATGATTCCCTGGATCCTTTGAGTGTTCATCGATGGCTTCGTCGGGGGGAGTGCCGCGTACGTACTCTCGCAGGTCGGGACTGCTGAGTAACCTTGCCAGCGGTCCGGTACTCGACCGCAGACCGGAACTGAGAGGAAACGTGGCCACATTCATCCTGGTCGGACCGGGGCGGGCGGGACTGTCGCTCGGCGTTGCCCTGCAGCGTGCCGGACATCAGGCGGCCGGCGTCCTGGCCCGTCGCCCGGAGGCTGCATCGGACGGCACCCGTAGGCTCCAAACAGACGTTCTCGACTGGGACGACGATCTCCCGTCCGCGGATGTACTGATCCTGGCGGTACGGGACGACGCCATAGCAGAGGTGGCCGGACGCCTTGCTGCCCGTGCCGGGGCGGTGCGTTTTGCCGTGCACCTGTCGGGTCTGAAATCGGTGGACACGCTTGCCGCCCTGTCGACCTCTGGATTGCAGATCGGCTCCCTCCACCCGCTGCAAACCCTGCCAAACCCTGAAGACGGTTCCGCGGCGCTATCCGGAGCCTGGATGGCCGTCACCGCCGATAGGCTCGAACTCCGAGAGTTTCTCGAGGACCTCGCCCGGTCGATCGGGGGGCGGCCGTTTGTGCTCGCCGACGCCCATCGGGATTTGTACCACGCCGCTGCAGCTGCTTCCTCCAACTACGTGATCGCCGCCCTGGCTCTAGCGGAGGAGTTGTTCCAGCGAGCCGGCGTTCCTTTCGCAGCAGCCCGCCCGCTGGTCGCGGCCGTCACGGACAACGCGTTCCGTCTGGGACCTTTGGGCGCGCTGACCGGACCGATCGCCCGGGGAGATGTTGGGACGGTGCGCGGCCAACTGGCGGCGGTGGTCCGCTGGGCTCCGGAGATGGAAGATGACTATCGAGCCTTTGCCAGGGCAACGGCCCGGGTCGCCGGCACCGAGGCCACGTTCCAGGAGATCCTATGAGAGTCGTCGGTACGTTCGAGGAAGCCAGAGCCGCGTCACGGGGTGTCACCGGCCTGGTCCCTACGATGGGATACCTGCACGAAGGTCACCTTTCTCTCATCGCTCTGGCGAGCGACGAGTGTGACATGGTGGTGGTCAGCCTGTTTGTGAACCCCCTGCAGTTCAACGAGCAACGTGACCTCGACCGATACCCCAGGAATCTGGACCGGGACAGCCGGCTGGCGGCAACAGTGGGCGCAGATCTCCTCTTTGTCCCATCGCTCGAAGTCATGTACCCACTGATACCCCTCACCAGGGTGTCGGTTCCGGCCCTTGAAGAACAGATGGAGGGCGCGCACCGTCCCGGCCACTTCGAAGG
>DHIO01000027.1:0-48371 GCA_002403855.1 Acidimicrobiia bacterium UBA4744
AGGGGCACCTATCGAGCGGCCCCAAGACGCGTGACTGACCCCTGAGGATCAATCAGTGGAATGTCTCACGCACCACAGGAACGGCAAACGAACCAAGAAACGACCAAGAAAGCAGCAGCCCGACGATGAGCCTGCTGAACAAGAGAACCCCTGCTGAGCAGGGGTTCCGTTGGTCGGGCTGGCCGGATTTGAACCGGCGACCTCTTGACCCCCAGTCAAGCGCGCTAACCAAGCTGCGCCACAGCCCGTTGGAAGCGATGTTAACCGCGCCGCCGGATCGTCACGCGCTCCAGGGACAATTCCCCCACCCCAACCAGGCGGCCAGGCAGAGCACCCCTTCGACGAGACGAATGGCCAGGTACAAACCCGCCACCACCACCATCACCCAGAAGAAAACCGGCCTCTTCTCCGGTTGCGGCTGGGTCACAGGGACAGCCTTCGATGGTCGGAAGAGGTTCGCCTGTGACGTTCAGCCACGCCTCACCCTTTTCGCACGGGTCAGGAGATGCATCGGCGTGCCGTCGAATTCCATTTCCGCCCGGAGCCGGTTCTCCAGATACCGCAGATAGTCCTCGCCGAGCTCACCGCCCGACACGAAGACGATGATGGTCGGCGGGTTGGTGCCCGCCTGGACGGCATATTGGATCTTGGGTCGGCGACCCTTCCGCACCGGAGGTGGGTGGGCCGCTTGCCAGTCCCGAATCCGACGATTCAGGTGGCCGGTGGGGATGCGGCGGGCGCGGTTCTCGAGCACCATTTCCAACGCTGCTGCCAAGCGATGGAGTCGTGCTCCGGTCAGGGCCGAGATGCGAAGCACCGGCGCCCAGCCCACGAAGCCCAGCCTTTCACCCACCCCGAAGGTAGTCGCCTGGCGCTGTTCCAGGTCGGGAAGATCCCACTTGTTGAGAAGGAGGATCAGCCCGGCGCCCGATTTGGCAGCTTCTTCGGCAATCCGTTGATCCTGCTGGGTCACCCCCTCTGTGGCGTCGACCAGCAGCAGCGCCACGTCCGCTTCGTCGAGGGCCTGGCGGGCGCGAATGACCGAATAGAAGTCGGCGCTGTCTTTCACCTTGGGTGCCCGGCGGATCCCGGCTGTATCCACCACCCGGAAACGCTCGTCGCCGATAGTCACTTGGACATCGATCGGATCTCTCGTCGTTCCGGGTGTCGGCGAGACCAGCACTCGTTCCTCGCCGACCAGCCGGTTGAGCAGGGTCGACTTGCCGACGTTGGGACGACCGATGATGGCCAGAGTGGGGAACTCACCTTCGTGACCGGCTTCCGCCTCGGGCAACGCTTCCACCAATCGGTCGAGCAGGTCCCCGACTCCGCGGCCGTGGAGGGCGCTGACCGGAACCGGCTCTCCCAGCCCGGTCTTCCACAACGAGGCAATGCCCGTCTCCCGAGCCGCGTCGTCGATCTTGTTGGCAACCAGGATCACACTCGTGGCGGTTTCGCTCAGCATCGCCGCTACTGCCGCATCGTCTTCCGACAGGCCGACGGTGCCATCCACTACGAAGAGCACCACGTCGGCTCCCTGCAGGGCCGCGTCTGCTTGGGCGGTTATCCCTGCCGTCAGTTCCTCACGCGGATCCAACTCCCAACCGCCCGTATCGATCAAGATGAAATCACGGCCCGCCCAGTCGGCACGAAACTCGCGCCGGTCGCGGGTAACGCCCGGGCGTTCCTGAACAACGGCCGCCCGGCGACCCAGCACCCGGTTGACCAGCGTCGATTTCCCGACGTTGGGACGGCCCAGTACGGCAACCACCGGAAGCCGGCTCATAATGGTTCTGTCTTGCTCTGCACGCCCCCAGCTTAAGGAGCCGACGCGGCCCGGGCCGCGTCGGAAACTGTGAGCTTTCCTACCATGGGGCCATGCCCGAGAAAGTACTACTCGCCGAACCTCGCGGTTTCTGCGCCGGAGTCGAAATGGCCATCAAGGCCCTCACCTGGATGGTGAGGGTCTTCGAGCCGCCCGTGTACTGCTACCACCAGATCGTCCACAACCAGTGGGTGGTCAAGGCCTTCGAGCAGGTCGGAGTGGTGTTCGTCGATGAGATCGATGAGGTACCGGAGGGTGCCCCGATCATGCTGTCGGCGCACGGGTCGGCACCGGACGTTGTGGTAGGCGCCGGCGAGCGAGCCGGTGTCGTCATTGACGCGGTCTGCCCGCTGGTCACCAAGGTCCATCATGAGGTCAAGCGCATGGCCGGAAGAGGTTTCGACATCATCTACGTGGGCCACGACGGACACGACGAGGCGATCGGTACTGTCGCCGAAGCTCCCGAGGCAATCGCTCTTGTTCAGCCGGAAACCGGTCTGTCCGGATTCCATCCTGCCGACCCGTCCAGGGTGGCGCTCCTGGCCCAAACGACCCTGGGTTTTCACGAATGGCGGGCGGTTCTCGACGAAGCCGAGGATAGGTACCCGGACTTGTGGACCGCCCGTAAGAGCGACCTCTGCTACGCCACCACCAACCGGCAGGAGGCGGTGCAACGGCTCACCGAGAGGGTGGATCTGATCCTGGTGGTCGGTTCGGAGAACTCCTCCAACACCCAGGCACTGGTCCGTGTCGCCGAGGAGTCTGGAACCGTGGCGTACCGGATCGACAACGCCGAATCCATCCAGGAAGAATGGCTGGCGGACGCCCGGGTTGTCGGATTGACCGCCGGCGCCTCCGCCCCGGACCATCTCGTGCAGGAGGTCATCGAGCGCATCAACCCGTCGACGGGCTTCGAGTTGTTCCGGGTCACGGACGAGGAAGAGTACTTCCCACTTCCCCGTCAGCTGCGGGGCTTCCTCAATGCCCTGCAATCCGCCGTCGAAGGCGGCTTCACGGCCCGTTTCCCCGGTCGGCCGGGTTTGCTCGAAAACGATCGTGATTGGACTGCCACCGAGGCACTGCAGCTGGTACGTCCCTAGGAGCCGGCGGACCGCTGACCGACCTCCTCCAGGATTCGGTCGATGACCTCATCGATGGTCATGTCGGACGTGTCCACCGCAACTGCATCGGGAGCCGATCGCAATGGAGAAGTCTTGCGGGTCGAGTCCCGTCGATCACGGCGCTCCAGCTCGAGGGCGATACCCGCAAGCGATTCGGCGGAGTCGGTCAGTTCACCAGCCCGGCGAATGGCCCTTACCTCCGGACGGGCGGTGATGAAGATCTTGACGAGAGCATCCGGGAAGACAACCGTGCCGATGTCGCGCCCTTCAACCACCGCCGAGCCTCCTTGCCTCTCCACCCAGGCCCGCTGATGACCGACCAGCACTTCACGCACCGCCGCTACCACCGACAACTTGCTGGCGTACGAGGTCACCTCCGGGCGACGGATCGCATCGTTCACGTCCTCGTCGTCCAACAGCATGACCCCGTCTCGATAGTCGTACTCGGCGTTGCGGACCACTTCGGCCACCAATCCTGCGTCATCGGGGTCGACTTCGCTCCGGATGACGGCCAGAGCGGCGGCCCGGTAGAACGCTCCGGTGTCCAGATGGGGCAGGTTGAGTCGATCGGCTACTCCCCTACTCACGGTCGTCTTGCCTGCCCCACCGGGTCCGTCGATCGCCACCACCAACCGGGTGGTAGTCCCGCCATCCTCCGCCGGCACCCTCGCCACCCTGCCCCCCTCGGGCCACAAGCGTTCGAGGTCCTCGAAGAAAGTCGGCCACGTCTTGGCCACACAACCCGGATCGCGAATCACCACCCCGGGGACCACCAGACCGGCCAGGGTGAAGGCCATAGCCATTCGGTGGTCTTCGTACGTGTCGATTTCGGCTCCGTGCACCAAACCCGACCGCACGGACAGCCAGTCGGGCCCGGCTTCTGCCTCAACTCCCATCTTGCGAAGCTCGGTTTCGAGGGCGGCGAGGCGGTCGGATTCCTTGATACGCAGGTTGGAGACATTGGTGAGGCGGGTCGACCCGGTGGCGAACGCCGCGGCAACCGCCACGGCCAGGACGGCGTCCGGCATTCGTCCCATGTCGACCTCGACACCCTGTAACCCATGCGCCGGACCGGTCAACGTGACTTCGGAACCGGTCCATTCCACCCGGCATCCCATAGCCGTCAGCACGTCCAGGATGGCCAGATCCGCCTGAGACGAGTCCCGTCTGAACCCGGGCAACGTCACGGAACCGGCGGTTATGGCGGCGGCCACCAGCGGATAGGCGGCGGCGGAAGCATCAGGCTCCACCTCATACAGGATGGGCTGATACTCGCCGCGCGGCACTTGCATCCCCTTCTGGTGCAACTCAGCGTGCACCCCGAACGCCCGCATCACCTCGATGGTGCTCTCCACGTAGGGACGCGAGACCAGCACGCCGTCCCGGAACTCGAGGGACGTATCCCGGGCCGCGTACGGAGCAGCCAAGGCGATCGCCGAGACGAACTGGCTGGAACGCCGTGCATCGATCACCGCATGACCGCCCGCCAACCCCCCTCCAGCGACTCGAACCGGCAGACCACCTTCTTCTCCCAGAACTTCAACGTCGGCACCGAGCGACAGGAGCGTTGCCAGTAATTCCCCGATCGGTCGCCGGCGCATGCGGGGCGTGCCGTCGATGATCGAAGGGCCGTCGGCGATCGTGGCAGCGGCGGTGATGAATCGGGCGGTGGTACCGGAGGCGGCCACGTCGAGGGGTTGTGGCGACGCGTGCAGGGATCCGCCGGTTCCCTGGACGGTCACCGTTTCGCCCGTCTTGGTCACCGAACCCCCCAAACGGGTCAGGCAATGGATCATCACCCGGGTGTCGTCGGCGTCGAGGACCCGCGTCAGCGTGCTCGTCCCGTCCGCCAGGGTTGCACACAGCAGCGCCCGGTTGGTCAGGCTCTTCGAACCGGGCAAGTCCAATGTGCCGTCGACGGGACCGCGGCTGTGGATGCGCATCCGATCGGGGAACCGGGTTGGGTCTTCCATTACCGGGGAGTCTGGCACGAGGTCACGCAGCCGTCGCCGCGGCATAGAGGGAACGCACCTCCTCAACGGTCAGCGAGCGCGATACTCCGCTCTTGAGATGCGGATCCCGGAGCGGGCCGATGGCGGTGCGAAACAGCCGGAGGACCGGGTAGCCGAGGGCATCGCACATGCGGCGGATCTCTCGCTTGCGGCCCTCACCGATGACGATCTCCACCGACGCCCTATTCCTGGCCGTATCCAGCAACCGGGCGGAGAGCGCCTTGGCGGGACCGTCGTCCAGGTCGATTCCGGCTTCGAGCTTGCGGACCTCTGCCACCGTCGGCGCCCCCCGGACCAGAACGTTGTAGCTCTTGGGTACACCATGACGCGGATGGGTCAGGAGGTTGGTCAATTCTCCGTCGTTGGTGAGCAGAAGCAGGCCTTCGGAGTCGACGTCGAGACGTCCTACCGGGTAGACCCGCGAACGGGCCGGCACCAGGTCGATGACGGTGGGACGCCCCTGAGGATCCGAGGCGGTACTCACCACGCCGGGCGGTTTGTTGACCAGGTAGTACACGAGATCTGGACGGACCGGCAGGCGCACGCCGTCCACTTCAACCACGACCGATTCGGGTTCGATCTTCTGCCCCAGATGGGCGGAAACTCCATCGACGGTGACACGACCCTCTCTGATCAACTCCTCGGCGCCGCGGCGCGAGGTGAGTCCGGAATGGGCGATCAGCTTCTGCAGACGCTCCGTCACGGGTCGGCTCGGAAGGTCTCCTCGAGAGTCTCAACCACTGTGGACGGTGGGACATGATCGGCCAGGGGCGGAAGATCTTCCATCGACTGCAGGCCGAGCCTCTCGAGGAACAGCCCCGTTGTACCGTAGATCGTGGGAGTGCCAGGCAGCGGCAACCGTCCAACCTCTTCGATGAGCCCTCGCCGTTCCAGAGTTCGGATCGCAGAGTCCGAATCCACCCCCCGGATCTCGGCAATCTGGCTTCGGGATACCGGCTGGCGATAGGCGACGACGGACAACACTTCGAGCGCCGCACTCGACAGCCGGTTGGCGGTATCCGTCGAGGCGAACCTCTCGAGGTAGGGAAAAGCCTCCGGGTGGCTGTAGCAGCGCCAGCCTCCCGCAGCGCGCCTCAGCACGATGCCACTCCCCCGGGCCGACAGGTCCGCCGACAAGCCTTCGAGCTCTGCTTCCACTGCAGCCACCGGTATCTCGAGCACTTCTGCCAGTTCCTCGGACGGTACCGGCTGTTCCGCGACGAAAAGGATGGCTTCCAGAATGCTGCGACTCTTCACGACGTACGACTCCACTCGCTGGTCAGGGTGGCCGGAATCCCGTGATCCAACCGCCGGACTCGAATGTCGGCCAGCCAGTCGCCTTGAGCCACCTCCACGAGGCCCCATTTGGCCAGCTCGAGCAGTGCGAGAAAGTAGGCGACCACGTCAACTTTCCGTTTGGTGTGGTCCACCAGCTTCTCGAAGCTGGTTTCGGCTTCTCCCTCGATCTTCGATCTGAGATCGTTGAGGGCGGCTTCCACTGAGGGGAGCTCGAGGTCGAGATGGTCGAGATCCGGTTCCCGGTTCGGGGCGGCGAGGACACGAACGGCAATGGCGGCCAGGCCGCGCGCATCGACCGGGACCGTGACCTCCGCAGGTTGGGGTGTGACCGGCTGGTCCATTCCCACCGACCGGGGAACGTACCGGTTGGTCTCTTGCCACCGGTGGGTCAGAACGGCTGCCACATCTTTGAAGGTCACACAGGCAAGCAAGCGGGCGAGCAGCCGATCGCGCTCTTCCATCAATTCGAGCTCTTCGTCCAGGTCCACGGCTGCGTCCTCGGGGAGGAGATGGCGTGCCTTGAGCTGCACCAACGTCGAAGCAATCAACAGAAATTCGCTTGTGACTTCCATGTCGAGTTCCCGCATTCCGTCCAGGAAGGACAGATACTCGGCCACCAGATCTATCAGGCTGAGCTTGGTGATCTCCACCTGCCGGCGGGTAGTCAGCTGAAGCAGCAGATCGAGTGGTCCCTCGAATACGGCAGTCTTCACTTCGTAGGTCATGGCTTCTGGTTCGTTGGTGAACATGTATGGTATTGCCCGCTCCCTCGGTAGCGCTGCATTATCGGTCTGCACTCACCAATATGTCCCAGTCCTCCGCCGGAATCGTGGTGGGTCGCCGTTGGTGGTGGTGGCGAGCAAACTCGACAACCAGCGTCTCCGACCCCAATCGGGCCAGTTCCTCGGCCCCGAGGGCTCCGTGGGCCAGATACCGTGCCCAGGAACCTCGAACCGGCAATCGGAGCTTGGCGGCCATGCTCGCCAGCGACCTCCCGATGAGACCCAGATCGGAGTGGCGTTTGCCCACATCGTGGAGCAGCGCAGCCCGTATGAGGTCTCGCCTCCCGGGCTGCCCGACGGCGATCGTCCGCGCCGCTTCGAGGCCGTGACGTTGATCGGCGTCGGGTTGCGCCCAGAAGATCGCTGCTTCGCTTTCTCGATCCAGCCAGAACTCCACTTCCCGGCGTTCGTCGCCCTCCAGGCGGGCGGCCGACGCGACCTCGAAGAACCTGCCGACCAGGTGCGACCAACTGCCCAGTTCCATCAGAGAAGCCCCATCCACTCGGACACAGTTGAGATCGGCACGGACAACCAGCTGGTTGCACCGGGGACGATGAACAACAGAGCAAACAGAATCAGGAAACCGTACGGCTCCACCCGGGCGTAGGCGGCCCGGCCCCGTTCGCCGAGGAAGAGCGGAACCATACGACTGCCATCGAGCGGCGGTATGGGTAGGAGGTTGAAGATGGCCAGAACCACGTTGACGACGCCGAACGCCCATGCCAGATCAGCGGCGAACCCGGATGTCACCGGCACGAGTATCCGTCCGGCAATGAGAGCCAACCCGAGGTTGGTGACCGGGCCGGCCAGAGCGGTCAGCGCCATCCCTTCCGTCGGTCGAGCGAAAGCACGAGGACTCACCGGCACCGGCTTGGCCCACCCGAACACCGGAGCACCGCTCAATGCCAGCAATGCGGGCAGCAACACCGAGCCAAAAGGGTCGATGTGTGGGATCGGGTTGAGGGTGAGCCGGCCGGCCGCCTCCGCAGTCCGGTCGCCCAACCGGCGCGCCACGAGACCGTGTGACAGTTCGTGGAGAATCACCGCCACGATCAACAGGGCGATGAAGATGACCGGATCGAGGATCCGGTTACCGGTGAGCGTCAACGGGTGCTATCTCCGCTGGTTCTTGCAGTCGACACACAGGATCGAGGCGGGGCGGGCCTCCAGCCGTGCTTGTGGAATAGGTCGCCCGCAGCTGTCGCAGTAGCCGTAGGTACCGTCGTCGATCTTGCCGAGCGCCTGATCCACCGATCCCAGTTGTCCCTTGAGCGTTTCGACTAGTCCCAGCACCTCGGTCCGTTCCGCCGTTGCTGCTCCGGCGTCGGCGAAGCCATCTCCGAACTCGAGATCTGAGCGCAGATCACCACTCTCGGTGGCACCAAGTTCCTCCAGCTGACGAACCAGCTTCTCGCGCTCTTCCTTCAGGGCGGCACGAGCGCCATCAAATTCCATCGTTGCTACTCACCTGCTCCGTGGGTGGGACGTGATGTACACCTCGTAGAGATGCTGGGGCGATACCCGCGTGTACACCTGTGTGGTGCTGATATTAGCGTGACCGAGCATTTCTTGGACGGTTCTCAAGTCGGCACCCCCCTCAACCATGTGAGTCGCCGCGGAATGCCGCAGCACATGAGGGGAGACTTTCGTCGGTTCGATCCGGGCCCGGGCGGCCGCCTTGCGAACGATCCCCCACACTCCCTGCCGCGTCAGCCGCCCACCGCGAGCGTTGAGAAATACTGCGCCGCTGTCGAGGCGGTCACCCTTCAAGGTCATTCGGTGGGGCAGGTAGCGCCGGATCGCCTCAACGGCCGGGCGGCCGACGGGTACCAGCCGCTGCTTGCTGCCCTTCCCCGTCACGACGGCCGTCCGGTCCTCGAGGTCGAGGGCGCTCATGTCGAGGCCGACGGCTTCGGTGACCCGCACCCCGGTCGCATACATGAACTCCAGCAACGCTCCATCTCGAGTACCGAGGGGAGTGTCGCCGTGCGCGGCGTCCAGCAACCGCTCGACCTCATCAACTGTCAACGCCTTGGGCAGCGCCTCCCCCAGGCGGGGACTGTCGAGCAGAACGGTCGGATCTTCTGATGCCAAGTCCTCGACCACGAGGAACCGATGCAAGCCTCGCATCGCGGCGACCTTGCGGGCGATCGTGGCCGGTTTCAAGGCGGCCGCATGAAGGTGAGCAACGTAGGACACGGCCCGGCCGGCCGAGGGCTCGTTCTCGCCGAGGAAAGCCAGATAGTCCCGCAGGTCACGCCGATAGGCGGCAACGGTATTGGCTGCCAATCCGCGCTCGGCGCTCAGCGAAGCGAGAAACTCCTCGACCCCCACCGCCAGCGACGAGGTCATCACCCAAACGACGCAAGCGCGTCCGTCGGCTCTTCGTACGGTAGACCAACGCTCTCGGCCACGGCCCGATTGACCACGGCCCCACCCGCCACGTTGACCCCGGGCAACAGCTCCGGATGATTGGCCACCGCCGCCTGCACACCTTCGTCGGCGATGGTGAGCACATAGGGAAGCGTGGCGTTGGTCAACGCATAGGTAGACGTGTGCGGGACCGCCCCCGGGATATTGCCGACGGCATAGTGCACGACATCGTGGACGACGTAGACCGGGTCGTCGTGGGTTGTTTCGCGGCTGGTCTCGAAACAACCACCCTGGTCGATGGCGATATCAACGAGTACGGCACCTCGTTTCATCGAACGCACCATATCCTCGGTTACGAGTTTCGGAGCGCTGGCGCCGGGCACCAGCACCGAGCCGATGACGAGGTCGGCGTCGGAGACCTGCTCTTCGATCGTGAGCCGGTTCGAGGTCAGGGTGAGCATTTGCCCGTGATAGAGGAGATCGAGGTTGCGTAACTTCGCGATGTCCTTGTCGAGAGCAATCACCGTCGCCTGCATGCCCATGGCCATGATCGCCGAGTTGGTGCCGGCGATACCGGCTCCGATGACAACGACCTTGGCGGGCATCACGCCGGGCACCCCGCCGAGAAGAATCCCCCTGCCCCGATGGGCCTTCTCTAGGTAGTACGCCCCGGCCTGGGTGGCCATGCGTCCGGCAACCTCCGACATGGGAGCGAGCAGCGGCAGGCTGCGATCCGGGAGTTGCACGGTTTCATAGGCGACTCCGACGATGCCGCGGCCCAAGAGACCGTGGGCCAGCTCCGGATACGCGGCAAGGTGCAGATAGGTGAACAACAACTGACCCGGCCGGAGCTTGGGCACCTCAACGGCCTGGGGTTCCTTGACTTTGAGAATGAGGTCGGCTCTGGAGAAGACATCGTCGGACGTTGGGACTATGTCCGCTCCCTGGGCCCGGTACTCCTCGTCGTGGATCGTCGAGCCCTCACCCGCTTCGGTCTCGACGATCACTCCGTGACCATGGGCGATCAGTTCGCGCACCCCCACCGGGGTGATCGCAACGCGGAACTCGGCCGGTTTGATTTCCTTGGGAACACCAATGATCACGCCGTCCACTCCTTCTCAAGCGCGAGAAGACCGATCAGGGTCTTCGCATCCCGGATTTCACCATCCCGAACCCTACGCAATGCCTCGGCAACCGGCAGACGCACCACCTCCGCCAGCTCTTCTTCGATGCCTTGCGGACGGGATTCGACCCTTTCGAGCTCCTCGGCGAGGTACAGCCAGATGCACTCATCGGTGAAACCCGGAGTGGTGTAGAACGTGTGGAGGAGCGTGAGCCGCTTGGGTCGGAGACCAACCTCTTCCTCGCATTCCCGAACCGCCGTTGCCAACGGGTCTTCGCCGGGCTTATCGAGTTTCCCGGCCGGGATCTCGAGAAGGTCTTCTTCGACCGCGACGCGGTGCTGGGATATGAGCACAACATGCCCGTCGATCACGGGCACTACCGCGACGGCGCCCGGGTGATGGATAATCTCCCGTCTGGCCGACCGGCCTCCAGCGGAGAGGTAGTGGCGGCGGGAAACCTCGATGAACGATCCGGCGGCGATGAACCGCCGACCGAGGAGACGCAGATCGCGTTTCACCCTCTGGGCGATTCACCGACCGCGGCCGGTTCGACAGAGCGGTCCTCGTCGCCCGATCGGCTGTGGTGGGCGGCCGCTGCTTCCATGAACCCGGCGAAGAGCGGATGAGGGTCGTCGGGCCGAGACTTGAACTCCGGGTGGAACTGGCTGGCGATGAAGAAAGGATGGGAGGGTATCTCGACGATCTCAACCAGGTTGTCGTCCGGAGAGGTACCGGACAAGTGCATACCGGCCGCTTCGAGGTCTTTCCGATACCGATTGTTCAGTTCATAGCGGTGACGGTGGCGCTCGTAAACCAGTTCTTCCCGGTAGAGGCGCCGGGCCAGCGAGCCGTTCTTCAATTTGGCCGCATAGATCCCGAGCCGCATGGTGCCGCCCATATCGGACACATCTTGTTGGCTCTCCATCAGATCGATGATCGGGTGCGGCGTGGTCGGATTGAACTCCGCACTGTGCGCTTCTGCCAGTCCCAGTTGCGACCGGGCAAACTCGATCACCGCACACTGCAAACCCAGGCACAATCCCAGGAAGGGGATGCCGTTCTCGCGAGCATGGCGGGCGGCCCCAATCTTCCCTTCAATCCCGCGAATACCGAAGCCACCCGGTACAACTATCCCGTCCAGGTTTCGTAGGTGGTCCGCGGCCAGCAGCCCATCCATGTCGTCGCTGGGAATCCATCGCAGGTCGAGTGTCACATCGTTGGCGAGTGCCCCGTGCCGGAGCGCCTCGACCACCGACAGGTACGCGTCGGGGAGGTCGACGTACTTGCCGACCAGGCCGATGGTGACCGGTGTGGTGGCCCGCCTGCCCCTGTCCACCATTTCTTCCCACGCGCCCAGATCCGGTGGTTCGGTGTCGAGTTCCAGGACCGCGCAGACGACGTCGTCGAGTCCGCCGCGGTGCAGCATGAGGGGAACGGCGTAGATGTCGTCCACATCGGTGGCGTTGATCACGGCCTCCGGGTCGACATCGCAGAAGAGGCTGATCTTGCGAACCGCGGACTGGTCTATCGGCCGGTCCGACCGGACGACGATCACATCCGGATGGATGCCCCGGCTCCGCAGCTCTGCCACGGAATGCTGAGTTGGTTTGGTCTTCATCTCCTCGCTAGAGGCGATGTAGGGAACCAGCGTGACGTGGAGGTAGACGGTGTTTGACCGGCCCACGTCCTTGCGAATCTGGCGGATGGCCTCGAGGAAGGGCAGGCTTTCGATGTCGCCGACGGTGCCGCCCACTTCGGTTATGACAACATCGACGTCTTCATGGCTTCCGAGCCGGCGGATGCGGGACTTGATCTCGTTGGTGACATGCGGGATGACCTGTACGGTGTCGCCCAGGTAGTCGCCCCGACGTTCCTTCTGGATGACGGCCTGGTACACAGAACCGGTGGTCACGTTGGAGTCGCGCCGGAGGTGCTCACCCGTGAATCGCTCGTAGTGGCCCAGATCGAGGTCGGTTTCCCCGCCGTCGTCGGTGACGAAGACCTCACCGTGCTGGAAGGGGTTCATCGTCCCGGGATCGACATTGATGTACGGGTCGAGCTTCTGGTTGACGACCTTCAGGCCTCGAGCTTTGAGGAGCCGGCCGAGCGACGAGGCCGTGATCCCCTTTCCGAGACTGGAGACCACACCGCCCGTTACGAATACGTACTTCGCCACGGGAGGTCATGGTAGCAGTCGGCCCCCGGATAGCCGAGCACCCGAACCGGGGAGGAAGGTGAACGGATCAGGCGCGTTCGCGACCGGCCATGGCGATGAGTTCTTTGGCGTGATTCCTACCCCGCTCACTTTCGGGGAGCCCGGCCAGCATGCGTGACAGCTCCTGGACCCGCACCTCTTCTCCCGCTGCCGTAACCGCAACGGAGGCACCGGTGCGCGTGATCACGAAGTGGCGATCGGCAAACGCCGCCACCTGCGGCAGGTGGGTGACACAGAGCACTTGACGGTCCCGTGCCAGGGAGGCCAGTTTGCGGCCCAGGGCAAGCGCGGTCTTTCCTCCAACTCCGGCATCGACCTCATCGAAGGCCACAACCGGAGAAAGGCCGGACCCGCTTGCCAGACGAAGCGACAAAACGAGGCGGCTGAGTTCCCCGCCCGATGCCACCCGCCCGACCGGTCCCGGAGTGAGCCGCTCGTCGGAGGCGAACAGCAAACGGGCTCGGTCTGCTCCGTTCGACCCGGGCTCCGCCGGCTCGACGACCAGCCCGACCACCGGAGCGGGCAAACCCAGCTCCTGTAGATGCGAAACCGCGGACGACGAAATCCTCTCCGCGGCATCCTGGCGGACCACCAGCAACCTGGTCCCGGCCGCTTTCACCGCCTCCTCGGCAGCCGCCAGGTCCGCCTCCAGGCGCTCGGCGCCGGCCAGCAATCCGGTCAGTTCCTCGCGTCGTCGGTTGGCTCCGTCGGCGAACTCGAGCACCTCTTCGAGGGTGTCACCGTACTTGCGGCGCAAATCTCCGAGCTGCGCCAAGCGGCGCTCCGTGGCTTCGGCTGCGGCCGGATCGTTTTCGACCAATTCGAACGCAACTCGCAGGTCCGTGGCCAGATCGGTCAGCACCGCACCGGCAGCGGCAGACCGGTCGGCCACCTCCCGCAGACTTCGGTCCAGGTCGGCCGCTTTGCGCAGCTCGGAAGTGGCCCGGCCGGCCTGTTCGGCCGCGCCATCCACGGCGGCGCGTGCCTCGCCGAGCCGGACCGCCAGTTCCTCGGCGTGGCGCATACGGGCGGCCTCGATTGCCAGTTGTTCGTCGTCTCCCGCCGAGAACCCGGCGGAGCGGATCTCATCGGCCTGGTACGCCACCAGGTCGAGTTCACGTTCGAGGGAGCGCCGGTCGCCACCGAGCCTGTCGCGGTCCGCCCGGAGAGAAGTGAGGTCGTCCCAGGCCAGCCGGTAATCTCTCAGCAGCTCCTGGTCCTCCACGCTCAACGCTCTGTCTATCAACGCTCGAACCTCGGAGGGTCGGTTGAGCCCGTGCTTCTCGTGTTGGGCAACCATCTCCACCAGTCCGGCGCCCAATTCTTCCAGCGAACCGGCGGTCACCATGCTGCGGTTCAGATAGGCGCGGCTTCTGCCCGGCGCGACTGCCCGGATGGCGACGATCTCTTCGCCATCCGGGGACACGAATCTGCCCTCGACCCTGGCTTCCCCGCCGTACGGTCCGATCAGATCGCTCCGGGCGGCACCTCCGACCAGCAGACGGAGCGCTCCCAGCAGCATGGTCTTCCCCGCTCCGGTCTCTCCCGTGAACACCACGAGGCCGCGTCCCGGTTGCAGGTGGACTCGCTCAATGATGCCCAGGTTCTCGACTATCAACTCATCGAGCACCGCTCAAGCACTCCCATAGAAGCGCAGGTCCTCGTTGAGATGGAACTTCTCCTTGACCCGCTCCGCAAATGATCGCCCCGAGATCTCGGCGAAACAGATGTTCCTTTGCCCGCGCCTCACCCGGATCTCGTCGCCCGGTCCCACCGTCCCCAGATCGTGGCCGTCGACACTGACACCGGCCGTCCGGTCCTGCATCACCGTGCAGACGATTTCGGTATCAGGGTGCAGTACCAGGCTCTTGGAAAACAGAGAATGAGGAGCAACCGGCGACAAGACGAGGGCTTCGACCTCGGGGGCAACGAGAGGCCCGCCCGCCGAGAGGTTGTATGCCGTCGATCCCGTCGGGGTTGCCAGGATGAGACCGTCCGCGTGGTAGTTGATGAAGCGCTCACCGTCGACGGCTACTTCGATCGATATGATCCGCTGGGTCAGTACCTTCTCGATCACCACGTCGTTGATTCCCGTGACCGGTCCCCGGTCGTTGACGACCGCCTCGACGGTCATCCGCTGCGATTCTCGCCAGGAACCCGACGCAAGTGCGTCGACGGCCTCCGCGAGCCTCTGAGGTTCGATATCGGCCAGGAATCCTTTCCGCCCCACGTTGATACCCAGCAGCGGCAAGTCTGCCGTCAGCGCCGCTCGGGCGGCGCGCAGGACGGTCCCATCTCCCCCTATGGCCACCACGAGGTCTGCTCCTGCGCCGCCGCCCTCGTGCACGGACTCGACCTCGATTCCATGCTCCCGGGCGATTTGGTCCAGACGGCCGGCTACCTCGGCCGCGGCCGGCCGGTCGTCTCGCACTACGGTCGCGATCGTCTTCACCTTCATCGCCGCACCGCCCTGTCGAAGTCATCGTCTTGCACGGTCGTGGCTCCTCTTCGCGCCCACACGAAGAACTCACGGTTTCCCTTGGCGCCTTCCACGGGTGAAACGGCTATGCCTCGGGTTCCGAGACCTTCTGCCGCCAAACACTCGACCACCTGCGTCAGCGCCGCACGGTGCTTCTCAGGGTCGCGCACAATGCCTCCTTTGCCAACCTCACTCTTGCCCACTTCGAACTGGGGTTTGACCAGCAGGATCAGATCGCAGTCCGGCCCGGCAAGGGCCGCCAGGTTGGCGGCCACGGTGCAGATCGAGATGAAGGAGAGATCGGCGACGATCACATCGAACAGCCCGCCCAGATTCTGCGTATCGGCGTGGCGAAGGTTGAGCCGCTCGTGAACGGTGACCCGGGGGTCGGTCCTCAGCGACCAGTCGAGCTGACCGTAGCCAACATCTACAGCCACCACCGAGGCAGCACCTTCCTGCAGAAGGCAGTCAGTGAAGCCCCCGGTCGACGCGCCGGCGTCCAGCGCCCGACGATCACGAATGGTGACGGCGAAGGCCCTGAGTGCCCCGGCGAGTTTCTCGCCACCCCTGGAGACGTAGCGGTTGGGCACCGAGGTGATCTTGATCGAGGTGGCGCCGTCGACCAGAGTCGACGACTTGGGTTGGGGTATGCCGGCTACGGTAACCAGTCCGGCGGTGATGGCGTCCTGTCCTTCGGCCCGGCTCCGCACGAGCTTCCGGCGTACTAGTTCCAGGTCCAGGCGGCGCCGTGATGTCGGGGACATGGCTGCGAGCGAGTGGCCGACGGCACTCAGTCTTTCGGACTGCCGTCGAGCTCCTCGGAATCCTCCAGTCGAGCAGCGAGAGCGTCGACGATGCGATCGGCGAGATCGGTCGCTTCCGCCGGATCGACCTCGACGAGCAGAGCGATTGCTTCGTTGAGTTCCTTAGTATTCATGTTCCCATTATCACCGCAACGGCAACAGGAACCAGTCTTTGATCCCGATCCGCGACGTTCATCCGTCTCTAACCCTCCCCGTCATCACCTGGCTCCTCATCGCCACTGCCGCACTTGTGTTCTTCGCAATCCAGCCGAGTTCCGAAGATCTCGCCGCTGAGTTCCTGTTCGAATACGCGGCCATACCCTGCGAACTGACCACGCTTTCGCCGCTCGACGCCGGAGACGTGCAGGGCTGCAACCCGAACGACGTGGGCACGCCGTTCTTTCCTGAAAAGAGCCTCCCGGCCAGCGTCTTCATCTCGATGTTTCTCCATGCGAACCTCCTTCATCTGCTCGGGAACCTCTGGAGCCTGTGGATCTTCGGGAACAACGTCGAGGACGCCTATGGATGGTTGGGGTATCTGCTTCTCTACGTGACGTCGGGTCTCGTCGCCACCGCGGCCTTCGTGCTCTCCAACCCCGGGGAGGTAACGCCGCTGGTGGGCGCCTCAGGTGCGATCTCCGGAGTGATGGGCGCCTACCTGGTGCTCTTTCCGCGGGCGCGGGTCGTGTCGGTATTCCCGATCTTCTTCTTCATTCCCGTGGCGCTACCCGCCGCCATCTTCCTGGTGCTGTGGTTCGTCAGTCAGTTTGCCCTCGTTGGTAGTGCTACCGGGATCGCCTGGCAGGCCCATGTCGCAGGATTCTTGTTCGGTGCGGCAGTGTCTTTCCTATTGCGGCGACTTCTGCTGGGCCGGGTAGAGGCCCACCGGCGCCAGCTGGTCCGTCGGCGCTCAGGGATGCAGAGCTTCGGGTAGATCGGCAATAGAACGCAGAACCAGGTCGGGCCGCAAGCCCTCCGGGATGCCCCCCGGGTCGCGGACCACTCCCGTCAACACGAGGACCGATGTCCAACCCTCGGCCTTGGCCATCGCCAAGTCGGTTTCGGGTCGATCGCCGACTACCCACACCGGACCTGGTGCCAGGCGGGCACGAATCAACGATCGGATGGCGGGGTGCGGCTTGCCGGCGATCTCCGGTTCGGTTCCTGCGGCAACCTGAATGGCCGCCACCATAGCCCCCGCCCCCGGCCACAACCCATCGGGGGTCGGGTAGGTGGCATCCGTGTTGGTGGCAATGAACCGGGCGCCGCTCCGCACCGCCACCACCGCATCGCGGAGTCGCTCGTAGGTGATACCGGTGTCGAGACCGACGATCACTGCGTGCGCGGCGCGCGGGTCCTCGGTTTCCGGTACTCCGGCCCGTGCCATCGCCTCACGGATGCCGCTCCCACCCACCACCAGGACCGGCCCCGCTCCCTCCGGGACCATGGCTACCGCAGCCTGTGCCGAGCCGATGACCTGCGCAGCCCAGGCCGGATAACCGGTGAGCTCCTCGATCCGGGCGGCAGTGACCTGCGAGGAACGAGTGGAGTTGTTGGTGACGAAGAACAGGACGTACCCCGCCTCTTCCAGCCGGGTGAGGGCCTGCCCGGCATCCGGCACACCCTGTCCCGCCAGGTAAACCACGCCGTCGAGGTCACAGACGACGTTGCCGATCGGACGTTGCCCGGCTACTACTGGTTTCGTCATGCTGTTTTCACCGTTTCGCGGCTCACTGTTCGATCCCGGCAAGATTCCGGATATCCCGTCTGCAACGTGCCCACCCTACGACGTCATCAGTGAGACCGACCAACGCCGCTACCGGTCTAGCTCCAACCACAACATGGTCAGGTTGTTGCTTGCCGAACCCGGTGATCCTACCTATCGGGAAGCGGCACGCTTGCTCACCGAGTGGCGGCAGGAAGGAAGTCTGCGTACCGACCGGGAGTCCCGCTTCTACCTCTACCGGATGCACTACACGGACGAGGTCGGGGCCGAGCATGTCGCCGGGGGGATCATCGGGGCGCTGGCCCTCTTGCCGTTCGGCCGGCAGATCCTCCCGCACGAAGAGACGATGCCCAAGACCAAGGCCGATCGACTGGCGGTGCTGAGCTCCACCCGGGCAAACCTCGACCTGATCATCGCCCTCACTCCATCCTCCGACTTTCCCGATCTCCTCGAAGCGCCGGACGGTCCCCGGCTGTCCTTCGAAGCCGAGGGGGTTCACCACAGTCTCTTCGATATCGTGGATCCGACGTCGATCGCCGCAATCTCCTCGGCGGTTGCCTCCGCTCCCGTTGCCATTGCCGACGGTCACCACCGGTACTCCACCGGTCTCCTCTATCAAGAGGGGCAGAAAGGATCCGGTCCCTGGAACTCGATCATGGCCTTCCTGGTCCCGGCGCGTGGCAGCGGTCTCATGATTGGCCCCACCCACCGCGTATTCGACCGGGTTACCTACGATCCCGGTCGGGTGGCCGAACGATTCGAGATCGAGCCGAGTGAGCCGGTTCCCCCTTCCCGGCCGGGCACCATTGTGTTGGTGCCGGGCCGGGCACACCGAGCGGCACCCGTCGCTCTCTTACCTCGTGCCAACGGTCTCCAAGCCTTGCCCGGACCATGGCGGCAGGCCAGTCCGGCCGTTGGGCGCGAGCTTCTCTACCCTCTTCTCGACGTGGAGGAAGGCGGAGCCGTCTACTGCGCCGATACACAGGAAGCCCTGGACGCCGTGGACACCCGCCCGGAGGGGGCCGTAGCCCTGATGGCCGCCGTATCCGAGGAATCCATATCGGCGGCCGCTGCGACAGGATTGCGCTTCCCGCAGAAGAGCACCTTTTTCCTCCCCAAACCCCGTTCCGGGCTGGTTATTCGGTGCTTCGCAGACGACGAATGATCTGCGCCAGAACCGCGGCCGTGAGACCCAGCGAGTTGATGCTGACTCGCTCGTCGTTGCCGTGGAACATACCGAGGAATTCGTCGAATCCGACCTGGTCGTCGAAGAGACCTACGCCGTAGGCGAGGGTGCCCCGAGCCCTGAAGAAGCGGGCATCTGTCGTGGCCGGCATCAGAGTGGGAAGAGCACGCCCCGACCCGGTGAGATCCTTGATCGCCCCGGCCACGGCCGTCCACAACGGTCCGGCGGGGGCCGTCGCCGTCGCTGGGAAATCGGCGATGGGTTCGGTTTCCAGGCGCTCGAAATCCGGCCCGGCGGCCTTTCGAAGGTGCTCGTCCACCGTGTGAGCGTCCTGGCCGGGAAGGGCGCGTACATCGACCTCGGCAAGGGCGGTGTCCGGGATTGTGTTGGTCTTCGTGCCGGACCGTATCACCGTCGGCGCGACGGTCAGGTGGGTGCAAGCGTGTACGTAGCGGGCGAAACCCGGTCGGTCACCGAAGAGTGCATCGATGGCGTCATCGATCTGGTCGGGATCGACGAGGGCTTCCGCCTCGCTCTCGGGTAGATCGAGGCCCTCCACGAACAACCGCCACTCGGGGCTGATGGTCACGGGTGACTGGGCATCCGCCAACTTGGACAAGGCGCGGGCAACCGGGACCAAAGCGTTGTCGGTGCCGTAGGGTTGGCTGGCGTGTCCGGGCGTGCCGGTCGCCTTGACCCGGCGCCAGAATGGACCTTTCTCCCCTACGCTCACCGGATAGGCTCGCCCCGATCGGGTCCGGAGTGATGGGTAGGCGATCTCCGTCAACAAGTAGTCACAAGCGACGGAGTTCCAGTGTCGCTCGGTCAGGAAGTGAGCGCCCCACCGCCCTCCGGCCTCTTCGTCGGCCACGGCCAGAAAAGCCAGGCCACCTGCCGGAGGCTGTTCGGTTTCATCGAGATATCGTTTGAACACTGCGGCCATGGCAGCCGTCTGGTTGAGCATATCGACCGCCCCCCTGCCCCATACGAACCCATCGACGACCTCCCCCCCGAAAGGGTCCCGGGACCAGCCGGACTCATTGACCGGCACCACGTCGAGATGGCCCATCAGGAGAAGCTTGGGCGCGGTGGGATCGATCGGGGGGAGATCGTAGATCACGGAGGTGCGGCCCGGTTTCGGTTCGAACTCGCGCCCCTGCCGCCCGANNCCATCGTTCACGCACTGGTTGCGAATCAACCCTTGCAGGAGTTCGGCTACTTCTCCCGATGGGATCATGCCTCTTCTCCCTGACGGTCACGCAGCAGGTTGGCCACGAGATCAGGCATGGTCGGCGTCACCGCTAGTTCCAAAACTTCGTCGAGAGGAACCCAGGCGACCTCTTCGGCATCGTCGGCGGCGGCGAGCGTGCCACCGATCACTCGCGCCTTGAAGTCGACGAGTGTGTAGTGCCAGGCGGGCGGATCCCCGGGCCCTATGGCATCCCCCACCCAGACCACCTCGTCGAGCTCAACGTCGATTCCCGTCTCCTCCCGCACTTCCCGGACGGCTGCTTCTTGCATCGATTCGCCGTAGTCGACCTTGCCGCCCGGAATCGCCCACAGGCCGGCGTTGGCGCCCCGGCCCCGCAGGACGACCAGCAGTGCCCCATTGTGGACGACAGCCACCCCCACCCCCGGGACCGGCCTGGCAAGTCGTTCAGTCATCTGTATGGTGCATAACGATCGAACGGGCCGAGAATCCTCCCGACTCGAAGAAGTTCTTCACGAGTCGATGGCCCGGTAGCACGTGGGCATCGAAGCGCCGGTGACCGCCGTCTCGCAGGTGATCGAGGATCGCTTCCCGCATCGCCTCGCCGACCCCCACCTCCCGGGCCTCCGGTTCGGTGAAGACCAACCGGATAGATCCGATGCGTTCGCCGCCGGCTTGCGGGAGCAGGGGCTCGGACCGGCCCAGGATGAACCCGAGCGTCACGCCGTCGATGGTCCCCAGATAGATGACGGTGTCGGGATCGTCTAGGGCCCGCCGGAACGCTTCATCTACCGGTTCTGGGAAACCGTCCGCGACTTCCCACATCTGATGGTATTTCTTCATCTCGGCGGCAAGCCGGCGATACAGCCGAACGAGCTCGTCGAGATCGCCGGAAGTGGCCGGTCGCGCTGCAACGTTCATACGACCGTTCCGCCTCTGCCCAACATCCTGCGCACACCCCATTTCGTCACAAGCCACATCGCTTCGGCGACGATCTTGCTTTTCATCTTTGAATCACCGTAGACCCGGTCCCGGAACACAATCGGCACTTCCACGATCCGCAAACCCCGCTGGGTGGCACGCCATGCGAGCTCCACCTGAAAACCGTATCCGGAAGCCTGGCACGTCGCCGCCTGGAGATCATCCAACGCTTCCGCGCGATAGGCACGAAATCCTGCAGTTGCGTCGCGCACGTGCAAACCGAGCATGAGCCGGGCGTAGAGGTTGCCGCCTCGCGACAAGACGCGCCGGTGCAGCGGCCAATCCGGCGTCGACCCTCCGGGAACGTACCGGCTACCGATCGTCAGGTCGGCCCGTCCCGAAGCCACCGGACCTACCAGACGAGGAAGGTCCGCCGGATCGTGGGAGAAATCCGCGTCCATCTCGCAGATCACCTGAGCTTGGTTTGCCGCTGCCTGTTTGAACCCGGCCGCGTACGCCGGACCCAAACCCTCCTTGGCCGACCGGTGCAGAACATCCACGAGCTGGCGTGACTCGGCCAGCCGCTCCGCCAACGCTCCGGTCCCGTCGGGCGAGGCGTCGTCCACGATGAGGATCCGGTAACCGTGGGTCAGGACGGCCGTTGCGAGAGCTTCCAGGTTCTCGCGCTCGTTGTAGGTGGGTACTACGACCGTGACCTCGTCGCTGCGCATAGCAGGGCTCTACGCGCAATCGCGGCAGACGAGTTTCCGTTTATTGGCCAGCTGGCTGGTCCGTTTGACGAGAAAGCACGACGAGCACACGAATTCGTCGACTCGGGGTTCCTGAGCGCCGACGTTCATGGTGAGCTCGGCCCGACGGATCTCTCTCAGTTCGGCTGCCTCGTCGACCATGAGCGACTCGGCGGCTTCCTCGGCGAGTAGCTCGAGTTCTTCGGCCTCGAGTTCGTCGAGGGCCTCATCGGTGTCCTCGTCCTCTTCGCCGTCCTTGGTCTCTACCTCGTCGTCTACGTTTTCGAGGTCGACGTCGGCGTCCAGGTCGGCCTCGGCGTCGAGCTCCTCGTCGACCTCCGCAACCTCCTCGTCGATGTCGATATCCGCGTCGTCGAGGTCCACGTCCTCGTCCCCGACGATGAGATCTGAGTCGTCGAGCGCCTCGTTCTTGCGGGCCATGTCTCCTCCGGTAGAAGCGGCGAGAGTATATACCTTCCCGATAGTTCTCTAGATCTTTATCTTGATGGCTCCCGGCAGGACCTCTCCACCGACGCGGCCGGATCCGAAGTACTCGCCGTCTGCCTCAACCGGCCAGGCCGGCTCACTCTCCAGCAAGAAACGGTCGGTAGTGAATCTCCGGATCCTTTGGTCGGCGAGGTGGTCTCCGTTCCTGGCGCGCCACCATAGCCGCGGTACATCTCGTTTCGACACGTTGAACACTTGCATGTCGAATAGCCCATCGGCAACGGTGGCTCGCGGCGCGATATTCCACCCTCCCCCAAAAAACTGGGCGTTGCCGATCACGACCAGCAGGGCAGGCCCCTCGTAGGTTCGCGTCCCGGCTTCGAGGCGGATTTCCGCTGCCGGGAAACGCGGATAGACGAGCGGCAGAGCAACGTGGTAGCGGGCCGAGCCGAGCCATCGTGGAAGCGTGCCGGCTCGTTGCACCAGAGCCGCCAGCACCCCGGCATCGGCGACGTTGACGAAGTGCCGTGATCCCCAGCTTCCACGGAGCACTCCGACATCGGACAGGTACACCTGGTCGCCGCTCAAGTGCCGAGCGGCGTCTTCCAGGCGCTGTGGGATCCCGAACGTCCTGATGAAATCGGAGCCGGAGCCGGCGGGCAGAACACCGAGAGTTGGGGGGTGCTCCCACTGATGCCGCATGAGGGCGCCCACCACGAGGTTGATGGTGCCATCTCCACCCACTGCCACCACCCGGTCCCTTCCGGAGGCGACGGCCTCGTCGACGCACTGCTCGACCTCCGCCTCCCCGTAGGGTGCCTGGATCTCCGCTTCGATTCTCAGAACCTCGAGCGCCCTCTTGGTGCGCTCCTCGATCTCCTTCCTCCGGCCCGCGTAGGGGTTGGCGACGACCAGCCAATCGTTCATGTCACACCTCCCGCGGCCACGACGCCACGGTCGAGCATACGGATTGCATCGGCCGTCTGCTCGCGCAAGTCGGGTGTGGCATCTCGAAGCTGCCGCAGGAGATCGAGCAATTGGCGGCAGGTTCTCACGAAATCCCCGGCGGCCAGGTCGTCGTCACCGAGCAGGGATTCGAGGTTCTCACCGTGAGCCCAAGCGAACACGAGCTCACCGAACCCGGAATGCGGTTCGCGCGTTTCCGGCAAGCGGCGGCCGCGTTCGGCTCGGCGCAACGCCTCGTAGCGTGACCAGATGCGATCCCACCCCTCGTCGAGACGGGCGGTGGGAAGTCGTGGCTCCACCTGGTCGACCCGAGGTTCGAATACGAAGCACGAGGCAAGCGCGGCCGTCTCAGCAGGATCCAGGTCCGTGAATACTCCGGTGGCGACGGCATCAGCCACCAGCAGGTCGAGTTCGTTGTAGATGAACCGCAACCGTTCGCCGGCCGCGGTCAAACCCCATCCCTCTACGTATCCCCATTCCGTGAGCAGATCGAGGATGGCGCGGAACTCGGCCACCAGACCCTCACCCTCGACCGTAAGTTGATGCCGGAGGCGAGTGGCTTCCCTCTCGGCCCGCTGCGCCAGGCGAGCGGCCTCTACGTGACTCGAACGATCCGGACAGGAAGCAACAGCATGGCCGGCCGCCGGGTCGGAATACACCCGTCCCACTCGTTCGGCGGAGGCCGGCCGAAATCCGCGCAGCGCCGAAGCGACTCTTTGCCGGAAGCGGGAATCGCGCGGCTGGTAGGGCTTGGGGAGCGAAATGCTCCCGAGCGGCACAGGGCCGGGACCGAGGTCACCCGACCGAAACTGAAAGACCTTCCCCTTCTCCGAGACCACCACAACCCGGGGAGGATCGGCTCCCCGCCACTTCTTGACCACCACGTACCGGCCCGAACGTTTTCCGCCGGGGATTTCGAACACTTGACCGAGGCGGAGGTTCCGCAGGAGTTCCGCCGCCGCCTCTTTGTGTCCCGCACCGTCCCGCAGAAGATCCACGTACTCCGCGACATCTCCCCGCTCGCACTGTGCGTCCCGTTGGAGTCGGGCGAGGCGCTTCTCCTGTTTGGCCAGGGCACGGCGCAGAGAGTCGGCGCTCCGCCGTCGCTGATACTGACCATACGAAGCTCTCAACAGGCGTTCTGCCTCGACTTGCGAGTAGTTGGCGACCAGATTGGCCGCCATGTTGTACGTAGGTCGGAAACTGGAGCGCAGAGCATGCATGCCGGCGGAGGCGATGCCTGCCACCCGGTCGAAATCGATGAACCTCGAGTAGAGGACTACGCCGTAGCCCTGTACGTCGATGCCTCGCCGACCGGCCCGGCCGGTGAGTTGTGTGTAGTCGCCCGGGCGCAAGATCTCATGCGTTTGGCCCGTGAAACGCGACAGGTTCTCGAGAACGACGGTCTTGGCGGGCATGTTGATACCCAGCGACAGGGTCTCCGTGGCGAACACGACTTGAATCAGACCTTTCAGGAACAGTTCTTCGACGGTTTCCTTGAACGCCGGCACAAGCCCCGCGTGGTGGGCGGCGACGCCCTGCTGCAACTGGGACAGCCAGCGGTCGTACCCGAGCACTGTGAGGTCCTGGTCGTCGAGATGACCGGTACGCGCCTCGACCAGCTGCCGGATCTCTGACCGCTGGTCCGGACCGGTGAGACTCACTCCGCCGTCCGCGAGCCGTTGGGCGGCGTCTTCGCACCCGGCTCTGCTGAAAATGAAGTAGATGGCCGGGAGCATCTGCGCCGCTGCCAGCGTTGCCACCACCTCGCCGCGCCTGGGCGTTGCATACCGGCGCCGGGTTCCGCGACGCGAGAACATCCTTACGATGTCCGGATTCGGATCCACCCGCCCGCCCCTTCGCACCAGCAGCGGCTCCACAATCAAGCCCTCGTCCTGAAAGCGGTCCTTGACCGCGTAGAGACTTTCGAGAGGAACCGGACGGTTCTCCTCGAGCACCAGCGTCGTCGGACCACGACGGGTGCGCACCCATTCCGTGAACTCGTCGGCGTTGGAGACCGTAGCCGACAGACAGACCATCTGGACGTGGGTCGGGGCATGGATGATCACCTCTTCCCAGACTGCTCCTCGGAAGCGATCTTGCAGATAGTGCACCTCGTCGAGGATGACCGTGTCGAGATCCTCGAGGGTTCCCGGATCGGTGTAGATCATGTTGCGAAGCACCTCCGTGGTCATCACCACGATGGGCGCATCGCCGTTGAGAGAGTTGTCGCCCGTGAGAAGACCGACCCGGCTTTCGCCGTAGGCATTCCGGAAGTCGGCGAACTTCTGGTTCGAGAGCGCCTTGAGAGGAGTCGTGTAGAACGCCCGCCGGCCTCGCTCCATCGCCAGATGAACTGCCACCTCCGCAACCAGCGTCTTGCCCGAGCCGGTCGGGGCCGCGACGACCACCGACTCTCCCGACTCGATGGCTTCGGCGGCGACCTGTTGAAAGACGTCGGGCGGGAAGGCCAGACTCTCGAAGAAGGCCGTCAAGCTCATTTCCGCAGGATGAGTTTGACCAGCCAGATCGTGATTTCGTACAGCAGGTAGAGCGGTATCGAAAGTGCCATCAGGGTGAGGGGATCACCCGTCGGGGTAACGACGGCGCCGATCACGACGATGACGAGCACTGCCCAGCGCCGCCCCTGTTCCAGTTGCCGAGAAGACACGAGTCCGGCAGCAGACGCCGCGAACAAGAAGACCGGGAACTCGAAAGCCAACCCGAAGACGAGCAAGAAGCGAAGTGTCAACGAGATGTAACTGCCGACGCCGATGATGGGCTCCAGACCACTCTGAATCCTCAGCAGGAAATCCAAACCCCGGGGCAGGATGATGTAGCCGAACACCACGCCACCGGCGAACAGCACCGCGAGCGCGGACACGATCGGAATGGTCCATTTCCGTTCTCTCGGGGTGAGTGCCGGGTTGATGAACGCCCAGAGCTGGTAGAGCAAGACGGGGCTGGCCAGCAGCGTTCCCCCAAACAGAGCCAGGCGCATCGCCACCGAGAACCCTTCCGTCACCTGAAATTGAGCGAGGGCGTCGCTGTCGTCGATCGCCACGCGATATGGCTTCTCGAGGAGCTTGAACAGCCAATCACGGAAGAGGAAGGCCACCACCGCTCCGATAACCAACGCGATGGCGCTCTTGACAAGCCGCCAGCGCAGCTCTTCGAGGTGCTCCAGGATGGGCTGCCGTTGCTCCTCGGTCACGAGGACTCCTCAGGCTCCTCGGACTGTTCTGCCGGTTTGTCCGCGAGCGCTTCGTCGGGAGACGGGCCCACCACAGGGGGCGGGCCGATCCACTCGACCGATTTCTTCACCTCGTCACCGGTTGCCTTGAGATCTCCTTTGGCCTTGTCGAAGTCGGCCTTCACCTCTTTCAGCGGTCCTTCGATTTCCTTGACTTCCCGATCGAGTCCCCGGCGGAACTCCGCAGCAGTCCGACGGATCTCGCGGGCCCACCTACCGACCTTGCGGGCCAGCGCAGGAAGTCGCTGCGGTCCGAACACGACGAGCGCGATCAGGAGAATCGTGAGAAGTTCGGTGAAGCTAATGGAATCGAACATCGCCCGGGCGGCATGCTAGTGCCGTCTGGGGCATCGTTCGGAGCTGGCAGACTTGCCTGGGACTGGGAGCAGGCTCAGGGAGTCAGCAGGCGGAACAGATCTTCTTCCTCGTCGAGACGCCGGGCGAAGGTGGCAATCTCGGCTTCGGTGATCGGATGGTCGTTGGAGGACGGTGTGACCACCTCATAGGTGACACCGGTGGCGAGAAGCACGTTGACGACTCGCGGGTTGGCGGGCCGGCGCTGAACAACGATGCAACTGGGGCAGGTGAAGAGGTACACGCCTGATTCTTGAGTCGGATCGAGTTCCAGTGCGAGATCGCCGGGTTCGAGCTCTACGTCTCCGCACCGTTCGCAGGTCGTCTTGATGGTGGTCATTCGGGTTCTCCGCTAACCGTCTCTACAGACGAGTTATCGGTAGGAGCTGCTGGCGGCTGAAGGGACTATTGAGAAATAGTCATCGCGCACTAGTGAACGGCGGGAAGGATGCGTCCTCGCTGCGTCGGCTACTCAGCCTGGTAGCGAGCCAGGATGCGGTTCCTCAGGTCTTCCAGGGCCGCCGCGGTTTCCGATCCTTCGACGAGTTGAGCCTCGGCTCCGAGGCGGAGAAGCAGCCGCGCCGCCACCGAGGCGTCGCTGGCCGAGAAACCGATCACCATCTCCGATCCATCATCCGACAGGACGTCCACCGGGTAGTAATCGGCTACCCACCGGGCCCGCTCTCCCAGCCTGATAGTGGCTCGGACATCATCCTCGGACGGCGTGTAGCGCACCTCCGGAGGAGGCGGCTCGGGTGGCGGAGTGAAGACCTCGTCGGTCACTCGCGCCTCCTGAATGCGGTCGATGCGGAACACCCTCTCTCCGCCTGCCGTTCGACAGAACCCGGACAGATACCAGTTCCCCAGCGTCGTGAACACCGACCAGGGCTCGACCAATCGTTCGCGCGTTTCTCCCTTTCCCAGCGATGTGTACGTGAGGGCCAGGACCCGGGTTGCTGCAACGGCTTCTCGCAGGAGCTCGACCAGCTCCGGTTCACCCGACAGGTCGACCACGACCGCTTCATCGGCGTCGATGCCGAGAGCCGACGCCAGCTTGTCGACTGCTCGATCCAAGCCTTCTGGGGCCTGCGAAGTACTGATCAGAGCCGATCCGGATGCCAGCAAGCCGAGTGCCTCAGCCGGCGTCAGACGGAGTGGACGGGAGAAATAGTCGGCCATGTCCACGATCACTTCATCGTTCTCGACGTAGGCCACCATGAGATCTCCGGGGCCGTAGCCGGGCAGCCCGCAGACAAACACCAGGTTGAGATCCTCGAGAAGCTCACGTTCCGTGTAGCCGAACCGCCGGCACACCTCGTCCACCCCGGCACCCTGATTGGCAATCACCCAGGGGACCATGGAGAGGATACGGGTGAGTCGGAGTGCCGTCTTGCTCATCGGCCGTCACCTGCGACCAGGGCGAGCAACTGGGAGCGCAACTCCTCAGGGGCAATGATCTCGGCGCGGTCCTCGAACCCCAACAACCAGCCGATGAAGGCAGAAGGGTTGGCCACACGAATCCGCGCCTCCAGGCTCCCGTCGGGTTGCTCCACGGCCGGTTCTGCCAGTTGACGGCACGCCCACCAGGCGACCTCGGCGTCGAATCGCACGACAGCTTCGAGGTCTTTCTCCCCCGCCTGCCACGGCAGAGAAGGCAAGGCGTCGCGGATGCGGAACCCGGCCGGCCGCTCGAATGCTTGGGCCGGTTGCTCGGAGGTGTATCCCGAGCCTCGGTCCACCCGGTACGCCCGGACCTCATCGTTCTCGGCCGCAACCAGGTACCAGTGGCCGCGCTGATGCAACAGGCCGTAGGGATGCACTTCCCGGCGGCGATCTCGATACTCCATGCTCAGCACCCGCCGGTCGGCGACGGCTTGAAAGATCACCGCCAGGGAGTCGGCAGAGGGACCGAGGTCGGCCGCGAGCGGCTCTCCCGCTCCCGACATCGCCCCACCGCCCAGCTTGAGAAGTGCCTCCGGCCCGGAGGGCTGTCCTCCCAGTCGAACCACCTGTGCAGAAAGCCACAGGGCCGCTCGCTCCTCATCGGTCAAGCCGGGATCGGGGAGCCGGTATTGATCGGGCGGAACCATGTAACCGAACTCGACCTCCCACACGTCCGTCGGACGCAACTCCAGAGGAATACCCATGTTGCGGAGCAAGTCCTTGTCGCGCTCAAACATCCTTCGGAAAGCCTCGTCGTTGTCCTGGTCGTAGCCGGCTACCGTCGTCCGGATCTCGTCGGCGCTCACCGGCCGCCCGGTAGTGAGCAGGAAGGCCAGGAGGTTGAGGAGTCGTTCGATGACACGCTTCATTGTGAGGCTCAGTGTATGAGGAGCGGAATCAGGCGAGAAGGATCATGAAGGCCGGGGAATCGTTGATGACCGGTATCCGGCCAATCATCGAGCGCAGGGGGCCGGCGACCAACGGCAACCGGCTGTGACCACTCACAGGCTGTTGATCAGCTTCTCCACCCGGTCGTCGGTTGCTTTGAACGGGTCTTTGCACAGCACGGTTCGCTGAGCCTGGTCGTTGAGCTTCAGATGCACCCAGTCGACCGTGAAATCGCGTTTCCGGGCCTTGGCAGTCTTGATGAACTCACCCCTGAGTCTTGCCCGGGTCGTCTGGGGTGGCCGTTCCACGGCATCGGCGATCGCCTCGTCCGTAACTACTCGATCGACCAGGCCCTTGCGCTGCAGGAGGTAGAACAGGCCTCGCTGCGTGTTGACGTCGTGATACGAGAGGTCCAGCAAGGCGATCTTCGGGTCGGAGAGCGGCAAATCCCACCGAGCCCGGTACCGATCTATGAGCCGGTACTTCGCCACCCAGTCGACCTCCCGGTCGAGGGTCATTGGATCCTTCTCCAGCCCCGTCAGGAGATGCTCCCACATCTCGACCGCTTGCTGGATCGGGGCCGGGAACCCCGGGTTGCGGGTGTAGCGAATGGCCCGGTCGAGGTACTCCCATTGGATGTCGAGAGCCGACAACTCCCGTCCGTTGGCCAGGCGAATCTTGCGACGACACGACGTGTCGTGGCTGATCTCTCTGATGGCACGGATCGGATTCTCGAGGGTGAGATCGCGGAACACCACCTCGTCCTCCAGCATCTGCAGCAGGGCCGCGACCGTCCCCACCTTGACGAACGTGGCGTACTCGGACATGTTGGAGTCTCCGGCGATCACATGGAGACGACGAAAACGTTCGGCGTCGGCGTGTGGCTCATCCCGGGTGTTGATGATCGGTCGACTCCGGGTGGTCGCCGATGAGACACCTTCCCATATGTGCTCGGCGCGTTGGGCCACGCTGTAGGCCGTTCCCCGAGCCGTCTGCAGCAGCTTCCCGGACCCGATGTAGATCTGGCGAGTCACCAGGAAGGGGATCAGTGTGTCGACCACCCTCTGAAAGTCACCGTGGCGACCCACCAGATAGTTCTCGTGGCAGCCGTAGGAATTGCCGGCCGAGTCGGTGTTGTTCTTGAAGAGGTAGATCTCGCCGCGGATACCTTCTTCAACCAGGCGCTCCTCGGCCGACGCCACCAATCCCTCGAGGATGCGTTCGCCGGCTTTGTCGTGGGCAACCACGTCGTAGACACTGTCGCATTCGGGGGTGGCGTATTCGGGGTGACTCCCCACGTCCAGGTAGAGCCGAGCTCCGTTCTCCAGGAAGACGTTGGAGGAACGGCCCCAACTGACGACCCGGCGGAAAAGGTAGCGAGCCACCTCGTCGGGGCTGAGGCGACGCTGACCGCGCAGCGTGCAGGTCACCCCGTACTCGTTCTCGATGCCGTAGATCCGTCGCTGCACCGTGTCAGCGTACCCCGGCTGCATTCTTGATCGCCTTAATGCCCCGTTTGCCCCACAATGACCGGGATGGAATCAGGCTTCGTGTTTCTGGCGACAGTCGGCAACCCCAATCAGGCCCTGCTACTCCAGGCCCTGCTCGACGCCGAAGGCATCTCGGCTCGCCTGCACGGCGAAGCTCTGGGCCCCTACCGCCTCACCCTCGGCGCTATGGCGGCTACCGAGATCTGGATCCCGCCCGACCGGATGGAAGAGGCCCGCCTGATCTTGCTGGCAGCGGACACCGACGCTGTGGTCGCGAACGTCGAGCCTCTCGGACCCGGTCCTTCGGTGCATCCGATCCGCTCGTGGGTGTGGTGGCTGGTGGCTGCGATCCTCGTGGCCGTCGTCCTGTATGGTCGAGTGTTGATCGCCGGCTCCTAGCCGAGCGCCGCTGCAATCTCTTCCTGCGTGAGACGCCGGAACATGCGACGCTCACGAGTGCGGTCGAGCACCGCTGCTTCCCAACCGTCGATTTCCCTCTCCTCGACCTGCCCGAAGGCGTCGGCCACCATCCGGATGGTATCGGCGATAGGAGCCGGATCCCGATACCGTGCGGCCAGGTTCGAAGTAAGGGTGTCGGCTTGACCCCCAATCGCGCAGAACCCCCGCTCGTCGTAGAGAGTTCCGTCGTAGGTGACCTTGAAAAGCCGGTTGCCTTCTCGGTCGGTGCCCACCTCGGCAACAAGGATCTCCACTTCGTAGGGCTTGATCTCGTGGGTGAAGATGTTGCCGAGGGTCTGCGAGAACGCGTTGGCCAGCCCTTTGCCGGCTACGTCCGGGCGTCCATATAGGTAACCCTTCAAATCCGCGTGCCGAATCCCGGCCACCCGCAGGGCCTCGAACTCGTTGTATTTCCCCACGCCGGCGAAGGCGATCCGGTCGTAGATCTCGCTGACCTTGTACAAAGTGCGGCTGGGATTCTCGGCCAGCAGCAGCACGCCGTCGTCGTAGTCAATCGCCACGATCGAACGGCCGCGAGCGATGCCCTTTCTGGCATATTCCGCCCGATCCTTGACCAATTGCTCAGGCGGCACGTAGAACGGCATGCTCATCGCACAGCCTCCAACGCCGCCGCGGATATCTCGGCCACCTGTTCTTCGGGCGCTTCGTGATAGCCGTCAACAGTGACGGTAACCACATTTGGCAAGATACCCCGTTGGAGGTCGGGGCCACCGGTGGCCGTGTCTTCTTCAGCTGCGGCTATCAACGCCCGGAGTGCGACGTCCAAAGCGCCCGGTTCATCGAGGTCGTCGCGATACGCACCTCTCAGGTACGACTTGGCGTCCCGCCCGCCGGACCCGGTGGCACCAAAATCCTGCTCCTCGTACCGTCCTCCCACCACGTCGAAGGTATAGAGGCGGCCTTCCTGCGAGGTTTCGTCGTAACCTGCGAAGAGCGGAACGACGACCAGTCCCTGAAACACCATTGGAAGCTGCTGGCGGACCATCCGCGCCAGATACGTGGCCTTGCCGTCGAGGCTCAGCCGGGCCCCCTCGAGCTTCTCATAGTGCTCGAGTTCGGTCTGGAACAGTCGGACCATTTCGACTGCCAGACCGGCGGTGCCGGAGATGGCCACAGCCGAGTAATCGTCGGCCTGAAACACCTTCTGGATCCGTCGGTGGGCGACCAGGTGGCCTTCAGTAGCTTGCCGGTCCCCCACCATCACTACCCCATCGCCGTACCGCATCGCCAGCACGGTGGTACCTTCCGGTGCGCGAACCAACCCCTCGGATCCACTCGCCTCCCACACAGGGGCGAGATCGAGGGATCGGAGAAGGTCGGTGAAGCTCGTGCCCGGAGCGGGAGATCCTGCGGGCAATCCCCCGGGAAAGCGCTCCCGGCTCATTGCCCACCCTTCTGGACGTAGTTCTTGACGAATTCTTCGGCGTTCTCTTCGAGCACTTCGTCGATCTCGTCGAGCAGCTCGTCGATCTTGTCGGTTGTCTGGGCAGCCGTTTCACTCGACGCAGGTTGGACGGCCTCGGACTCAGCTTCAGTTTCCTTCCGCTGGACCTTCTTCCGTTCCTGTTCGGCCATTGCTACCTCCTAGCGCTCGAACCAAGCCGGCCGCATCGGCGGCTTGCGAGAGCACACTGTCAACACGCTCTTTGGTACCCCGAAGCGGCTCCATCATAGGCACCCGCTTCAGCGTATCTTCCCCGACTTCGAACACGAGCGAATCCCAATTGGCGGCAACGAGCGACTGGGAGAAACGGGATACACACCGGCCCCGGAAATAGGCCCGGGTCAGCTCGGGAGGCTCCGCCACTGCTCTTTCGATCTCCCCGTCCATGAAGAGGCGCCTCATCGATCCCCTCCGGGCAAGCCGGTAGTAGAGCCCCCGCTCCGGATCGATGTCGTGGTACTGCAGGTCGAGCGCCCTCAGCTTGGGGTCATCCCACGACAGCCCGTCGCGCTGGCGGTACCCTTCGAGGATCCGCAGCTTGGCAGCCCAATCGAGACGGTCGGCCAGGCTGAGCGGATCCGACTCGAGATCGGTCAGCAACTCTTCCCACTGGGCCAGCACGCGGTCGTAGACGGGATCGGGTCCTGCCAGTTCCGAGTACTTCGTCAGCCACTCCAGGTACTGCCATTGCAGGTCCAGAGAGGTAGCAGACCCCCCATCCTCGAGGGCCAGTGGAAACCGGAAATCGAGGTCGTGGCTTACCTGCCAGGTAGCTGTCACAGGATCCACCAGGGCAACCGGGTCGGGCAACGCCCCTTCCTCGAGGGCAGCGAGAAAGAGAGAGGCGGCTCCCAGCTTCACAAACGTCTGGGTCTCGGAGAGGTTTGCATCACCGATGATCACATGGAGCCGTCGGTACTTGCTGGGGTCGCCGTGCGGTTCGTCGCGGGTATTGATGATCGGTCGCTTCAGAGTCGTCTCGAGCCCGACGCGCTCTTCAAAGAAGTCCGCCCGCTGGCTCAGCTGGAAGGCGACGTCCGGGCGACCGTTCTCCGCACCAACCTTCCCGGATCCGGTCAGGATCTGCCTGGTAACGAGGAACGTCGTGAAGAATTCAATGACCTCGGAGAACGGCAAATCGCGAGACAGGAGGTAGTTCTCGTGGGCACCGTAGGAGTTGCCCTTCCCGTCGCTGTTGTTCTTGTAGAGACCAATCCGCTGTTCGTTGTCGAGGAGAGTTCCAGCCGCGACCGCCGCTCTGGCCATGACGACCTCACCCGCCTTGTCGTGAAGAGCCGCTTCGAGCGGATCGAAACACTCCGGCGTGGAGTACTCGGGATGAGCATGGTCGACATAGAGTCGGGCGCCGTTGGACAGAACCACGTTGACGAGCGCGCTGTCGTAGTCGGATACGACCGCCCCCTCGACCCCGAATCCCCGTGCGTCGCGTCCCGGGGATTCTTCCTCGAATGACCATTGCACTCGGGCGCGTTCACCGGCGTAGGAGTTCACGACGAGTCCGGAGGCGATCGCCGGGTTGAAGTCACCCTGATTCCGGACCGAGATGCCGTACTCCGTCTCGGTTCCGCAGACTTTGTGGACGGACACGATCAGAGGTACTGGCCGGTGGTGACGGCTTCGATAGTCTTACCTTCCGCTTCGCCCTCGATCAACGTGCGGACGTAGACGATGCGCTCGCCTTTCTTGCCCGATATCTTGGCCCAGTCGTCGGGGTTGGTGGTATTGGGGAGATCTTCGTGTTCGGCAAACTCCTGCTTGATGGCCGCGAGCAGATCGCCGATCTTGAGACCGCCCGGACCGCCCCCGATCTCTCGCTTGATGGCGTCCTTCTTGGCGCGCCGCACGATGTTCTCGATCATGGCTCCGCTCGAGAAATCTCGGAAATACAGAACTTCGCGGTCACCGTTGGCATAGGTGACTTCTAGGAATCGGTTTTCGGGGTCCATCGAGTACATCAAGTCGACGGTCTTGTCGATCATGCTCTCGACCAACTCGTTCTTGCCTCCGGCCGCAGCCATCTCCCCTTCGTCGAGCGGTATGTCGCCTCTCAGGTAGATCCCAAAGATCTGCCTTGCTGCTTCCGCGTCGGGTCTGTTGATCTTGATCTTCACGTCGAGGCGCCCAGGCCGCAGGATCGCCGGGTCGATCAGATCCTCGCGGTTCGATGCTCCGATGACGATGACGTTCTTGAGGCTCTCCACCCCGTCGAGTTCCGACAGCAGTTGCGGGACGATGGTCGATTCCACATCCGACGAGATACCGGTCCCTCTCGTACGGAACAGCGAATCCATCTCGTCGAAGAAGACGATTACGGGTACCCCCTCATCGGACTTCTCCTTGGCACGCTGGAAGATGAGTCGAATCTGCCGTTCTGTTTCACCAACGTATTTGTTGAGGAGTTCGGGTCCCTTGATGTTGAGAAAGTAGGACCGGGAGTCTTCGCTGCCCGTCCGCCNNTTGGGGGCTTCCAGCCCGTATCGATCGAACTTCTGCTTGTGCACGTACGGCAATTCCACCGCGTCGCGAATCGTTTCGATCTGGCCTCGTAAGCCACCTACCTGATCGTACGTTACGTCGGGAACCTCCTCCAGGACCAGTTCTTCCACCTCGGGACGGATGATCCTCTCCAAGACCAGCCCGGTGCGCCCATCGATACGCACGTGGTCGCCGGCCCTGACCGGTTGTCCGGTCATTGGATCGGACGTTTCTACCACCCGTTCTTCGTCGGCGTGGGCGAGTACCAGGAGGCGGCCGTCACCGAGGTTTTCCTTGACGGCCGCTACCTCGCCGGTCGGTTCGAAGTCCCGCACGTCGATGAGGTTCATCGACTCGTTCAGGAGGACTTCCTGACCCACCAGAAGCTGTTTCACCTCGATGCTGGGCTGGGCGTTGACCCGGAGCTTGCGACCACTCACCATGACGTCGACGGTGCCGTCTTCGTTCACTCCCAGGACCGCTCCGAAAGCATTGGGCGGCGCCGACAACTTCTCCACTTCCTCGCGCAAGATCGTCAACTGCTGACGAGCTTCCTCGAGCACTGCAGAGAGCTTCTCATTCTGGGAAACCGCTTGCGAAAGCCGGCCCTTGGTCTCGGCGAGTCGGTCCTCCAGGCTGCGCATCCTCGTCGGAGCGTCCTGGATTCGGCGCCGCAACACAACCAGCTCCTCTTCGAGCGAGCGGATTGTGATGTGCAGCGCCGCGATCTGTTCCGCCTGAGCGGAGTCTTGGTCTCCTGTGGTCATGGCTCACCTCAACCGGCAATGATTTCAGTATACGAAGGGCACGGCATTTCTCCGGCCCATAGCCGAATCGCGTGAAACAACGCCCCTCTGGCTATGATCTGTGGTCGCGCTCGCAGTCAATGGTTACAGGAGCACCACGATGAAGGTATGGATCGATCAGGACCTCTGCACCGGAGACGGGCTCTGTGAAGAAATCGCCCCCGATGTCTTTGTGCTACTCGACGACGGGCTGGCCTACGTGCGAGAAGGTGACAAGATCTTTGCCGCCTCGGAAGGGAACGAGGAGGGCGCCGCCGGCGTGGCTGTGGTTCCGGCCGGTCAAGAAGACCTAACGATTGAATCCGCCGAGGAGTGCCCCGGCGAGTGCATCTTCATCGAACCGTAGATGCTCCCAGGCTGAGGTGCGGCCCCAGGAATGGGCAGACGGTTCAACGGGATCGTACGTCGACATCGAACCTTCCTCCCACTTGCGGTCAGACGGGCAGTGTCTTCCTCGCCACGGTGATGAAGCCGGTATGGCCGACCATGCGGTGGTCCGGCCGGACGGATCGGCCGGCGACGTTCCAGGTACGTAGAAAGGTCTCGAACGAAATGAGTTCGACGAATACCCCGCTGGCGCGGAGCGCCTCGACCGTTTGCTGCATCTGAGGCACGGTCGGCACGTAGGCACAGAAGACGCCTCCCCCCTGCAACGAATCCGCGGCGGCATCTACGACATCCCACGGTTGGGGCAGATCCAGCACCAGCCGGTCCGGCTGCACCTCGGCCACCATCTGCTCGACGTTGCCGACGCGCAGCTCCAGGTTGGGCGGCAGCCCGCCGAAGAACCGCTCGATCGCCCGGCGGGAGTGCTCCGCATGGTCTTCCCGCCGTTCAACGGTGACCACCCGGCCGTCCGGGCCGACCGCCCGCACGAGGGCCATGGTCAAGGCACCCGACCCGGTACCGGCTTCGAGCACCCGCGCCCCGGGTCCAATGTCCCCATACACGAGGATCGGCCCGATGTCCTTTGGATAGACGACCTGGGCTCCCCGCTTCATCTTCAGGACGTAGTCGAAGAAACGCGGCCGCAGAACCACCAAGCGGTTTCCCTTCTCGGTAACCACCGGGCTGCCTTCCGGGACACCGATGATCTCAGCGTGCGGCAGAGGCCCGAGGTGCGAATGGAACTCCCCTCCTTCGGTCAACCGAATCAGGTAGTACCGGCCCTTGGTATCGAGCAGCAGGCAATCCTCGCCCTGAGCCAGCGGCTTGCTCATGCGTCACCCTTCTCCGGCAGTCGGATGGCTCGGTCGCGGACCCGGCAGAAAGCACAGACGGCTCCCGTGGTTGGACCTCCACACGAAAGGCAAGAGCCCAGCTCCGGCTTCGTCCCGGCTCCAAAATGCTCTGCTCCCCGTTCGAAGAACCCAAAGAGAAACTGTTGCTTGACACCCGGGGATTGCTCCTCGAGCAAGTTCATGCGCTCCTTGAGTCGGTTCACCGTGTTCCCTGCCACCATGGGGCACTCTTCAACCTCGTACTCGATGCCTCGCAAGACCGCGTAGGCTGCCGTTTCCCGCTCCGCCACCCGGATGAGAGGCTTGACCTTGCGCACCAGGCCCTCGACGGCCGGCAACACCGGAGCCTGCCGACCCAGATATTCGGTGTTCCACGTGAGGACGTTGCCCAGCAGGGTTGCCGCCTCGTCGTCGAGGTTGTGGCCTGTGACCAGCACGTCGTATCCGTCGGCAGCCTCATTCAGGAGGTACCGCTTGGAGAGCCCGCACACCGAGCAGGCGCTTCGGCTTTGGCCGGCGGCTGCCTGCGGGATCGAGAAGCCGTAGTCGACCGGGAGGTCGATGATGCGCATTTCCAGCCGGCGGGACGCGGCAAAGCGTTCCGTCAGTTGCAGGCTCTCGGAGCTGTACTCACCAATGCCGAGGTGGAGATAGATGCCGTCGACCGAATAGCCCAGTTCGGTGAGGATGTCCCACAGAGCCAGACTGTCTTTGCCCCCCGAAACACCCAGCAGCAGGCGATCTTCACCCCCAAACATCTCGTAGTCGTGGATCGTACGGGCGACTTGCCGCTGCACGTGCTCAATGAAATGAGCGCGACAGAACGCCGCGTTGTGACGCCGGACCTCAACTGCAGCTCGTTGCCTGCAGATACGGCAGTTCACGGGTCACGCCCCGCCCGAGATCACCGGCCGCAACTCGATCGTGTCTTCGGCATCAACCCGGTCGCTGCGCGTGAGCAACTCGTCGCCCCGAATCACCAGCACCGACTCCGGCACGATACTGAGATGCTCGAGAAGCTCACGCACGCTAGATGGTCCCTCGACCACCACTTCTCGCTTGGGGTGCCGCAGAATCACCTTCACGAGAACAGCAGTGATCCGAAGCCAATCGCCAGCGTGAGCACCATGGCGATGACCACCAACCAGACGACGACCTTGACGAACTTTTCGTTGCGCATGATTCATCACTTTAAGACGCCTATCCTGCTTTGCATGAACCTGCTGCAACAAGGTTTGACCAACAGTTTTCGCGGGCTGCGAACCGGCGACGTGAACCTGATCGCGCTGGGAGCTGCCATGCTGTTCGTCGCCTACCTGCGCGCGTCGAGGCCCGGCCGCCCCCGCGTCTACAGGAAGACGCTGCGTCCGGGACAAGCCGTCACGATCCGGTTCAGCCCACCGGCCGGCCGGGACGGCTGAGGGCCGGGTCGCTACGACTTGTAGACCTCATAGACCTCGACGATCGCGGATCCCCTCTGGCCGCGGCGCCGGCCGAGGAGAAAGGTGAGGGCGATGACCACCACCACCACGATCGCAACCACGACCGCTTTCTCCTGGACGCTCTCTTTGGTATCGACCAGCGTCTGTTCGATCTGCCGAGCCTTGGCTTCGATGTCTGCTCGTTCCACCATCAGCTGCTCGCCCTCCAAGCGACGGTCCCGGCCGCGCCGCCGGCGATCAGCGCAGAGATGAAGAGCGCCAAGGCCGTCCACAGTCCACCTTCGGGCAACACCTCGACCAGGAACCGCATCCCGGCCGTCGCCAGCAGGATGACGCCGATGGAGAACAACATCGCCGCGCCCATACTGAAACCGGCGACTTTGCCCAACCGCTGGGCATGGCCGACGGTCTCCTGACGCAGATACTCCTTCGACAGATCGATCAATTCTTCGGTCAGCTGGGGCAACTCGTTCACATTGGTCACGCGGCGAATCCTTCGTACTCGACTCCGCGAGGCTACCACTCCTTCATCGAGGACCAAGCCGCGGATTAGGGTGTTGGCGCCATGGGACACCGCGGTAGACACCGAGAAGCCGGCCTGCAAAGCGACTTCACAGCCCTGTGGATCGGCCAGACGGTGTCCCTCTTCGGCGACTACATCGCCTACTTGACGATTCCGCTGTTCCTGAAGGAGTTGAGCGAGCGAGCGATCAACTTCGGGCTGATATCCGCCGCCGAGAGCATCCCCACTCTCCTTTTCGGCTTCCTGGGCGGTGTCCTCCTCGACCGCTTCCGGCTCAAGCCCGTCCTGGTCATCGGCGATCTTCTGCGGGCTTCCGCTTTCCTAGTGCTCGCCGCCTTCGCCACCGAAGAAGGGTTCGAGGTGTGGATGCTCCTTCCTTTCTCATTCATCGTGGGGAGCCTGGCCGCATCTTTCAACGCGGGACTCCAATCGTTGCTGCCCGCTCTGGTCCCTTCTCGGATGCTTGCGACGGCCAACAGTCGCCTCTCCCTCTCCCAGCAACTGGCCTTTCTCCTCGGGCCGGTCAGCGGTGGACTCCTCGTGGCGTCCCTGGGATTCAGTGCTGCCTTTACCTTCAACGCGCTGACCTTCATGGTCTCGGCGGCGTCGTTCTTCTTCATCCGGGCTCCCGTCGAACGGCGGATTCCCTCCAACGGCCGCTTCCTGATCCAGGTGCTGGAGGGCTGGGAGTACCTCTGGCGGGACACGCGAATCCGCCTCACGACCCTGGCCGGTTCACTGGGCAACTTCGTCACGGGCTTCATCGAAGCGGCCCTGGTCTTGATCGGTGCCCGGATTCTGGGTACCGACGACCCCGCTCAGCTCGGTTTGTTCGTGGTGGGCATGGGAATCGGTGGCCTGATCGGCGCCTTCTCGGTGGCAGCCGTTATCCGGATCATCGGCATCGGCAAAGCCTTCGTCGCCGGAATGATGTTGTTCGGCACCGGCCTGTTCTCGATGACCTTCGCCGGCGATCTGCTCACCGTGGCAGGCATCCTCGTGGGAGCCTTCATGGGTCTCGTGTGGGTGAACGTGTCGATGACCACCATGCGCCAGTTGTACACCCCCGAGCATTTGCTCGGCAGGGTCACCGCCACCGCCCGAGCGCTTGCCTGGGGCACGCTGCCCATCGGGGCGCTGTTCGGCACGTGGATGGCCGACCGAATCGGCTTGCTCACCATTGTCAGGGTCGGACCCGTGCTGATCATCACCTTTGCCGTGTTCCTGATCTCCACCGCGGTGTGGAACGCCGACACCGTCGAGGAGCCTCGCCGGACGGAAGAGCAGGCCCGGACCGCTACGCCCGGCTCCTCCAAAGACGTATAGCCTCCCCGGAGGGAGCGGTCAGCCGGGCACCTCGACGGGTTCGTCGGGCACGTCCCAGACACCCGTGCGGAGGTACTCATGGATCGAGGCGGCTGCGGTTCTTCCTGCTCCCATAGCCAGGATGACCGTCGCCCCGCCGGTAACGATGTCGCCCCCGGCGAACACTCCCTCCTTGGTGGTACGACCGGTGGCTTCATCGGTTACCAGAGTCCCCCAGGGCGTCTCCTCGAGATCAGGCGCCGTCTTTCCCAACAGTGGATTCGGGCTGTTTCCGATGGCCACCACGGCTACGTCGACGTCTTCGAGCCATTCACTCCCCGGTACCGGGACGGGGCGTCGCCGGCCTCCTTCATCGGGCTCGCCCAACTCCATGCGCTGAAGACGTACCCCTTTCAGGAAACCGTCGGCGTTGCCGAGGAATTCAACCGGGATGGCCAGCATCCGGAACCGTACCCCCTCCTGGCGGGCGTGGTGGACTTCTTCCAGACGGGCCGGCATCTCCTGCTCCGACCGCCGGTAGATGATGGAAGCCTGGGCGGCTCCCAGCCGCAACGCGGTTCGGACGGCATCCATGGCCGTGTTGCCTCCTCCGAAGACGGCCACGTTGCGACCCCGCAGCTCGAGTAGCGGCGTATCCGAGTCCGCCAGGTAGGCCCTCATCAGATTGACCCGGGTGAGGAATTCGTTGGCGGAGTAGACGCCGATCAGGTTCTCACCGGGAATCTTGGGGAAGCGCGGTAGTCCGGCACCGACGCCGACGAAGACCGCGTCGTAGCCTTCCTCGCCGAGCAGATCATCGATCGAGTCGATCATCCCGATAACGGCGTTGGTTACGAATTCAACGCCCATATCTTCGAGTTGCGCAATCTCCGTGCGGACGATCTCTTTCGGAAGCCGGAACTCGGGAATGCCGTACACGAGCACCCCGCCCAGCTCATGGAGGGCTTCGAACACGGTCACGTCATGACCGAACCTGGCAAGATCGGTCGCACAGGCCAAACCGGCCGGTCCACTGCCCACCACGGCCACCCGCCTACCGGTTCGGGGGATGGGCGAAGCCGCGGCCATCAGGTTGTGGTCGCGTTCGAAATCGGCGACGAAGCGCTCCAAGGCCCCTATGGCGATCGGCTTGTCCTTTCGAGCCAGCACGCAGGCGCCTTCGCACTGGTTTTCCTGCGGACAGACCCGTCCGCAGATAGCCGGCAGTGAATTGTCCTCCTTGATCACCTTGGCTGCTTGATCGAATTCACCTTCCGCGACCAGACCTATGAAATCGGTGATCCGGATCTCGACCGGGCACCCGTCGATGCAGACCGGCCGCCTGCACATCAGGCAGCGTCGTGCCTCCTCGATGGCCAACTCGGGAGTGAGCCCGAGGTTGACCTCGGTGAAGTTCTGCCGGCGCGAGTCCGGGTCCTGCTCGGGCATCGTTACCCGGCTGAGCTGCATGCGTTCCTTGCGGGTCAGCTCGTTCATTGGGAGATCCCCGCTTGGGCCGTTTCCCACTCCTCCAACCTGCGTTGCTCGAAATCACGGTACGCCCGGTTGCGCCTGGTCAGAAGATCGAAATCGACCAGATGGGCGTCGAATTCCGGGCCGTCCACACAAGCGAACCTGGTTTCTCCGCCCACCTCGACTCGGCATCCGCCGCACATTCCGGTGCCGTCGACCATGATCGGATTGAGGCTCACCACCGTCTCAATGTGGTGGGGACGGGTCAGGTCGGCAACGGCCCGCATCATCGGAATGGGCCCGATGGCGAGAACCAAGTCGATCGGAGGACCGGTGGCGATGAGATCTGCCAGTTTGTCGGTCACCAGGCCGTGGTACCCGAGCGAACCGTCGTCGGTGGTTGGGTACACCTCGTCGGAGACGGCCTGCATTTCTTGCTGAAGGATGACGTACTCACGACTGCGTCCTCCGATGATCGCCACCACCCGGTTCCCGGCCTGCTTCAACGCGGCAGCCGTCGGGTAGGCGATGGCCGTCCCTACCCCGCCTCCGATGACCACCACATTCCCGTACCGCTCGATTCGCGACGGCATGCCCAGGGGTCCCGCAACATCCGGAATTCGATCACCGGCGCCGAGCGTGTTCAACTGCCGAGTGGTCTTGCCGACCCCCTGGCAGATGAGGGCGATCCATCCCTGGGTGGCGTCGGCATCGGCGATGGTGAGCGGGATCCGTTCTCCAGTTGACGATGCCCGTACTATCACGAACTGGCCGGGTTTCCGACGCCGGGCGATCTTGGGCGCTCTCACACGCAAATACCGGACATCGGGAGCCAGGTTGTTCGCTTCGAGAACCTCGAACATGTCGGCCCGATCGGTTCGGCGGATCAATCACAGTTTCTCTCACCACCAGGACGGAGGAGCAGGGACTTAGTGCCCATCCGAGGGGGTCGCGGGACCTTGCCGCAGCCGTGAACCTCTGCCCTATGCGGAGGCTGCCTGCCAGGGATCCACCGGCCCTTCAGCCCATCGCTCTGCCGTCTCTTCTTCCTCGACCACCTCGGGTGGGAGCACCGCCTCCGGGGCGTCCGGGTCCATCAACGATCCGACCATGTCGTACCACAACGATCCGGTAGCGCAGTCGGCGCAGAGGAACACCCGGCGTCCTCGGGTGACAATCGCCGGCTTCTTCCTGCACCTGGTGCACTGGAAGGTGAACACTGCTCTCCTTCAGATCTTTGCTTCATCGCGATTATCGGCCTGGCGACCGTGATTCTGTAACCAGATCTCTGAGAGAGATTCGCGGAATGTGTTCCATCAGAACCCATACGCGGTAGGATGGTTGCGCTTGGGGGACACCATCGCCGAATTCGAAGCTCGCATTCAGAACCTAGGGGACACCACTCCTGGTCTGCGCGCCCACATCCAGATCGAGAACCAGCACTTGCGGTTGTGGGCGGGCGCGAATCGCCTGGGAGCATGGCCGCTCGTGGAGGTGTCGGTCGAACGCCTTACCCCTTTCCGGTTTCGGGTGGAAGCGGAGGGAGACGCGATCATCGTCGCTCCGGACGACCCAACCGGGTTTGCCGACGCCACCAACGCCTTCGTCGACATGCGGACCTCCCGGTTCGGCCTGGCCGATCGAATCCGCAGCTATCAAGAATCCTGACTGCCGTTCAACCGCCGTTGACGAGGCGGTCGAACAACGCCCCCACCCCAAAGGCCAGGCCTCCGCCGCCGGCCGCGACGAGCAGGTTCTCGAGCGCCGCCCGGAGCGGGTCACCGCGGGTGGCCCAGGTCTTGACCGCTCCGACCACCAGCAAGCCGAGCACCGCACCCACCGTGGCGTAGACCAATCCCGTCCGAGGGTCGGACACGAAGGCAAAGGGAACAACCGAGGGCAGTGATCCGGCCAAAAACAGCAAGCCCGACATGACCATTGCTCTGTAGGGCGACCTACGTTCCGTCTCTACCACCCCGAACTCCAGGGCGGTCATTGCTTTCAACAATGCTTCGTCGTCCCGGCCAAAATGCTCCACCACCTCATCACGGAGCGGACCGTCGAGGCCGATGTCCTCCAGTAGATCGCTCAGCTCGTGGAGTTCATCCTGACGAAATTCGCTGATGTGTTGCCGCTCGAGCGCCAGCTCGCCCTCGAATACCTCTTCCTGGGACTTCGTGGCGATGTACTCACCGGCCGCCATGGAAACGGCTCCGGCGATGGCTCCGGCGATCCCCGTGAGCAACACGTTCCGGGTAACCATGCCGCCGCCTACTACCCCGGCCACCAGCAGGAACATGGACACGAGGCCATCGTTGACGCCGAGGATGATGTCCCTCAGATACTGGCGGTTTCGACCCAGGTGCTGAGTGTACGAAGGGCTTTCCTTGTACGGAGGATTCGAGCTCATGCGCCTGGATTCTAGGGACCGGCGGCGCCGACCCGACCGTAGGCTCACGACGGGGTAGGTTTGGGGATGTGCGAGACGAGACGTTTCTCCTGCTGGGTGGAGCAGGTCTGGTAGGCACGCAAGTGGCCCGCCGCATTATCGGCGACCTGGCACCTCGCCGGGTAGTGATCGGCTCACTGACCGAAGCGGGAGGCAGCCGCGTGATTGCTCACCTGCGCAACGACTTTCCCGACTCCTCGACCGAGATCATCGGGGAATGGGGTGACTTGTTTCTGCGGGAGGCCTACTCGCGACGCCATCGAGATGACCTCCTCGAGAACGCCGCGGCGCGGGAAGGGATCTTTGCCGATCTGCTGGGGCCTGTCGATGAGGCCTACGAACGGTCCAGACTGGCTCGCCTCATACTTCAGTATCGCCCCAACGTCATCGTCGACTGCATCAACACCGCCACGGCGATCAGTTACCAGGACGTCTACACGACGTCGATCATCGCCAAACAAACCATCGGCGAGGTCCCCGACGACCACGACGCGGCAGAGTTGCGGCTTCGAACCAAACACGACGTGGAGGCGCTCATCCTCTCCCAGGCGGTGCCACAGCTCATCCGGCATGTCTTGATCCTCGGCCGGGCGATGCACGAGGCAGGTACCCGCCTCTACCTCAAGGTGGGCACCACCGGAACGGGCGGCATGGGACTCAACATCCCGTATACCCACAGCGAAGATCGGCCCTCTGCCAAGCTGATGACCAAAACGTCCGTGGCATTCGCTCACACCGGTCTGCTCTTTCTGCTGGCCCGAACCCACGGCGAGCCGGTCGTGAAGGAGGTCAAACCGGCGGCTTTGATCGGCTTCGCTGCCGTCGAGAACCGCACCGTCGTCGAACACGGCGAGCCGGTTCACCTCTACTCGGCGCAAACCGTCTCCCTCGACGGTCGGCTCGAACTCCGAATCCCGTCCGGCGATTTCCAACGCCTCTCCGACTTACAGCTTCCGGTGATCGACACCGGAGAAAACGGCGTGTTCACCAAGGGCGAGTTCGAGGCAATCACCTCGATCGGCCAGATGGAGTACGTGACTCCAGAGGAGGTCGCCCACACGTGCATGCAAGAAATCATGGGTGGCAACACAGGCCGTGACGTCGTGGGAGCCATCGACGGCTCCCTGATAGGTTCTTCCTACCGGGCGGGGATCTTGCGGTCCGACGCCATGGAAGACTTGGAGCGACTGGAAATCGAGACCGGCACTCACAGCGTTGCCCTCGGACAACTGGGACCACCCGAGCTCTCCAAACTGCTGTGGGAGGCCGAGCTTCTCAAACTCGCCTACCAGACCCTCCCGAAGGTCCTGGCGTCTACCCCTTCAGAAATCTCCGAGATGATCACCCGAATCATCGACGCCCGGTCTGGCTTGCGCGACACGATCACTTCGCTGGGCATTCCCATCCTGATGGCGGACGGCCGAAACCTGATCCGCGGGCCGTTCATCCGGATTCCCGAAGTCGCCGGAGCCAGAACGGTGAACATCGGCCCGGCGGATCGCGACCGATGGGCCCGAAAAGGATGGATCGACACCCGTCCCGAAAATTTCGCGATCTGGCAACGGCGCTTCTCCGCTATGCGAGAAGCGCGAGGCCGGAAAGCACATCGCGGGTCCTCCGCCGCCAGCCAGGAGGCCTACCTCCTAGAGACCATCCAGATCGGGACGGTGGCCGCCTGGGTTCTCGCCAACGAGCACGACGGCTTCCGGATCAAGTAGGGCGCGTCATGCCGGCCGGACGCTGCTATGCGATGTCAAGCCGGAATCGTGCCGGACGGTCGGGTCGAGGCAGACTGAACGAAGCGGCGCAATCTCGTCGTTAACGTGCACCGGGACGAAGGTACCCATGGCCACTCCCTCACCAACAGACAAGGCCGAACAGCCCGAATCGGTTCGGGACGTCTCCAGGTTCGTCGTTGAGCACCCCGTTCCCCTCTACGACCCGGCCTGGCTCAAGCGCCTCCACCACACATGCCTGTGGGACGGTGGCACCCTGACTTCCGACTCGGAGTTTTGCAGCGTTGGATGCGAAGAGAGTTATGCCGACTGGGAACACCGAACGGTACACGTCATTCTCGGACGTGAACCACTCCAAACATTCTTCGAACAAGGCCGCTGGGGAGGAGAGTGATCTTCATGGTTTCGATTTCGACCGGCGATCGCGGCACCAACGTGGCACGGGTCTCGGAGGCGGACACCGCTGTGCGAATGGGCAGCGGAGACCTACCGCTACTGGCTACCCCGCGTTTGATCGCCTGGTTGGAGGCGGCCGCCGTGGCTGCCCTGCACGGATTACCGAAGGAGCTGACCAGCGTGGGCATCGGGATCTCCGTCGACCACCGCGCCCCGAGCCTGGTCGGTTCTCGAGTGGACACGGAAGCCGAGGTGCGAGTGGTCGACGGCAGACGGATCGAATTCGAAGTTCGCGCCCTCGACGCCGGGCAACTCGTTGCGGACGGAATCCACACACGGATGATCGTGGATCGCCAACGGTTCCTGACCCGGGCCGGACTCGAGCCCTGATCAGGGCTGCGTAGGTACCCGGCAGGTCGGACGGGCATCCCCGCTCCCGGCGGGGGTAGTACGCGGGTAGGGGGTCGTGAATCCCGACCCAGGGTCGTTGGTGGTGACGAACCTAACGAGCGCCCGGTAGATGGCTTCCGCGTACGCCTGCCGGAAGGCCGGAGTGGCGAGCAAGGCTGCCTCCGGTTCGCTGGAGATGAAAGCCCCCTCGGCTATCACGGTCGGTACCCGTGCTCGACGGAGAATGCCGTAGTAATCGGTCTCGCCATCTTCCCGGAGACGGTACTTGGCTCCCGCATCGAGGTCTCCGACCCAGGGAACGTCGAAACCCGCAAAAGAACTTCGCATCTCTTCGAGGAGCAGTCCGGCCAGGCGGCGCGAGTCGGCGTCCCGGTACATGTAGAAGGTCTCACTCCCGGGTCCCTCCGACGGGCCGTCGGGCGCCGCGTTGTTGTGAATCGAGACGAGGGCCGTCGCACCAGCCGTTCCGGCCAAGGCCGCTCGAAAGAGAAGACCGGCCTCATAATCGGCTTCGGGCGGACCTTCCGTTCGGGTTACCCAGACCCTGCCCGCCGCCGGGATGTCTCGCCCGGGATAGATGATCCCGGTCGCCCAGTCGACCAGGTGGGGCTCCTGCAGTAGATCTCTGGCCCGGCGAGCAATGTCGAGATTGACGGCTTCTTCCCGCAAGCCGTTCGGCCCTTGCGCCCCGTGATTCACTCCGCCGTGGCCGGGATCGAGTACCACGACCGCATCGGAGAACAGGGTGCCGTGGCCCGGCCCGACGGGATCCGCCGCAGGGATGAACTCGAGCTGGGACCCGTCGGCCCATAAGAGGGTGTCGCACATCGTGCGCAACAAGAACCAACGACCATCGCGGTCCACGACTGCCATCACCAAACCCTCGTGGGCCTTGGCAACAGGACCAAAGGACCGGTCGTCCCACAAATCGGCTCCTCCGACCGCGACAACGGCGACTCCTTCGCTGCCTGCCGGGGGAACCCGGCCGGGGTGGGGCGGAGAAGGATCGGGCTTCGGGGCTGCCGGGACCTCCGGCACGGGGGGCAGGGTGGTCGTCGTGGATGATGTGATCGATGTCGTAGGACTCGCAGAAGTGGAAGCCTCCGTGGAGGGAAACTCCCCGGACCTCGCGCAGCCAGCACTCAAGACAGCTGCAAGCAGGATTGTGGACAACCATCTCCGCACTGCCATCGCTCCGGTCTGCCGGCCGTCACACATTCTCGTTCCTCTCCGGGAACCTCGCATTTCGTCCGGTAGTGTCGGGCCTGGGAGATGACCCAATACCCCGGAGGTTTCGTGAAGCTGATCGAATGCGTTCCCAACTTCAGCGAGGGTAGGGACCAACAAGTCATCGAGGCCATCGCCGGCCAGATCCGGGCCGTCGAAGGAGCCGTTCTGCTCGACGTGGATCCCGGTGCGGCCACCAACCGCACCGTTGTCACCTTCGTCGGTTCACCGGAGGCAGTCGCAGAAGCCGCCTTTCGCTCTATTCAGACGGCGGCC
>DHIO01000027.1:48444-69275 GCA_002403855.1 Acidimicrobiia bacterium UBA4744
TTCCTCATCGCCTACAACATCAACCTCAACACCCGGGACCGCAGGCTCGCCAACCAGATCGCCGGCGTGCTGCGCGAAACGGGTCGACCACGGAGAGACGAGTCCGGCGCCGTCGTGCGCGATACCGACGGCAACGCCCTGCGGGAACCGGGCGAGTTCAAAGAGTTGCGAGGCGTCGGCTGGTTCATCGAGGAATACCGGCGAGCCCAGCTCTCGTTCAACCTCACCAACCACAAAGTCACTTCGATTCACCAGGTGTTCGACGCCGCTCGCCGCGAAGCCAACCTCCGTGGCCTGCGTGTGACCGGCAGCGAACTGGTCGGCCTCGTGCCTCGCGAGGCCCTGCTGGCTGCCGGAGACCACTACCTGAGGCAACAGGGAGCAACCACCGGCATCCCGGAGCCGGAACGAATCCAAGCTGCGGTGCTGTCACTCGGACTGGATGATCTCGAACCGTTCGATTCATCCATGAAGGTCATCGAGTACCGGTACGCGGATGTCGACGGCGGACTGGGCGATGGAACGGTCGCCGATTTCATCAACGAGTTGTCTTCGGATTCCATAACTCCGGGAGGAGGAAGCGTGGCCGCATTGTGCGGATCTCTGTCGGCGGCACTAACGGCGATGATTGCGGCCTTGACCTTCACCAAGAAGGGCATGGAAGAGCGCCGGGAGGCGATGGAAGATCTGGGACGCCGAGCCCAGAACCTCAAGGATTGGTACCTGCATGCAGTCGACCGGGACGCAGACGCCTACTCCGAGGTGCTCGTCGCCCGGCGACTACCCAGGGTGACGGAATCGGACCTCGCGACGCGGTCCGAGGCGATGGAGCGAGCCAACCAGCAGGCCACGCGTGTTCCTCTGGAGGTGCTGGAACGCTCGGTCGAGGCTTTGGAGCTTGCGTTGACCGTCGCTCGAGACGGCAACCCCAATGCGACCACCGACGCCGGCGTGGCCGGAGCTTGTGCTCTGGCCGCTGCCGAGGGCGCCGCCCTCAACGTGCGCGTCAACCTGGCCAGTTTGACCGATGAAGGCTGGGCGACCAACGCCCGATCGGCCGCGTCCCATTTCATCGTCCGGTGCCGCGACCTGGCCGCCGAAGTGCGCGAGGCGGTGGAGGCGGTTCTGGAGAGTTAGACCAGCTCGAGTCCGGCGGCGATGGCCGCCAGGTTCTTGTCGGCATAGCGACCGGTGGCCGCCGCTCGAAGGGCTTCAGCCGATAGGACCTTGTGGCGAACCACGGCCGCGGTGACCCCCACCATCGCCAGCTCGGTCTGGACCGGGCGCCTGGACACCCGGTCCAGATCCAGAACTTCGACGGCCGCCGTAGTCTCGACGACCGACAGGCCGGGGATCACCATCACCCGGTCTTCGGTGGTCATGGCCGCCAGGTACGGTCCGGCCTGAGCCAAGCCTTCCTCGGAGAGGATCACCATGAGATCCGGCCGGTGAATCCCGGCAAAATCGATGGGCTCCGGGCTGAAGATGAGCTGCGACACGCTGTGGCCGGTCTTGACCGTGATCGGATAGTCGTCCGCCTGAGTGGCGAAGAGGCCGGAGCGGATGGCCGCCTCGGCGACCAACCGGGCCGCCGACCGTACCTTCCCTCCCGCCGATCCCATCACCATGAGCCGGAAGGGCCGGTCCAACTCCGACGTGAACTCGGCCGCCAGAAGACGCGGGCCGGGATGGGCAAGGCCCAGACGACGAGCAGCCTCAGCCCTGTAGGCAGCGGAGTATTCGAAGACCTCACGACGCGCCAGCACCCCGGTTTCGAAGCCGTGGCGCTGCTGGGTCTCCTGCAACGAACGCTTCCCGAGTTTGTTGGACGGCCCGAAATAGGCGGTGCACAGCTCCCAGATGTCCAGGATGGAGAACCCGGGCGTCTCGATGGCTTCGACCATCCGGTCCGTCAAGGCGGGATCGAAGTTGGTTCCGCGGTATACGTAGGCAGCCCCGTTCACTGCCGCAGTCGCGCAGATATCGAGGGGTTGTTCCTGGTTGCCATCTGGGGTGGTCGCGGTGACGGATCCGCTGGGAGTGGTCGCAGAATGCTGGCCTCCGGTCATACCGAAGTTCAAGTTGTTGAAGACCAGCAGGGTCATCCCCACATTGCGGCGAGCCGCACTGAGGAGGTGCGCTCCCCCGATTCCGGTCCCGCCGTCGCCCATGATCACGATGACCTCGAGGTCCGGGCGGGCCAGCTTGATTCCTGCCGCGTAGGTGAGGCTGCGGCCGTGCAAACCGTGGAAAGCGCTCGTAGCGAAGTATTGATCGGACAGACCGGAGCAGCCGATGTCGCTGACCAACACCACCTGTCTCGGGTCGAGTTCGAGGCGGACCAGCGCTTCGTTGAGGCTATCGAGAATCGGCCCATGTCCACAGCCGGGACAGAACGGGTAGGGAGTCTCGTTCCGGTAGGTGGCCAGGGGAACGATCGTGGCGGTCATCAGAGCAGCTCGAGGATCTGGTCGGGTTCGATCAGACGGCCATCTACCCGGTTCACACCGACTATCTCGCGGCCAGCGGCGAGACGTTCGATCTCCTGCCGGTACTGACCGAGGTTCAGCTCCGGCACCACGACTCTGTCGATGCCGTCGATGGCTTCCACTATCGCCCGTTCCGGGACCGGCCACAGGCTCTGCACGATCATCGAGGCCACCTCTCGGCCGCCGGCTCTGGCGATCTTGACGGCGCGACGGGCGGCACCGGCCGTCACCCCGTACGCAACGACGAGGGTCGTGGCGTCCTGCGCGCGATCCATCTCAACCAGTTCGATCTCTTCGAGGTGCTCTTCGATTTTGGCCGCCAGGTGGCGGTTGAGGGCGCCCACTTTCTCGGGTTGCTTGGTAATCACGGCGTTCTCGTCATGGGAGGATCCCGTGAACCGCATCACTTCGTTGCCATAGCGTCCCAGGGGCGGCACGACGTCGGGAGGTTCGTAGCGGTACTGGGAACCCTCTGCGCCGGTTCGAAAGCTGCGCTCTCGCACGGCTCCACCGGTGAGCGAGGACTCATCGACCGTTTGCATCGTCACATTCAGGTCCTTGTCGGTCACCAGGAACACCGGGCAACGGAACCGTTCGGCGAGTTCAAATGCTCGCAAGGTGAGCGTGTAGCAGTCCTCGACGCGGGAGGGAGCGAGTGCGATGATCGGGTACCCGCCGGCCGTTCCCCACCGCACGAACTGGACGTCTCCCTGACCAACCGAGGTTGCGCCTCCGGTTGCCGGCCCCAAACGCTGGACGTCCACGATGACGAGGGGAACCTCTCCCATGATGGCGAGACCGATGTTCTCGCTGCACAGGCTGAGTCCGGGTCCGCTGGTCGCCGTCATCGCCCGGGCGCCGCCCAGGGTCGCCCCAATGCACATCCCGATAGAGGCGATTTCGTCTTCTCCCTGGATGGCGACGCCGCCCCGGGCGGGCAGTTCGGCCAGCATCATGTGGAGAATCGGGGATGCGGGCGTGATGGGGTACCCGGCGAAGAAGTCGCATTCCGCGTCAAGGGCTCCGCGGACGATGGCGGTCGACCCGTCGATGAACTGGCGCGCCATACACCCTTCCCCGGGGGATCACTGTCATTTTCTCGCCGGTTGGGAGCCGACGCGTAGGGTACTTGGTCACGTTACGTGGGGCCCGGCCGGCCCGTTTCCTCTTCCACCAGCCGAATCTCCGATACCTGTTCCGGATACTTCCCTTCCGCACCGGCATAGAAGTCACGCAGGACATCCATGTCTGCGGTCAGATCATCGGACGCCGCCAACGGCGGACCGATGGTGACCGCCTTCGCCGGATAGTGGATCCGGGCCGGGACGATCGGAACCCCGGCGGTGCGGGCGATGTGGTAGAAGCCCGACTTCCAGTTATTGGAGTGCCGCCGGGTTCCCGACGGTGCAATCACCAAGATCAGTGAAGCGGCAGCGGAAAAAGCGCTCGCCATCTGCTCGACCACGCTTTCGTTGACTTCGCGGCGGATCGGGATACCGCCCAGCCGGCGCATGATGAACCCGAACGGGGCCCTGAATAGGCCGTCCTTGGCCATGAAAGAGGCCCTGACGCCGAACGCCGTCAACACGGCCAGCATGGCAACGAAGTCCCAGTTCGTGGTGTGAGGAGCGCCGACGACGACGAACTTGGGTTCGGGGGGAAGATCTCCCTCGATCTCCCACCCGGTCAGACGGAACCATCGAAGAGCGAGGCGGCCGAGCATACACCTGCAGTGTCCCACACCGGACGGCTCACCGATCGAGGAATCCGAGCAGCCGATCGACGAATGCGGTCTGCGCAGGGTTCAGCTTCCGACGGGCGACTTCGGGCGGGAACCATTCGACCCGATCCACTTCGGGAAACTCCCCAACGCGCCCGGACCGCGGCGGCCACTCCATGGAGAACGTGTTGGAATGCTGCTCGACCGGATCGACGTAGCCCTCACACGCCCAGGCGTGCACGTCCTTGCCCGACCGCAAGGTCACCGAGCCGAGGGATTGAGGATGTTCACACGGAGCAGGGGCGCCCACCTCCTCCCGGAACTCGCGACGAGCGACCTCCAGGAGATCCTCACCCGGCGCCGCTTCACCCTTGGGCACGCTCCAGGCGCCCTCGTCGCGACGCGCCCAGAACGGCCCTCCGGGGTGCGCCAGCAAGACCTCGACACCGTCTTCCCCGAGGCGATAGAGCAGGATCCCGGCACTGACCACGAGGGGAGGCTATCGAACGGTAGAAACTTTGGTGAGGCTCAACGAACCCACGTGTCTCATCGAAAGACATGCACTAGCGGCCTAGCGCTCATTCGCACCCCGGGGGCGTCCGCCGGGTTCCACGCCGCCACGTAGCATGGATGAAACGACTGCCGAGAGGACCGCATGATGCGACCCGTGTACGCGCTGTCGGGCGGTGTATCGAAGTTCTCCAAAGCGCGGCCCGACAAGACCTTTCAGGCCATCATCAAAGAGGCCTACGACTACGCCATCGCCGATCTCGACCTCGATATGGCCACGTTCACTGCCGCGGTCGACGGATCGGTCGCCTCCTACTTCTCCGACCATTTCTCGCGCCAGCTGATGGCGGGGATCATGGCCCAGGACTATCTCGGTCTCGTACCCAAGCCGGGCCACCGTGTGGAAGGTGGCGGAGCCACGGGTGGCCTCTGTTTCCAGGAAGCATGGAAGTCGGTGGCTTCCGGAGACATGGACGTGTGCATCGCCTACGGATTCGAGACCATGAGCCACGTCGAGACGTGGAAAGGAAACGAATTCATTGCGCTGGCTTCCGACGTGTCGTGGGACTACCCGGTAGGCGGTTTCTACTCGGGTTACTACGCCATGATGGTCACCCGGCACATGAAGGAGTACGGGACCACGGTCGAGCAAATGGCTCACGTCTCCGTCAAGAACCACCTCAACGCCTACCACAACCCCTACGCCCAGAAACGGAATCGCTACTCGATCGATGACGTGCGATCCTCGCCGATGGTCGCCTGGCCGCTCACCCGCCTGGACATCTGCGTCATGTCCGACGGCGCGGCCGCGGTGATCTTCGCCTCGGAAGAGGGATTGGCGCGTCTCGAGGCGGCCGGAGCCGTGGTTTCCCGACCGCTCGTCAAGGTGGCCGGCATCGGGCGGGGAACCGACGCCATGCGGATGGCGGACCGGCCCCACGTCGACTACGACACATTCATGGCCGATTACGCCACGGACCACGAACGAAACTCTGACGACACTCGGGCGTACTACCGGCAGCTGTGGGCGCAGGGCACCCGCTACCCCGGCATCCATTCGTTCCGGGCCGGCCGGACGGCCGGCAACCTGGCTTACCGGCGGGCCGGCATCGTCGACCCTCTCGTCGAACTCGACTTCATCGAGTTGCACGATGCCTATACCTCCAGCGAGATTCAGACGTACGAGGACCTGGGTTTGTGCAGGTACGGGGAAGGTGGGCAGTTTGCAGCCTCCGGCCGGGCCTTCATGCCCGGTATCGACTACGGCCTCGATTTGCCGGACGAGCCTGAGCTTCCGGTCAATCCTTCGGGCGGACTGATTGCGTGCGGTCACCCCGTTGGCGCCACCGGGCTGATGCAAGGGGTCTTCGCCATCTGGCAGTTGCAGGGCACCATCGGCAGGCATTTCGGCGATCCGATGCTGCAGGTGTCAGAGGCCGAGCAGGGGGCGATCCACTCCCACGCCGGCACCGGTACGTACGTGACGGTCAGCATTCTCCGGAAGGAGGTTTGAGATGCCGGAACTGCCCGACCGGCGAGAGGAGACGCAGGGTGGCTTCATCGTCCACGGAGTCCCGTTTCCGATCGAGACGGACCCGGACGCACTGGCGTTTCTCAAGCGACTCACTCCCATCCAGATCGAGCAGGAATACGCCATCACGTACCTCCACTCCTACGGGCAAGACAGCCCCTGGTTCGCCGGCGCAGCCAACCGGCGTCTGCTGGCCGCCCGAGAGCCCGAGTCCGGTTATACCTACGCAACTCCCCGCGGGCACGACATGTACTCGGGAATTGAGACGGAATGGATCGACATCACCAGCCGTCGGGCCCGGATTCATGCCTTCACGGTGTGCCACTTCGGATCGGAAGAGTTCCTCCCCGAAACGCCGTACGTCCTCGCCATGATCGAGTATGAGGGGGTCGACACGTTGTTCCTCAGCCGGTTGATGGGCATCGATCCCGATGAGGCTTCGATCGAGTGGATCGGGATGGAGGTCCGGCCTCGCTTCCTGCGCAACAGCAAGCTCAAGCCGACCGATGTGTACTTCGTGCCCGTCGGCCTGCCCGATGGTGCCGCCTAGTGTTGACCTCCGGGAGGTGCATTCGTGACTGATTTGGACGTTCAGGCTGCTCACCATCGATTCGCCGTTGAGTGCTTCAACGGCACCTGGGACCTCCTCGACAAGGAAGACCGCAGCGACGACGACACCGCTGAGATGATCCACATGGCCCATGCCTCCTTGTGGCACTGGCGCCATTCGGAGCACGGCGACCCGCAGCACTTTGCAGTGGGGACCTGGCAGCTCTCCCGGGTCTATGCGCTGGCCGGGCGCCCGGAGGAAGCTCGGCGCTATGGGGAAGGGTCGTTGATGCTGTGCCGCCGGCACGAACTGGCTCCTTTCTACCTCGCCTACGCCTACGAAGCTCTGGCCCGGGCGGCGGCAGTCGCCGGTGACCAGGCCGAACGGCAGCGGCAAGTGGAAGCCGCCACCGCGGTGGTAAAGCGAATCGAGGATGAATCCAACCGGCAAGCCCTTTTGGACGATCTGGCCACGATCTGAGTTCGATCGCCGGCGGAAGATCGCCTTCCGTCTACGCTGCTCGGTCAACGCCATGCACTCCCGCACCCTCTTCTCAGCCGGACTACTGCTCTTCGCCGCCTGCACCGCAACCCAGGCCGAACTCCCTCCTACCACCACCACGACCACCACCAGCACCACTACGACGGCGGCTCTCCCGACGACGAGCGTTCCGACCACTACCTCATCCAGCACGACCACCTCCACCAGCACCACTACGACGGCTCCTCGACCGGCCGCGGCCTCGCTGGCGTTGGAGCAAGTGGCCACCCTCACCGGCGACCTATCCCCTAAATCGATCGTGCATTCCGGGAGAGGCTTGTTCTTCGCCCAGAACATGATGTACCGGCACACCGTGACCGTATACAACCGGTCCCTAGAACTGGTGAGGACCATTCCCGACACCGTCGATCTTTCGGAATTCGGACTCGAGGGGGAATACCGCGGCGCTCCCGTCGAGGCCGCGTTTACCAGCGACGGCGCCTACGGGTATGTATCCAACTATCAGATGTACGGACCGGGATTCACCCGACCCGGCAGCGACGGTTGCGGTCTCGCCGGCTGGGACGAGAGTTTCGTGTACCGGATCGATACGTCGGCCCTGAAGATCGACCAGATCATCCCGGTGGGAGCGGTGCCCAAATACCTGGCCGTCACTCCCGACGACCGCTACCTGCTGGTTGCGAACTGGTGCAGTTTCGACGTCAGCGTGATAGAAGCCGGCACCGGCGAAGAGGTCACCCGGGTCGAGGTCGGCCGGCATCCACGCGGTATCGCCGTAGACCCGGAATCAACTACCGCCTACGTCGCGGTGATGGGGTCGAGCGACATTGCCGTCTTGGACCTCTCCGATCTCTCCGTCGCGTGGCTGAAGGGGGTCGGCGCCAATCCCCGCCATGTCGTGATGGATCCGATGGGGCGCTTCCTCTACGCCACCCTCAATGGTGAAGGCCGGGTGGTCAAGATCGATCTGCAGACCGGCGAGGTGGTCTCCCGGGTGGCGACCGGAAGCGCTCCTCGCAGCATGGCCATCTCCGGCGACGGAACGGCCCTGTACGTCGTCAACTACAACTCGGACACGGTCACCAAAGTTGCCACCGGCGACTTCACCGTGGTCCAGAGCCTGCCGGTGGCCCATCATCCCATCGGCATCACCTTCGACGACGCCACCCGCCGGGTCTGGGTCTCCAGCTATTCGGGCGTCATCACCGTCTTCGACGAACGGTGAGGCGGTAGCACCGGCGCGCAGCCGGGCGGGACGTCCTCGCCGGCTATCTCCTGGCTATCTTGTGGACCGTTCCTTCCCCGCTGGTGACGTACAACTCCCCGGTGCCGTCCGTTCCGAAGGAAGTGAGCGACGCGATGGTCCCGAGGTCGGCCGACCAATCCCATCCGTCCGCGACGCCTTCCCCCGTGTAGCGGAAGCTCCGCACCCAGCCCGAGCAGAAGTCGCCGTAGAAGTAGTGGCCCGCCAGTTCGGGAATTCCGGTGCCCCGGTAGACATACCCACCGGTCACGGAGCACCCCTCGCCGTGACCGTACTCAAAGACGGGTAGTACCAACCCGGTCTGATCGCAGCCGGAGGAAGGTCTGAAGCAATGACTTCCCTCCATGATCGACCAGCCGAGATTGGCGCCGCCCGACGCTGTGGTGAGGACGTCGATCTCCTCCCAACTGCCCTGGCCGACATCGGCCACGTAGAGCCGATGCCCGTCGAACGAGAACCTCCACGGGTTACGGAGACCGTAAGCCCAGACTTCGGGCGCACCACCGCCTCCTACGAATGGATTGCCGGCCGGAACGGCGTACGTTTCTCCCGCGTCGACATCAATTCTGAGCAGCGCCCCGAGCAATGAGGATGGGCGCTGCCCGTGCCCGTACGTGTCGCCGCCTCCCCCGCCGTCTCCGAGCGCAACATAGAGGTAACCGTCGGGCCCGAAGGCCAGCATGCCCCCGTTGTGGTTGGAGGCCGGTTGATCGACCGTCAGGATTGTCCGTCCGCTGGCTTGATCGGCTTGGTCCGGATCGCTGCCGACCCGGTACTCGGCAATGCGGGTGTCGCCTCCATTGTCCGTGTAGTTCACGTAGAAACGACCGTTGACGGCGTAGTCGGGGTGGAATGCCAAGCCCAGCAGGCCACGCTCCCCTCCGCTCCCGACCAGATCGGAGATATCCAGAAAAGCAGTCTGGAGAAGGTTCCCGCCCGACACGACCCGGATGCGGCCGGGTTGTTCGACGATGAACAGCCGCGGGTCGCCGACGGGAGCGTCGACGAACAGCGGCAGAGTCAATCCGGTTACCACCTGCTGGAGTTGAAGCCGCACCTGGGACGGGCTGGGTCGCGGGGGCGGCGGCATCGGGGCCAGACCGACTGCCCTGGCCAGAAACGAGGCCATCTGATCGCGCGCCACAACGTCCGTGGGGCAGAAGCGCAGCGGGCCGGTGCTGCATCCGGTGGTGATCCCGAGATCGAACATCCGCTCGGCGTAGGTTGCGTACCCTGCGGAAGCTCCCACGTCGGCGAACAGGCCCCGGTAGGCCGCCAGGTTGGCTTCTTCTCCGAGAGCTCGCAGAACGAAGATGGACATCTCGGCTCTCGTCACCGGGCCATCCGGCCGAAAAGTGCCATCGGCGTACCCCTCGGCAATCCCGAGTTCGGCTAGACGTTCGACGTAGCCGGTGTACCACCGGCCCGCCGCCACGTCTGGAAAGATGCCGCTATAGGCGGGCAGGTCCCCCGCCTGTCCGATCGCCCGCAACAGGAATGCGGCCATTTCCGCTCGCGTCACCGACTGGGAGGGACAGTACCGGTCGCCGATCGGCGGATTGCAGCCGGCCGTGATTCCCGCTGCGGCGATAGCCTCGATGTTGGGTTCATGACCGTTACCGTCGTCGTCGATGAATGTGCCCCCCGGAGGAGGTTCGGCCATCGCCGGCAGTGCCAACATCAGCGCCAGGGCCACCGCCAGAGCGGTCGCCGTCTTCAACCACGATTTCGCGGACGGTGATTTCATCGCGACTTCCTCCTCATCGTGACGCCTCCCCACCTGATGGACAAACGGTACACCGGCCGGCCGCCAAACCTGATTGCCAATCAGTCGATCGGAGAATCGACGGGTCGGCCGACCCCGGAGCAGCCGACGCCACCGCGGTCACCCGACCGAACAAAGAGGACTGTGCATGGTCGGGTCGGGTTGAAGACTCGACCGACGACGTTCTGACCGATGCGCGCAACCCGCCGGGCACCCTCCACGTGGCTCTGGGAACCCCTTCCACGACTGTCCCGGAAGAAGTGCCATTCGGCCCTGGAACCACCACGGCGCAGAGTCCATCTTTTGCGAGTGAGTTGCGCGGCCACGGGTCCTGGCCATCAGAGAGGAGAACGAAGGTGGACGATCAGAGACGGAAGGCCATCGGCGGGTTGGTCTTCGCAGTGGGCCTCGTGTTGGGGCTCCTCGGCTACGTGGGCGACGTCTACGAATCGAGCACCGCCACCATCCTCATGCTCGGTGTTTGGCTCGTGGGGGGCGCGCTCTCGACACTGCTCCAGAAGCGGGAAGACGACCAGACAGAGCCGACTTCTCGGGACTGAGTGATTCTGATACCCGAATGACTTTGGCCGCCCGGCGCGATACCGGACGAACCTTCAGGTGAAAGGAGTTATGAATGGTGGGCTTTCTGATCTGGCTGGTGCTGTTGGTGCTCGCCTGGCCGCTGGCAATCCTGGCGCTGCTTCTCTACCCGATCGTGTGGCTGGTTTCTCTACCGTTCCGGCTGGTGGGGATATCCATCAAGGCGGTGCTCGACCTATTCGGGGCGATCATCCGGCTCCCGAGCCGGGTGCTGCGCGGCCCCAGGGCAGTACGCGGGTGAGGAGAGGGCCCTCCCCGCGATAGGACGTAGAGAAGGAACTAACCGACCTTCGCCGGCGCACGCCGGCCTGGGCAGCCCCTCAACGGGACGGCGGCTTCATCCCGAACAAGAACCGCGTCACCCGGGTCCGCCTGACGCCGACGTCGTAGATGGCCAGGATCGCGGCCAATGAGATCACGCAGATGATCGCATACTTGAGGGTGGCGCTGATCTCCCACTCCACCACGTAGAAGCCCCAAAGGACGATCACCGTCTGGTGGAGCACATAGATGGGCAACACCGCCTCAGAGGTATACGCGCCGACCCGATCGAGGATCGTACGCCCCTGTTTCGCCTCTCCGGTTGCTCGCCCCTGTTGCCCGGAGCCACTCGCGAAACCCATGATCGCCGCCACCCAGAGCCACCCGCTCACCCCCCTGAGAGTTCGCATCGTGACGCTGGCGACGTCGTAATCCAGCAGCGGATCCACACCCTCGCTCTCCGAACCGAGCGTGAACAACGTCCCGACGATGATGAAGGTCACGATGCCCAGAATCAGGGCGCCCTTGCGGTGCCGGCGGAGGGCAGCCCCGAACCTCCGATCGCCGGCCAGGAGGTACCCGTAGAGCAGGAACAGGGCATAGGTATAGCGATTCCACCCCGCGAATCCGACCTCGCTGCCCAGGGCGCCGTCCAGGACTGCAAACGGAAGTCCCGCCGCCACGATCACCCACAGATGGTCGGCCCGCCCGGCGAGTCGATCGATCGTTCGGAGACCGGGCGACCTTCGCAGAAACCAGATCAACGGCAGAAGCAGCAGAGAGAAGACGAGAAGCAAAACCACGAACCACAGATGCCCCGTTTCGAAGAAACCGCTGGCCGGGTCGGCTTTGATCACGAACGGAAAATCGGCGAGATCGAACTCGATGTCGAAGAAAAGGGGCCAGAAGGACCAGTACGACTCGTCGTACCCGGGATCACCTCGCAGTCTGGTCCAGACCTGCGGCGGCACGATCACGAGTACTCCAAACACGAGGGGTACGAACAGCCGGCGGACGCGCTCCCCGGCAAAGGCTTTCGCGGAGCGAGCACGAAGCGAGTACCAGATCCCCATGCCGGCGATCACGAAGAGCAACGGCATTCCCCACGTCGCCGCGAAAGCGAGGCCGGCCGTGACCAGATCGCTGGTCGGATCGTTCTTGACGTACCAGTCGAAGGTGTCGAAGATCCGCGCCGAATGGAAGAACACGAGGCCGACCACGACGAACATGCGCATAAGGTCGAGGTCACGCCGACGTTCGAGCTTCCTGGGAGCCGTATCGGCCCCGGCAGGCTCCTTCGTTGTCATGACATACGAAGCCTAAGCGCCCGCCCACGACTGCGCGGCATGCGAGCCATCACAGGATGATGACTCCAACGCCATGGGACTGCCGACGGGCCTATCTGATCTCACGCCCGAGACGTCCGGCACCGCCGCAACCCCCCGTCAGCCGCGCCGGCGCCGCCTCCGGAATAGCGAACGGATCACCAGCAGCGCCACGATCGCCACGACCTGGCCGAGCATGATCACCCGGGTTGTGTCGGCGGCGGGGACCCAGGTCACTTGACCGTCCTTGATTTGGTAGGCACCAACCGGACGGGCGCTCACACCGTAGCCACCGCCGGCGCCGGCCGGAGTGCTCTCGCCGCCTTCGCCTTCGCCTCCGCCGACCCCGCCGCGCACGGACGCAGCGGGAATGATCGTCACCCCATCCTTTTCGTAGGGTTCTCCGTAGACCCTCTTGACCGTCATTACGTCGCGCGCTCCAGTCATTACTTCGTCGAGTTCCATACGTAGCATCCCTTCGCTGGCTCTGTGCATCGTTCCCCTTTTTGGTTCGTCGCGCCAGAGGCCTTCGGCCTTTGCCCGTCGACATGCGTCCCGCCTCGGTGAATCAACGATGCGTCGGGTGGGTCGGCACGGACCGATCTGCACCATGGGCGAGGTGCTTTACGCCATTGCCGGCCGTGGATCGGTAGCCTTCCTGCTTTGGGAGAGTGTGATCCGGAGCGGCCAGACCTTGACACCTCGCGACACCCTAGAAGGCGGACTCGAAGTCGATACGGCGGCACCAGAAGCCCATCCCGGCGAACATTGTGACGTTTTGATTGCCGGTGCAGGTGTGGCCGGATTGGCAGCCGGTCTTCTGTTGGCCCGCGCCGGGTTGCGTGTGGTGTGCGTCGACCCCGAGACTTTCCCACGCCGGCGAGTAGGTGAGTCGCTCGACTGGTCCGCCCCGGCGCTTTTGGCGAACCTCGGGTTGCCGGCCGAGACGCTGGTTGCAGATGGGCTGGCAACCCACAAGCGAGAGCTGAGAGGCGTCACCGCCGATCTCCAGCACCTCGTCGGACGGCCGCCCCGCTGGGTGCAGCGATGGCCACTGCGGTTCGTGCTCTCGACGGTGCATGTGGATCGGCCCAGGTTCGATCAGACTCTCTATGAATCGGCCCGAGCTGCCGGAGTCGACTTCGTATGGGACCGTGTCGACTCTCTGCGCTTTGAGGACGACCGCGTTGTGGAGGGTTCCACCCGTTCCGGACGTCGGCTCTCGTGCCGATGGTTCCTCGATGCGTCGGGGAGGACCCGGATCCTGGCCCGGTGTGCCGCTATCGGCAAGCGTGAATATGGGGTCTCCCGAATGGCGCTCTGGTCCCAGCTCCCCGTCCGCATGGAGGCGGAGGCCACCACCCTGTACTTCGACGAGGGAGCGGAACAGCTGAGTTGGATCTGGGAGATACCCATTGAGACGAATCGCCGCAGCGTGGGCATCGTCATGCCACTCGAGCGATTCCGCAGTGTTCGTAGCGCCGGATCGAGGCCTGCCGAAGTCCTGACGGACGAGCTGTCCCGTTTTCCGCAGGTCGGCGATTTGCCGACCGGCACATTCGACAAGGTCGAGGCGCGCGCCTTCCACTCGTATGTCAGCGACCGGACGGCGGGCTCCAACTGGCTCATGATCGGTGAAGCGGCCGCGTTCATCGATCCGCTCACTTCCATCGGGGTGACCTCGGCGCTCCGTCACGCATCGGAAGCCGCGGCCGTGATCTGCGACGCCTACTCGAAGCCAGAGAGAAGCAGCGGCGATCTGCTCGACTACGACCGCCGGACGCGCCGGATCGCCGACTTCTACAACACCGCCATCAACACGCTCCTGTATTCGCCGATCCTGAGAACTCGACTGGGGCTTCGTTGGGCTGGGAGAGCCTACGTCGTGCCCGGTTACGTGACCAACTCGCTGTATGCCAGGATGCGCCGGCCGAACCGAACCGGCACCCGGGCGATCCTCGCCCTGCTCGGAGCCTTCGGTCTGTGGACCCGGGCCTGGGCGACGGCAGCTCGATTGGCGGACGGCCACATCGGCCGCCGGTCCGTTCCGCCCGTCCCCGACGAGCACTGATCGGCGACTGGAGCGTGCAGGTCCTTCGCCTCTGGTCGTCCTTGCGTAGATTGTCGAATAATGACTCGGCAACCTCCGGTCCAGTCGAAAAGGGCCCCGACAAGAACGAGAGCACGTGCGCGGATCACGCTTTGACACGCCCAGAGTTGGCGCCGATCGGTTGGTGACGCTTACCGACGGCGTGTTTGCCATCGCCATGACGATCCTGGTGCTGGAACTGGGTGTACCGGCGGCCGACCGGGCGCTCACCGATCGGGAACTCGGCGAGTTGTTGTTGGAGATGTGGCCGGACTTCTTGGTGTACGGGCTCAGTTTTATGGTGCTGGGCATGTTCTGGCTGATGCACCACGCCATCTACGACAGTGTGGTGCACTACGACTTCACCCTCCAGTGGCTCAACATCGCCTTTCTGCTGTTCGCGGCGCTGATCCCGTTCTCGACCGCGCTGTTCGGCGAGCACGGCGCGACCCGAACCACGGCATTGGCATACGGGTGCAACATGCTGGCGATACCGTTGACCGGCTGGGCAATGTGGTCCTATGCCTCCGCCGGCCATCGTTTGGTGCGACCCGATCTCGATCCAGCGCTGATCCGCGGTCCGAGTTTGATGGGACGCGCCTACGCGGTGGCGCTGCTCATTCCCATCGGTCTGTCTTTCGTGAATCCGGTCGTTTCTTTCGTCCTCTACGGGATGATCGTCTTCGGGTTCTTTGTGGCGACGGTTTCCGGTCGCTGGGACGTGGCCATGGTATGGCCGCCCGGCCGGCGAGAGGATGGCTCCTCGCGACCTCCCGACGAGTAGGCCCTGTCCGAGGTGTCGCTCGGTTCCAGCGCCGGGGGGTCTCGGGCCCCTCAACCGGTTGAAACGCGCGGCAAGTCCACCGCCGGCTTCCGGCCAAAGGTCGATAGGCCCTAGTCAGGGGGCGGAACGCTCGTGGATGCTATTGAGGAAGAGTGAAGAAGGGGTGATGCCGTGTTCTTCGATGTGATCGTCAGGCCGCAAACGTGGCGAAACGTCGGGTATCTGTTGCTGGCGTTCCCGTTGGGCATCCTCTACTTCGTGTTCCTGGTGACGGGTCTGTCGTTGGGGTTCGGGTTGTTCATCACCCTGCTCGGGATTCCGATACTGGTGGGCGTCCTGGCGGCTGCCTACGGAATGGGCGACTTTGAGCGGATAACCACCAACCTGATGCTCGACCAGGACACTCCTGCGGCGCACCGGCTCGACGTGCCGGGAGGGCTGTGGCCGAAAGTGAAGGCTCTGGTCGGCAGTTCAGAAACGTGGAAGCGGATCGGCTACCTGTTCTTCGAGTTCCCGTTCGGAATCATCGGGTTCAGCCTGGTGACCACGACCGCCGCGTTCTTCGCTCTGGTGACGACCCCGTTCTTCTACGCTCAATCGTGGTGGGTCACGGCCGCCGACTGGCCGAGTGGCATCTGGGCGGTCGACACGTGGTGGGAAGCCGTCATCGTAGCCATCGCCGGCGTCTTGATCGGCTTTGTCCTGCTGCACGTCATCAACGGCCTGGCCAGGCTCTGGGGGGAATTCGCCAAGGCGATGCTCGGCCCCACCTATCGGTCGACTACCACCGAGGAAGCTCACCGGGCAGNNACCGGCGACGGCCTTTTAGGAGGATCTGCTCGTCTTCACTCCGACAGGCCGCCCCTGCCCCGTCGGCGAGGGCTTCTCGCCTATTCGAGGCTCCAGAACCTCGGGCGCCGGTGGCGACCCCTGCGCCCATTTCCCGACTGGCGATGCCGCCCGACTGCAACGAGGGACTCGGCCGTTTCCGGCACAGCCGCCACCCGCTCGGCGTGTCGAACGGACGGGCGGGACTCGGCGATCACCTCAAGGAATCCCTCCGGCGATGGAGGGCGAAAGATGATCCGGTCGCCTCCCACCGTCAGCATGACCTCATCGTCGCCGTGCCGCTCGGCCTTGCAGTCGCCCAGCTTCCACGAGCCGAGTTCCTGGTGATCGGTCTCGATGGCAAGGTCGCGGTCGCCCACCGTGATCGTCGCATCGATCTGCAAATCGGGATCGTCGACCAGCGACATCAACCCATCGAAGCTCACCGCAACCATTCGCGCCTCCCAGATCCTCGAGCTTGCCTCCGAGATTAGTCGACGAGCGTGAGACGAGTCGGCCCGAATCCCCGTCCTGGGCGCCGTCGGTTGCGGTTTCGTGCGTCCGAGGCCCGACCTGGTCGGCACACTCTGAATAGTGAGCCGTTGGGACTATGGACCTGCCGGTTATCCACAGGTAGGAGAAGCAAAGACATCGGCCCGGCCGTAGCCACGGCCCCAGCCAGCCGCTCTGTGGTTTCGCCCCAACTAGGGTGGCTTGCCTCCCAGGTTCGGCAGAGCGGCCGGGCCGGTGTCCTTCTCCCGATTGAACCGCGAACCACCGGCAGATGGAATAGGCCCAACGACCCATTTCGCCACAGAGAGTGGGAAATCTGACTCTAGGTTGCTGTCGGGTCGGGAGACTCGACGTGGCTCGATTGACTGACCGGCGCGATATCTCGGATCTCGCCGCGGGTATCACGGCTGATTCATTCGAACTCCGTCCCGGAACAGGAATGGGGACTGCCATGGCAGTCCCCATTCCCATATTCCTGTGATGTGTCCGTCAGTGATCTCTCACGGCGAAGCCGTCCGGGGAGTTCACTTGGCCTTCCGGGTCGCTACTTCCGATGCTTGCCGCGGTACCCTGCCCAAAAGACCGAGCCTCTCATTCCGGCCGTCGCCAACTCCTCTTGTCTGCGGCGCAACGCCAGCACAACGAGGCCACCGAACGCCAGGAGAGCAGCTCCGATACCGCCCACGCCATCGACTCCAGTTCCGGTCAGCGGCAGGGTCTCCGGTGTGGTCNNCAGACCGGCGCCGTCGGTCGTCATCGTGTCGATGATCAACCCGGCCTCATTCAACAGGTGCACCGTCACCCCGGGAACCCCGAACTCAGAGTCGTCCTGGAACCCGTCGGCGTCGGTGTCCTCCCACACATAATCACCAATCGCCCCCCGCGGATCAGGACTCGGATCAGGATCAGGATCAGGCTCCGGATCTGGATCAGGCCCCGGCTCCTCACACAACACGGTCGGGGCGGGGAAGGTCGCCGAACGTTCGCTGCCCGAAGGCGATGTCCCGTCGCTCCAATCGGCCACCGGTTCGGCCGTGATCGTCACGGTGTTGGTGCCCGCCGGTGCGGTCGACGGCCCCCCGTCGAAGGAGAGGTCGGGCAACACGAAGGCCCCGGTCTGATCCAGGAAGGCCGTTCCGCCATCGTAGGAGATCCGGACCTCAACCGCCGAGTTCTCCAAATCCTCCGGCTGAGCACCGATATCGGTGGCCGCCGTGACGGTATAGCCGTATTCGAACGACCCGTCCTCGAACAGACAGCCCTCAAAATCGATGGTCGAATGATGCGCCAGCGCGATTCCTGGAACCGCCAGAAACGCTGCGAGCGAGACGGCGAGAACCGCAATTCGCCATAGTGGCCTTCTCATGATCTACCTCCGTGTCTACCCAATCATCCCCACCAGGGTGCTCGGAAGCAGACCCTATCTCATCTGTGTCTTTTGACCGTGCTTCCTGCGCCATTTAATCACCTGCGGTGGTGTGCGGGCAAATGGGATTTCAGTTCGTGCCCGCACCCTGCCACTCAGTGTGGCGACGGCTGTTGGTGGCTCTGGGAAGCTGACGGATGATGGTTGCCCCGACCCCAACGTTGCCGCCCTTCTGAGAAGCACGGTCGAGGACTCGAGAACTCCGATGCCGGTTTGCGTACCCAACGTGAGGGGCTGGCCGGAATGTGAACAAACTGAAAACCAACCACTGCCAATCGCCAACTCGAAGTACTTTGTCCGGATGAAGCGACTGGAAGTCGGCCTCGCTACCGCCGGTTTGTTGCTATCGGCGTGCGCGGCAGACACTGCTCCATCCACCACAGGTCCAAGGGTGACGATCACCGCCACTACCACCACGCCGGCTTCCACCACCACCTCGCCCGATGGTCCGGCGCCAAGAGTTCCCTCCGGGCCGCTGGAGCCGGCGTTGCTCGACAACCTCGAAACTCTCATATCGAGCCTGGCCCAGGAAGTAGACCGTGAAGCCATCACCGCAATTGGTGAGTCGAGGGACGCCCGAGCGGCCTGGCTACTGGCAGACCTGCTCCGCTTCGTGCAGGCCGGCCCAACTGCCGATTCAGCCCTCACGGCCTTCGAGAACCTGACGGGCGCCGGCCTCACCGCCGATTCGCCCGGTGCGGCATGGGTCGATGCCTCCAACTTCCTCATCCGCTGGGATCTGCCCGCCCCACCGGACTACCTCGATTTCAAACGCCGCATTTTCACGCTGGTCGAACCCCGCTGGGAACCGTTCTTCGAGGCGGAAGCCGACATCGACTGGCGATACGTGAGCTGGGGCGGAGTGTTCATTGATGACCGGCCCACCGGCGATGCGACGAGATGCAGTCGCAGTTGTATCCCCGCCCTTGATGACCCGGCCGTAGTTCCTGCCGTCGAAGGCACCTGGTACCCAGACGACGCCGTCGTCTTCGGGATCGCGTTGAACGGCGAAGCGCGGGCGTATCCCAAGAACATGATGGAGATCCACGAGATGGTCAACGACACTCTGGGGGGACGAAGGCTGGGAATCCCCTACTGCACCCTGTGTGGATCGGCTCAGGCCTACTTCACGGACGAGGTCCCAGACGGAATTCAACAGCCCCTGCTCAGGACCTCTGGGTTGCTGATCCGATCGAACAAAATGATGTTCGACCTCCACAGCTCCTCGATGATCGACACTTTTCGGGGTACCGCAGTGTCGGGGCCTCTCTTCGATCAGCGGCTGGAGCTCCGGCAGGCATCGGTCGTCACCTCGACCTGGGGAGAGTGGAAGGCGGCCCATCCCGACACCACCATCCTGGCCGAAGATGGCGGCATCGGCTTCGCCTATCCGGCCGACCCCCTGGGCGGGCGAGACGCGGCCGGGCCCATCTTTCCCATCGGTGGTGTCGATCCTCGCCTCCCCGTCCAAGCGCAGGTCTTCGGTGTTGAGACCCCTGACGGAGTATTCGTGGCTTTTCCGGTCGATGAGGCGAAAGCAGCCCTCGACGACGGCGAGGCGGTCGAACTCGCCGGGGTTCGCTTGACTCTCGACGGAGGTGGATTGCGCGCCCAGTTCATCGACGGCGGTGAACCGGCCGGTCATCAGTCCTTCTGGTTTGCGTGGAGCCAGTTCCATCCCGAGACGCTGCTGTGGTCTCCCGAATTCGGTTGACAGGCGAGATACGCGGTGAGCCCCGGCTTTGAACGAAGACNNGGCTCTTCAGGGCGTTACGAGTTCGAATAGGAACGTCCCGATTTGCTGGGGACCGATGAGCTGAGCCGACTGCTCCGTCAACTCTGAGATCGGCTCCGGCGGATCGCTGCGGGGTCCGAACAGCTCGAAGCGGTTGCCGGTACGCGTACCGGCATCGAACGGAAAGAGAGCAACTTTCACCGTGCTGCGCCATCGTCCCTCCTCGAGCAGAAGCAGGCTGTCGACGCCGACGAACCAGTCCGGGCTCGGCCCGATCATTGCGGCCGCGATACATGCGGATGCTCCGGGTCGATGTCGAACTCGACGATGAGTTCCCCGCACTTGGCGTTCTCCGTGGCCGATGGGCAGAACCAATACGGCCAGTCCAGCGTCTCTCCGATCCCGGAAGCGGCGTTGATCTCATCGGTCAAGATTTCCGCCCGGCCGGTCTCCGCCATCTCCCTAGTGCACGGGCCGGCCGGTGATCCCGCCGACCAGATCGACACCGATGCTTCGTGGGTGGCGCCCGCCAGCCACGAGAAATGCGCATTCGGCGGCACCGCCCCGGGATGTGCCTCCTCGCTCCAGGTGTTGTCCACGGTCAGCCGGTAGGTTGCCGGCCCCGCGGGCGGAACCGTCGTGGTCGGCGGCGGAACCGTCGTGGTCGGCGGTGGAGGTAGTCATTGTCGACTCGGCCGCGGTGGTCGTCTCAGACAGAGTACCGGGAGAAGACGGAGCAGATTGACCGGCGTCGGAAGCCCCGCAGGCCGCAGTCGCGCAAGACAGGCTCAACATGACGATGAGTTTTCGCATGACGCGATGCGATGGCTTTGGTCACAGTATCAACAACCGCGATCGTCCAAACCCTTCTGAAACCGAACAGACGTCCGTGGGGGGAATTGGTAGACAGGGGCTAAGACGGCGTTGCGACTCAACCCCC
>DHIO01000052.1:0-57555 GCA_002403855.1 Acidimicrobiia bacterium UBA4744
GCCGACCTCTCGATTATGAGTCGAGCGCTCTTACCGACTGAGCTACGCCGCCGCTCGGGCGAGCTTCGCTCGCCGTACCCGGTACCTGGTACCTGGTACCGGCATGCAGCACCAGCCGCATGCCCGGAGCCCCCTTCCGGATTTGAACCGGAGACCTCCGCCTTACCATGGCGGCGCTCTGCCAGCTGAGCTAAGGGGGCCTGAACCTTCGGTTCAGGTTGGAGAATCGCAAGCGATTCTCCCGCCTTGTCTAACTTAGTTGAGCCTGACTCAAGGCGGCGTTGGTGCCGGGAGAAGGATTTGAACCTCCGAAGGCATTGCCGGCAGATTTACAGTCTGCTCCCTTTGGCCGCTCGGGCATCCCGGCATGCCCGAAGCACACTTCAGGCGGCAGGTAGATTAGCGCCGATGGCGCACTCCCCAAATGCGGATTCGTCCACCAGGTCCGCCACCAACCGGATGACTTCCCTATCGGAGAACTCCCCCCTGGTCGCGGCCAACTCTCGGTGGGAGGATGAAGAGGGCTCAGGACCCCGACCCGGGAGGACACCCTCGTGAAGGACCTCACGGCCAGCCTGCAGGAGTGGGTGGCGGAAGGGCTCATCGACGAGGAGCAGGCGCGGGCAATCCACTCCTACGAGACGGCACCAAGCGACCAACGGCGGGTTCCACTGATTGCCGAGGTGCTCGGCTATCTCGGCGGTTCGCTGGCTCTGATTGCCGCGTTCATCCTGGTCGGAGAGTTCTGGGCAGACCTGCAATCGTGGGCAAAGCTGTTGCTGGTCGGCGCCGGAACCGTCGCCTTCCTGGCAGCCGGATGGTTCATCAAGAGCATCGACGATGAGGCCATCCATCGCCTGTCGAGCTTCTCCTGGGCGCTGGGTACCGTAGGAGTTGCGTTCTGGTTCGGCCTGCTGGCCGACGACGTGCTAGACACGGAACCCGAAACCACATTGCTGATTGGGACAGCTGCCGGTTTGCTGGCCGGTTTGGCGTTGTACCGCCTCACGCCCCGGAGCCTTCAGCAGCTCCTGCTGGGTGGGGCGCTCGTCGGCACCTCGGTGTCGCTGCTGGCTCACCTCGACCAACCCCCGGAGGAGTTCTACGGGCTGGCCGTGTGGGGAATCGGTTCTGCCTGGTTGCTGCTCGCCTGGGGTGATCACCTGCGGCCGCAGAACACTGCCTACGCCCTGGGCGCATTTGCCGTGCTGATCGGACCGCAGGTGATGCGCTTTGAAGATGCCCTCTGGCCGCTCATCCTGGGTCTGGTAACGGCCGGATTGCTGCTGGCCATCAGCGTCACCCTGCGCAATACCGTCATGTTGGGTTTCGGCGCGGCCGGTATATTCCTCTTCGTGCCCCAGATCATCTTCGAGTACTTCGAGGATACGATCGGCGTGCCGCTGGCCCTCTTCCTGACCGGTGTGCTGCTGCTGGGAGCGGCACTCCTGGTGGCCAGGTTGCGAACCGAGGTCGTCTTGGAGCCGGCCGACGAAGAGACCGAGGAAGAGCAATCGTGACTGCCGAGCGCCGGGCCGTCGTCTCGATCGTGGCGGCAGTGGCGACGCTGACCGTCGTGACGGTGATCATCCTGGTCTTCGGAGTTATTCCACTACCGGAGTTTCCGTCGCTGACCGACCAACCCGATTCGTCCATCCCGGGCACAGTTGCCTTCGTGCACTACGACGAAGAACCCTGCATCTTCACCGTGCGGGCCTCGGGTGGAGAAGAGCAGGAGGTGTGGTGCGGCTCCGAGTACGTCGAGTTCCCGGCTTGGACTTCTGACGGTCTGCTGGTGGTCACCGACTGGAGTGCGGAGCCCACCTACCTCTTGATCGATCCGGCGACCGGAGCGCTGGTGAGCCGGGTACCGTTTTCCCCCGACGAATCGGCGCCTGAAGCCTGGCCGCAACCCTACCCACCGGAAGCCAGACGGGAACGGGCCGACGGCGCCGAGGTTCGCACCGAAGGTACTCGGGGCGGATCGTCGGCGGTGATCGTCCGGACCGACGGCTCGGATATGACCATCGTGTCGGTAGAGGGGGCGCCCTCCGACTATCGCTTCTATGAGGCGCAGTGGTCGCCGGACGGTGAGTGGGTCCTGGTGTCCGACACGGCCGGACGTTTGATAGTCGTCGGCGCCGACGGGGCACCCGAAGCCAGGGTACTGGTGCACGGATTGGAGGAGTGGGGCCCGCAGGCGGCCTGGTACATACCCGGCAACAACACCTACACGGTCGAGGTCCCGGGAAGGTAGAAGAGGTCGAGGTTCAGAGTTCGAAGCCGTCAGTTGGCCTATTCCGCAGCTAGTTCCTCCGCCTGCCTTCTGATCCTCAACCCGGGCACCAACAACACGGCGGCCAGCGCCAGGTCGAACACGGCCGGCCACCCCCGCCACATGAAGTCGAGAACGGCAACCACTCCGATGGCCGCCCCGCCGATCAACAGCCATCGCGACGCCCGGGTGAGGATGGCGGACTGCCTATCGGGAGGGAGTGGTTCGAAGCTGCCGGTCGCCCGTACCCTCTCCAGGCTTCTCGACACGCTGCGGGCCATCCAGGCCATGAGCCCCGCCACGTACAAGAGGCTCACCCCGATCCATCCGGGTTCCACCAGCACCATCACGGCGACGCCGCCTCCCACCAGCGCCAGCAAGATCGGGTAGGACCGCTGGAGGTGGTCGAGCGCCCACTGGGGCCCTCTGGTAGCGGCCCGGACGCTGACCAACCCTCCCCACAGCCCTCCCAGCACGCAGGCAGAGGCGGCGATCACCGCCCCGGTTTCGAGAGGGACCTCAACGGTGGCCATCAGGTCTCCCTAGACCTCGTACTGCATCTCTTCGAGGCGCCGTACCCGGTCCTCGATGGGCGGGTGGGTGGCGAACATGCGGCCGAGACCCCCCTGGCTGCCAAAGGCCTTCAGTGGATCGGCGATGAAGAGCTGACTGACCGCCGGATTGACGTTCATCGGTATGCGGGCCGTCCCCATGCCGAGTTTGCGAAGGGCACTGGCCAGGTTGAGCGGTTGCCCGGTGATGGCGGCGCCCGAAGCGTCGGCTTGGTACTCGCGGGCGCGGGAGATGGCCAAGCGAATGAGCATGGCAGCGATCGGAGCAAGGATCAGGCTCAGCAGGGCGATGATGCCGCTGATGGCGTCGTTGCCGCCGCGCCGGCGCCCCATCCCTCCCCAAAGGGCCATCCGGGCGAAGATCGACAGAGCAGCAGCGAGCATGGCGGCGATCGATGAGATCAGGATGTCCCGGTTTCTCACGTGGGCCAGTTCGTGGGCTAGGACACCTTCCAGTTCTTCATGCGTCATCAGCTGGAGGATGCCGCTGGTCACCGCCACGGCGGCGTGCCGGGGGCTTCGGCCGGTAGCAAACGCGTTGGGCTGCGGCGAGTCGATCAGGTAGACCCTGGGCATCGGCATATCGGTTTGAGTAGCCAGGTTCCGCACGATGGAGTACACCTGGGGCAACTCGTGCTCCTCGACCGGCTTGGCCCGGCTGGCGGCCAGCGCCATCCGGTCGGAGAAGAAGTAGACGAAGAAGTTGAGCACGGCGGCGAAGCCGAGCCCAACCCACGGCGAGTAGCCCAGAGCCTGGGCGACGAGGACCACCAGAGCGCTCATGAAGCCCAGCAATGCAACGGTTTTGAGGTTGTTCATCGTGGAATCGATGGTACCGGGACGGCCGGATTGTGCGGGGGGATATCGAGCCGGCGATATGGCGGCGCCTGCAATGCCTCGTGGCGATGACGCAGTGCAAGCGCTCCATTCTGAGCGGGCTACGGGCCCAGTCCCGTCAACGGTCGACCCTCACGACCAGCACCCGAAAGTCGCCCAGGCCGCGCGGGTGCAGCAGGGTCTCGGCCTCGGTACGAAGGGAGCGGACTTTCAGGCGCTCTATCGGATCACCATCGCGGGCGAGATCGAGCTCTTGGTAGCGAAGCTCGCTCATTCGCTCCCGCAGCCCGAGCTGAGCGAGGAAGTCGTCCTGGCGGCGGTACTCGACGCTCGCCCCCAGCCCGGCGGCCTGATCGATCAGCGCCGTGAAGTTGACGTCCACGGTGATGTCGGTTTCGCCCGGTTCGTCGAGCGGATGCGGCCCCAGATGGTGAGCCCGATAGGTTCGCAGGGTTCCCTCCACCCGCCGTTTCTCGAGGTTCTCGGCGGTGTCCCCGTAGTCGATGACCAGGATGGCTCCTGCCTCGACTCGCTTCAGTGCGGCCTCCAGCCATTCTCCGGCGGCAAGTTGCACCTCCACCAGGCCTCCATCGGGTGCCGGCAGGCCAAAGCGTTCGGCCCATTCACCCACCTCAGGACGGACCTCAACCGGAACCAACACCAAGCCCTCGTCCTGCACTCCCACCCAGCGCTCAGTCCAGCCGTCGCCGGCGCGGACCGCCAGCGCCACCGGGAGATTGTCCAGCAATTCGTTGGCGATGATGACGCCAGAGAACCGCTCGGGCAGGTCGTCCAGGTCGGTGACGACGTGGCCGGCAGGGAGTATTCCGCCGAGTGCTTCTCGAGCAGACGGTGAGGCCTCCACCGCCCAGGCATCTACCGGGGTTTCGAGGGTGGTCAGCAGGGGCTTGAGTAGCGAGCCTGAGCCGGCCCCGACCTCGACGAGGAAGGCCCCCTCCGACCCGGCCCTCCCGGCCGCGCTGGCTCCCTCGCCTACGGAGGGGAACGACAAACGGGACAGCTCAAGATCTACGAACCTCGCCAGGGTTCCCCCGAACAGCGGGCTGACTTCGGGGCTGGTGAGGAAGTCGCCCGACTGCACCGAACGCAGCATCTTCGACGTGAAGAACCCGTCCTCCGGATCGTAGAGGGCGGCGGCCATGAACTGCTCGAACGGGATCGGTCCGTGCGACCGGATCTGCTCGATCAGTCGCTCTTTGAGCGGTCTCACTCAGAACTCTTCAGGAATACCGCTCCCAGCGGCGGCAGGGTCAGGTTCGTCGAGAAGGGGCGCCCGTGAGAGCCCAGTTCGTAGGTCTCCACTCCTCCCAGGTTGCCGTGCCCGGTGCCGCCGTACTCGACGGCGTCGGAGTTGAGGATCTCTCGCCAGAAGCCACCCCGCGGAACCCCGATCCGGTAGTTGTACCGGGGCACCGGCGTGAAGTTGAAGATGGCCAGGATCACGTCGTCGGTCGACTCGCCTCGCCGCAGCCAGGAGAGAATGCTCGATTGCCAGTCGTTGGCCTCGAGCCATTCAAAGCCGCGTTCGTCGGTATCCCATTCGTGCAAGGCCGGTTCGTCCCGGTAGACCCCGGCGAGATCCCCGACGAACCGCAGGATGCCGCGGTGGGGCTCCCAGTCCAGCAGATCCCACGACAGCGAGGCGTCGTGATTCCATTCGGCCCACTGGGCGATCTCTCCACCCATGAACAGCAGCTTCTTGCCCGGTTGGGCAAACATGTCGGCGTAGAGGAGGCGGAGGTTGGCGAACTTCTGCCAGTCGTCACCGGGCATCTTGGCTGCCAGCGCCCCCTTGCCGTGGACTACCTCATCGTGGGAAAGGGGAAGGGCATAGCTCTCGGTGAAGGCATACAGTCCCCGGAAGGTGAGGTCGTTGTGGTGGTACTGGCGGAATACTGCGTCCTTCTGCATGTAGGCCAGGGTGTCGTGCATCCATCCCATGTCCCATTTGAATCCAAAGCCGAGCCCACCGATGTAGGTGGGCCGGGACACCACCGGCCAGGCAGTCGACTCCTCGGCAAAGGTCTGCACATCGGGGAACTGGCGATAGACCTCCTCGTTGAAGCGGCGTAGAAACCAGATGGCCTCGATGTTCTCGTTGCCGCCGTAATCGTTGGGGATCCACTCGCCGTCGTTCCGGGAGTAATCGAGGTAGAGCATGGAGGCGACCGCGTCGACCCGCAAACCGTCGACGTGGTAGCGGTCCAACCACGAGACGGCGCTGGAGATCAGAAAACTGCGCACCTCGTCGCGGCCGTAGTTGAAGATCCAGCTCCCCCAGTCGGGATGGAATCCCTTGCGTTCATCTGAGTGTTCGAAGAGGTGGGTCCCATCGAAGTAACCCAGGCCGTGTTCGTCGGTGGCGAAGTGCGAGGGAACCCAGTCGAGAATCACCCCGATCCCGGCCTGGTGGAGGGAGTCGATGAGGAACATGAAGTCCTGGGGGGTGCCGTACCGGGACGTCGGGCCGAAATAGCCGGTGGTCTGATAGCCCCACGACCCACCGAAAGGATGTTCCATGACCGGAAGGAACTCGACATGCGTGAAGTTCATCTGCCGCACGTGCTCGACCAGCAGCGGCGCCATCTCCCGGTAGGTCATCGAGCGGTTGCCCTCGTCCGGTACGCGCCGCCACGAACCGATGTGCACCTCATAGATAGACATGGGAGCGTTGTGTGCGTTCCGGGCTCCCCGCTCCTGCATCCACTCCGCGTCGCCCCATTCGTAACCGAGGTCCCACACCCGGGAGGCGGTTCTGGGCGGCACTTCGGAGTAGACGGCGAAGGGATCGGCCTTGTCGACCCGGTACACATTGAACCGTGAGCCGACGTGGAACTTGTAGGTTTCACCCGATTGGATACCGGAGATGAAGCCCTCCCAGATCCCCGACGACCCCCGCGGACTGAGCGGATGCTCGCCCGGGTTGTAGTAGTTGAAATCCCCGACCACCGAAACGTACTCGGCGTCCGGCGCCCACACCGCGAAGTAGGCGCCCCGGATTCCGTCGACCTCGACGAGGTGACAGCCCAGTTTCTCGTAGAGGCGGTAGTGCGAACCTTCGTTGAAGAGAAACAAGTCGTCTTCGGTGAGCAAACTGAAATAGGGCAGATCCTCGGGCGGCGTCTCCGGGGTTGCCCCTCGGCCCGGGCCCGGGTCGGCGGCGGAAGTCTGTTCGGGAGTCAGGGACACGGGGTTCCCCAGGTGTGGTCTGGCCGGCTTGCGTTGCGGCACGTCTTCCTGGTCGGCGGGCATGGTGCGAACCGTTTCTCGGGGCGTGGCCCGGAGGTTAGCGGCCCGGGCCAACGGTTCCCTATCCGACCCAGGCCACCCATTCGTCCGGCAGATCCTTGCCAAGGGCTCTGAGATAGCAGTCGAGCTTGCCGAACTGGATCAACACGGCCTCTCGGTAGGTGTGGAAATTGGCCATCAGCGGCATCTGCCAGCCGCCTCGGTCGACGGGTTTGCCTAGGTCTTCGTCGCTCAGCGAAGACAGCGCCGTCTTCAGCCGGCCGTCCAGTCCGTGCAACCACTCGACGGCGGTCTCACCGGACGTGACGTTCTCGCGGCCGGGAGCCTGCAGGGAGAAGTCCTGGGCCATCGTCCTGAACGACTCCGTGTACATCCATTCGATGTCGCCGAACGCCTGGAGGACCTCTCCGACCGGCGCGCATCCCTCGATGGCAAAGGCAAGATCGCCGGCTCCCAGGGTGGCGATCGCCTGGTCACGGATCCCGTGCGTCATGTCCAGCAGGCCGAAGAACTCTCTCTCGATCTGGTTCATCTCACCCCTCCTCTGAGAGGGAGACTACGCCGCCCAAAGGACCCTCACCGGGCTCACCCTCCCGCCAGGACCTTCGTCGCGTCGGAGAAGAACGTCACCAGCGACGGGAAGAACCCTGCCACTACCACCACCGCCGCCGACAAACCAATTGCCAGGCCCAGCGAACCGGCCACCGAAGCGGTCCTCACCTCTTCCTCAGGAGCCGTGGCCGGAACCGGGTCCATCCAGATCGTCTTGACGACCCTGGCGTAGTAGACAAGGGCTATCACCGCATTGATCGCGGCGATCACCGCCAGGGCGATCATCCAGGGCGACCCGGCCCCCATGGCGGCGCCGAACATGACCAGCTTGGCGATCCATCCGGCCAGCGGCGGAATGCCGGCCAAGGAGAAGAAGAAGACCGCGGCCAGCGCACCGAGGGCGGGAGCGTACGATCCGAGACCGCCCCAGCCTTCGATGTCGCCGGTTCCCGTCTTGCGAGCGCCGGCGATCACCACCGCAAATGCCCCCAGGTTCATGAAGGCGTAGATCACGATGTACGTGACGGTGGCGGCGAAGGCCTCACCGAGACCCACCGCATCGGTGGTGGCCGCGGCCGCGAAGGGCACGAGCATGAACCCGGCCTGCGCCACGGACGAGTAGGCCAGCAGACGGACGATGTTGGTCTGGCGCAGCGCGGTGAGGTTGGCCAGCGTCATCGAGAGGGCGGCCAGAATCCAGACGGCCGGACCCCACACCCCCGAAGCATCAGGGAAAGCCGAATAGAGGACCACCAGCAGAGCCACGAACCCGGCCGCTTTGGAGGACACCGACAGGTAGGCGGCCACCGGGGTGGGAGCCCCCTCGTAGGTATCCGGCGCCCAGAAGTGGAAGGGCACCGCCGACACCTTGAACCCGAATCCGGCAATGATGAACAGAATGGCCATGATGAAAGCTGGTTCGCCGGCCTTTCCCGCTCCCTCGGCGGCAATCCCGGCGAAAGTCAGCTCGCCGGTCAGACCGTAGACGAACGACATCCCGTACAACAGCAAGGCCGAGGCCAGCACCCCCAGCAGGAAATACTTCAGCGAAGCCTCATTGGACCGCAGGTCGCCCTTCCGCCACCCGGCCAGCAGGTACATCGGCTGGGACACCAGTTCGACGGCAATGAACAGTGTGATCAGATCTCGAGAGGAGGCCAGCACCATCGACCCGAGAATCGACATCAGCAGCAGGAAGTAGTACTCGCCCTGGTAGTAACGGTCCGACTCGACGTAACCAACCGACATCAGTAGAACCAGATACCCGGCTATCACGAACAGGCCCTTGAGTACCAGGGCAAAGTCGTCGACTACGAAGCTGCCGCCCAACATCGCCCGGTCGCCGACGTCGCTCACCGCCAGGGCAATCAGGGGAAGCGCGGCGAAGCTGACCCCCAGCACCGCCACGATGGCCGTCCAGTACTTCTGGCGGCGGGGCAGGAACAGGTCGAGCAGGAGGACGACCACCGCCGTGACGGCCAGAGTGATCTCCGGCGCCAGCGCGAGGTAGTCGATGTCGGGCGCCAAATCAGCCTCCAAACGCCTTGGTCACCAGAGACACCACTGCGTCGTTGGTGGCGCCGAGCACCAGGCGCGGGAACACCCCGATGACGACGATGGCGACCACCAGCGGCACCCAGGCCGTCATTTCGTATGGGTCGACGTCATGGAAGTGTTGGTCCCCCCACTCTTCGGACGGCTCTCCCAGATTGACCTTTTGCAGCATCCATAGCATGTAGCCGGCGGTCAGCACGGTACCGATGGCCCCCAGCACCATGGCGGTCCGGAACAACGTGGTGTTGAGACCGGCCAATGGGCTGTAGGCGCCGAAGAGGGCCATGAACTCGCCCCAGAACCCGGCCAGGCCGGGCAGGCCCAGAGAAGCCATGGCGGTGAAACCGAGGATGCCGCCCATGATCGGCATGATCTTCATGTTGCCGCCGAGGCGAGCCATGTCGCGAGTGTGGTAGCGGTGGGACATCGATCCGGCCAGGAAGAACAAGAGGCCGGTGATGACGCCGTGGGCAACCATACCGATGATGGCGGCGTTGATGCCGACGGGGGTCATGGTGGCGATGCCGAGCATGACAAAACCCATGTGACCCACCGACGAGAACGCGATCAGACGCTTCATGTCGGTCTGGGCGAGACACGCCAGCGAGCCGTAGATGATGCCGATCACTGCCAGGATGGCGATCGCCGGCGCCCACTGCTTGGCCATCTCGGGAAGGATGGGAATGCTGATCCGGATGAATCCGTAGGAACCGAGCTTCAGGAGGATGGCCGCCAGCAGCACCGAACCGACCGTCGGAGCGGCTGTATGGGCGTCGGGAAGCCAGGTATGCAAGGGCCACATAGGGACCTTGACGGCAAATCCGAGGAACAGGGCCGCAAAGACCAGGAAGGCAAAGGTGCCGGTGAAATTGGGAGCCAGTTCGATCAACGCCGGGATGTCGAACGTGCGCGTTCCGTATTCGCCCGACTTGAAGTACAGGGCCAGGAAGCCCAGCAGCATGAAGGCCGACCCGAAGAGCGTGAACAGGAAGAACTTGATCGCTGCGTAGAGGCGAGTCTCCGCTTCCCGGTTGAACCCGGGGATCTTCATGATCGCCTTGTCGCCCCAGATCCCGATCATGAAGTACATGGGAAGCAAGACGAGTTCAAAGAACACGAAGAAGAGGACCAGGTCCAGAGCGACGAACGTCCCGTTCATGCCGGTGGCCAGCACCAATGTGAGGCCCATGAATCCCTTGGGATTGTGCGGTTCGGGCCAGTGGTTGAACGAGTAGATCACCGACAGGACGGTCACGAACGCCGACAGCACCAGGAGAGGCAGGGAGATGCCGTCGACGCCGATGTGATAACCAGAGTTGATCGACTCGATCCACGTGAGACTCGTCCCGAACTGAAACTCATTGGCGTTGCCAAAATCGAAACGGAACGCCATCAAGACCGCCAGCACCAGGGTCGCCACCGTGAACAGCAGCGAGATGGCCTTGACGGCCGCTTCGTTCTTCCTGGGAGTGAGGAGCAGGCCGATCGCGCCTGCCAAGGGCAGGAACACGATCAGGCTCAGGCCCCACCCGTTGTCGAACCACCCCATTCTCTCGTCCCTCCTATCCGAAAACCACGAAGCCGATTACCAGCAACACCGCACCGATCACGGTGGCCCCCGCGTATTGCTGCACCTTGCCGGTCTGTAACAAACGTGTCCTGCCTGCGAGGTCGTCGGTGCTGTACGCGACCCCGTTGAGTGCGAGATCGATGCCTCGCTGATCGAGATCTTGGTAGACAAACCGGGCCAAAGCCCTGGTCACGAACCCGGCCGCGTTGACGATGCCGTCGAGAACGTAGGAATTGGTCCAGTCGACGAACCGGGCGATGGGCCCCTTGATCGGGGTGACGATGCCGTTCATGTACAGGTCGTCCAGGTAGTACTTGTGTTCGAGCAGCGGCCACAACAGCGGAATCCGGAAGCTATCCCGCGCCTGCTGGGTCTCCTCGTCCCGGTAGTAGAGGAAGTACCCGGCCACGATGCCGAGAAAGGCGGCTGTGAGCCCGATGGCAACCACCGGCCAGTCGAAGCTCTCAGCGTGATGCTCGGCGAACGTCTGCGCCCGGGTGCCGACCCAGTCGGTGAACCCGGTGTAGAGGCCGGGAATGTTGACCCATCCTCCCACCACCGCCAGCCCGGCCAGGACCACCATCGGCATTGTCATCACCCGGGGCGACTCGTGGGGTCGGCCGTGACCTTTGTAGGTTCCGTAGAACGTGAGGAACACCGTCCGCGCCATGTAGAAGGCTGTCACGAAGGCTCCGACGACGCCGATGACCAGCACCGCCGTGTACCCCTCGTAGTTGAAAGCAGCGAGGATCTCGTCTTTGGAGAAGAACCCGGCCAAGGGAAAGATCCCGGCCAGCGCCAGAGTTCCCGCCACGAAGGTCCCGAAGGTCACCGGCATCGGCTTGCGCAGCCCGCCCATGTCGCTCATGTTGTTGGAGTGAACGCTGTGGATCACCGATCCGGCCCCGAGGAAGAGCAGGCCCTTGAAGAAGGCATGGGTCCACAAGTGGAACAACCCGGCCGTGTAGGCGCCGGCTCCCATGGCAGCCACCATGTACCCGAGCTGGCTGACCGTCGAATAGGCCAGCACCTTCTTGATGTCGTCCTGGACCACCGCCAGCAGTCCGGCGATGATCAACGTGATCGTCCCGATGATCAACACCGGCACCCGGGCTTCGGCGGCCATCTCGGCGTAGAGCGGATACATGCGGCCGAGCAAGTAGACGCCGGCGGTCACCATGGTGGCGGCGTGCATCAGGGCGGAGACCGGAGTGGGACCGGCCATCGCGTCGGGTAGCCACACGTGAAGCGGGAACTGAGCGCTTTTTCCCATCGCCCCGATGAACAACAGCGCGGCCCCCCAGAAGGCCACCGCCTCGATGTCCCCGGAGTTCCCGACGACCGCATCGAGGACGTCGGAGATGCGGAAGGACCCGACCGGAATCGCCAGCACGAAGGCACCGATGACCAACCCGATGTCGGCCACCTTGTTCACGTAAAAGGCCTTCATGCCGGCCGACGAGTTCTCTTTGTCCTCCCACCAATGCCCGATCAGCAGATAGGAGGCCAGGCCGACACCCTCCCAGCCGACGATCAACTGGATGAGGTTGGGCGCCGAGACCAACAGCAACATCGACCCGGCGAAAAGGGTGAATGCGGCAAAGAACCAGGTGGGCCGGACGTCCCCCTCCATGTAACCGAGGGCGTACGTGAAGATGAGGAAGGCCAGCAGCCCGATGACCAGGTACATCATCGACGAGAGCCCATCGACCACCCAGCCCCACTCGATGGCGAAGCTCCCGATGCGAGCTACCTCGACCGAATGCTCGAACACCACTCCCTCGACGGTGTTGATGACGAAGAGAATCGCCGCGTAGATGAACACGAAGGCCATCGCTCCTACGGCGATCTCACCGCCTTGGCGCGGCAGCCGTTTCCCGAAGAACACGATCGCCACGAACGCCACAAAGGGCACGATCACCAGCAGCCAGGCCCATTCGGCGAAGATGCCCCCGTCGCCGTACTCGATCGAGTGTTCCGCCTCTTCTGCGGCCGCAAGGACAAGGTTGGTGAAGGTATTCATGCCTCTACCACTTCATCAGGTCGAGTTCGTCGACATTGGCCGAGGTGCGGTTGCGGAAGATCAGCAGGATGATGGCCAGGCCGATCCCCACCTCGGCAGCCGCGACGGTGATCACGAAGATTGCGAAAATCTGCCCACCGGCGCCGGCGTTTCGCAGGAATGACTCAAAAGCGACCAGGTTGACATTGACCGCATTGAGCATCAGTTCGATGGACAGCAGCACCATCACCGCGTTGCGGCGGACCAGCAGGCCGTAGACACCCAGCGAGAACAGCAGGGCGCCGAGGATGAGGAACTGGTTCAGGAGCACGAGCTCACCCCCTTCGGGGATTCGCAGCTCCAAGCCCCGAGCTTCAAGCTCTTTGCTGTCATGCCTGCACCTCTTCTTCCGTGGCTTCCTCCTCCGCAGGAGAGGCATCTCTGCGGGCCAGGGTTATTCCCCCGATCAGCGCCGCCAGCAGCACGAACGACACGACCTCGAAGGGGATCACAAAGCGCTGTAGCAACTGCTCGCCGATCAGTTCGGTAGAGGTCCCGTCGCCCAACCTGGTGATCTCCTGGTCGCCGAAGGCCGTCAGACCCGACCCGGCCGTCACGATGAACATGAGGAAGGCGGCCATGGCGGCCGGGGCGCGGGGGCGATGATCCATTTCCACGTTGGGACCGGTGGGGGCCCGGGTGATCATGATGCCGAAGAGAAACAGCACGATCACCGCACCGATATACACGAGGACCAGCACCCAGGCCACGAACTCTGCGGAGAGCAACAGGAACAACCCGGCTGTGGCGCCCAGGGCTAGAACCAGGAACAGCGCCGAATGCACCACGTTGGTGCTGGTCACCACCCGGACGGCCGATACGGCGATCACCAAGGCCAGGACCAAGAACACCCAGTTGGCCGGCTCGCTGAACCAATCGCTCATCTAGGCCTCCAGGGCCGGCGGCTCGGGCACCGTCTGCAGCCAGTCCTGCAGCCGGTCCTTGTCGTGCAGCATGTCACCCATGCGGTACTCGGAGTACTCGTACTCGGGGGTCCAGAAGAGGGCATCGAACGGACAAACCTCAACGCAGATTCCGCAGTACATACAAAGGGCATAGTCGATGTCGAACCGGTCGAGCTCGGCCCGCACCTTGACCCGCCCGCCCGGCTTGTCCGGGGGTCGTTCCTCCTTGTGACCCTCGATGTAGATGCACCAGTCCGGACAGTTGCGAGCGCACAGCATGCAGACGGTGCAGGCGTCCTGATCCAGCGCTATCACGCCGCGGGCGCGCGGAACCGGGGTTTCTTTGACCTTGGGGTACATGATGGTGACCGGCTTCTTGAAGAGGGTCCGCAGGGTGACCCACATACCTTTGGCGAGTCCGGGGATGCGGGGTTGCATCAGAACACCACCATGAAGACCGCCGTCACCAGGATGTTGGCGAGCGCCAGAGGGATGAGCCACCTCCAGGCGAGCGACTGCAATTGGTCTTCCCGAAATCGGGGGAACGTCCAGCGCAGCCAGATGATCACAAATCCGATGAGCAGGATCTTGCCGACGAAGAAGAAGGGGCCCGCCCAGGAGGCCGACACACCCCAGAATGCGTATCCACCCAGGAACAGGGTGGTGGCAATGGCGGCCACCGCAAACATGCTGGCGTACTCCGCCAGGTAGAAGAACAGGAACCGGAAGCCCGAGTATTCCGTGAGATACCCGGAGATCAGCTCGGACTCGGCCAGTGGCATGGCGCAANNCATGTCGAACGGAGTTCGACTCAACTCAGCCAACCCGGCGACCAGGAAGATGAAGAACCCGACGAACTGGGTGAGCACGAAAGGCCAACCCTGATCGATCTGTGCCTGCACTATCCCCTGCATCGACATGGTCCCGGCCTGGATCACCACGCCGACCACGGCCAGCACCAGTGGCAGCTCATAGGCGATCAACTGACCGGCGGCCCGCAAGCCCCCCATCAGGGAGTACTTGTTGCCGGACGACCAGCCCGCCATCAACACGCCGACGGTACCCACGGAGGAAATGGCCAGCGCGTAGAAGATCCCCAGGTCGAGGTCACGGACGATGAATCCGCTTCCGGGACCAAAAGGCAGGATCACGAAGACCGTGGCGGTCGAGATCATCACCAACACGGGAGCGACCTTGAAGACGGGCCGGTCGGCGTTGTCGGGGATGATGTCCTCTTTCTGAACGAATTTGACCCCGTCGGCAAGAAGCTGCGCCCAACCCCACCGGCCTCCGGCGAAGTACGGACCGATCCGCGACTGCATGTGCGCCGAGATCTTCAGCTCTGCATAGCCGAGCACCAGCGCCGTCAAGGGGATCATGGCACCGATCACCACCAGTTTGATGGCCAGCTCGAGTCCGAAGGGCACTAGAGNNTGGTACTTGGTACTTGGTACTTCGACCGGCAGGTCTGGGTACGAGGTTCGAGGTACGAGGTACGAGGTACGACCGAACGAAGTGAGGTCATCAGCGATCCACCTCGCCGAGCACGAAGTCGAAGCTGCCCATGATGGCGACGATGTCCGGTACCAGCGCACCTTCCATGAGCTCCGACAGGACGGAGATGTTCGAGTACGAGGCGGTGCGGATCTTCAATCGGTACGGTCCGGTTCCACCGTCGGAAACGATGTAGTAACCCATCTCCCCCTTGGGATTCTCGGCCCGCATGTAGGTCTCGCCCTTCGGCACCTTGATGACTTTGGGAACCTTGGCCTGCAGCGGTCCTGAGGGGATGGAGTCGATCGCCTGCACGACCAGTTTGGCCGACTCGCGTATCTCGTCCACTCGAACTTCGTACCTGGCGTAGCAGTCGCCCTCGTCGCGGGTGATCACGTCAAAATCAAGTCGGTCGTACGGCAGGTAGTGCTCGGCCTTGCGGAGATCGAAGGCCACCCCTGAACCGCGCAGGTTCGGTCCTGAAACCCCGTAGGTCGCCCCCTGCTCCGGCGTCATCACGCCGACCCCTTTGGTGCGGGCGAAGAGAATTTCGTTGCCGCTGATCAACTCGTCGAGTTCGTCGCACACCGCCAGCACCCGGCCCATTGCTTCCCGGGCGCCGTCGTAGAAGCCCTTGGGCAGATCCTGGGCCTGCTTGCGGGTGCCGGAACCCGCCCCGGCCGCCGGCTTGACCCCGCCCAGCCTGTTGAAGTTGAGGTGAAAGCGGCCACCGGTGACCGACTCCATCAGATCCAGAACGCGCTCGCGTTCTCGCAGGGCGAAGAACATCGGAGTCCCCGCTCCCAGCTCGAGCGGGTAGGAACCGCAGAAGATGAGGTGGGAAGAAATGCGGGCCATCTCCGTGAGGATCAGCCGGATGTACTGGGCCCGCTCCGGTACTTCCAACTCCATCAGTCGTTCGGCAGCGACGACGAAGGGGATCTCGTTGGCGTAACCGCCCACCCAGTCGAGGCGGTTGATGAGCGCGGTGATTTGCGGGTACGTCCGGACCTCGGAGAGCTTCTCGTAGCCGCGGTGCATGTACCCGATGACCGGTTTGATGTCCCGGACCCGCTCACCGTCGACCTGGGCAACGAGGCGCAGCACTCCGTGAGTGGATGGATGCTGCGGTCCGATGTTGAGCGTCATCTCCGGGGTCTCGAGTTCCACGGAAACCGCCACCTCGGAAAGAGCCATCATCGCCTGGTGGTCCATGACGTCGGCCATGCCTATGCCTCCGGGTTCTCGGTCGACGGCATGGCTTCGACGTCCACCGTACCGGGCCACGGCTTCACTTCCCGGCTGAGCAACGGGAAGGATTTCCGCAGCGGGTTTCCTTCAAAGTCCTCCACCAGATAGAGCTTCTTCAGGTCGGGATGCCCGGTGAAGTCGATACCGAACATCTCGAAGGTCTCTCTCTCATGCCAGTTGGCACCCCGATAGACACCTGTGGCGCTCTCCAACGTGGGATCGTCCTTGGTCAGCTCGGTGCAAAGGGTGACGCGCATGCCTTCCGAAAGGTCCCCGACGGTGCACAGAACCTCGAGACGCTCGTCAACTTCCTCTGCCGGCGGATCACCAATTTCGACGTCATTCGACCAATCGATGGCGGACAGCCATGAGAAGAAGACGAGGCCGAGTTCGTCCCTGGCCTTGGTGAGGCTTTCGATCCACCGATCCTTGCGCACATGGGCCTTGATCGTGCCGTGACGAACGATCACCGGCTCGGCGTCGAGCACGTCGGCCACGTGCTCTGCATAGGCAAAGAGCAGCTCGTGGGCGTCGGTGGTCTCAGGCGGGTTGCTCGGCACGCTCTTTCCACTTCTGCTGGAGGTCCTCGTCTTGGATCTTCTTCTGGAGGAGAACGATCCCCTCCATCAGCGCCTCCGGCCGGGGAGGGCAGCCGGGCACGTACACGTCCACAGGGATGATCTGGTCGACCCCTTTGGTGACCGAGTAGGAATCCCAATAGGGACCGCCGCAGTTGGCGCACGAACCCATCGAAATCACGTATTTTGGATCGGGCATCTGTTCGTAGAGACGGCGAACGGCAGGAGCCATCTTGTCGGTGACGGTGCCGGCCACGATCATCAGGTCGGCCTGACGCGGCGAGGCGGGCAGCGGGATGATGCCGAACCGCATCATATCGAAGCGAGGTCCGGCGGCGGCGATCATCTCGATGGCACAGCAAGCAAGGCCGAACTGGTACATCCAGAGCGAGTACTTGCGACCCCAGTTCAGCAGCCAGGACACCGGCTTGGGCATCCCGAATCGTTCGATCACTCCCACTTGAGCACTCCCTTGCGGATCGCATAGATGAGACCCAGCAGCAAGACCACGATGAAGATGGCCATCTCCACCAGGCCGAATACGCCGAGCCGCTCGAGAATGATCGCCCACGGGAAAATGAACACGGCTTCAACGTCGAAGATGACGAAGAGCAGACCGAAGATGTAGTAGCGGATTTGCGATTGACTCCAGTCACTACCAACGGGGTCGACCCCGCATTCATAGGTGAGGAGTTTGGTGGGGTGCGGGTGAGTGGGGCGAAAGACCGAGGCTACGCCGAGCAAAGCGAGTACCAGCACGATGCCGAGTCCTACGAAGGCCGCCACCGTCACGTAGTCCTGGAAGTACGCACTCACCCGACCTACCCCTCTCGCCTCGAAGACGGGGCGCACCCGCCCCGCCAGCCCGGGAGTATAGGAAGTACGGTTCGGCGCTCCCAAGTTTGTGCCTACGCAGGTGCGCCCACGGCTAGCGTGAGTCGAGCGGCCGTCCAGGAGAGACCATGCGGTATGAGAAGAAACGGGTGGAGGTGCTCGGCCATTCGATGGCATATCTCGAAGCGGGGCAGGGCGACCCGATCGTGTTCCTGCACGGCAACCCGACCTCGTCGTACCTGTGGCGCAACGTCATTCCCCATCTCGAAGGGTCCGGGCGCTGCATCGCACCCGATCTGCCGGGAATGGGCGATTCCCAGAAGCGGTCTCCGGGCGGAGCGGAAACGTACCGGTTCGTCGATCACAGTTGCTCGGTGGATGCATTCCTCGAGGTGCTCGGTGTCACAGACGATGTGACCTTCGTCGTCCATGACTGGGGATCGGCGCTGGGATTCGATTGGGCCAACCGCCATCGCGATTCCGTGAAGGGTATCGCCTACATGGAGGCCATCGTGCGGCCGGTCACCTGGGATGAGTGGCCCGAGTCCGCCCGCCGTTTCTTCCGGAGGCTGCGATCGGATGCGGGCGAGGAGATGATCCTCTCTCGCAACCTGTTCATCGAGCGCGTGATGCCGGCCTCCGTTATCCGCAGTCTGACCGACGAGGAGATGGACGAGTATCGCCGGCCCTTCACCGAGATCGGCGAAGCCCGTCGGCCGATGCTCACCTGGCCGCGGGAAATCCCCATCGCCGGCGTTCCCGCCGACGTCCACCGCATCGTCGATTCCTACTCACAATGGCTGGCGGGAAGCGAGATACCCAAACTGTTCATCAATGCCGATCCGGGGTCGATCCTGGTGGGCGCTCAGCGCGAATTCTGCCGGACCTGGCGCAACCAAACCGAATTGACCGTCGCAGGCATCCATTTCATCCAGGAGGACTCACCCGACGAGATCGGCCAAGGAATCGCGGAGTGGTATGAGCGGCTCTGAGGTNNGGTTTCGGGTTTCAGGTTTCGGGTTTTTGGGTTTGGTCCGTGGCTCTTCGTTTGTCGTCCCGGCGGCACGGCACCGGTGCTTGACTGACGACTGATGACCGAATTCCGCGTTGACTACTCCGGCGGCAGCCTGTTGAACCTGATGGCCGAGCTGGAACAACGCCTGACCGGCGTAGCGTCCTACGAATCCCTCCACCCCGATTTGGCCGGGACGATTCCGGAAGCCACCACCTACGTGCTCGTCCTCTTCGACGGTTTGGGTGACCATCAAATCGACCATCCCGCCGCCGCACCGCTCCGGGCAGCTCGAGCAACGGCCCTCGACGCGGTCTTCCCGACCACGACCAGTGCCAACCTGGCCACCGTCGCCACAGGGCTCCCGCCGGCCGCTCATGGGCTGATTGCCCATCAGCTCTACGTTCCCGACGTCGATCGCGTCGTCAACACCTTGAAGTGGACTACGCCGTGGGGCGACTCGGTGCCGATCGATCATGACACCTTCCTGCCGGCTCCCAATCTCTGGGAGCGTCTTCGGGATGGCGGCTTCGAACCGATCACCGTACAACCCGGAACCTTCCAAGACAGCCCCTTGAGCCGGGTGCTCTACCGGGGATGCCGCTTCGAGCCGGCCTGGACCATCGCCGAGATCATCGACGCCACGGTGCAGCTGGCCCGGGTCCCGGACCGCTTCATCTTCACCTACTTCCCCAACGTGGATGTTGCCGCGCACGTGCACGGTCAGAAATCCGACGAGTACGGGGCCGCGCTGGGAGCGGCCTCCTACATATGGGAAGGGATCGCCTCCGCCCTACCACCCGCCACGGTGATGATCGGTACGGCCGACCACGGCCTCATCGACTATGCCGAGCAGGACAAATCCTTCATCCCGCACCGTCCCGGCCCCGAGTTCTACGGTGACCCTCGAACGGTGCTGGTCCGCCGGGTTGATGATGAGCTCATCGAGACGATGGTCGGGCAACCGTGCCGGGAAATCAGGCCGTCCGAATACCGAGACTGGTTGGGTCCGGGCCCGGACCATCCCGACCTGGCAGGACGTTTCCCGGAGAGGATTCTGCTGGCAGATCCGAGCCGGTTGCTCATTCCTCGCTTCATGGACAAACGCCTGACGGGCTACCACGGGGGACTGGCCGGCGACGAGCTGCGCATCCCGCTCCTGGTAACGCAGCACTAGCCGCTCAAGTGGCCTGCCCGGACCGCCGAAAACAGAAGGAACCGATTCGGGAGTCTCTCATGCAACCGTGCCCGCACTGCGGTGCCGACGTCGGCGACGCCTCACCTGCCTACTGCCCGACGTGCCGTGGTCCGCTGCTGGGTCAGCGGCGCGATGTCGCTCCTCCCCTTCCAGGGGTTGAATTCGACCGGGCGGCGGAGATTGCGAACCCGTTTGATCCCGTGGACGGTGATCCGTTCGGGGACGATGAAGGCTACCCCAGGGCGGAGCATCAGGGCGAAGACCAACCTCTCACCACCTTCGAGCTTCCCCAACCGGCCGACGCGCCGATGTCGCGCGGCTTCGCCATCAAGAACATCCTGCGGGGCGGCTTTCTGTTGCTGATCCTGGGTCCGCTGGTCTGGGGTTTTGTGGACGGAGCGATCAACGGGGCCGACCGGGACGATTCCGGCTCGGTCGTCAAAGCGGGCGATCTGGAGGTCACCGAACTCGAAGTGGGGGACTGCTTCGACCTTCCGGCGGGCAGCGAAAACGACGTGGAAGTCCTCGAGGTTGAAGCCATCCCCTGCAGCGAAGCCCACGACAACGAGGTCTACGTGGTCACCAACTACGTAGCCGGCGAAGACTACCCGGGAGAGCTGGCCATCTGGGATTTCGCCGACGACTTCTGCCTCACTGCCTTCGACACCTTCGTGGGACTGGCGTACGAGGACTCCCTGCTCGACTTCGGGTACTTCTACCCCAGCCCGGAAGGCTGGTCCGAGGGCGACCAAGAGATCGCCTGCGTCCTGTACGACATCAACGGAGCACCTTTGACCGGATCGATGCGGGGAGCCGCCCGCTAGGCCTCGGCCTCCTTCAGCAGTCCGTACAGAAGCAAGTTGCTCAGCGTTGCGTAGATCTCGGCCGGCGTGAGCCCTCGGGAGGAAAGCACCGAGCTCTCCGGCAGAGTCATCACCACTTCCCAGAACAAAGCCTCGACCACATCCTTGTCAAGACCAGGTCGCAGGCGCCCCTCGCTTCTGGCCCGGCCGTAGAGCTGGTCGAAGATCGCTCGCAGCAGATTCCTTCTTCCCCGCCGGAGGTCGGCATGGATCCCGGGGTGGAGAGTCTCGAGCTCCGCCATGCCGGACATGTACCCAAGCGGTATCGAGGTCAGCTCCGTTGCCATCCTCGCCAGGTAACCGTCCAAATCATCTTCCTCCTCCAGCGCTTGCCTCACCCGTTCAAAAGCCGCGTTGACCTGAAGAAAGGACTCGGCGATCAGCTGTTCACGGTCGGAGAAATGCCGGTACACGGTCACCCTGGTCACCCCGGCGCGATCCGCCACATCGTCGACCGAGGTCTTGCGAATTCCCTGTTTCAGGAAGAGATCGAGAGAGGCCTGGAGGATCCGGTCCCGGGTGCTGTTAAGGTTTCCCATCATGTTACAATCGTTACCAAGAGTGTATCATTTGTAACCACGCTTCCTGCAGGAGAGATTCATGAAGACCCTTGTCGTGTCCCTCGCGGTTCTCGTACGCAAAGCACCGGCCGTTGCCATTATCGTCGTTCTCCTTCTCACGGCCGCCTTGGGGGTCTTCGCTCCCCAACTGGAGCAAACCACCGGCATCGAGGTCTTCGTCCCCGACAACGCCGAACTGCGCGCCCTGGTCACCATCGAAGAGCGCTTCGGCAGCTCGGAAGCCATCGTCCAGGTACTCATCGAATCGGCCGGAGGGGATGTCATCACCGCCGAGGGGCTCCAGACGGTGCTGGCCGTTGAACAGGGTATCCGCAACATGGAACCCGGCGTGCCGTTGAGCAACCGTCCGGACGGCCCGATCGTCGGTTACATGACACCAACCCTGCATGCGGTGCAGATGACGGGCTATCCCATCTCGGCGCTCGACGATGGGACGGTCAAGACTCTGTTCACCGCCTCCCTGACCCAGGTCCCGGAGGAGCAGCGCCGACTCTTTGAGGGTCTCCTCTCCTCGACCAGCACCGACCTGGCCGCCGCAACCTCCGGGACAGGATTGATGGTGGTGTTCGTCGACGTATCCGGACTGGACTTCGACGCCCTCCAAGGGCTGCAGACCCGCGTTGCGGAGGTCGTGGCCGGGTCCGGAGTGGGTGACACGACGGCAACAGCCTTCAGCGCGGAGTTGTTGCTGACGGTCGATCCTCTCTCCGACGAACTGGTGCGGCTGTTCATCCTCGCCGGAATCACCATTGTCGTCATTCTGGCCACGGTGTATTGGATCCGGCCCAAGGAAAGGCGCCATCGGACCGCAGCCGTCCGCCGAACTCTTGCCGATCTTGGTTTGACGGTATCCGCCGTAGCCATGTCGATCGTATGGGTGCTGGGGACAGGAGTGCTTCTCGGACCGGACTATCTGGGCGTCATCGGCGATTTCAGCCCGCTACTCCAGGTACTGCCCGTGCTGCTGGTCGGGTTGGGCGTCGACTTCGCAATCCACCTGACCGCCCGCTATCGCGAGGAGTTGGGTGCGGGTTGGGAGGTCAAGTCCGGCGCGCAGCGTGCGGCGGCTACGGTCGGTATCGCCTTGATCCTGGCCGCCCTGACCACTGCGGTGGGGTTCCTCACCAACGTCGCCAATCCGATTCCACCGCTGAGGGATTTCGGCATCCTGGCCGCCGTCGGGATCGTTGCAGCATTCTCGATCAGCCTGACGTTCCTGCCCGCCGCCCGGGCTCTACTCGATCGACGCGCTGAGCGAGCCGACCGCTTGCCCCGGCGCGAGTTCGAAAAGCCCGGGGACCGGTTGATCCCCAAGGTCATGAGCAAGACCGCCCTCGTCGCCGAACATTTCGCCATTCCCACCGTTCTCCTCGCTCTGGTGCTGACCGGACTCGGCGCCCTCGCCATGTCGAATCTGACCACTGAGTTCAGCTCCACCGATTTCGTACCCGCCGACGATCCACTCCGGGTCTCGTACGAGACCCTGTCGGACGAGTTCGCCGGTGGCTTCGGAGAGACTGTCGATGTGCTCATCGAGGGGGAGGTGGCCACCCCCGACTTCCACAATGCCCTCCTCGCTGCAACCGCCAATATGGCCGACACCGACCATGTTCTGCTGGTCGACGATGCAGCTGCCGCCCGCAGCCCGATTTCGGTCATGGCCGGTCTCATGGCTACCGACGCGAGCGGTCTACCCACCAATCCGGACTTCGCCGCGCGGGCCGATTCCGAGGGCATGACTCCGCAGCTGACGATGAACGCCACCGCCGATGTGCCGGCCATCTACCGGGCCGCCCTCGAGGCCGACCCGGCGGGGATGGCTCGGGTGCTGGCGACGAGCGACGACGGGTCTTTCAGATTCGTCCGGGTTGAGGTCTCAACCCAGGCCGGAGAGGCATTGGCCGGGCAACTGGCCGGAGAGCTGGCAGAAGATCTGAAACCGGTGACACGGCTCGCAGGGGTGGAGGCCACGGCCACCAACACCAGCATCATGACGGACTCGGTCGTCGGAGCGCTGCAGGACTCGCAGAACGTTTCCCTCGTCATCACGCTGTCGGCGGCGATGCTGCTCCTGGTGGCGGCGTTCTGGTATGAGTCACGGCGACCTTTCCTGGGTGTCATCACCATCCTTCCGGTGATCTTCGTCGTGCTGTGGACCTACGGAATGATGGCGGTGTTGGGCATACCGTTCGGTCCGGTTACCGCCATGACCGCCGCACTGGCCATCGGCATCGGAGTTCCCTATTCGATTCACGTGACCCACCGGTACCTGGAAGACCGGAGGCGATATGAAGACCCGGAAGCGGCGATGCGTTCGACCACGGGTCACACGGGGGGCGCGCTGGCGGGGTCGGCCTTCACGACGCTGGCCGGTTTTGGGATCCTCATGACCTCCAACCTGATCCCCTTCCAGCAGTTCGGCGCCGTTACCGCCATGGCCATCGGGTTCTCGCTGCTGGCCTCTGTGGGCGTGCTGCCCAGCATGCTCATCCTCTGGGACCGCTGGCATCGCCGCCGCGGCGAAAGAGTCCCGGCGGAGAGAGAGGTAGTCGGCGCGTCGTAGTACGTGGTTCAGAGCGACCAGATCAACGGGTAGTGTCGCTTGCAGGATCGGGTCCAGAGGAAGGAACTGTGCTATGGCCGAGCTACCGACTGATTTCCCGGGACTGAATCCAGACGACGAAACCAAGGATCTTTGGCGGATACCCATCGACGATCTCCAGGGCGACCGCCCGCCGGGCCTCATCAACGTGCAACGGTACCCGTTGGCTCTGTCGTCCCACGGGATCGACCTTCCTGAATCGTCCGATCGCCCTGACAGCCGCCGATCTACGGGCCGCTGGGGTCGACGTGGCAATGCTCGGAGCCGGCCTGGACTTCTCGGGCGGCATGCGCGGCGCGGCATTTGGTCCGAGAGCTCTCCGCGCCAACGATGTGTACCTGCCCAGCGTCACAGTCGGACTTCCACACGCTCATACCCGGGTAGACGCCCTCGAAGAACTGGTCATCTGCGATTACGGTGACGTCGCCGTCGACTTCGAATCGACCCACCGGTCGATTGAACCGGTCCGGGGCCTGGTCAGGGAGGTTGCCGAGACGGGCGCTATTCCGTTCATCGTGGGCGGAGATCATGCCCTGATGTACCCGGACGCGGCGGCCCTGGCCGACGTGTACGGGAAGGGGAAGGTCGGCATCATCCACTTCGATGCCCACTACGACGCCGCTCGGTTCGGCCTCGGCCACCATCTCACACATGGCACACCGGTACGCAAGCTCATCGAACAGGGTCACGTGTCCGGCAACAACTTCGTCCAGGTGGGACTGCGCGGGTACATGCCTGATGATGAGGACCTGGCGTGGATGCGCGACCAGGGGTTCCGGTATCACTTCATGGCGGAGGTGGAGAAGAAGGGCTGGGCCCACGTGATGGAGAGGGCCATCAGCGAGGCCGCCGAGGGCACCGACTACCTCTTCGTCTCGCTCGACATCGACGTGATCGACCCGGCCTACGCACCCGGCACGGGCACTCCGGAGCCCAATGGGCTGACGCCGAGGGAGCTGTTCCCTCTCTTGCGCCGGCTTGGGGCGGAGACCAATCTCGTCGGGGTGGAACTGGTGGAGCTCAATCCACTTGTCGACCCGACCTACGTCACGCCTTTGGTGGCCAATCGCTGCGCCCGGGAGATCCTCACCGGTATTGCCATGCGCAAGAAAGGCATCACCGAACCCCACTACCTACACCCCGATGCCATCGACCACGGTCAGACATAGCAGCAGATGTGGAGCAGGTGTTCCCGACCGACCCTCTACTCTCTCAACGCATGGATCACCCGCCCCTGCCCCCCGGGATCGCCGTCCTACCCGGCACCGACGTTGAGGCCGCCTGGGAGCGTTTCTACCCCTTCGAAGCGCTGCACCACCTCCATGAGATCTGCAACCCCATGCGACACACCGAGCTGGCGGAGGTAGCCGATGTCCTTGCCCCGGCCGACGACCTCCGCGTCATCGACATAGCCTGCGGGCACGGTGATCTGCTGCTCTTCATGGCGGGGCCGGCATCGATACACGGGGTGGGTGTGGATCTCTCCCCGTGGGCCCTGCTGCGCGCCCGGGCCAGGGCTTGCGAGGCGGCGCCGACCGGAACCCTGGAATGGTGGCTGGGAGACGGCAAAGCGGTACCCCAACAAGCGCAGTGGAATATCGCAACCTGCCTGGGCGCTTCGTGGATCTGGCACGGCTTCGCAGGAACCGCCCGCGCTCTGGCCGGCCGGCTTCGACCCGGCGGCCGCCTGGCCATCGGAGACCTGCGGCTCCGCAGGAACTCCGATCGAAAGCATCTCCAGGACAACAGAGCGCCCCAATCCGCCACACCGACCGGGGAGGAACAGACAAATGCTCTGTCGGAACTGGGCCTGAACGTCATCGCAGAGATCGTCGCTCCCGACGAGGCCTGGGAGCAGTACCACGAGACCGTGATCGCTTCGGCGGAGGCATTTGCCCGGGATCATCCCGATGCCGACTACCGGCATCTGGCGACAGCCTGGATGGAGGACTTCCAGCGGGATCGCCGTTACCTGACCTGGTCGGTGTGGGTGGCGGAGAAGAAGTGAGCACGCAGCAAGCGACAAGCGAGCAGAAGCTTGAAGCAGGGAGTCCTACCCTTGAGCCGAGGTCTTCCGAACTCCTCTTCCCGAGAGGAACGCGGCTCCGATCGGAAGCAGATAGGCCAAGTATCCGATCACCATCAGCAGCGAGGGGTCGGGACGCCATCCGAAGAGCGACTTGCCGAACTGACCGGCCACGCTGGTGTCCGGATCGAGGATGCCGAGGTTCCAGAGCGGATCGACCAGGGCCGGCAGCAACCCGACCTCCTGGAACTCATGGATTCCTTTCGCCACCAGACCGGCGGCAAACAGAACGATGAGGACACCCGTGACCCGGAAGAAGACGCGGATGTCGATCCGGGTGCCGCCGCGATAGATCAAATACCCGATCACGATGGCCGCCCCCAACCCGAGCAAGCCGCCCATCAACTGGAGTCCGTCCGAATCAGCCCCCACTGTGGTCGAGATCAGAAAGAGAGCCGACTCCAGCCCTTCCCTCAGTACGGCGAAGAAGGCGATGGCCGTCAGCGCTCCCGCCCCTCCCGAAGTCAGGGCGCTATCGACTTCGGATTCGAGACGACCTCTGATATGGCGGGCCTGTGAACCCATCCAGAAGACCATCCAAGTCAGAAGTCCGGCAGCCACCCAGGCCACCAGACCCTCGGCGATCTCTTCGGCCCGCTCGTTGAGGGAGCCGATCGTCGAGAAGATTGCGATCCCGGCGATCACGGATAGCGATGCCGCCGAGATGGTCCCGGCCCACACCCACCGGGCTTCCCGGCGCAGCTGCAGCGTGCGCAGATAGGCGAGCAGGATGCCGACGATCAGGGCAGCCTCAACTCCCTCACGCAGCATCACCAGAAACGAGGCCATTCAACTCCGCGGGTAGCGAGGTCTGCAGAGTAATAACCACTACAGGTATAGGGGAAATAGTTCGAGCAGGTGGGCCGTCCGGGTGGAGGTCTACGTTGAGGTGCACACTGGGATTGCCCCTTACGACCCCGAACGTTCAAGCGCTCTACCTTCAGTCCCTAGCGGGCAACACCCGCATGCTGTACTCTCTCGGGCTCCGCACGAGGCAACTAGTGGTTTGGCGCCACCCGTTCCCCCGAGTGAGACCAAGCCGCTTTCGGAGCAGGCCAGGTTGAGGGAGGAGGCGCAATGCGCCGAAGGGAACAACAGAGAGGAGCGGGGCTCTACGATCCGGCCCTGGATCACGATTCCTGTGGCATCGGGTTCGTCGCCGACATCCGGGGACGAAGGAGCCACAGAATCATCGAGCAGGGTCAGACGGTTCTCACCAACCTCACTCACCGGGGAGCCGTAGGGGCCGACCCTCTCGCGGGCGATGGAGCCGGCATGCTCATTCAGCTGCCCCACGCGTTCTTTCAGACTGAAACCGCCCGGCTCGGATTCCACCTCCCTTCCGCCGGGCAATACGGCGTCGGCATGGTCTTCCTCCCAAGGGATCGACTCGGACAAACCATCGCGGAGAACGTCATCACCGAGTTCATCGTGCGAGAGGGTCTTGCCGTGCTCGGCTGGCGGGATGTGCCGGTCGATTCGAGCTGTCTCGGCGAGAGCGTCAAGCCGCTCGAGCCTCTCATCCGCCAGGTCTTCATAGGTTGGGGCGATCGGACCGGCACGGCAGACGACTTCGAACGCATCCTGTTCGCCGTCCGCAAGCAAGCCCACAACATGATCAAACAGCGAGTCCCTCATGTCATCGAGGGTGGCTTCTACTACGTCCCGTCCATGTCGGGACGGACCATCACCTACAAGGGAATGATGCTCGCCGAGAACCTCTCGGTGTACTACCGCGACCTGGCCGATCCCAGGGTCGAATCCGCACTGGCGCTGATCCATCAGCGTTTCTCAACCAACACCTTTCCGAGCTGGCCCCTGGCGCAACCCTTCCGCTTCCTCTGCCACAACGGTGAGATCAACACCCTGCGTGGCAACGTCAATTGGATGGCGGCGCGCCGCAGGAACATGTCATCGGAGATCCTCGGCGACGATCTCGCCAAACTCTGGCCCCTCATCGGTGACGGGTCCTCGGATTCGGCCACGTTCGACAACGCTCTCGAGTTGCTCCTGGCGGGCGGATACTCACTCGGGCACTCCATGATGCTGATGATCCCGGAAGCGTGGTCGGAGAACCCGCTGATGGACGAGGAGCGGCGCGCCTTCTACGAGTACCACGCCGCCCTGATGGAACCCTGGGATGGACCTGCTGCGGTTGCCTTCACCGATGGACGCCAGATCGGAGCCACCCTGGACCGCAACGGGCTCCGTCCCGCTCGCTACCTCATCACCGATGACGACCTCGTCGTCATGGCCTCCGAAATCGGCGTGCTCGACATCGCCGAGGAGAAGATCGTCAAGAAGTGGCGGCTGCAGCCGGGGAAGATGCTTCTGATCGATCTCGAGCAGGGTCGGATCATCAGCGATGACGAATTGAAGAGGGATCTGGCGGCAGCCAAGCCGTACCAGAAGTGGCTCAACGAAACCCAGATCCGACTGAGAGAGCTACCGCCCGAAGTGCCCTCGATGGCCCCCGATCCTCAGACTCTTCTCGATGCCCAACAGGCTTTCGGGTACACCCGTGAGGATATTGAGTTCTTCATCAAGCCGATGGCGACAACGGGACAGGACCCGGTCGGATCGATGGGGCGGGACATTCCGCCTGCAGTGCTCTCGGATCGCCCCAAAGTGCTCTACGACTACTTCAAGCAGAACTTCGCCCAAGTGACCAACCCGCCTATCGATCCCATTCGTGAAGAGTTGGTCATGTCGCTGGTTTCACTCATCGGCCCGCGCCCGAATCTCCTCGATCTGAACACCGGAGGTACCCACAAACGACTCGAAGTGGAACACCCGATCCTGACCAACGTCGGCCTGGAACGAGTGCGCCGCATCGAAAACCACGTCGACCAAGCGTTCCGGACCAGCCGCCTGAGCATCTGCTACCCCGCCGAAGAAGGCGGCGCCGGCATGGAGCGGGCCCTCGATCGGCTGTGCGCCAGGGCCACCGACGGAGTGCGAGCCGGATACAACATCCTGATTCTGTCGGACCGATGCGTCGACGCCGATCGGGTCGGAATCCCCGCCCTGCTGGCGACCGCCGCCGTCCACCACCACCTGATTCGCGAGGGACTACGGACCGAGGTGGGATTGGTGATCGAGACGGGTGAAGCGCGGCAAGTGCACGATTTCTGCCTGCTCGGGGGATACGGTGCAGAAGCAATCAACCCCTATCTCGCCTTGGACACCATCGCCCTCTTGGACGACTTCACGAGCGTCGAGGAAGCTCAACGCCGGTATGTCGAGGCCATCAAAAAGGGCATGAAGAAGGTCATGTCGAAGATGGGCATATCGACGTTCCAGTCGTACTGCGGCGCCCAGATCTTCGATGCCGTCGGCTTGTCGCAGGAGTTTGTGGATAGGTACTTCACCGGGACCCACACCGTGGTGGAAGGGGTGGGCTTGGCGGAGATTGCGGAGGAAACCGTCCGCCGGCACCGGGGAGCCTACGGAGACGAGCACGTCTACCGGGATGCCCTCGACGCCGGTGGGGAGCTGGCTTTCCGGCTTCGCGGAGAGGAGCATGTGTGGACGCCGGAAACGGTTTCGACCCTCCAACACGCAGTGCGGGAGGGGAACTACGGCAGGTTTCGGGAATACTCGAAGGCGATCAACGACCAGACTTCAAGACTCAAGAACCTGCGCGGTCTCTTCGAACTCGACTTCGCAACCGAGCCCCTTCCCTTGGAGGAAGTCGAACCGGCAACGGAAATCGTCAAGCGGTTCGCCACCGGGGCCATGTCCTTTGGATCCATCTCTTGGGAAGCGCACACCAACCTCGCCGTCGCCATGAATCGGCTGGGTGCGAAGTCCAATACCGGGGAGGGCGGAGAAGAATCCACGAGGTATGAATCGATGCCCAACGGGGATTCGGCCCGGTCGGCCGTCAAGCAAGTCGCCTCGGGACGCTTCGGGGTCACCACCGAGTACCTCGTCAATGCCGACGACATCCAGATCAAGATGGCCCAGGGCGCCAAACCCGGCGAAGGCGGCCAGCTGCCGGGGCACAAGGTCGACTCCTGGATTGCCCGGGTTCGCCATTCCACTCCCGGCGTCGGACTGATCTCCCCGCCGCCCCACCACGACATATACTCGATCGAAGACCTCAAACAGCTCATCTACGACCTCAAGAACGTCAACCCTGAGGCGCGCGTCAGCGTCAAGCTGGTGTCCGAAGTCGGAGTCGGAACCGTCGCCGCCGGAGTCTCCAAAGCCCACGCCGACCATGTCCTGATCTCNNGCCGACGAAGTGGGCTTCGGGACGGCGGCCCTCATCTCCGAGGGATGCATCATGATGCGCAAGTGTCACCTCAATACCTGTCCGGTGGGGGTCGCCACTCAAGACCCGGACCTCCGCGAACTGTTCCCGGGGAAGCCGGAGCACGTAGTCAACTTCTTCATGTTCGTTGCCGAGGAGACCCGGGAACTGATGGCGCGACTGGGATTCCGCACCTTCGATGAGATGATCGGCCAAAGCGACCGGATCGATATGCGCCGGGCCATCGATCACTGGAAGGCCCGAGGACTCGACTTCTCCCGAATCTTGCACAAGCCGGAAGCGGGGCCCCGTGTAGCGATTCGAAACATGGAGGTCCAGGACCACGAACTCGACAAGGCTCTCGATCGCAAACTCATCGAGCAGGCCCATGCCGCGCTCGAACACGGAGAACCGGTACTCATCGAAACGGACGTTCGCAACACGAATCGAACCGTCGGAGCGATGCTGTCCGGCGAGATCGCCAAGAGATACGGACACGGTGGACTCGAGCCGAACACCATCCGTATTCGCATGAAGGGCACCGCAGGTCAGAGCTTCGGAGCTTGGCTGGCTCAGGGGGTGACGCTGGAACTCGAGGGCGACGCAAACGACTACGTGGGCAAGGGCCTCTCGGGAGGACGAATCATTATTCTCGCTCCTCCCTACGGTCCCATCGTGCCGCACCAGAACGTCATCGTCGGGAACACCGTCCTCTACGGCGCCATCTCCGGAGAGTGCTATTTCAACGGCGGCGCAGGTGAACGATTCGCCGTCAGAAATTCGGGAGCCGTGGCGGTGGTGGAGCGAGTCGGCGATCACGGCTGTGAGTACATGACGGGAGGCTGCGTCGTCGTCCTGGGACGGACCGGGCTCAACTTCGCAGCCGGGATGAGCGGCGGCATAGCCTACGTCATCGACGACAACGGCGACTTCCATCAACGGTGTAACCCGGCCATGGTCGAACTCGAGAGGATCGATCCCGCCCAAGGCGAGCCTCCCGGAGCCCACCTCGATCCCACCACCGCCGAACTGATGGCGGATCCGCTCCGCTACGACGCCTGGCGGCTCCGAACTCTGATCGAAAGACACGCCCTCCTGGTCGACAGTTCCAGAGCGCGGGAGATCCTCGACGGCTTCGACGAGTACCTCCCGCAGTTCATCAAGGTCGTCCCGACGGATTACCGGCTGGCGCTCGAAGGGCAGCAACAACTCGTCCTGGGTGGCCTCCGATGAGATCGCCGCGGGCGTTTTTGGACTTCGAGCGGCAAGACCGCTCCTATCTTCCCGTAGAGGAGCGGCTCGAGCACTACCACGAATTCGCAATTCCGTTGAAGAGGAAGAAGGTCGTACGGCAAGGCGCCCGGTGCATGGACTGCGGCACTCCCTACTGCCACCAGGGCTGTCCCGTGGACAACCTCATCCCCGACTGGAACGATCTCGTCTCCCAAAACCGGTGGCGAGAGGCCATCGAGGTGCTCCACTCGACCAACAATTTTCCTGAGTTCACCGGAAGAGTATGTCCGGCGCCTTGCGAGGAAGCCTGCACCCTGAACCTCCACGACGCCCCCGTGACCATCAAGACAATCGAGTACACGATCATCGAGCGGGCCTGGAAGGAAGGGTGGATCCGGCCACAGATCCCGGCCCGGCGCACCGGCCGTGAAGTGGCGATCGTCGGCTCCGGACCGGCCGGCCTGGCTTGCGCGCAGCAACTGGCCCGGGCCGGCCACAAGGTCACTGTGTTCGAGAAGAATGCCAAGGTCGGTGGCCTGCTTCGCTACGGAATTCCCGACTTCAAACTCTCGAAATCGGCCATCGACCGGCGCCTCTCCCAAATGCAGGCTGAAGGCGTCGATTTTCAGGTGAACAGCCACGTCGGCACCGACATACCCGCCCGGCGATTGGTGGAGGAGCACAACGCAGTCGTCCTCGCCGGCGGATGCGAGCAACCCCGAGACCTGGCGGTACCCGGCCGGGAACTCGACGGCATTCACTTCGCCATGCTCTTCTTGACACAGCAGAATCGCCGCCTGGGACGCGAATCGCTGAACGGGGCCGACCCCGTCACCGCTGAGGGAAAGCACGTGATCGTGATCGGAGGCGGCGATACCGGCGCCGATTGTGTCGGAACCGCCAACCGGCAAGGGGCGGCTTCGGTGACCCAACTCGAAGTGCTGCCGCGGCCGCCCGAGCGACCGGACAAGCTGACGGTATGGCCGAACTGGCCGACCAGACTGCGGACCTCCTCCTCCCATGAAGAGGGTTGCGAACGACGATGGGCGGTTGCCACGACGGCCTTTTCCGGCGACGACGGCGGCCTCACCAAACTGCACGCTGTGCAGGTCGACTGGACCGCGGAGAACGGTGTTTGGCAAATGCAGCAGATCGAGGGATCGGACTTCGAACTCCGTGCCGATCTGGTATTGCTGGCGATGGGGTTCGTGTCCCCCGTACGTGACGGCCTACTGGATTCGCTCGGAGTCGAGCTCGACGCGCGCGGCAACGTTCGCGCCGAGGAGACCGACTATCAAACCAGCGCCCCGGGCGTCTTCACCGCCGGAGACATGCGGCGCGGCCAGTCGCTGGTCGTTTGGGCCATCAGGGAAGGGCGACGCTGCGCCAGGGCGGTGGATGAGTTCCTGATGGGTAGCTCCAACCTCCCCCGCTGAAAGAGTGGAGGGCCTCAGGCCCAGGGGGAGAGAAGAAGCGGAAGCCGGATTGGCCAGGCCCGGCTCGTCCTCGTCGGTGCATCCCGGCAAGCCAATGAGCAGAAGAAGAGCCAGGACGAGGACCTGCGGAGCTCTCGGCTTCATCCTCTCATCCTCTCTTGCCCTCCCATCATCTCGCCCTTTCCGAAGGGCCGGTACGGGTCTTTTCTCCCTATCCGGGCCGGTCTCCAACCCGTACGATGTACTCAAGGGAGCGTGTAATGACGGACCTCGACAGGAGGCGGAGCCTCGACGACCCCGGGTACCCGAAGCAGGAGATCCCCGAACGACGTGATCTACTCGGCTGGCTCGGGTGGACCCTGGCCTTTGTGGGTTTGATCATCCTCATCGTGGCCGTGGCCGTCGTCGCCGTATCCTGAAACAAGCAACCGGCCGGATCGAGCCAGGGCGGCCGACGTTTTTTCGGCGCGTTCGGAAAGGTCGAGCCACAGGCGAGCCGTTCCCGGGTGACTCTCCGCAATCCGTATCCAGCGGCGCACGGCTATCTGGTAGAGCGTGGTGAGATCGCGCCGGAATGAAGGATCGTCCAACCAGTCCTCATCGAAGGACCTCCCCTCGAGCCTATGGCCGTGCATCGACTCCAGCGTTGCCCTGAAGACCACCAGGCCGCTCCACACGGACAGCAGTCTTTCTCCGAGCGCGGCAGATACCTCGAGGGGCCCGAACGAGTCTTCTCCAGGCGCGGCCACTCCCTCACGGCCGACCACCGCCGGAGCGCATCGCATTCGCTCGCCCATGGCCAGCAGAGCGTCTCGGTACCGGTAGGCAGGCTGGCGACGATCCGGATAGCAGCGACCCACTGCATCGAGGTAGGGGACTGCCCAGTGGATGATCCGGTCCCCCACCAGAAACCTTCGATCCTCGAGGGCTCTGGTCGCCAGGTGAGGCTCGTCGGCACGCCAGGCTTCGGCCTCGGCCCGGGCCAGTGCTGCGCCGAAGCGCGCCAGGTCTCCCAGATCACCCTGGCCGAGTTCGTACCCCCAGGCAGCGGCCCGTCGCTCCAGATCCGGGCGCGGGTCGTGGAAGCGTACGACTGCCGCTTCGATGGGAGCCAGATCGCCCGGCGGAGAATCCGGAAGGGACCGCGTCAGACCGGCCCATACCTCGAACTCGTGGTCGGCCGCGGAGGCGGCATCAGAGTCGATAGGCATCGGGCGTGGGTTTGACCGGTCGATGCAGCCAGCGTGGTCGCCGCAACCCTTCCGGGCCCGGGCCGGCTTTGGTGAGCTGGAGCCATTCCCGGTAGACCTCGTGACTCCTGGCCGTGTCGACCGATACGTCCCCGTACCGGTCGGAGCCTTCGGCCGGAGTGATGCGCACTCGCTGGTGCCACGCGTGCATACCGGAAATCGGATCGGGGTGAACGGGGAACGCAATGTTCTGGTGGACTCCGGCATCCCTCCACCAGATACGGGCCGAGTCGGGATCGTCGGAGTCGAAGGGTTCGATGCCCTTCTTCTGTCGCATCGTCCATTGGGTGCCCTGGTTCTTGATGTCGACGAGCGCGGACGACCAGCGTCCATTGCCCCTGGCGTCGTCGAGGCGCCAGCGGCCCAGATGATGACTGGCCGCGACCACACCGGGGCGGATTCCTTCGGTTCTCCACACCCTCATCACGAAGTACCCGATGTCCGTGTTGATCCGGACGAGATCACCGGTTCCATATCCCAGTTCGTCGGCGTCGGAGGGGTGCATCCACAGCGGATGCCCGTGGCTGATCTCATAGAGGTACTTGGCGTTTCCGGACCGGGAGTGGATCAGTGTTGGAAGCCGGAAGATGGGAACCAGTATGCGCTCGTTCCCGGCCAGGTCCATGTCCCGCCAGTACACGTGAGTATTGAGGTAGGTGGGAATCGCTTCCTCTTCCCAACCCCAGTCGTGCATCGTCTGGGACCACCATTCGAGCTTCCGGCTGGGGGAATCGAATCCGGTCTTCACCTCACCGGGCGCTACCTCGACGCCGATCGCCTTGCCGTTCTTGCGGGCGAGGCCGTCGAGACCTAGGTCGCCGTCGGCGACCGATCGCTCGTGCACCTCATAGATATCCTTGTCCACCTCGAATGCGCCGTACTTGCGCATGAACTCGAGGGGCGTCAGTCCTTCGGCTGCTGCTCGTTCCGGCAGGCCCGGTACCGAGTTTTCGAACATCCATCCGTAGTACTCGTCGACCGACACCGGGCGGGTGGGATCGTTGGGTGATTCGAACCACTTTCGGATACCCAGCGACCCGTCCGGGTCGACCTGCCACGACAGATCGATCCAGAACTCGGTTTCTTCCCAGACTTCGCCCGGGTTGGCGTCGTAGGTCCGGCGGTACTCTCTGCCGTCTCGCTCTCCCGCCACTCTCAACACCGGTTGGCGGAAACCGAGCCAACGACCGGCGTGGGTTTCGTATGAGTGCGTATCGTGGCGCTCGGCGGAGATCCCCATCGGGAGGACGTAATCCGCGTACCAGGCGGTTTCCGACCACGTTGGAGTCAACGCCACATGCAGGCCGACCTTCTCCTCGTCGGTGAGAGCCTCGATCCAGGAGAAGCCGTCGGGGTAGGTCCATACCGGATTGAACACCCTGGTGAAGTAGACCTCGAGCCGACCACGACCCTCTTTCAAGAAGTGCGGCAGGAGGATGCTCAACTCGTGATGTGAGAACGGGTACTCGATAGGCCACAGCAGTTCGTTCCACCGGCTGTGGGGAGGCGGCATGTTCCAATGCTCGGGCTTGAACTTGTCCCAACTGTTCGGAGAGGTACCGCCTTCGGTCCCCACCGCGCCGGTGAGCACGTGCAGGAACCACAGGCAGCGGGCCACCTGCCAGCCCCCCAGATTCCCCGACCCGGCCGAACGCCAGGTATGGGAGGCAAAGCGATGGCCGGCCCGAGCGATCTCGAGTGCAACCGCCTCGATCCTATCGGCCGCGACGCCGGTCTCCTCGGCCGCATACTCGAGCGTGTAGGAGGCATACTGCTCCTTCATCACCACAACGAAGTTGTCGTAGGTCACCGCCCGATCGGGATATCGCTCCACGAGCGTCTGCTCCCAGTTGACCCACCGACGAATGAAGTCGTGGTCGACCGCGTCCCAAGCCAGCAGCAGCCGGGCGATGGCGAGAAGCAACGCGGCTTCCGTTCCCGGCCACGGCGAGAGCCAGTAGTCGGACATCGAAGCAGTGTTGGAGAGCCGGGGATCAACCGTGGCGAGCTTGGCGCCTTTCTGCTTGGCCTCGATTATTCGTTGGGCATGAGGATTGAAGTAGTGGCCGGTCTCCAGGTGCGCCGACAACAGCAGGATGAAATCGGCATTGGCAAAGTCTGCGCTCGGTCGATCGTGACCCATCCAGGTCGCATAACCGACTCGGGCCCCGGACGAACAGACATTGGTGTGGCTGTTATGGCCGTCGACTCCCCACGCCTTGAGGGTACGATCCATGAACCCGTCCTCGCCGGGCCGCCCCACGTGGTACATGATCTCGTCGTGGCGGCCTTGCTGGATCGCCTTGCGCATCCGGCCGCCGATATCCTCGAGCGCTTCCTCCCAGCTCACCTGCTCCCACTCCCCCGAGCCGCGCGGGCCCCGGCGCCGCATCGGGTGCAGAATCCGCTCCGGGTCATACATCTGGTTGATGGTGGCCGGGCCTTTGGCGCAGTTCCGGCCCCGGGAACCGGGATGAGCAGGGTTGCCTTCGAACCGACGGACCTCACCGGTGTCTTGGTCCACATACGCCAGCAACCCGCAGGCCGACTCACAGTTGAAGCAGGTGGTGGGAACCAGCCGGAACCGATTCTTGACCCGCTCCGGCCATGCCTTGGCGTCGTACTCCTCCCAGTCATCCCACCGGTCGGGAGGCGGGTAGTTGACGAGTTCGCTGCCGGGCTGCAACCGCGGGATGGCGAGATCGTCGTGCTCCTGGTGGGTAGTCATGCCGTCCTCCTGCGCGTGGCCCCTCTCGGTCTACGACAGCGGAACACTTTGCCCTGCCTTCACAAACGCGTCGTCGCTGAACCAGATGCCGGCTGCGGCGGCCAGGCCGCCCAGGGCCGCCAGCCAGTCGGGGCCCAGTCCGCCCAGCACCAGACCGCCGAACAACAGCGGCGCGACGATGCCGATCAGTTGGCCCCCCACCCACCACTCGGTAGCGAATCTCCCCCGGGTCATGTGGTGCATTGCTTCTTCGATGTTGCGGGTCGGGTGCCGTGACACCAGCTCGGCCAGAGCCAGCAGACCGAGGGCCGCCGCTCCGCCAACCATGGTCCAGGTGAAGGCCGTCGTTGCCTCGCCCGGCACCTCGAAGAAGAGGGTCAAGAAGAGCGCAGTACCACCGCCCGCTGCCAAGGCGCCGGCCACCATGTGCCAGAGAAGCATCGGGCTCTGCCAGAGATCGCGGGCCTCTGCCTGGCCGAAGAGGAACGCGGTGTACCCGGCGGTTGCGATGGCCGCCGGTACACCGACCCAGGTCATCACTTCGACGAGACCAATGGAGTCCAGAACCCCGGCCACGAACCAGACGCCGAGAACTACGGCATATGCACCCAGGATGTACGCACCGCGTACCAGCCAGGAGCCCGGATTGCCCTTCGTGATCAAGTAGTGGAAACGATCCGGACGTTTGAGGTCCCACACCAACAACACACCGGTCAGCAGCAGAAACAGGCCGGCGACGAGGGGTGTCGCCCAACGCAACCAGCCGTTGCCGGCCGGGGCGCCGGCCAGCAAGGCCAGCGCGGCGGCAATCACCAGACCGGCGGCGATGCCCTTCGTCAGAAAGTAGCTCGAGACGCGCCAGCCCCAGGGCATCGGGTGGTCGGTGTTGTAGACCACCCGGGGTGGACCGCCAGGCTCATGCGCAACGCCGGGCGGGGCTCCGGGTCTCCTTTCGCCGTTGGTCGGTGGGTCGACCGTCATCCAGGCCGGACTCGGATCCGGCGCATCGCGCCAGATGAAGCCACCTCCGGCGGCGGCCATCAGCGGGTCGAGGTTGGACTGCTCGACGCCCTTGTAGAAGAGGTTGGGACTGGTGCCCTGCTCGGGAGCCCGGACGAAGACCTGTTCGCTGTTGACGACCTGAGCGATCCGTGCCCCGAGATCATCCAGATCGCCGGCGATGATCGCCTGTTCGGGACACACGATCACGCAAGCCGGCTCGAGCCCGACCTCAACCCGGTGGACGCAGTAGTTGCATTTCTGGGCCGTGCGTTCAGCCGGGTCGATGTACAGAGCGTCGTAGGGACAGGCCTGCATGCACGACTTGCAGCCGATACAGAGATCTGTGTCGAAGTCGACTATCCCGTCTGCCCGTTTGTTGAGCGCACTGGTCGGACAGATGGCGACACAGGGAGCATCCGTGCAGTGGTTGCAGCGCATGACGGAGAAGAAGCGCTTGGTGTCCGGCCACGTCCCCTTTTCGGTGTACTTGACCCAGGTGCGGTTGACCCCGAGGGGCACCTGGTGTTCCGTCTTGCACGCCACCGTGCAGGCATGACAGCCGATGCAGCTGTCCTGGTCGATGACGAATCCGTATCGCAGTGTCCCCTCCTCTGCTACACGCCTGCCGTGGTGCCGAGCCTATCCCTCCGAAAGCTCGTCTGTGATCCGGGGTGGTTTCAACTCTTCTCGACGACGAAGTGGAACTCTCCTTCTTGCTCGAACTGCTCCTTGATGGGGTGACCCATATCCTTCGCCCAGGCCGGGATGTCGGACAGGGAGCCACGGTCGGTAGCGATCAACTCCAACGTTTGACCGGATTCGATCTGGCTGATGCCCTGACTGATCTTCAGGACCGGCATCGGGCACTGCAAGTTGCGAGCATCAACTGTCAGGTCTGCCATGGGGTTTCCTCTCTTTGGTCCGGTGATTAGATGAACAAACTGATCGACGCCTCTTTCATGAGGCTGATTGCCGAACCGGCCCCGGCGGGTTCGTCCGACCCGTCGATGAGATCGTCGCGCTCGAGACCCATGAGGTCCATTGTCATTTGACATGGCCACAGCTTCACGCCCATGCCTTGGGCCAGTTCGAGCAGTTCCTGAACGGAAGCTACCCCCTTTTCGTCGCCGAGGTCCTTCATCATCTTCGGTCCCATCCCGCCGAAGTTCAGCTGCGACAGCTTGGCGCCCTGGCTGAAGACCGAGAGCATCTTCTGTCGCCAGTCCTCTCCCGTGATGCCGATCCCCGGCCTGCGGAGAATGTGCAAGCCCCAGAAGGTGAAAAAAACCGTGACGTCCATGCCGTAGGCGGCGCCGGTGGTCGCCAGGATCATCACCGGCCAGGCCTTGTCCAGGTCACCGGATGCGGCAATCAGGACCATCTTCTCCTTCTCAGGGATCACTTCCTCAGACGTGCGGTCCGCCATTGCTTCTGCCGTCATTCCGACCTCCCCGGCGCAGCGACCCGACTCGCGTTTCGACGCTTGCGCCTTTGTGCATATTGGAGACTTGGAAGGCGCATGTCAAGAGGTGAATACATCTTTCCTTTCCTCCCAGCTTGTGGCATAGTGATCGGCAATGTCGATCGCTCATGAACTGAACCAGCTGCACGCCAGCGTGTGCAAGGGACTTGCCGATCCGAAGCGGCTCCTCATCATCAATGCGTTGCGCGACGGCGAGATGTCGGTGGGCGAGATCTGTGAGGATCTCGATCTTCCGCAGGCGAACGTGTCCCAGCATCTGGCGATAATGAGGGAACGGGGATTGGTGCATGCCCGGAAAGACGGTCAATTCGTCTATTACTCCCTGACCACGATGAAGATCGTCGAAGCAGTCGATCTCTTGCGAGAGGTGATGGCCATGCACTTCGAAGGCGCTCCGGCCTAGCCTCAGATCGGTCCGGATTTGGCTCTTGTCTCGAACGGCTTCCCTCCTTATGATCGTATGCGCGTTTGTGCAATTCAAAGCCCATTCGAAGGAGGAAACGAATGAGCGGATCCATCACCACCGACGACCTGGCTCAGAGAATCGACGACCCGGCCCGAGCGCCCTATATCCTCGACGTTCGGGCCAACGAGGCTTTTGAGCGCTGGCAGATCGAAGGCAAAGTGAAGCTGGACACGCTCAACATTCCCTACTGGACGGTCATCGGCGAGCTCGGGGACATCGTCAAACAGCTCCCCGCTCACCGGGACGTGGTGGTCGTGTGCGCCCACGGTGGCTCCTCGGGGATGATCTCCGACATGGTCGATCAGGCCAACGTTCACAACCTGGACGGAGGCATGGACGCCTGGGCAAACACCCTCACTCCCCGCACCCTGTTCGACGACGGGACCCACTTCATCATCCAGCTCGATCGGGTGGCCAAGGCCTGCCTGTCCTATGCAGTGGGAGCACGGGGCGGTGCCATGGCCGTCATCGACCCGGCGGCCGACGTGGAGCGCTACCTGGCCGTCGCCGAAGAGATGGACTCAACCATCACGGATGTGTTCGACACGCATCTGCACGCCGATCACATCTCGCTGGCCAGGGAACTGGCGGCCCACACCCACTCCACCTATCACATCTCCGCCGGTGACGCCGAAGGTGCCTCCTACGAGTTCACCGCTCTCAAAGACGGCGAGGTGTTCACCTTCGGCGAGATGGAGATGATCGTGCGGTCGGTGGCTACCCCCGGACACACGCCCGGATCGACCTCTCTCGAGGTCCACGGGCGCTACTTGATGACCGGCGACGCCGTATTCGTCTCGGGAATCGGCCGCCCCGACCTGGGTGGCGAGACAATCCCTTGGGCGAAGGATCTCTTCGCTACGATCCACGAGAAGCTCGCTCCGCTCGATCCGGACCTGGAGGTGTGTCCCGCCCACTACACGAGCCGAACCGAGTCGCTGGAAGATGGCACCTTGCGTCGCAAGCTCGGCGATCTGCTCACCAACGACCCGGTCGTCTCGATGAGCGATCAGAACGACTTCGTGGAGTATGTGGTGTCACATCTCGGCGAGCCGCCCGAGATCTACGACGAGATCCGCAAGGTCAACATGGGATGGATTCAACCCGACCCGGAGATGGCCAAAGAACTCGAGGTCGGTCGCAACGAGTGCGCACTGCTCGAGTGAGCAGACTCCCGCGGTGAGCGGCGCCGACACGTCCGGGACGGTTCCCACCCGTCCGGGACGCGGCGACTTGATCGCCGGGATCAGCGTCGCCTTCGTCCTCATTCCCCAAGCGCTGGCGTACGCCGAGATCGCCGGGCTGCCTGCGTACGTGGGCCTGTACGCGGCAGCTTTGCCGCCTCTGGCCGCCTCGTTCTTCGCGTCGTCCCGCTACCTGCAGACCGGACCGGTGGCTATGACCTCACTGCTCACCTTCGGGGCCCTTGCACCGTTGGCAGCTGCGGGGAGCCCCGAGTGGGTGAAGTTGGCGGCACTGCTTGCCCTGGTGGTGGGGGTAGTACGGATCGGCCTGGGTGTAGTGCGGGCCGGAGTATTCGCTTACTTCATGTCCCAGCCGATCCTCCTGGGATTCACCTCGGCGGCCGCCATCCTCATCATCTCTTCGCAGCTTCCCACCGCACTCGGGGTGTCGCCGCAGGGTGACAGACTGCTGGCCCAGGCATGGTGGGCCCTGGTCCATCCGGGCAACTGGGAGCCCGCCGCCGTCGTCATGTCGGCGGTCACCGTGATTCTGGTGCTCGGCGGGCGCAGGCTGCACAAGCTCTTCCCGGGAGTGTTGCTGGCGGTCGTCATGGGACTCGCCTACAGCGTGCTCGCCGACTACGGGGGCAGCACGGTCGGGGAAATCCCGTCCGGGTTCCTTCCCTTCTCGCTCGATCTGCCGTGGAGCGACCTGCCTTCCCTCCTCATTTCCGGCGCGGTGATTGCGCTGATCGGGTTCGCCGAACCCGCCTCGATCGCCCGGATGTTTGCCGCCCAGGACCGGGAACGGTGGAGTCCCAGTCGCGAGTTGGTCAGCCAGGGGGTAGCCAACCTTGCGTCGGGGATCTCGGGCGGTTTCCCGGTCGGGGGGTCCTTCTCCCGGAGTTCGGTAGCCCGGTTGGCCGGGGCAGGATCGCGCTGGGCCGGGGCCATCACCGGACTCACCGTGGTCGCCTTCCTTCCGCTTGCCGGAATCCTCGGACCCCTACCCAGAGCGGTGCTGGCGGCCATCGTGATCTCGGCGGTCTACAAGCTCATCCAGTTGACCCAGCTCTACCGCATGTTCCGCGTTTCGGTTCCGCAGGCCCTGATTGCCTGGGTGACGTTCACCGCCACCCTGGTCCTGTCGCCTCGCGTGGAACTCGGCGTGATCGTCGGGGTCGGTCTGGGCATCGCCGTTCACCTGTGGCGAGAGCTGGTGATCCGAGTCGACACCGAATCCGTGGACGGAACCTTGCGGCTGATGCCACGCGGGGTCCTGTTCTACGCGTCGGCACCCCAGCTCAACGAGACCTTGCTGGATCAACTGGCCGCCAACCCCGATGCCGAACGGCTCATCATCGATCTCCAGAGGTTGGGACGGATCGACTACACCGGCGCCCTGGCCCTCCGTCAAGTGGTCGAAGAGGCGCGCTCGGCTGGACTCCGGGTCGAGGTGGTGCGCGTCCCCGACCAGACTCGAGAGACCCTCCCCCCGATCTGGGAAGAGGCGCTCGGCGACTGAACCAGTGTTTTGGCGTCCCGGAAGGGCACATAGTCCGGTTTCAGGACGCCAAAACGGGTTGGGCCGGAAGTCTGAATTCCACACCTCCGCTACATGACCGCGAACGTCTCGTACACCTCAATGCTTCCGCCGGAGGCCAGAATCGGGCAGCCCTTCGCCATCTCCGCAGCTGCCTCGAGGCCGTCCGCCGTCAAGATCGAATACCCGGTAAGGCCCGAAGCGGCCCCTTCACTCGTGCTGCCGTCACCGGCCACCGACATGGAGGGACCAAAGGGATTGCCGCCGTCGACCACCGCAGCACCCAGCCCCGCGTACCACGCTCCCCAGGCGGCCGTCACGGCAGCCTGTTCTTCTTCCGTTTCGGGCATCCCGCCGCCCCTGTAGACGAGCACGTAGTTGGCCATGTGGAACCTCCCTCGATAGGCGCAAGACCGAAAGGCTACGCGGCATCGAACGGGAAGGGCAGGGACACTTCTCGCGAGTTTTGGCGTCCCGGAGAGACGATTAACCCTGTTTCAGGACGCCAAAACGGGCGCGCTAGTCGTCGGCAACGAGAACGAGAGGGCAGTCCCGGAAGGGATGATCAACAACCCGCATGGGTTGCCCGTATACGTCGGTCAACAAGTCGTCCCGCAAAACCTCGCCGGGTGTACCCACTGCTCGGATCTTTCCATCCATCATGACCACGACTCTGGTGGCGTAGTTCGCGGCGGCATTCAGATCGTGCAAGATTGCCAGAACGGCTCGGCCGCGGCCCACCAGCGTCTGCAGTTCCAGCATGACTCTCTCTTCGTGCGCCACATCCAGCGCATTGGTTGGCTCATCGAGCAGCAAGACCGGCGCGTCCTGGGCAAATACCCTGGCAAGCGACACACGGGTCTGCTCGCCGCTGGACAGGGTGGCGAATACCCTCGAAGCGAGATGGGACGTAGTGGTTCGTTCGAGAGCGGATGCAACCGCCTGCTCGTCGTCTTCGATTGAGTTCGCGGCGCGGCGTTGGTGGGGAAATCTGCCCATCGCCACCACAGCTTCGACGGCGAACGGGATATCTCGCACGGTCAACGGAACGAACACCGCCCGTTGCAGCGCCAAATCGTCGTAGTCGTAGCGTTCGAGCGGTTGGTCGGCCAGCGTGACCCGGCCCGACGTGGGGCGCAGATCCCCGGCCAGCACACGAAGAAGGGTCGACTTGCCTGCTCCGTTGGGTCCGACAACGGCCACCAGTTCGCCGGCCGACAGGCTGAGATCGACCGAATCGAGGAGAGTTGCTTTCCCGACCCGATAGCCGACGGCGTTTGCCTCGATGCGTTCATCCACCTGTCAGTACCTCGCCCCTCGTATCAACCAAAGGAAGAACGGACCGCCCACAACGGCCGTGATGAGCCCAACCGGGATTTCGATTGGAACGAAGACGGTGCGCGCAGCGAGATCCGTCAGGACTACGAACAAACCGCCCGCCAGCATGCCACCGACCATCAGCGGCCGGTGGGCCGGGCCGGTCAACTTGCGCACCACGTGGGGAACCAGCAAACCTACGAACCCGACCACACCCACCGCACCTACGGCTGCGCCGGTTACGATGCCCACTCCCATCAGCAGGACTGTGGTGGCGAATTCCACGTCCACGCCCAGGTGGCGAGCTTCACTTTCGCCCAACGCCATGAGGTCGAGGGTGCGAGCGCCCGCCCAAAGCCCCAACGCCCCCAGGCCGGCGAGAACGGTTGCAGTCCCCAGCGCCCGCCACGTCGAGCCGGCGAGACTGCCCAAAAGCCAGAATTCAATCGGCGGGACCTTCGCCCGATCGGCGCCGAACACCACGAACCCCACCCAGGCGCTCAACGCCGCGGAGAGGGCTACCCCCGTGAGTATGAACCGAGAGGGCTGATTGGCCCGGCGGGCACCGAGACGCCGAACGACCAAGGCGGTGAGCAGGCCGGCCACTGCCCCGCCGGCAATGGCGCCCTGCGTGGCACCCGCCACCGATCCGATGACGCCCCCGAGAGATGCGCCGGGCCCTATGCCCAGTAGCTGGGGATCGGCCATCGGGTTGCGGAACACACCTTGCAGAACCACGCCCGTCAACGCCAGGGCGGCTCCCGTGACTACCCCCATCAAGGCACGCGGCAGGCGAATACTCCACACCACTGCCTCTGCCTGAGTGCTTGGTTCGACACCGAGTGCAAGGCCGGCCTTCCCGGCCACCACCCCCAACACCTCTTCGGGGGGGATCAACACTGCTCCCATGCCGAGATTCAAGGCAACCGCCCCGACGAGCAGCAGCCCGAGAACGACCGAGACCCCCCGCCGCCGCGCGGCAAAGGGGTCGAACGGTCGAGCCGTTGCGGAAACGGACTGCGTCACGAATCCGTATCGAGTTCGGGGTGAAGATCCTTCACGAAGTCCATCAGGGCCAAACCGACCCGGGGACCGAAGTTGAAGAAATAGGCCTCGTCGTAAGCAAGAAAGGCCTCCGCCTGTCCGGCCGGTGTTTCGGCGACACCGGGAACTTGGAGAAAGGCGTCGGCGCCCCCAAGGGCCTCAAAGCCCGACTCAGGAACGACAATCACATCCGGGGCGGCCGCCACCAGAGCTTCGGGGGTGAGGATGGCCGGTCCGAAGACTCCCGACTCCTTGGCCACGTCGATCGCGCCGGCACCCTCGATCATCGCCGAAGTGGGCATACCTCCCCCGAAGAGAAAGACGAGTTGCGGTCCCCGAATGTACACGTACGCCGCGTTTGGAGTCTCGGTGGCTTGCGCGGCCAGCGCCAGCGCCTCGTCGATATCGGCGTTGACTCGAGCAGCAAGCTCTTCGCCACTCTCGGGCACGCCGAGTATCTCCGCCACCTGCCGGATCTTGGTTTCGACACCTGGCAGCGTCGTTTGGTATTCGAGAATGACCACCGGAATTCCGGCACTGCGGATCTGTTCTATGGTCTCGGGTGGCGCGATTTGGGTATCTCCCAAAACGAGCGTGGGTTCGAAAGCCAGCACCGGTTCCGGTTGCAGCTGCTGTCCGAAGCCGACCAGACCGCCTCCATCTTTGAGAGATTCGGTTTCCGGTGGATAGGTGGTGGTGATGTCGACGGCCACAATGCTGTCGCCCAGTCCGAGCTCGAAGATGATCTCCGTGAGGTCACCGTTGAGCGAAACAATCCGGCTGGTATCGGTGATCAGAGACTCAACTCCGTCCGCGCCGACGAAGGTAACCCCTTCCGGTTCGGGTTCAGAGGTAGTCGTGGTGGTTTCCGCGACCGTCGTCGTCGTGGTCTCGCTGGTGGTGGTCGTCGCCTCGGTGGTGGTTGTCACATCACCGGCTGCCTCTCCGTTGCCGCAGGCCGCTGCCAGCAAGCCCAGAGCGATCATCAGTAGGCCGAACTTGCGGTTCATTGGTCACTTCCTTTCGGTTGCGTAGGCGGTCTGCTGCACGGAGTGAATGGAGGGGGCAGGGACTTTGGTCATCGCCCGGTAGCCCATCCAGATGAGTGTCAGACCGAGAATCTCGGTTACGTACAGAACCTCCACGTAGCCGGCTCGTGTGAACGAACCACCGATTCCGGGAAGCAAGGCTCCCACCGCAATCAGTGCGTTGCCGGTGACGCGCGACTTGGGACGGTCGGATGTCTTCCAGTAGCGCCACGCCGACCAGCCGGCACCGCCGACCAGGAACACCATGGCGTACGTATTGAGAAGCGGCGAGAAGAGCCGTACCCACTGCCATTCCATGACCTCGCCCGACAAACGGTGGGGCTCAACGGCCTCGAACACGATAGGTGTGGCGAGTACGAAGACCGACACGATCGCCGCGTAGGTCAGCATGAGTACCGTCAGACGATCGGCATTCCGTTTCTTCATCAGCAGGTAGACCGTTCCTTGCGCCAGAGGTGCGCCTCCCAAGAGGGCGCCGGCGATGTACCACGAGCGGAACAGGGGCTCGCTCCAACCGAAGATGGTGGTTGCCGCCTCCGTGAAGGTGCCCAGGCCGTAGAGGGCAACGCCGACGGTCCACCAAAACAGATAGCGGGCTTGAGGGCGCCGGCGCCAGTGTCTCCAGAGAACGAGAGCGAAGACGGCCGCAACCACGGTCGTGACCGCGGGCGTGAAGTGAATGAGGCTACGTTCCTCCAATTTGGACCGCCCTTTCCCTCATACGGGTTCATGACAAGCTAGTGACGGTGGATACGACGCCAAGTCGAGTTGATTTCGACTTCAGGTCGGAATGCCCGGCCAAATGACCGTACGGACCTTGGTGACTATTCCGACCGTGGGATCATCCGGCTACTGCGCCGTCGCGCCATTCGGGCACGCTGGGGGCGTCTTCCTCGAGCGAGCGGAGATAGGTGGTGAGCGCCACGATCTGCTCCTGGGTGAGGGGACCACCGAAATCCAGCGAATAGGCGCTCATCGGCGTGCCGGGCACCCCGGTGGCGATCAGCGACTCGATCTGCTCATCGACCGCCGACTGGAGGAACTCCTTGGCGTTGAGGGTAGGGGCGGTCGCGCCACCCCTCGCTTCGGGACCGTGGCAACCCGAGCAGGTCAACGCGAACAACTCCTCACCTTGAGCGGCCAGTTCCGTCTGGCGATCCTCCGCGGCGTCGGCGCGCCGGTCGGGTTCGGTGATCCGGTAGATGGGAAAGGCCAGCACCATGATCACCATGAGTACCAAACCCCACTGCATCCACTTGTTGGTCGATGCCTCGAGGTCGGGATCGGGAGGTCGTTCGGGCATCAGTGACTCCCCTCCGCGCAGGAAGGTCCCCGCTTGGGTTCGTCGATCGTCTCGGCCGTCCCCATGGGCTCGCCTTCCTCGGGCTCACCGGTGTTGACGATCACCAGTCCGTCGATGATCTGCACCGGGTACCGGCTCATCCCCCGGGGGGTCGGCCCCTCTCGTGCTTCGCCCTTCCGATTGAAGATCGAACCGTGGCACGGACATTCGAACTGCCCGGACGACTCACACCAGGGCACCCGGCACCCCAGATGAGGACAGGTCTCGGAGACGGCGACGACCTCCCCGTCGATACTGGTCAGATAGGCCCGCGCCGCCGGCACGGCCACCACCCCGTCTTGAGGAACCGCCTCCTCGGGGATGGTACGCACCTCACCGCCAAAACCGGCCGACTCACCCGGTTGCAGCACGTCCCAGGTGGTCCAGATCCCGGCCACACCGATCAACCCGGCGCCGGCCATCCAGCCCTTCTTCAGAAACTCTCTGCGTTCGATTTCTTCGCTCATAGCTCTCCGTACCAATCTTGCCAGGGCCACACCCAGCCCCAGTTGGGACCGCGGAACATGAAGCCGATCAAGGTCAGGACGATCCACACCACCATGAACACCGTGAAGGTCGCCACCGCCACCTTGCGGAAGCGGGGCGAGAGCCGCGGATTGCGGTCGATGTAGGGAAGCGCTACCAGGCCGATGATGATCCCCGTCGGCACCAGGACGCCGGCCACCATCGGATGGAAGTGGGCGAGCAACTCCTGCAGCGCCGCGAAATACCAGGGCGCCTTCTCCGGATTGGGTGTATCCATCGGGTTGGCGATCTCGCGCAGCGGTGCATTGAAGAAGAGCGCCAGCAGAAGCACAACGACCAGCACCACCAAAGCTGCCACGCCATGACGGACCAGCAGATGGGGCCACACCATCACCGGTTCTTGCTCATCGAGCACCTTGCGCTCGCCGCCGGGGGGGGTGCCGGGAACAACCCCGAGGACCCGCTTGCCGTCGACGACGACCGGTTCTCGATCACTCATCGTCGGCTCCCGTGTCGAGCATCGCATCCTTGCGCCACCGCCAAAGGTGAATGGTGATCAAGATGACCACCGCAGTCGGGAGCACCGCCACGTGCAGCACGTAGAAACGCAACAGCGTCGCCGACCCGACTGTGTCGCCTCCAATCAAGATCCCCTTGATGGTTTCCCCGAGCAGCGGCACGAATCCGGCCATCGAGGCTCCGACCGTCACCGCCCAGTAGGCCAGCTGATCCCAAGGAAGCAGGTAGCCGGTGAACGAAAGGAGCAGGGTCAGCACCAGCAGGATCACGCCGATCACCCAGTTGAACTCCTTCGGGGATTTGTACGACCCTCGGTAGAACACTCTCGCCATGTGGGCCGCCACGACCAGGACCATCAGGTGGGCCGACCACCGGTGGACATTGCGCATGTACTGGCCGAACGCCACCTGGGTCTGGATGTTCTGGATGTTGCCGTAGGCGGAAGCCGGCGAGGGCACGTAGAAGAACATGAGATAGATGCCCGACACCACCAGCGACCCGAACAGCACCACCGAGGCGACTCCCAGGAACCACGTGTACCGAAAGGTCATCTCCTTGCGGCGCATCTTCACCGGGTAGATGTGCAAGAAGAAGTTGGCCCAGTGGCCGGCCGCCCGGTCCCGCTCTGTCGCCCGATCGGGGGCCCGCCAGATGGATCGACCGACCGTGCTCTCTCTCACTCGTTCCATGACCTTCATGCCGGCACTCCTACTCCCGTCCAGAGACCCATCGACAAAGCGTCGGTGGGACAGCGCTCGATGCAGAGCGCACAGCGAATACAGCTTGTTTCGTTCAGAGTCAACGCCGTGCCGGAAGGCAAAGCCGGAGCCACCTCTTCCGAGGGGACCAAGTCGATCAGATCCAGCGGACAGACGTCGGCGCACAACGCGCACAACACACACTTCGAGGTATCGAGGAGGATATTGGCGAAGCACCGCAGGCAGCGTTGGGCCTCGCAACGGGCCTGGTCCGGGGTGAAGCCGGTCTCCACCTCTGCCAGGCCGACCCGGCGGTCGGTCGGCAGCGTCGGCACGTCGACCCGGCCGATCCGGTCGTAGATGTCGTCGAGCCGGTGGAACTGCTGCAGTTGCACCATCGTGCCCGGTTTCCTCTCTTCGACCGCCCCCCCGAACGCTTGATGAATCTCGGCGGCAGCCCGGCGGCCGTCGGCGATCGCCTCGATGAGAGTACGCGGGCCGCGGGCGGCGTCCCCTCCCGCCCACACCTTCGGCAAGGAGGTGGCCAGGCTGTCGACGCCAACCTGGATGGTGCGGCGGGGGCTGATCTCGGGACCGTCCTCGCCGAGGGCGTCTACGTCGATCGCCTGACCGATGGCCAGGATGACCGTGTCGGCGTTCAGGACCTCGCGGTCCTCCTGGTCGAATGTGGGACTGAACCGGCCTTCTTCATCGAATACCGACAGAACCTTGATCGTTTCGAGACCGGCCACCTTGCCGTTGTCGGTAACGATGCGGGCCGGACCGCGCCGGTTGACGAACTCGATTCCCTCGTGTACCGCTTCTTCGATCTCGAACTCTGAGGCCGGCATTTCCTCCCGGGACTCCAGAGTCATCACGGTGATGTCGTGGGCGCCGGTGCGAGCGGCGGTGCGCGCCACGTCCATCGCCTCGGTCATCGTGGCCCGCTCTTCGGCTTCCTCGTATGCGCCCAGGGCCTTCTGTTCGTACTCGGCGGCCCGCAGCGCCGTCCGGGCGGCATCCATGGCGACATCGCCGCCCCCGATCACCACGACCTTCTCTCCGACGTCGACGTGAAATCCCTGGTTGGCGTTGATGAGGAACTCGATGGCTCGCAACACCCCATCCGCTTCGTAGCCTTCGATGTCGAGGCCGCGGCCGAGAGTCGCTCCGATCGCTACGAAAAGCGCATCGTGTTTGGTTCGCAATTCGGCCAGCGTCACGTCTGCGCCGAGTTTGGTGTTCAGACGCACCTCGACCCCGAGATCGACGATGACCTTGATCTCGTTGGCCAGCAACGTCCGGTCGAGCCGGTACTCGGGGATTCCGAGCAGCATCATTCCGCCCAGTTGGCCGGTCGCTTCATAGACCGTCACCCGGTAACCGAGTCGCCGCAGGTCATGGGCGGCCGCCAGCCCGGCCGGACCTCCGCCGACGATCCCGACGCTCTCCGGACGTTCTTCGGCAGGCGGGGCGGCCACCTGCTTCCAGACCTCTCCGTTCCCGGTTTCCGGTCCGAACTGCTCGGTGACGAAGCGTTTGAGTGCCCGGATGGCGATGGGCCGGTCGATCTCCCCCCGCCGGCAAGCATCCTCACAGGGTGCGGCACAGACCCTGCCACATACTGAGGCAAACGGATTCGGCAGCCGGGCGGTCAGGTAGGCCAGTTCGTCCTTGCCGTCGGCGATGGCCGCCACGTACATCCCGGCGTTGGTGTGAACCGGGCAGGCCGCCAGGCAAGGGATGTTCTCGTCGTAGAACTGCAGTTCCTGACGGAAGACGAGGTCGCCTGCCATCAGATTCGTTCCGTTCTCTGCAACCAGACCAAGGCGCCGATTCCGGCGGCCAGCATCACCATCCACAATCCGGAGCCGATCAAGTCGCCCACCAGGCGGGGCGCTCCGGCAACGGCCTCCTGAGTGAGAGCCCAGGAAGGAAGCCAGGTGGTGGCCAGCGCAAAGAACAGGAAGATCAGGACGGCCCGGCCGTAGGCGTTCCACCAGGTCAGTTCCTGCTTCTTGCGAGGCGAAGTCAGGAAGAAGACCACCCCGACCACGAACACCGTTTGGGCCGAACCGAGCATGACGAGATTCCAGGGAAACGGCTCGCCTTCCTCCACCGGTTCTGCGGCTTCGCCGGCGTCCGACACACCGAGCCGGTTCTGGACATAGTCGATCACCGCCGCGATTTCATCGTCTGCGAGTTGGTCACCGAACGCCGGCATCTGACCGTTGTAGGTGACCCCGTCGACCACCAGTTCGCCCTGCTTCCCGTTCCTGATGACCCCTTCGACGTAGGCCGCGTCCTGCACATTGGGGTTGCCGGCCAGGGGCGGGAAGGTGCCGGGCAACCCGGCTCCGGTACTTCCATGGCAGGCCGAGCAGACACGCCCGTAGACCTCTTCACCCTGGTCCTCTTGAGCGCCCGCCGCCGGTGCCACCATGACGGTGAGCAGCAACGCGATGAACGCTCCGACGAGCGACATACGTGTGAACTTCCCCAGCGGGCCCATGGCCTGGTCCCCTTCTGAAATGCGGCGCTCATCATAAACCGACACGTCGACGGCTCCGCAAGCCCGGCCTTCCACCCTGGGTGTGGCATGACGTTGCAGCAGGCGAAATCCTCTCCTATGCTCGCCCCGACTCGCATCCGGTTCCCAGAGGCTCAGGCAGGGAGGGGTCGGCCGCGGAGGGCAAACGCATGGCTGAAGAGCAACAAACAGACCAGCAAGTTGAGGAATTCCACCCGAAGGGGACGGTGGCCATCCTCGTGATGTTCGTTCTCGCCATCATCATCCTGTGGGGCTCCGTCTATCTCATCCTGCTCTCCCGAGGAGTGACGGTATGAGTGAGCAGAATGCCACCCAAGAGTCGATGCACATCGATCCCTACGAACGGAACTGGATACGGATCTCGATCATCCTGCTGATCGTCTTTGCGGCAGCCGTCACCATCGCCGGGTTCGCGCTCGGCTTTCAGGTGCCCTCCCCGGAAGAACGGGTCGACCCCAACAACCTCACCGGTCCGTGGGAGAACCCGGGTTTGCGGGAACTGTCTCCCGGCGTCTACGACCTCTACATCATCGGCAATGCCACGACCTGGCAGTTCGAGCCACGCGAGGTCGAGGTTCCCGTCGGGTCGACGGTGTCGTTCTACGTTACATCAACGGACATCCAGCACGGCTTCAAACTTCAGGACACCAACATCAACATGCAGATCGTCCCGGGACAGGTGTCCAAACTGACGTACACGTTCGATGAGGTGGGAACGTACGACTACATCTGCACGGAGTACTGCGGCGTCGGGCACGCCGCCATGTTCGGCAGCCTGACGGTGGTGGAGAAGTAAATGGCAACACGCGAAGACTCGGGAAAAGGCACACTGACCACCTACGAGGTGACCAAGTCCGACAAACGGTTCATCGGCGCCCACATCCTGGTGGCGGTGATCGCACTGTCGATCGGCTCGCTGTTCGGTCCCCTGCAGGCGTTCCAGTTCTCCGGGGTCGACCTCTACCCGTACCTCCAGCCCGTCTTCAAGTCGTACTACCAGGGGCTCACCATCCATGGGGTACTCAATGCCCTGGTGTGGACAACGTTCTTCATCACCGGGTTCTTCACTCTCACCACCATCTGGGGCTTCAAACGAGGACTCCGCTACCCGACCCTCAACCGGGTCGGGTTCTGGACGATGGTGGTCGGCCTGGTCATGGCGGCCGTTCCGATCCTGCTCGACGAGGCATCGGTGCTCTACACCTTCTATCCCCCGCTGCAGGCCAACTGGGCGTTCTACGCCGGACTCACCCTGGTGGTGGTCGGCAGCTGGATCGAGGGTTACGGGTTCTTCTTCACGTACCGGGCGTGGCGAAAGGACAACCCGGACACCCGGACCCCGTTCATCGCCTTCGGCGGGCTGGCCACGATGGCGATGTGGCAGTTCGCCACATTGGGTATCGCGGTCGAGATCCTCACCATGCTGCTCCCCTGGTCGCTGGGTCTGATCGAGGGCACCGATCCGCAGCTGGCCCGCACCTACTTCTGGTTCACCGGGCACCCGCTGGTCTACTTCTGGCTCTTGCCCGCCTACGTGTCCTGGTACGGGATGCTGCCCAAACAGGCCGGTGGCAAGCTGTTCTCCGACTCTCTGGCGCGGCTGGCATTCTGGTTGTTCATCCTGCTGTCGGTGCCGCTCGGGTTCCACCACCAGTTCGTGGACCCGGGCGTGCCGGCCGGGTGGAAGTACATCCATGCGGTGCTCACCTACTCGGTGTTCTTCCCCTCGATGCTGACCGCCTTCACCGTGATCGCCTCGCTGGAGCGGGCGGCCCGTAACCGGGGCGGGAAAGGTTTGATCGGCTGGGTACGCGCCCTGCCGTGGAACAACGGATCGGTGACCGCCCAGTTGCTGGCCGGGATCCTGTTCATGTTCGGAGGTATCGGTGGTCTCACCAACGCCTCCTACAACGTCAACCTGGTGGTACACAACACCACCTGGGTACCCGGCCACTTCCACTTGACCGTGGCCACTGCCGTCACTCTGTCGTTCATGGGCATCTCCTACTGGCTGGTGCCGTGGATCACCGGCAAGCCCCTCTGGAAGCCTCGCTGGGCGGTCATCCAGGCTTGGACGTGGTTCATCGGCATGCTGATCTTCTCCAACGCCATGCACGTGCTGGGGTTGCTGGGCGCGCCGCGCCGCACGCCGCTGGGGGTCGCTCCCTATGTGCCCGAAGAGTGGAGCGGTCACCTACTCAGAGTCGGGTTGGGTGGCGCCATCCTCTTCGTTTCCGCCGTGATGTTCGTGTGGATCGTCGCCAAGACCGCCTGGCAAAGAGAACGGCTCCCGGTGGGCGCAGAGGTGGAGATCCCGGTGGCAGAGTCGATGCAGGACCCGCAACTAACCCCCCGCTGGCTGGACCGCTGGGTCCCGTGGATCGTCGGCACGATCCTGCTCATTCTCGTCGCCTACGGGCCGCAGCTGGTCGATCAGATCGCCAACATCGACCTGGGCTCGGGGCAAGCACCGACCATCCGTCCCTGGTAGTCCTCCCGCAGCCCGGCGTCGACCGCTTAGGTGATCGCGATGATGACGACGGCAAGCAGGACCAGTGCGATACCTCCGACACTGGCGGCGGTCGTCGCAAAGAAGGGAGGGGGAAGGAAGGCCGCCCCGCTTTCGCTCCTAGCGGCGATGCCCAAGAAGAGGGTCACCATCCCGACCAGCAGCAGCAACAACGCCAGCCAGCTCGGAACGAGGACACCCAAGACCACCAGCCCGACCAGCACGAAGCCGGACAGCTTCCACTTCGTAGGAATCCGGGCCAACAACCCCGGAGTCTGATCGGCGGCGGCGGTGGCCGGCGGATTCGCCTCTTCGCGAGAGCGCTTCTTCGACACCTTCTCCGTTTTGGTCTTCTTGCGCTGCTTCGGCTTTCGTTCTTTGATACCGAGCGATTCTGAGAACGTGGCCGGGTCGGATACGGAGACGACCAGTTCCTCCCCCTCCACGCCAATACGGAACTCACCGTTCTGCCGTTCCACCGACAGTTCTTCTACGGCCCAGTTGCCGATCTCGTACTCTCCCGCTTCTACGACGAAGCGACCGGAGTCGACCGTCAAGCTGGATTCGAGACCGTCACCGTCTTCGAGCCGGATCGTCCCTTCGAATATCGGCATACGAATAGATATCGAAACCCTGCGGATGCACCTTTAGCAAAAGGGGACCTGGTCACATACCGGAAACATGGCTCTTCCCGACGTTTTGGCCATCCGGGCCCGAGCAGGAAGAATCGCCAACGCTCATGAACCAACGCTTCACCGAACTCACCGAATCGGTCGACTGGGACCTACGCCAGAACAACCCGGTCCGGCGGATGCTGACGCTGGCCGAGCGATTCTCGCTGGCGATCGAGAAGCCGGTCGACCGCCTGGTACGGATGCCGCAAGTCAACCCGCTCTATCACACCGGCACGATCACCATCTTCCTGCTGATCGTGTTGACCGTCACCGGCATCTACTTGACCCTCTTCTATCAGTTCGGCACCGAAGCCTCCTATGAGGCGGTAGCCAGGATCGAGGCAAACTGGGTGGGACGGATCATGCGGGCGCTTCATCGCTACGCATCGCCGGCGGTGCTCATCACCAGTCTTTTGCACGGCTGGCGAACCCTGTTCATGGACCGGTTCCGCGGTCCCCGCTGGTTGGCCTGGGTGACCGGGGTAGTCATGACCTTCTTCATCTGGATCATCGGTGTGACCGGCTACTGGCTGATCTTCGACGAACGGGCCCAGGTCATCACCCAGACCCTGATCAACGCCATCGGCGACTGGCCCACCGGGGTGGCGTTTCTCATCAACAATGCGGTCACCTCGGGAGCCGGGACCGGCTGGGTGTTCGTGGTGGTGATCATCACGGTGCACATAGGACTCTCGCTGCTGTTGATCCTCTTTCTCTGGTATCACGTCAAGCGACTCAGCCGGCCCAAGATCCTTCCGCCCCGCTACTGGATGTGGATTCTGCTCGGACTGCTGGTCGCGGCCTCGGTGGCCGTCCCGGTCGGAATGCTCCCGGGCATCGATCCCACCCGAACTCCACAGGAGCTCACCGTCGACTGGTCCTACCTCTTCTACCTGCCGGCCGGCCTCAACTGGTCGCCGCTGCTGCTGTGGGGCGGCGGGTTCGTGTTCCTGGTGGCCGTCGCCCTCATCCCCTGGCTGGCCGTCCGAAAACCTCTGCCGCCGATCGTCATCCATGAGGAACTCTGCACCGGCTGCGGTCTGTGTCCACCCGACTGCCCTTACCGCGCCCTCGAGATGATCGACACACCCGACGGACATCACCGGCAACTGGCAGTCGTCGATCCGCAGCTGTGCGTGTCCTGCGGGGTGTGTATCGGTAGTTGCCCGGAGCTGGCCCTCACGCTGGGGGAGCAACCGGCCGCCGCCATCTGGGAAGAGACCCGGTCGGCCGCGGGACGGGATGAGCCGGTCGAGATGGTGTTCACCTGCGAACGGCACGCCTACCACGGCGCCCAGCCGTACCTGGAGGAACCTCACTTCGACGGGGACCGGCGCATCGTCGTGGCCCCCGTCACCTGTGTCGGCATGGTGCACCCCCGGTTGGTTCAGGACGCTCTGGAGGCGGGAGCCGCCGCGGTCCGCCTGGTCGGGTGTCCGCCCGAGGATTGCACGAACCGTGAGGGCAACCTGTTGCTGTCGGAACGGATCGAACGAAGACGTCGGCCCCGGTTGCAGCGCCCCTATGCCGATGCGCCGATTTCAACCGCCTGGCTACCCCCCAACGAGTTTGCCCGGGCCTTTGCGGGTGATGCTCCGGAGACGGGTGCAACCACCTATGGCTACTCGCTACGGCAAGCTGCCTGGACGCGCTACCTGCCCGGCATCGCCGTTCTGGCGGCCGCCCTGGCGCTGATGGTGTGGGTGAGCGATCTGGCGTTCACTCCCTTTCCGAACGGTGGGACGGCCATCCAGATCTCGATGGATCACCGCAGCGGATATCCGATCGTCGGTATCAGTGAGGGGGGAGGCCCGTCCGGCGAGGAGACCCGCCTGGTCCTGGAGATCGACGGCGGCCGGGTGTTGGACCGCTCCTACGCCCCGCGCGGCAACGACCTCAACGCCAGTACCCCCGTACTGGAACAGGTCGGTCTCGAGGAAGGGATCCATCGGGTGAAGCTCACCATGTTCGATCGGCCCGACCTCCCCGACGGCACGGTGCTCTTCGATGAAGCGGTGACACTCAGTCGCGGCGAGATCCTGAACCTCGAATACGAAGACGCGGCCATAGGATCCGACCCGGCCGCCGGCCGCGAGCTCTTCCTGGATACCCGTATCGGCGTCAACACCGGGTGCCGCATCTGCCACTCCCTCGAACCGGGGCAGCGGCTGGTAGGCCCCTCGTTGGCCGGAGTGGGCAGGGCCGCCGAAACCCGGGTGCCGGGCCTCACCGCCGAGGAGTACCTGCGCCGATCGATCGTCGATCCCGACGCCTACATCGTGGAAGGCTTCCAACCGGGCGGCATGTTGCCGGACGTGGCCGAGGTGCTGACCGACCAGCAGCTAGACGATCTGGTGGCTTTCCTTCTCACCCTACGGTGACGGAACTACCTATTCGGAAACGCTTCTTCGGTACCAACCTCATCGCTACCTACCACCGTGCGGGTCCCGTACAGCTCGCCTGCCTCCGTTACCGTGTATTCCGCCGTTCCCCTGGCATTCCGGTTGAGCCCCTCGACGGTGCTCCACTCGACGAACAGTCGGTTGCCTTCGAGCCTGCCGGTTCCCTCCTGGATGCTGCCGGTGATGATCCATTGCAGCTCGTAGCGGTTGAGACCAGCACCTTCGGTGATGGTGAGGTGTCCGCCGTATTCGGTTCCAAGCGGATCAAATCCGTTGACGACGTAG
>DHIO01000052.1:57644-105751 GCA_002403855.1 Acidimicrobiia bacterium UBA4744
GCCTTCGTCGTCTTTCAACCGGTGCAGGTGCTGCCCCGGGTCCGGCTGGCTCCCGGGTTCACGCTCACCGACCAGACCGGAGAGCAGCTCACCAGCGAGGACCTGCGCGGCAAGTTCACCCTCTACAGCTTCACCTACACCAACTGCCCGCCTCCCTGCGGCGACGTCGACACCACCATGCAGGCCATACGGAACCGGTTGGGCGAGGTAGAGCTGTACGGCAACGAAGTCGAGTTCGTGACCATCTCGGTCGATCCGGACCGCGACACCACCGAAGCCCTGGCCGCCCATGCCGCTGCCCTCGGGGGAGGCGAGAACTGGCGGTTCGTGACCACCGAAGACCAGACGTGGCTCAAAGACATCGTGGGTGGGGGGTTCCGCACCTACTACGAGCGGCAGGAAGACGGGACGTTCATCCTCGACCCCGGGTTCGTGCTGGTCGACGGTAACGGGATCATCCGCAACGAGTACCGGTACAAGACGGTTTCACCCGACGTCGACCGCATCGTCCGTCATCTCGGGGTCCTGGCCGAGGAAGTGGAGAACAGCAAAGGCGCCGCTACCCTCGCCTACGAAGCCGCCCACCTCTTTCTCTGCTATTCACCATGACGGACACCCAGGCCAAACCCCGCCCCCGATCCTCGCTTCCGGTATGGCTGCCGGTGCTGCTGGGGATTCTGGTGATCCTCGCCCTCTTCGCCTGGTTCGTGCTTCCTCGGCTGCGCCCCTACCAGTTCAACGGGACGGTCATCCAGTCGGAGATGCCCTCCACCAATTTCACGCTCACCTCGGCAGATGGCCCGGTCAGCCTCAGCGACTACCGCGGCAGGCTGGTGCTGCTCTACTTCGGGTACACGTTCTGCCCGGACGTATGCCCCACCACGCTGGCCGACGTCAACAAGGCGCTGGACCAGCTGGGCAACAAGGCCGAGGACGTTCAGCTGATAATGGTGTCGGTCGACCCGGCCCGGGACACCCCCGAGAAGCTGGCCGAGTACGTCGAGTTCTTCAATCCGACCTTCGTCGGGGTAACCGGCGCCGATGAGGACGTACGCCGGGTGGCTACCCTGTACAACGTCTGGTACGAGGCCCACGATGAAGAGGGCGCCTCCGGCTATCTCGTCGACCACACGGCAACCCTCAACGTGATCGATGAAGAGGGCCATCTCAAGTTGCTGATCGGCTACGGAACCGGAGCCGACGCGATCGCCGCCGACCTCGATTACATGCTGCGGTGAACCAGGTTTGGAGGGAGGACGGCCCACCGTCTACCCGGAGGAACAAATGAAGCGTTTCAAGACCCGTTGGGCCGTTGCCGCCCTGGCCCTGGCCGCGACCATCGGTACGGTCGCCTGCAGTGAGGACGCCGGCATCGAGATATCGGATGCCTGGGGGCGACCCTCCCCCAGCGTTGCCACCGCAGGAGCGTTCTTCATGACCATCACCAACAACGGCGCCGAGGACGACGCATTGGTCGCCGCGACTTCGCCGGCGTGCGGCACTGTTGAGCTTCACGAATCGTTCATGAACGAAGAAGGAGCGATGGCTATGCAGCCGGTACCGGGCGGCGAGATCACGTTGCCGGCCGGAGGATCGGTGGTGCTCGAGCCGGGTGGGCTGCACGTGATGTGCATCGACAAGCTCCAGGACTTCACCGAGGGCGCCGACCTGGAACTCACGCTCCGGTTCCAGAACGCCGACGACACGACCTTCGACGTCGAGATCCGAGAGCCGTGAGCGCACTACGTGGGCAGTACTTCGTATCTCCTACTTCGTAGCTCGACACCTGCGCGATCACGAACCAAGAGCCGCGAGTAGCTTCGTTGCGATGAGCCCCGACCAATCGGCGGAGAGTCCAACCCGCGCCGAGACGAGCCGTCCCGCGCGCAACCTGGCCCTCGACGCGCTGCGGGGTCTGATTGTGGTGCTGATGGCGGTCGACCACGCGAACTACTTCGTCGCCCAGCAACACCCGGCGGGCGAACATTGGGGGGGTTCCTTCCCCGCCTACGACGGCGCATTGGCGTTTCTCACCCGGTTGATCACCCATCCGGTGGCGCCGGGTTTCTCCTTCCTCATGGGGATCGGGATGGTGCTGTTCGCCGCCTCTCGTCGGAAACGCGGCTGGAGCGAATGGGCCATAGGTCGCCACTTCTTGACCCGGGGAACCGTGCTCATCGTTCTCCAGTTCACGGTGGTCAACTGGGCATGGAAGCTCGGTCCGCAGCCGTTCCCACGGTTCTACGTGGGAGTCCTGGCGGCGCTCGGTGGCGGAATGATGCTGGGGACCCTGTTTCTGCGGCTGAAACCGCCGACCCTGGCGTTCCTAGGCATGGTGCTCTTGATCGGAATCGAGTTCTCCCACCCCGATCCTTCCCAATGGGGCACTATCTTCGACCAGCCATTGGGGTTGATCTTCGGATACAGCGGCGGCGATTCGGTCCTGTGGTCCAACTATCCGATCCTGACCTGGCTGGAATTGGTGGTCTTCGGTATGGCCTTCGGCAAATGGATGCTGCTCGACGAAACAAGAGCCTTGCGGTGGGCGATGGCCATCGGAATCGGGTCTCTCGTGGCGTTCTACCTCGTCCGGGTGTTCGACGGCTTTGGCAACATCCGGCCGCGGTCCGGGGACGACTGGATCGGCTACCTCAACGTGGTCAAGTATCCGCCCGCCCTGACGTTCACTCTGCTCACTATGGGCTTCAATCTGATCGTCTTGAGTCTCTTCGCACGTGTGGGGAACCGGGGTGCCCGCCTGGTAGAGCCCCTGGCCGCGTTCGGGCGAGTTCCCTTGTTCTTCTACGTGACGCACCTGTACCTCTACGCGGGATTGGGGGCCTGGTTGGCTCCCAACGGGACCACGCTTCCGATCATGTACATCTACTGGGCGGCCGGCCTGGTCGTGCTCTACCCGCTGTGCATCTGGTACGGCCGGCTCAAGCAGAGGCGGCCGGCCAATTCGCTGTTGCGCTTCCTGTAGGGACCGATCCGACCCGTTACGGTAGGCACATGGAACCTCTCGGAGTGATCCTGGCCGGTGGCGGATCCGCGCGGATGGGCCGCGACAAGGCCCTCGTCGACGTGGCCGGCCGGCCGATGGTCGAATGGGTGGCCGGCGCGGTGCGTTCTGTCACCGACGATCTCGTCATCATCGGGCGGGACGGGATCCTGACCGGAATCAGATGCGCGCCCGATGACCATCCGGGGCGGCGCGGTCCGCTGGCCGGCCTGGCGACCGCCCTACGCCTGGCGGAGGACCGACCGGTCGTACTGGTGGCCGTGGACCAACCGTGGGTGCGGGCGGCCACCCTCGAAGCCCTTCTGGACAGGGCCGGTCCGATCCACGCGGTGGTTCCCATCGAAGGAAACGCCCGCCAGGTGACGTGCGCCGTCTATCCGGCTTCCTGGGCCGGCCGGGCGGCCGAAGAAGAGACGGCCGGAGGTTCGATCCAATCCCTTCTCGACGCCCTTCTCTACCGTCAGATCGAACCAGCGGAGTGGCAGACCTGGAGCGAGGACGGCCGGTCCTGGTTCAGCGTCGATACGGAGGCCGCGTTGCACGAAGGTTTGCAGAGGTTCGGGCCTCTCCCTTCCTAACCGCTGGTGGGCGGGTGGGGACTACGCGGCTAGCGCCCGACCCCCACCGGCTCTCTTTCCGGTTCGGCCGGGCGGTCACGCCGCACCCATTTCACCAGCTGGAACGGACGGGTCAGATAGCGCAACGGGAGCGTGATCATGTGCACCAGCCTCGAGAACGGGAACACCACCAGAAACACGAAGAACAGTGAGGCGTGGAACTGGAGGATGAACGGCAGCGGTGCCACGAGTTCCGGCCGGGGCTGCAGGATGAACAGCGACTGAACGTAAGGAACGAACACGTCGGTCCCCCAGTACGAGCCGAACCTATACACCGTTGCGATCAGGATGCCGGTGATCACCTGCAGCAGCACCAAGCCGAGCACCACCAGATCCATGGGAGTGGTGACCGCCCTGATCTTGCTCACGCTCACTCGCCGGTAGATGAGCATCCCCAAGCCGAACAGCGCCCACAGGGCGAGCGCCAGGCCAGTGATTTCGAGCGCGTACAGCCGGATGGGCGACCGGTTCCACACGTTGAATAGACCCGGCAGGATCAACGCCAGGAAGTGTGCCAAGAGGATGAGCACCAATCCCCAGTGGAACGGCACCGAACCCCAAAACAGCTGGCGACCTTCCAACAGCTGGGACGAAAGGGAGGACACGGTGAACGGCCGGCGAACCAGCCGGTAGACCGTGCCGACGATCGCAACGACGATGGCCACGTACGGGAACACAACAAAGAGGAGCATGTTCCAGTTCATCCTGCACCTCCCACGGGAACCTCGAGCCGCTCTGCGGCTTCGGAAGCGGCCACCAGGACATGCCGGTAGGGATTGTCGGCTTCCGTTTCCTTGAGGGTCTTCTTCATCTTGTCCAACGATTGAGCGAACACTTCGACCAGAGGGACAACGGGTCGGTCGGTGGCGGCCAGATAGCGAAGCACCGGCTCCAAGTGGTCCGCCAATTCCCCACGGCGGTCGATCCCCTCCTCGTCCTGGGCAACCTTCACGGCGGCCAGGAACTCGCCCCGCTGGTAGTTCTCACCCCAGATCACGTACCCGACATAGGGAGCGAAGATTGGGGCCAGGTCGAGGGTACGGGTGTGCAATTCCTCCCAGCCGGACAGCGAAAGCTTGTCCATCTCCCCCAGGAACTTGAGAAGGTGCCGCCGGACCGGGCCGCCCGGTAGCGCCTCCCATGTTGCCCGCAGCGTCTCAGGGCTTCCCGGACCCGGGTACTCGAGGGCCAGGGCGATGGCTTCGAACTCGTCCATCAGGCCCCCCTCTCCGGCGGTGCCGTGTACCCGAGGCCCGTATCCCCCTTGCGAGCCAGCGGGTCACCGTAGATCGACTCGGCCGCGAGCTCCCGGTGATAGGGCGGGAACACGAAACGGTCTGCGATCGTGGGCACCGTCGTCAGTTCGTAAATGGCTTCGATCTCCTCGGGAGTCGTGCCCGCCGACCACACCATCCGCAAGGTGGCGTCGTCGATCTCTCCTTCGACGCTCTGCCGGCGCTTGTAGATCCGGACGGCCAGCATCTTGCGGAGAATGCCTCTGATCAACTCCTCGTTGCCGCCGGCAAAGAGGTTGGCCAGGTATTTGATGGGCAGCCGGGCCTTCTCGAGATTGTCGAACAACTCGAAGTCCACCTGCTCAGGCGGCAGATCCAAACGAATCAAACCCTGCTCGATAGTCGACACCACGGGTGACAGTGGTGGCACATAGAACAACATGGCCATGGTCCGGTACTCGGCGTGCAGCGGCAAGGCGAGCCGCCATTCTTTGACGAACTTGTAGGCCGGCGACCGCTGCGCGGCGTCTATCCACCCATCTTCGAGCCCCGACTGCTTGGCCGCCGCGATCACCTCCGGGTCGAACGGATCGAGGATCACCTCGAGCTGCCGGTCGATCAGGTCCTCCTCCTCCCCCTGGGCGCCCCACTCGATCGCGTCGGCGTCGTACAGCAGCACGCCCATGTAGCGGATGCGTCCCACACAGGAATGGGCGCAGGCGGGCGCCTGACCGGTCTCCATCCGGGGGAAGCAAAGAATGCACTTCTCCGACTTGCCGGTCGACCAGTTGTAGTACACCTTCTTGTACGGGCAGGCCGAGATGCACATCCGCCACGCCCGGCACTTGTCCTCGTTGACCAGCACCACTCCGTCTTCGCCCCGCTTGTAGATGGCCCCGCTCGGACAGGCGGCTATGCAGGCCGGGTTGAGACAGTGGTTGCAGATGCGGGGCAGGTAGCTGAACACCACCCGTTCGATCTCAGCCATCTGGGCCTGAACTTCGGACGGCACGTCCTTCCAGTTGGGATCGTTGGCCGCATAGATCGACGACCCGGACAGGTCGTCGTCCCAGTTGGGGCCGGACTCGATGTCCATCGGCTCGCCGGTAACGGCCGAGATCGGGATTGCCGTCGGCTGGTCATCTCCTTCGGCCGCAGTGAAGAGATCCTCGTAACGGAACGTGAAGGGCTCGTAGTAGTCCTGCAGATCCGGAAGAGCCGGGTTGTAGAACAGGTTGGCGAGTCCCTTGGGGCGGGAGTGGAGCTTCAGCTCGACCCCCACCCATCCCTTTTTCCATCCGCCCCGGTAATGGTCCTGATCCTCCCACCCGGTCGGGTATCCGGATCCGGGTCGGGTCTCGACGTTGTTCCACCACATGTACTCGGCGCCCTTGCGATCGGTCCACAAGTTCTTGCACGCAACGCTGCAGGTGTGACAGCCGATGCACTTGTCGAGGTGGAAGATCATGCTCATATGGGCTCTGACATCCATGCGATCCCCTTTCAGTAGCTCGGCTTGTCGATCCGGCGGACGTACACGAAGGTGTCCCGGTTGACTCCGGTGGGACCCCAGTAATTGAAGAAGTAGGTGAACTGGGCGTACCCCCCGCTCATCAACACCGGTTTCAGTCGGGCCCGGGTAAGCGAGTTGTTCATCCCTGCTCTCCGTTTCCGCAGCGGGGAGATCGGGATCCCCACCGTCCGTTCGGTGGCGTGGTACACGAATACGGTTCCCCGGGGGATCCGGGCCGAGACCACGCACCGCTGGACGAAGACCCCGTTGTCGTTGAAGACTTCCGCCCAGTCGTTGTCAGCGATCCCCAGTTCGGCGGCGTCCTTATCGTTGAGCCAGACCGGGTAGCCGCCCCGGGACAGGGTCTTCATCCGGATGTTCTCCGAGTACGTGGAGTGGATGCTCCACTTGCCGTGCGGGGTGAGGTAGTTGAGCAACATTCCCTGCGCCTCGGCCTTGGAACGCTCCACTTCCAGCATCATCGTGTGGTCGGGGCGCGGTTTGTAGGTGGGCAGGTGCTCACCCCAATCCAGATAGTTCTCGTGATCCAAATAGAAGTGCTGTCGCCCGGTCAACGTCCGCCAGGGCACCAGCCGCTCGACACTCAAGGTGAAGGGGCTGTAGGCCCGGCCCTGGTTGACGATGGCGCTCCAGGTGGGGGTGGTGAGGACCCGGCGGGGCTGGGCGACAATGTCCGAGAAGCTGATGCGTGTGGATCGCGTGCCCTCGGCGAGGTCGGTCAGGGACAAGCCGGTCTTGGCTTCCTCGGCTTGGAACGCCCGGTAGGCGAGCTCGCCGTTGGAGGCCGGGTCCAGCGCCAGGATCGCTTCGCAGACTTCACGGTCGATCTCGAGGGATGGATACGGGCGGCCGTTCAGTCCGGCCACATCTATTTGGCGGGGCTGGCGAGAGGTCAGTTCGGTGTAGGCATCACCGACAGGGATTTTGAGCCCGTGAGCAGCGACGCCGTTCTTCTCGACTCCCCTACCCAGCGACACCATCCGTTCATAGATACCCGGCAGGTCACGCTCGATCACCCGGAACTTGGGCATAGTCTTGCCGGGGATGGCCTCGACTTCGCCCATCGTCCAGTCGCGCACCTCGGGCTGGGAGAGTTCGTCCGGGGTGTCGTGCATCAATGGGAGCATTACGACGTCCTTGACCGGTTCGGGGAAGTGGGGCGCCGCCAGTTCGGAGACTCGCTTGGCCACTGCCTTGAAGATCGCCCAGTCCGACTTCGACTCCCAGGCCGGCGCTACCGCGGCCTGCATCGGGTTGATGTACGAGTGGAGGTCGGTGGTGTTGAGATCGTCTTTCTCGTACCAGGTGGCGGCGGGCAGCACGATGTCCGAATAGAGCGCCGACGTGTCCATCCGGAAGTTGAGATCGACGACCAGATCCATTTTGCCGATCGGTGCATCGGGCCGGAAGGTCACCTCTTGAACCACGTCCCCGGCCATTTCCTCGGCGATGGCATTGGAGTGCGTGCCGAGATAGTGACGCAGGAAGTACTCGTGGCCTTTGGCGCTGGTTCCAATGGCGTTGCCGCGCCAGATGAACCAGGTGCGCGGCCAGCTCTCGGGCGCATCCGGGTCGTCAACCGCGAACTCGGTCGCCCGGCTTTTCAGGCTTTCGACCACATAGCTGATGATCTCCTCGTCGGTAGCGGCACCGCTCGCCTGTGCTTCCTTGACGAGTTCCAGCGAGTTCTGTTTGAACTGGGGGAAGAAGGGCAGCCAGCCGCGATGCACGGCCCGTACCTGGTGATCGATGGTGTGGTCGTCGAGGGAGGCATTCTCGGGTACGACGTCGTAGTCGGTGTAACCCCGTTCGTAGCGCCACTGGTCTGTGTGCACATAGTGGAACGACGGGCTGTTCTGGTGACGGGGAGCCATACCCCAGTCGCCGGCGAAGGCGATCGCGCCCCAAGATGCCTGGTTGACTACCTTCTCCTGACCGACGTAGTGGGCCAGCCCACCTCCGCTGACCCCAACCGACCCGGTCAGCATGAGCGCGACGATCCCGGCGCGGTACAGCAGATTGTTGTGGTACCAATGGTTGGCGCCTGCCCCGATGATGATCATGTTCTTGCCGCCGGTCTTCTCGGCGTTGGCCACCCACTCGCGGGCGAAACGGATGACCGTGTCGCGGTGAATGCCCGTGTGCCGCTCCTGCCAGGCCGGCGTATAGAGGGCCTCTTCGTCGTCGTAACTCGTGGCTGCACTGCCCCCAAGGCCCTGATCGACGCCGAACTGGGCAATGGTCAGGTCGAGAATGGTGGCTACCGCCACTCGTCCGCCGTCCGTTTGGACATAGCGAACCGGGACCCGTCGGGTGACGGTTCCACCGTTGGTGAAGTCGTCGAACTCGACCTCGACCGTGGCCTCGTGCTGCTGAGCGAAGGTCAGTTCCGGATCGAGTACCTCCCCGGATTTCCCGTCTTCCAGCTCGAGATTCCACTTGCCCTTGTCTTTCTCGGCCCAGCGATACCCGATGGTGCCTTTGGGCATGCGCGGGCGGCCGGTGTTGCGGTCCCACCAGAGCAGTTTCCAATCCCCGTGCTCCACATCGGCGTACTCGGCCACCCGGTTTGCCCGCACCATCCTCCCGGGCCGGCCGTCGGCGATCTCCACCAGGAACGGAAGGTCGGTGTACTGCCGAGCGTACGCCTGGAAGTACGGCACCTGACGGTCGAGATAGCTCTCTTTGAGGATCACGTGGTTTACCGCCATCCAGAAGGCAGTGTCCTGACCGGGATGGGACGGGATCCACCAATCGGCGTACTTGGCGACCTGAGAGAAGTCCGGGCTGAATACCGTCAGCTTGGCGCCTGCATGCCGCACCTCGCTGATGAAATGACAGTCCGGCGTCCGGGTCATGTTGAGGTTGGAGCCCATCACCGCCACGAACCGAGAGTTGTACCAATCAGCTGATTCGTGCACGTCGGTTTGCTCGCCCCAGATCTCCGGCGAGGCGGGCGGCAAGTCGCAGTACCAGTCGTAGAACGACATCACTACTCCACCGAGCAGCGAAAGGAACCGGCTGCCGGCAGCGTAGGAGATTTGCGACATCGCCGGGATGGGTGAGAACCCGATCACCCGGTCGGGGCCGTGTTCCTTGGTGGTGTGCACGACGGATGCGGAGGCAATCTCCAATGCTTCATCCCAGCGGACCCGACGGAACCCGCCCTTGCCGCGGGCCCGTTGATAGCGGGCCCGCTTGTCGGGGTCATTCTGGATTGACTGCCAGGCGTCGACAGGATCGTCGAATTCGGCCCGGGCCGCACGCCAGAGATCGAGCAGCGCGCCCCGGACATACGGGTATTTGACGCGGATCGGGCTGTACAGATACCACGAGAAACTGATTCCTCGCTGACAGCCACGTGGCTCGTACGGGGGTAGACCATCTTCGAGTTGCGGGTAGTCCGTCGCCTGCAGCTCCCAGGTGACGATCCCATCCTTGACAAAGACCTCCCAGGAGCAAGAACCCGTGCAATTGACGCCATGAGTAGTGCGGACCCGCTTGTCGTGCTGGAACCGATTGCGGTAGAACTCCTCCCAGCGCCGTTCGGCCGGCGCTTCGGTGTCCTTGATCCAGTCACTCATGATCTGCTCCTCAATTGCCGGAGGTAGTTGATTCGGTTGCGTTTGGGGAAGACGAACATCACACCGAGAAGGATTGCGGCTCCGGCCAATCCCAGGATCCACAGCAGGTCGACCTGGACGTCGGTGTAGGTCCTGATCGAGCCGAAGTAGGCCCCCAAGTCTGCCCGCTCCTGGTCGGTCAGAGGTTTGTCCGCGAAGATCGGCTGCATCGTGGCCGACGGCGGGTTGGCCAACGCGGCCGCCACCGCGTCGCTGCCCCCGTAACGGAGAGCCAGGTCGGTCAGGTCGGGACCGAGGGTAGGTCCGCCCAGATCGGAGTGCGTTCCGGCCGAGTGGCAAGCATGACAGGCCGGGCCCCCGTTCTCGAGACCGGTCCGGCCCAGGAAGAGCTTCTCGCCCACCGCTGCCCCGCCTTCGCCCACCGGGACCGTATCCGCGGGGATGAACACGCCGGCCTGGATGTAGGAGATGACGGCATCGATCTCGGCGTCGGATAGCTGCGGCTGGGCAGGCATCTCAGCGTCGTAGGTCACGCCGTTGACGTCGATCGGTCCGCTCTTGCCGTTGAGGATCACATCGCGGATGTACTCCGCATCGGCAACGTTGGGATTGTCGACCAGCGGAGGAAACGACCCGGGAACTCCAACACCTGTTCCTTGATGACAGGCGGCGCAACTCGCCAAGTAGACCTCCCGGCCATCAGGGGTCTCCTGTGCAGACGAAGCGGGAGCAGAGAACCACGCCATCGCGATCGCCCCTACGACGAACCCAGTGCGCAACCAGCGTCTCATGCGGCCACCCCTCTCGATCGATTGTCCTTGTGGCTCCACTATCGCTTCCTCGGTCTCTCAGGCCGCAAGCGGCGCGGGGCACTCACCGGGTGGGGAGGTGTATCCGGCGGGAGTTGGTGAGTACCTGCATCGATCTCGGCGGCATGGCCGGCTAGATCAGCAAAGGTCGTGTCGGCCAGCTGGGCGGCCAGGGCATTCTGAGCACGAGCCCAGGGTATGTGGATCGGACACGACTCCTCCCATGCGCACGGTCCTCCTCGCAGCACGCATTGCTCGAGTTTGATCGGACCCTCGGCCGCCTCCACGACCTCGAGCAGGGTGATGTCGACCGCCGGCCGAGCGAGGGTGTAGCCACCGGTCGGACCGGCCACCGCTTCGAGCAGACCATGTTGGACCAGATTGGCGAGGATCTGGGTCAAGTAGCGGTGGGGAATGTCCATCTCACCGGCGATCTCGCGCGCCTTGCGCCGCTCCCCTGGATGACGAGCCAAGTCGAGCACAGCCCGCACCGAGTAGTCGCCCTTCCGTCCGAGAGACGCCTGCATATTCTTCAGCTTAGTACTTAACGTTTATCTTGCAACTTGACGTTTGTGTCCGAATCCACTATCAAGCAGTCGACAGTTTGGATTCTCACAGGAGGGATGATGAATCAGGACGATCGGACGTCACCTGCTGTGGAGGTACCGCCCAAGCTGCTCGACTTCAAACAGGAACGCATCCGGACGCTCCACTTCACGTGGATCGCCTTTTTTATGACGTTCTATGTGTGGTTCAACATGGCCCCGATGGCGACCACCATGTTGGACTCCGTCGGGTGGTTGACCGAGGAGCACGTCAAGATCCTCCTGATCTCCAACGTCGCTCTGACCATCCCTGCCCGTATCGTCGTCGGGGCCCTCATCGACCGATTCGGCGCCCGCGTCGTGTTCTCAGGACTGATGATTGTCATGGCCATCCCGGCCTTGGTGTTCGTGCTGGCCAACTCGTTCACACAAATGTTGGTGGCCCGATTGGTGCTCAGCTCGGTGGGAGCCGGATTCGTTATCGGGATCAAAATGGTCGCCCAGTGGTTCCCGCCCAAGTACATCGGCCGGGCCGAAGGTTTCTACGCCGGGTGGGGCAACTTCGGGTCTGCCTTCGCGGCGATGACTCTCCCCTGGTTCGCCATCACGGTCATGGACGGCTGGTTTGGCCTGGGTGACAACGCCTGGCGCTGGGCGTTGGGGGTCAACGGCTTCGTTATGGGCGCCTACGGGGTCATGTACTACTTCCTCGTCCGTGACGTTCCCAAAGGCGAGGAGCTACACAAAGCCAAGAGGACCGAGCCGATGATGGTCACGTCCTGGGGAGACCTGATCCAGTACCTCGCCTGGTCGTTCCCGCTCATGGGGGCGCTCGGAGTGCTGGCCTGGCGGATCGGAAAGGTGGAGATCGAGGGCGAGCCAGTTCTGTCGAACGGCGTACTCATCGGGATCTACGGAATCTTGCTGGTGGTGTACGGCGTCCACGTGATCAAGACATTGCAGATCAACCTGCCGTACCTCCGGGCCGGTGTTCCCGAGGATGAGAAGTACCACTGGGGCAGCGTGGCTGCCTTGAACAGCACGTACTTCGCCAACTTCGGGGCCGAACTGGCAGTTGTGTCGATGCTGCCCTCCTTCTTTGAAAACACCTTTGTGCCGCTCAAGAACAGCGCCGGCCAACCGTTGGTGACTGCAACCGTGGCCGGAATCGTTGCCGCTTCGTTCGCCTTCGTGAACCTGGGAGCCCGTCCCCTGGGTGGCTATCTGTCCGACCGCATGTCCAACCGGAAGCGAACGATGCTGATCTACATGATCGGGATCGCCGTCGGGTTTCTGCTGATGGGTTTCATCGGACGGTGGGGAGGAGGCGTTGATGCCGACGGATTGCGGGTAGTCGTACCAATGTTTGACGGCCTTTGGTGGTTGGTGTTCGCGGTGGCCATCACCATCTTCGCCTCGGTGTTCGTGCAGGGAGCCGAAGGCGCCACCTTCGCCATCATCCCCATGATCAACAAGCGGATGACCGGCCAAATCGCTGGCATGGCCGGCGCCTACGGCAATGTCGGGGCCGTCATCTACCTCGTGCTGTTCTCTCTGGTGGACGCCAAGACGTTCTTCTTCATCCTGGCCGGCGGGGCAGCCCTGAGTTTTCTCGTAACGCTCTTCCTGCTCGAGGAACCAGAGGGTTCCTTTGAGGCCGAATTCATCCACGACGCCGAAGGGAAGCTCGAGGCGTAATCGGAAACCGGGGTTTTGGACCGTAGCGCGCAGAAAGGGAACGGGAGTGGCTGATATCTACGAGTGGGATGTCGAGAACGAGGAGTTCTGGGAGAACACCGGCAAGAAGATCGCCACACGAAATCTGTGGATCTCGATCCCGAGTCTCCTGTGCGGGTTTGCCGTATGGCTCTACTGGAGCGTGATAACGGTCCAGATGCTCAACCTGGGTTTCCCGTTCACCAACGCCGAACTGTTCACCCTGTCGGCGATTGCCGGCCTGACCGGAGCCAGTCTGCGGATTCCGAGCAGTTTTCTGATCCGCATCGCCGGTGGTCGCAACACGATCGCTTTCACAACGGGGCTGCTGATGATTCCGGCCGCTGGAACCGGCTTCGCTTTGCTCTCGCCGGATACGCCCCTATGGGTGTTCCAGATGCTGGCCTTCTTGTCCGGTTTCGGAGGCGGGAACTTCGCCTCCTCCATGTCGAACATCAGCTTCTTCTACCCGAAGCGCATGCAGGGCTTGTCACTTGGCCTCAACGCCGGTTTGGGGAACGCCGGTGTAACCACCATGCAGGTGTTGATCCCGCTCGTTATGACCTTCGGTCTGTTCGGAGGCGGGTCGCTGATCCTGGAAAAAACCTCAGGGACCTTGATCGGGCAGATCGAAGCGGGATCGGAGACCTGGATCCACAATGCCGGGTTCGTCTGGCTGATCCTGCTTGTCCCGCTGGTACTCCTGGCGTGGTTCCGGATGAACAACATTCGAGCGGAACACGTATCGCCCCATATCGGCTCGCCGCTCAACTCATTTGCCAAGATCAGCGGGATGCTGGGGCTGGCGTTTGTCCCGGCCGTGATCGGCCTGTTCGTCATCCTCCCCTCCCCCACCGGCCTGGGCTTGACCTGGGCCAAGTATCCAATCATTGGTCTGGTCATCTGGGGGACGGTGCTGCTGCTCAAACAGTTACGCGGCGAGATCAGACCCAATTTGGAGCGCCAGTTCCGGATCTTCAAGAACAAGCACACCTGGATCATGAGCGTCATCTACACGATGACCTTCGGCAGCTTCATCGGCTACTCGGCTGGTTTTGCCTTGGCGATCAAGGTCATCTTCGGTTTCCAGCACGTCGAGGTGGACGGCGTCCTGACCCACGATTTGGTCAATCCCGACGGCCCTTCGGCACTGACGTTCGCCTGGATGGGCCCGTTCATCGGAGCCTTCATCCGCCCGGTGGGTGGTTGGATAGCCGACAAAGTCGGCGGTGCCAGGGTGACCCAATGGGTTTCGGTCACCATGATCATCAGCGCCCTCGGCGTGGCCTACTTCATGCGACAGGCCTACCAGTCGGCTACCCCGCAGGATTTCTTCGTGCCGTTCTTTCTTCTATTCCTGGTGCTCTTCGCAGCAACCGGCGTCGGGAACGGGTCAACGTTCCGCACCATCGCCATCGTCTTCGATCAGGAACAGGCGGGCCCCGTGCTGGGCTGGACGTCAGCGGTAGCCGCCTACGGAGCGTTCGTGGTGCCGCAGGAGTTCGGCGAGCAGATCACCAACACGACACCGGAGATTGCCCTGTTTGCCTTTGCCGGGTTCTACGCAATCTGTCTGGTGCTGAATTGGTGGTACTACCTGGGCCCCAAAGCCGAATACCAGAACCCGTAGAACAGCCGAGCCGCGACGGAGAGGCCGGCGAGCCGGCAGGCGGACGCCACCTTTCCTCTTCCCAGCCCGGCTCGGAGGGTGCATCGTATGAAGAGAGGCAACCCTCCACCCATGGCCAAGGAGGACCGTGATGGAAGTCCAAAGGTCCATCTCCATCGGAGCCCCACCCGAGGGTGTCTGGAAGTTCGTCAGCGAACCCGAGCTGATCCTCGAGTGGTACCTCCCGTTGCGGAGATTCGAGTACACGAGTGATCTGCGCCGGGCGGTCGGAGCGCCGTTCATGTTCGAGGAGCAATTCCCCGGACGTTCGTTCACCTTGGAATGTGTGATCACCGAGTGGAAGGAACCCGAACGGGTTCGGTTCGAGATGACCTCGGGTCCGATGATGACGTCCTACGAGGAAGCCTGGACCGTCGAGCCAACCCCGTCGGGAAGCACATTCACGTTCACAGAGCGAGCAGTATTCGCCAACCCGATTCTCAGGAGCCTCAGCCCGCTCATTGCGCGCATGTCGGGGGCCACCATCGTCAAGATGCTGGCGGAGTTGAAGCGTCTGGCGGAGACCTGAACGAGACGAGCTATCCCAACGGCGACTCGACCCGGGTTCCGAGTCGTTCCCAGTAGTCGACGCCGGCGTACGACTCCAGGAATCCGTGCGGGTAGAGCGGCACGCCCGGGGCACTGACCTCGGTGAGACGCCGCATCTCATCGTCGCTGAGCTCCCAGCTCAGCGCACCCAGGTTGTCGTCCAGTTGGGCGATGGTCCGGACCCCCAACAACACCGAACTGATGCCGGGGCGCTGTCGCACCCAGTTGAGCGCCACCTGGCTCATCGTCACTTCACGGCTCTCGGCGATGTCTTCGACCACCTCGAGCACCCGCCAGGTGTGCTCGGTGTTACGGAAGTCATAGGCCTCGATCCCCCGGTTGGGATCGTCACCCAGCCTGGTGTCGCCGGTGGGTCGCATGTCGCGCGAGTACTTCCCGGACAGCCACCCGCCCCCCAGCGGCGACCAGGGGAGCATCCCGATGCTCTGGTCGAGACAGAGCGGCATCGAGTCGAGCTCGATCTCTCGCCCCAGCAGGCTGTACTGAGGCTGGAGCGAAGCGATGGGAGCCCATCCGCGCCGGTGGGTCATCGTGACGGCCCGTTCCAGGTGCCAGCCCAGATAGTTGGAGACACCGATCGCCCGGATCTTGCCCGCCTCGACGAAACCGTTGAGGGTTTCCAGCGTCTCCTCGAGCGGTGTAGCAGGATCCCAGGCGTGCATCTGATAGAGATCGATCACCTCGACGCCGAGCCGGGACAAGCTGGCGTCGAGCGCACGAGTGAGATATGCGCGTCCGGTTCCCCGGTCGACGGGATCGTCGCTCATGGGGAAGCGGGCCTTGGTGGCGATCACGACGTCGTGGATCCCGCTCCGGGAGCCGAGCCACCTTCCGATGATCTCCTCCGAGACACCCCGGGTGTATACGTCGGCGGTGTCGAGGAACCGACCCCCCGCTTCGAGGTAGCGGTCCAATATCTCGTGCGAAGTTGCTTCGTCGGTTTCGTCCCCGAAGGTCATGGTGCCGAGACCGAAGACGCTGACCGATAGACCTGAGGTTCCGAGTGGGCGCTGTTCCATGAGGGTGAGTCTAGAAACGGCGGAGAGGCGCGAGCGCAGCGAACGGAGAGGTGGCGGTGAGCAGAGCGAACGTGGCATATCTTCGGCTAGGTTCCCGTAGCACGCCGCCGGGATCTCCACCGCCTGAACACACGGGTCTCTCCGCTCATCGCACATCTTGCCGGTCGCTTGGGCGCGGTCGAGACCGTGTTCCGCAATCGAAACTTGTGTCGGCTGGAAACCGCCTGGGCGGCCTTCAACCTCGCCGAATACGCATTCGTCATCGCTCTCGGCTTGCTCGCGTTCGATAGAGGGGGTGCCGCGGCGGTGGGGCTCATCGCTTTGATCCGCACCCTGCCGGCCATCGGCATGACGACCTTCTCGCGGGGTAATCGCTTCGGCCGGTACCTGGGCTGGGGTCTCTTGCTCATGGGCACCGGGCTGCTTCTGGCCGGAGTCTGGCCGGCCCTGGTCACGGTACTCATCGGATTCCTCCTGGTCGGGATCGCCGGCAGCCAGATCGATATCTCGGCGCAGACTCTCCTGCAGAGAACCGTGTCGGAAGACCACTTGGGTCGAGTACTGGGGATCTTCGAGGGCCTGTACTGGGGTGCCCTGGGAGTCGGAGGCCTCCTCGCCGGGCTTCTGATCTCGGCTACGGACGTCGGGACCACGGTCGTCGCCGCCGGGGTTGCCCTCATGGTCGTGGCCGTCGGGGCGAGAGGACCGCTCCAGTCGATCGACCGGTCGATCGAAGTGCCGGACGATAGGATCGATCTGTTCTCCCAAAGTGAGGTCTTCGGGCTGCTGCCCATTCCGACGCAGGAACATCTCGCTCGCTCGGCCGCCACCCAGTCTGTTCCCCCGGGCACCGTGATCATCGAGCAGGGCGAGGCGGGAACGAAGATCTTTCTGATCGAAGATGGTGCAGTCTCCGTCGAGGTAGATGGCGAAGTACTCGCCACTCTCGGGCCCGGCGAGGTGTTCGGCGAGATCGCCGCCCTCCGTGATCGAAGCCGCACGGCAACGGTACGGGCCATCGACAGGGTCGTCTTGCTCGTCGTGGACGGAAGCGATTTCGTGGCTGCGGTTGCTGCACACGCTTCTTCGGCGAATGCTGCCGAGGCCATGGTGGCCGGCCGCCTGACCGGAATCGGCCGCCTCCGCCGGGGCCGCGGTCATTGACGGTTCTTGACCCCTGGGCCTTGGGTTGAGCCACTCGGGCTTTCCACCCGCTCTCCGACTCCAGCCGGTCGTTCGGGAGAACCGGGCGTATGCTCCTGGACACAAGTGTCCGCCACGTCAAGGACCCACGCAGTGACCCATCCCGACTACGTCCTCCGAAACCGTGAATCCTGGAATCAGTGGGCTGAGGAGTACTTCGAATCCGGGCGGCGCGACTGGGCGGCGGAAGAACCGCACTGGGGTATCTGGCGGGTCCCCGAATCTCAGCTCGCGGTGCTGCCCAACGTGGCCGGCAAGGATGTGATCGAGTTGGGTTGCGGCACAGGCTACGTGTCCTCCTGGCTTGCTCGCCGGGGCGCCCGGGTGACCGGCATCGACAACTCTCCCGCCCAGCTGGCCTCGGCCCGGCAGTTCCAGGAGGAGTTCGGCCTCGAGTTCCCGGTCCTTCACGCCATCGCCGAGAACCTGCCGTTCCCAGACGGGAGCTTCGATCTGGCCATCTCCGAGTACGGAGCGTCGATCTGGGCCGACCCGTACCGGTGGATTCCTGAAGCAGCCCGGGTGCTGCGTCCGGGCGGCGAACTCATCTTCCTGGTCAACGGCACGATCCTGATGCTGTGTATGCCCGACGAAGAAGAGAACGCCGCCGAACCGGTGATGCTGCGCGACTACTTCGGCATGCACCGCTTCGAGTGGCCCGAAGACGAATCGGTCGAGTTCCACCTCGGATACGGGGACATGATCCGCCTGCTGCGGGCCAACGGGTTTGTCGTGGAGGATCTCATCGAGGTGCGACCCGCTGAAGATGCCACCACCCGGTACCCCTTCGTGACCCTCGAGTGGTCGCGCCGGTGGCCTTGCGAGGAGATCTGGAAGGCACGCAAGCAGTAGGCGCGCGGGTTCGTTCGGGCAATCCGGCAGCATAAAGGGCCGATCGGCTCTGGTAGCACCGACGGCGCTCAGCCGAGCATGGGTCCAACAATGGCCCGAGTGCGACTCACCGTCAACGGGACCGACTATCGGGTCGACGTCCCGGACGACATCCCGCTGTTGTGGGTGCTGCGCGATTTCCTCGGTCTGACCGGCACCAAGTACGGGTGCGGGATCGGCCTGTGCGGCGCTTGTACGGTCCACGTGGACGACCGGGCAGTCCGGTCATGTTCGGTGACCGCCGCCGACGTCACCGGTGAGATCACCACCATCGAGGGTCTCCACGGTAACCATCCGGTCCAGGAGGCCTGGCTGACCGAGAACGTCCCCCAATGCGGCTACTGCCAGCCCGGCCAGGTGATGACCGCCGCCGCCCTCCTGGCCGGCAATCCCCGGCCCAGCGACACGGAAGTGGACGACGCCATGTCCGGGGTGCTGTGCCGGTGCGGTACCTACCAGCGGATCCGCAAGGCGATCGAACGTGCGGCAGGTGTCACATGACAGACATGTCCCGCCGCGAGTTCATCAAGGTCTCCTCGCTGGCCACCGGCGGCCTGATGGTCTCTGTCTATCTGGCCGGCTGCATCACGAAGGAGACCGACCCCACCACCACGACCACGTCGACCACCAGCACCTCGACGAGCACGACGACCACATCGAGTTCCACGACTGCCACAACCTCCGAACCGGAACCGACCACAACCACGACCTACCCGGGTGACCCGAACGCGCAACTCCGTCCCAACATCTACCTGCTGATCGACGGGACCGGTGCCGTGACCATCACCGCGTTCCGTTCCGAACTCGGCCAGGGCATCCGTACTGCCATCGCCATGGTCATCGCCGAGGAGATGGACGCCGAATGGGAACGGGTGAGCGTCACCCAGGCTCCGGCGGACTCCGACTACGGAGACCAGAACACCGGCGGCAGCCTCAGCATCAAGAACCACTATCAGATCCTGCGCAGGGCGGGTGCCGCCGCCCGCGAGGTGCTCATCGCCGCCGCCGCCCGCACCTGGGACGTCAGGGTGAAGGACTGCCGGACCGAACCGGGCACCGTGGTGCATCCCGACGGGGAGTCTCGCCTCACCTACGGCGAACTGATCACTGCCGGTGTCGAAGAGGAAGCACCGCGGGTCAACCGGGCCAAGCCGTGGAAGGACCCCTCCCGGTTCCGCATCGTTGGTCAACCCACCACCCTGGTCGATGCCGCCGATCACCTCTCGGGCACCACCCGCTACACCAACGATTTGACCCTGCCCGGTATGCGCTACGCCGTCATCGCCCGCTGCCCCACGTTCGGGGGTCGGCCTCTCGACTACGATCGGGCGGCAGCCCTGGCCATCCCCGGCGTCACCGACGTCCTCGAAATCGAGAAGGGGGTGGCCGTCGTCGCCGACCACACCTGGGCGGCCCTTCAGGGCCGGGAAGCCCTCAACGTTTCCTGGAGTCGCGGCTCGCTGGCCGGTACCACCAGCGCGGGGATTCAACAGCACCTGATCGACAGCACCCGGTCGGTCGGTTCGAGCCGGATCGGCGCCGCCTACGACATCCCCTACCTGGCCCATGCGGCGCTCGAACCGATGGGCGCGGTAGCGGACGTCCGGAGCGACGGCTGCGAGGTGTGGGCACCGACCCAAGACCCGCAAGGAGCCCGGCGCACCGTGCAGAACCTCACCGGGTTTGCACGGTCGGCGGTCACGGTGCATGTCCCGCCGGTGGGCGGCAAGTTCGGACGGGGCCACTATGACGACGCAGTCACCGAGGCGGTGCACCTCTCCCAGGCCCTCGGGGCGCCGGTCAAGTTGATGTGGACCCGCGAGGACGACATGGCCCACGACCGTTACCACCCGATGAGCCGGTATCAAGCGACCGCCCCGGCCTCCGGCAGTTCCCGACCGAGCGTGCGATCGAACTCTGCGGGCAGTCCGATCCCGACCGGCGCCTGGCGGTCGGTCGGCAACCACCCGACCGCCTTTGCTCGCGAGTCCCTGATCGACGAGGTCGCCGCCGCCAACGGGATCGATCCGCTGAAGCTGCGGATGCAGATCATGGACCGAGCTGCCCGACGGGTGATCGAACTGGCCGCCGAGCAGAGCGGCTGGGGCAGTCCGCTCCCGGACGGCTGGGGTCGGGGCATCGCCTACTTCTCAACCTTCGGCGTGACCCCGGTCGCCCAGGTGGCCGAGGTATCGGTGGAGGGCTCCGCGATCCGGGTCCACCGGGTGGTGTGTGCCGTCGACTGCGGTGTCGTCATCAACCCGGACACGGTGCGAGCGCAGATGGAAGGCGGGATCGCCTTCGGGCTCACCGCCGCCCTCAAAGACGGGATCACCATCGAGGACGGTGCGGTGGTCCAGTCGAACTTCCACGACTACCGGCTGCTCCCCTTCGACGAGATGCCGGAGGTCGAGGTACACATCGTTCCCAGTTCCGAGCCCCCCACCGGCGTAGGCGAGATGGGGGTGCCGCCGATCGCCCCGGCGGTGGCCAACGCCGTGTTCGCCGCCACCGGTATCCGGCTGCGATCCATCCCGCTGCGCTTGTAGGAGGCCAGGTCAATGCGTGTCCTCCCCCGCTGCAAGACGGGGCAGGTGGCCGACGCGTCAACGTCGGAGTGGAGTGGGGTGTGAGCTCAGCCGTTGGGGTGGTTGTACGGGTGGAGTGGAGGTGAGGGTGTGTTTCCATTGTTGTAGTGGGCGGGCCGGCGGTTGGGGTGTGAACGGGTAGCCGTCGGGGCGATGCCAGGTGATGGTGTGGTCGGGGTGGCCGGTGATGGTCCAGCCGTGTTCGTGGATGAGCCGGTGATGATGTCCACACAATGTGATGAGGTTGTCGAGGTTGGTGGGGCCGCCCTCGGCCCAGTGGATGATGTGGTGGGCGTGGGTCCAGCGGGTACGCCGGCACAAAGGGAACCGGCAACCATGGTCGCGGGCTCGAATGAGCCGGACCAGCCAGGGAGGAATGGTGCGCGTGGTACGCCCACCCCAACCACGGTGTCGTGGGTGCCGGTGAGGGCCAACTGGAGGCGGGCGTCACAAGCCAGGCGGCGAAGCGTGTCTGAGGAGAGGGCGGGTCCGTCATCCACAGTTGCGGTACCGATCCCCGAGAGGAGGGTCTCCAGGTTGGTGCGGACGAGGATGGTGGCCCGGTCATGGTCACGATCGTCGGTAAGGGCTTGGGAGGCCAACTCGTAGAGGGCGTCGGCGCAGCGGGTCTCGAAAGGTTCGTAGACACCCGACTGCGGGTCGGGATCGTACTGGCCGGCGCGGCGGGTCAACCAGGTCGCCAGCGTGGCTCCTTCCACATCCGCCATATGCACGGTCATCCTGAAGAGCGGCTGGTGATCGTCGAACCACCACTCCACCCGGCGTCGCTCATGCGCGTCGATCACCTCTTCGGTCCGGACCCGCTTGGAGGCGGCCCGGAGCTGAGCGACGGTCATGTGGGGAGCCCGTTCGGCCCACCCGGCCTCATTGTCCGTGTCCGCTACCCGGACCAGCGCCCGTAGCTGATCCCACGACAAGCCACCGTCCGAGTACACCTCCCTGATCCGGGGACACACCTCCAACATCCCAGCGACCCGTATCCATTCTCGGGCCGTACCGATTGACATGGTGTAGCGGCCCACCAGCCAGTCGGCCATTGAGGTTGCCCCATCGCTCTTCCACGTTTCGGTGCTATCGAGGCGGGTGATCTCGTCCAGCATCTCCAAACGGAGCGCTTGTTCGCTCATCACCAGGCCGTCCAACCGCTCTGCCGTGGTGGTCGCTTCTCTTGTCACCGAACCGAACATGTGTTCGACACTACTACAGACAAATGACAGAAATTAGACCTATATAGAGCCAAACGCGTTGACCATCTAGCCCTCCCGGTGCTCGTCTTCGGGCGCGTCGAGCACTGCCGCCCGCCCGCAGATCAGCGGAACCCCACCCCAGCTCCTCCCATCTCGACCACCCCTACACTCTCCGGATGCGTAGGATGCTCGTCGCGCTCGCCATGATGCTGGCCGCGTGTGCAGGCAACAACGCCGGTCTCGATACGCTCGAAGCAGACCCCCTCCTCCAGGCCGACGTTGAGGGTCTGTCCGCCGGACGGATCACCAATCGAACCGCAGGCGAGCGTGCGACCATCACCAAACTCTACGAAGTCTCAGGATCTTGGGAAGCGGCATCGGTAGCCCTCGCCGATGCCGTCCAGGCCCACGGTTGGACGATCGAGTCGATCAACTGCGTCGGCACCGGCAACGATGTGATCGCCAAGAGACAGATCGCCGGGACGTGGGTTCTCCTCGAGTCCGGAGCGGGGACCAGAGGAGCCGGCCTCATTCTCAGCATCGACCAAACCAAAAGGCCTCCGGCGCCGTCCACAGTGATCGGGTCGTGTCAACCGGCGCTCATCGACGCCGCACAGTCATGACGCTGGCGGGCGCGGTGGCCATCCAGACCTCCCGGAACGGGCCTCGGTCAGAGCGTTGCGGACAGGCTCAACACCGGGTGCTGGACCTCAACCCCCGATGTAGCTCATCTCCACTTTGGGGAGACCGGCCGTTTCCGATGAGCGGATCTCGGAGTAGCGGTCGTCCCGGGCACCCCAGATCGCGGCCAGCGTCTCGACGATCTCCTGGTCGGTTGCACCCGACCGCAACAGTGTCCGCAGGTCGAAACCCCTCGAGGCGAACAGGCAGGTATAGAGGGCTCCGTCGGCCGAGACCCGGGCCCGCGTGCAGTCGCCGCAGAAAGGCTGGGTTACCGAGGCGATGATCCCGATCTCCCCACCCCCGTCCTGGTACCGGTACCGCCGGGCCACCTCGCCCGGGTAGTTGGGGTCCAGCGGCTCGAGGGCCATCTCGGCGTCGATCATGGTCACGATGTCGGCGGCCGGCACAACGTCGTCGAGTCGCCATCCGTTGCTGCTGCCGACGTCCATGAACTCGATGAACCGGATGATGTGCCCGGTGTCCTTGAAGTACCGCGCCATCTCGACGACGGTGTGCTCGTTGACGCCCCGCTTGACGACGGCGTTGACTTTGACGGGCCCCAGCCCCACCTCGTGAGCGACGTTGATACCTTCCAGCACCTTGGCGACCGGGAAATCGACGTCGTTCATGGCCCGGAACACGGTGTCATCCAATGAGTCGAGGCTCACTGAGATCCGGTCGAGACCGGCTTGCTTCAATACCTGAGCTTTGCGGGCCAGCAACGCTCCGTTGGTGGTCATGGTCAGCTCGAGATCGCCGACGGCCTTGACCGAAGCGACCAACTGTTCGAGGTCTCGACGGAGCAGTGGTTCCCCGCCGGTGAGCCGCACCTTGCGGACTCCAAGGCTCAAGGAGAGTCGGACCAAGCGCTCGATCTCCTCGAAGGTCAAGAGGAGCTCGCGACCGAGGAACTGGTAGTCGCGACTGAAGATCTCCTCGGGCATGCAATAGGTACACCGGAAGTTGCACCGGTCGGTGACCGAAATACGCAGATCCCGCAAAGGCCGATGAAGCGTGTCGGAGGTCATAGACCAAGGATGGTACCCGGAGCGACAGGATCCGACCGTTCGGAGCGGCCGATCGGCGGGCAGGCCCGGACGTGGTCAGGACGCCCAGTGCCGGGTGAGTCTGGCGAGAACCCGGTCCCAGGCGTCCTCGAAATAGGCCAGGTAGGTGTCCCAGTGCGGGCCGTCGAGAAAACCGGTGTGCACCAGCCGGACGGCGGTCGTTGCATCGGCCAGTTCTGAGAACGTCAGAACCACCCAGGTGTAGTGGTCGCGGAGGGGGTGGTCGGGAGTGGCACGCCAAGTGAAAGCCACCATTTCTCCAGGAACGTAGGCGAGGAAACGGCACCCTTCTCCACCCTGTTCGCCCTCAGGCGCCTCGGGGAGGAAGAGAATCTCGAAGGGACCTCCGATCCGCAGCTGGATCCGAGCATCGGGCGGATCCCACCAGGCGTCGATGCCCTCTTTGGTGGTCCAGGCCGACCAGACCTCCATCGAGAGCGCGTTGACGACCGTCTCTCTGACCAACGATCGAACATGGGGCCCGGCGGCCGCCACCTCAAAGGCGTTCTCCATGGCGCGTCCTCGCCTCGGGTTTGGTAGATGAGACTATCGCGAAGAGGCCGCCCGAAGGCGACCCCTTCCCGCAATCAGTTGTGAGCTAGGTCATCGCCGCGATGTGCTGCATGATGTCGGCGCCCATCTTGATGCCGTCCTCCGCCGAGACTGCAGGCAACATGGTGATGTCGAAGTACTCGCCCCAAAACAGTTCGATCTCCAGCATCGGTCCGAGGTCGGTCATGTCGTAACCGGCCACCACGGCCGGCGTCCTCTCACCGACGCCGCTCGGCCAATACTCGAAGAGCATGTTGGCGCCCTCCGGCTCCTCGTACTGCAGGCGTCTTCCGAGGCACTCCATCACTTTCTCGTGCGGCAGGCCGGGCTTCCAGTAGAAAAAACCAAGAATCGTCATAGTTGGATTCCCTTCCCTGGGTTTCCACAGGACAGGATCTGATCGCCGCTACCCCCCTTTCCTCGATGTTCGTATCATCGCGCCGCAAGACACTGGAGGGCTAGGCCTTTGCTCCAAGGGGGCGACGTCTTCTAGTCCGCCACCAGCGAGCGGAACCCGGCAGCCAGATCTTCGGGGCGCTCAACAGGTGTGAAGTGGCCGGCACCCTCGTACACCTCGAAACGCGCCCCCTGAATCGACGCGGCGGTCCGTTTCCCGAGCTCGACCGCGAAGAACGGATCCCGGTCCCCCCAGGCCACCAGAGTAGGCACAGCGATCTCCCCCAGCATCGCCTCCACGGCGCGGTAGTGCACGGGCAGGTCGCGCAACACGGTGGCAAATATGGTGCGGATCGACCGAACCTCTCCCGGATCGTTGCGGGACGGTCGTGCCGACCGAGTCTTCGATCCCACTATCGCCATGCCGCGCAGCGCCAAGCCCGAGAAGAAAAGCGGCTCCACCAGATTCCCGATGAACGGCCACCGCACCATCGAGAGTGGAAAACCGACCGGGGCGTCGGTGCGCACGTTGGTGGCGGTGAGCACCAGATGGGTGACCCGCTGCCGGGCGCGGGTCATGAGTGTCACCGCGACGGGGCCGCCGAAATCTTGCCCCACCAGGGCGAAGCGTTCGACCGAACGCGACTCGAGTGTTGCCAACAATGCCTCGGCTTGAGCGTCCGCCCACAGCTCGGCAAATCCGGTCGGCCGGTCGCTGGCACCAAACCCGAGGAGATCGGGGACGATCACCCGGTAGTCGCTCACCAACCGATCGGCCACTGCATTCCAGTCCGCGGCACCACCCGGAAAGCCATGCAACAGCACCACCGGAAACCCCTCACCTTCGTCACGAGCAATGGCCATCGTCGTCACGACGAGTCCCAATCCTCGAAGGGAAGCTGCATCGTCTCCGGATCGAACGGTTCGCCGATCTCCCCGTCCGGCCAATGGTCCGAGGCGGGCAGATCCGGCCACTCGTCGTCCTCGACGTCCTCATCGACCGGGACGAGTTCGGCATGCCGGACCTCTCGACCTTCGACCGGCGATGGCCGCCGGTGTCTGCCCCCGGACACGAGAGCCCATTCGTACCGGCCCCGGGATGCCACCAAACCCAGGGTCCAGGCGCCGAGTCCCAACACCGCCAGCAGCAAGGTCAGGAACAGTCGTACCGCAGGAACAAGCAGGATCAACGCCCAGGCCAGCAACCCGACCAAATACCCGAACAAAGCCGACCGGCGGCGTCTGGTGAGCCGCGATCCCAGCGCCGTCAGCACGGGTACCGGAGATACCAGCACGCCGAACAGCAACATCCCCAGCAGAAGCAGTCCGATCGGCAGGCCGACAATGGCCGAAGGAAGGGCAAGTTCCGGAGAAGAATCGACCACCTGCACGAGAACAACGATCAGCAGTGCCAGCGGCACCACGAGCACCACAAGACCTACCACGAGCGAGAGGAAGGTGCGGGTCTGTACGCTCTCGACGGCCAGGCGAAGCGTGCGAGGCATCAACCAGAACAGAAGGAACCCGAGACCGGCAACGGCAATGACGACCAGAATCCAGGTGAGGGTGTATATCGCCTGCACCCGGACGTTGGGGGCAACCGGATCCCGCCTGGTGAGCAACCTACCGACCTCAACATCATCGGCGATGTCCGCCTCTTGATCCGATCGGTAACCCAGGCTCCCCCCGATTCGAGTCCCGGGCAGAACCTCGAGGTTCCGGACGGTGATCTCGACGTCTCCTTCTACCACGCCGCCGATGCGGGCCCGGCCGAATACCCGGCCGAGGATGTCCCGGCCTACCCGGGCGCGTACGTCGAGTGTCAGGGTCCAAGCCTGCACATCACGCCCCACGCTGCCGGTGACCACCGCGGAGCGCGTCCCGGTGAAGATATCGACGCCTACCCGGCCCTCAACCCGAACCACGTCCGCCGCCACCCGCAACGAACCTCCCACGTTCCCGGTGACGACCACCAGCGGGGAGTAACCGACTACGTCGCCTTCAACCGTCCCGCTGATCTCCACAGTCTGGAAAGCGGCGACCACCAGATCCCCTTGCACGGTCCCTTCGATGAGGACCCGGTTGCCACCGGCGTAGAGGTCTTCATCGACGACATCTCCCTCACGAACCAGCACGGTGGCGGCGGCGGCTCGGTCGGCCGGAAGCAGCGGCCGTTCGATTGCCCCGGCGGGCTGGACGAGCGAAAACAGGGCGAGGATGGTCAGCACGGCAAGGGTGGCAGCGGTGGCCGCGCGGCATCTGGGTGTGATCACCCAATGAGCCTAAAGCCACCGGCGCGGTTTCTCGTCGACAATCCCCTCTCCGAAAGAGAGGGGTGGGGCGGGCCGAGCCATGCGATGGCCAGACGGTCCGGCGGCAAGGTCCCCTTTGCTTCGTTCAGGTACTTCCCAGCGAGAAGACGTCGTGGAGACCACACTCGAGAACAACGAACGTGTCGCTGCCCATCATCGGCCGGGACGTGTGAAACCGTTGCGTTTCGGTGAAACCCAGGCTCGACCAAACCCGGAGTGCCCGCTGGTTCCCGGCGGCAATCGTGACCCGCAGCGGATCCACGTCGAAAGCCTCTCGAGCAAACTGAACGACGGTCTCGACAACCCTGCGGCCGTGCCCGCGACCGGTGAACTCGGGCTTCATTCCCAGACCGATGTCGAGGCCGGGTGCCGAGTAATCGCCACCCGGAACCCGGGCGTCCGACCCAAACGTGAAGAAGGCCGCCAATTCGCCTTCACACTCGATCACGTGACAGTTGGTGGAGGGTTGCAGGAAGTAGGGGACGGCTTCGTCGACGGGCTGATCGATGTCGTAGCCGTCGTAGGGAGGCTCATACCGCCAGGTGGCAAAGGCCCGAACGTCCACTTCGGTCACCGGCCGAACATTGAGATCAGGCATGAGCGGTGATCCGGACGGAGGCGCCTTCCGGAGATGTGCCGCGTGTCATGGATCGGAACCCTACCGGTCCGTGCGGAGAACTGGTTGATGGCGGGCGGCAAGTCCTGCTGCGCCACGATGCCGTAGGGGAGCACACACCTCGGGCGCGATCCCCTCATCCGGGACGCCCAGAAGATGTCCTCGATGTTGTCGAGAGTACGCCGGAGATCCCTTTCGATGGTCCGCGNNCGTCGAGAACGCGCTCTCCCTCGATCCTCAGACGGCAGGCAAACCGGAACCCGTCCCCGGTCTTGCTCCGAGCGGCGTGCTCCGGATCCAGGATCTCGATGATGCCGACCCGCCCGTTGCGACCCATTGTCGTAGCCCTGCTTCGGCGGAACGGGGATCTTGCGGCTGAGTTCGACGCGCAAGAACCCACCCCTTCCCCGGCCCGGATTGCCCGAGGGCGGGCGGCGGGGCTCTTCCTTGTACGCCCTTTCAGTTGCAGGAGTGAGACTTCGTTTCTCCGGGACCGAGCCCCGAAACCGGCACCCTGCAACCTGAGAGCTCGCCTCAGAACGGAAGGGCGGTGCTGAGCAGATCCAACAGCGGAGTCGGGTAGATACCGAACGCCAGCGTGATGGCCGTGGAGATGATCAGGACCCAGCGGAGCGCCCCGACCGGCTCGAGCCGGGCGCGCATGGTGCCCGGGGCCTCGGCCACCGCCGGTTCGCGCATATACATCAGCACGATCACCCGCAGGTAGAAGAAGAAACCCGCCACCGAAGCGACCAGGGCTACGATCACCAGCCATTCGAAATCGGCTCGCCAGGCGACGGCGAACGCCCCGAACTTCCCCACGAACCCGGCGGTGAGGGGTACACCGGACATGGCCAGCATGAAGAGGGCCAGGACGGCCGCCAGGAACGGCGACCGCCTCGAAAGCCCCTCGTAGTCGGACATGGGCGAACCGGCCGCCGTGGGCCCGGCCACCGCCGCCACGACCGCGAACGCCCCGATCAGCTGCACGGTGTAGACCGCCAGGTAGAACCAGACCGCCGGCATGCCCGCTTCTCCGGCCGTCAAGCCGGTGAGGATGAACCCGGCGTGCGCCACTCCCGAATAGGCGAGCAGGCGGCGAATGTCGCTCTGGGCGATGGCCAGGAGCGTACCGGTGGCGATCGAGATCGTGGCCAGGATGGCGAGACCGACGGCCCACTCGGCCTCATAGAGCGGGAAGGCGGTGATCACGATGCGGCCCAACCCGGCAAAGGCTCCCACCTTGGCGCCGGCCGCCATGAACCCCACTATTCCGGCCGGTGATCCCTGATAGGTGTCGGGCGCCCACACGTGGAAGGGAGCCGCCGACAGCTTGAAGGCCAGGCCGGTGATGAGCAGGGCCATCCCGATCAGCAGGACCCCGGGCTTGAGCAGCACAGAGCCGCGTAGGAAAGCCCCGATGTCGTAGACGGAGACTCCCCCGGTTCCGGCGAAGGCCAGAGCGACCCCGTAGATGAAGACCGCCGAGGCAAACGACCCGAGCAGGAAATACTTGAGGGCGGCTTCGTCGGCTTCGGGCCGCTCCCGGGTGATCCCCGCCAGCACGTAGAGGCTGATGGAGGCGATCTCCAGGCCCATGAACATCATGACGAGGTTGGCGGAAACCGCCATGAACTGGAACCCGGCGATCGCCATGAACACCAGCACGATGCCCTCGGCGCCCCGCCTTCCCAGTCGTTCGACCATCCCCCAGGCCACGGCCAGACCCAGTGCACCGACCAGCAGCAGGATGAACGAGGCAATCACGCCGTATTCGTCTATCACCACCATGTCGGAGAACGCCAGGAAGGGCCCTTCGCCGGTCACCCGGTCCCACTGGAACCAGGTGACGACGGTGGCAGCCAGGATGGTGGCGGCCACGATCCAGGCATGCACCCGGGCGGAGGGTTGGCGGAACACGTCGATCATCAGGACCAGCACGGCTCCGAGGGTCAGGAGGATCTCAGGACCGACGGCGAGGTAGGAGACGTTGACTAGGTCGCTCACGGCGCCTCCCCCGAGAAAACATCGTCCAGCCGGCCCGGTTCCGGCACGTCGAAGTCGGCGACTTGCTCGATACGATCCAGCACCCTCTCCGTCGACGGCGCGATCCGATCCAGAGCAGGCTTCGGATACAGGCCCAGGAACAGCATCAAGGCGATCAGCGGCACCATGATTGCTATCTCCCGGAACCCGAGATCCGGCAGCTTCTCGTTCTCCGGCTTGGTGACCGGCCCTGTGAAGACGCGCTCGTACGCCCACAGCAAGTAGACGGCCGCCAGCACCACCCCGAAGGCAGCGATGATGGCATAGGGCTGGAGGGTTGTGTAGCTGCCGAGCAGGACCAGGAACTCACCGATGAAACCGTTCAGTCCGGGTAGCCCGATCGAGGCAAATGAAGTGAACAGGAAGATCCCGGCAAAGACCGGCATGACTCGGGCCAGACCCCCGAAGTCGGCGATCTTCTTGGTGTGCCGACGTTCGTAGATCATCCCCACCAGGAGGAACAGGGCGCCGGTGGTGATCCCGTGGTTGACCATCTGGATGACCCCACCCTGCAGACCCTGGCTGGTGAGAGCAAAGATCCCGAGCACGATGAAGCCCAGGTGGCTCACCGACGAATAGGCAACCAGCTTCTTCAGGTCGGGTTGGACGATCGCCACGATGGCTCCGTAGATGATCCCGATCACCGCTACCACCGCCAGTACCGGGACCAGCTCGACGGAAGCCTCGGGGAAGAGTGGCAGGTTGAACCGCAGCAGCCCGTAGGTGCCGAGCTTCAGCAAGACGCCGGCCAGCAGCACCGAACCGGCGGTGGGCGCTTCGACATGCGCGTCGGGCAGCCACGTGTGGAGCGGGAAGAGGGGCACCTTGATCGCGAAGGCCAGCGCAAAGGCACCGAACAGCCACAGCTCCGTGTTGCTGCTCATCGACAACTGCAACAGATCGATGTAGTTGAAGCTGATCTGTCCGGTCTGGTCACCGTGCATCAGTGCCATGGCGATGATGCCGGCCAGCATCAAGGCCGACCCGAAGGCAGTGAAAATGAAGAACTTGACCGCCGCGTAGATTCTCCGCTCGCTGCCCCAGATACCGATGATGAAGTACATCGGGATGAGGATCACTTCGAAGAACACGAAGAACAGGAAGAGGTCGAGGGACAGGAAGACACCGATCAGCCCGGCTTCGAGGACCAGCACCATCGCCACGAACATCCTGAGCCGGTCGGTGATGGCCGTCGAAGCCGCCAGCGAGATCGGTACCAGAATGGTGGTCAGTACCACCAGCAGCAGGGAGATCCCGTCTACCCCCAGGTGCCATGAGATCCCCCACGGCTCGTACCAGGCGACCTTCTCGACGAACTGAAAACCGGCTTCGCCCTTCTCGAAGGCAAAGAACAGATACCCCGCCAGCCCGACCGGCAGCATGCTCAGCGCCACCCCGACCGGCAGGATCACCTCGCTGCGGCGCTCGGGCAGGAGGGCGATGATCACCGCCGCCGTCGCCGGCAGAAGGATCAGAACCGCGAGGATCGGGAAGTCCACCTACAACCCCCCGCTGCTCAAGAACCAGACGACGAGGCCCACTACTCCGGCGGCCAGCACCAGCGCGTAGTTCCTCACCAAGCCGGTTTGCAGAGGCCGCAGAGCGGCAGCCAGACGCTGCACGAGTACCCCTACGCCGTTGACGATTCCGTCGATCACACCGTTGTCGAAGGTGAACGCAGCCCAGATCGAGAGCTTCTTGCCGGGGATGACGATCGTCCTCCCGTACATCTGGTCGACCCAGTAGGCGTTCTCCATGGCGAACCAGGGGCGGCGGATCTGGCCCAGCAGGCGTTCGCGGCGCTCCTCCGGCCCCAGGTAGAGGGCCGCCGCCATGAGGATGCCCACGACTCCGGCCAGCACCGACACGGCGGCCAGGATCCACAGCAGGGCGCCCTCCGGAGCGTGAGCCAGTTCGACACCTTCAAAGGCCGGCTCCAGGAAGTGCTCGAGCCCGAGCCGGAAGGGGGTGTTGACGAGACCGCCCAGCACCGAGAGCGCCGCCAGGACCATCAGCGGAACGGTCATGGTGCGGGGCGACTCGTGAGGGTGGACGCCCTCGGCCCACCTCGGTTTGCCGAGGAAGGTGAGAATGAACATGCGGGTCATGTAGAAAGCGGTGAGCAGGGCGGTGAGCAGTCCGATGGCCCACAGGAGGTAGTAGAACCCGCCCTTCTCGAAGGCCGTACCGAGGATCTCGTCCTTCGACCAGAACCCGGCCAAGGGCGGGATGCCGGCAATGGCCAGGGTGGCTATGGCCATCGTCCACCCGGTGATCTTCATCTTGCCGAACAGGCCGCCCATCTTGTTCATGTTCTGCTCGTCGGCCATGGCATGAATCACCGATCCGGCTCCGAGGAAGAGCAGTGCCTTGAAGAATGCATGGGTCATCAGATGGAACATGCCGGCCACGTAGGCAGCCGAACCGACCCCGACGAACATGTAGCCGAGCTGGCTGATGGTCGAGTAGGCCAGCACCCGCTTGATGTCCCGCTGGGCGATGGCGATGGTGGCGGCCAGCAGCGCGGTGAACGCTCCGACGGTGGCCACCGCCACCGAGGCGGTCTCCGACAGCGCATAGATCGGCGCGGTGCGCGCCACTACGAAGACGCCGGCCGTGACCATGGTGGCGGCATGGATCAAGGCAGACACGGGGGTGGGGCCCTCCATGGCATCGGGTAGCCACACATACAGGGGTATCTGGGCAGACTTCCCGGCCGCGCCGACCAGGAACAGAAGCCCGACGGCCGTGGCCGTCCCGGCTCCCAGCAACTCACCCGGATTCTCCAGCACCTGGCTGTAGGAGAGGGTGCCGAAGGTGGTGAACACCAGCATGAGGGCGATCATGAACCCGAAGTCGCCGATCCGGTTCACGATGAACGCCTTCTTGCCGGCCGCGGCCGCCGCCGGACGGGTGAACCAGAACGAGATGAGGAGGTACGAGCACAGGCCGACCAGTTCCCAACCGAGGAAGAGGACGGCGAAGTTGTTGGCCAGCACCAGCGTGAGCATCGAGGTGGCGAACAGGTTCATGTAGGTGAAGAAGCGCCCGAATCGCTCGTCGCCGTGCATGTACCCGATCGAGTAGACATGGATCAGAGTGCCGACGCCGCTCACCACCAGCACCATCAACGCCGACAGAGGATCCCAGAGAAGCTCCGCGTGAGCACCGAGTGCGGGTATCCAGTCGAAGAGGTACACGGTCTCTGCGTGAGCTTCGCCCCGGAGGAACGGCACCGCCGCGATCAGACCGATCACAAACGACGACCCGATCGTCGCCGAGGCGATCCACCCGGCATAGGGCTCGCCGATCCGGCGCCCGAAGAAGTGCAGGAAGACTGTCCCCAGAGCGGGCAGGGCGATGACGAGCCAGATCCACTCAGTCATGACCAACTCCGGTGCCGATGGAGTACCCGGAACTCAGTACCTGGTACCTAGTTCGCCCGGTCGGAGTGCTGGACACCTGGTACTTGGCACTTGGTACTTGGTACTCCGAAGTACGTGGGAGCGAAGCGACCATCCTCATCCCTTCATCTCCGAGAGTTCGTCCACCGAGGCAGTTGCCCGAGTTCGGAAGATGGACACGATGATCGCCAGCCCGACGACCACCTCGGCGGCGGCCACCACCAGCACGAAGAAGACTGCGAACTGTCCGGTCAGATCACGCAACTCCCGGCCGACCGACACGAAAGTCAGGTTGACGGCGTTGAGCATCAGCTCGATCGACATGAACATGACGATGGCATTGCGCCTCACCAACAGACCGGCGGCACCGATCACGAAGAGCACCGCAGCGAGGATCAGGTACCAATCGACGGTGACCGTCACGGCGCACCTTCCTCCTTACCCTCCCGGCGGCGGGGACGGAAGAAGGCCAGCGCCAGCGCTCCGGCCGAGGCGATGATCAACAGCAGCGAGGTGGCCTCGAACGGCAGCAGCCAGGTGGTGAACAAATCGTCTCCGATCGCCTCCGCGGTGCCGTTGACTTCCGGACCGGCGCCGACGACGCCGGTGATCCAGGCGAACCTGCCGCCGACCGCTACGAAGACGCCGACCACGACGACGGTGAGACCGACCAAGACCACCAGGGGACGCTGGAGACGGATCGTCTCGCTCAAGTTCTCTGCTTTGTCCACCCCGATCAGCATGATGACGAACAAGAACAGCGTCATGACCGCGCCCGCATAGACGATCACCTGAACGGCGGCCACGAAGTGAGCGGCCTGCACGACGTAGAAGACTGCCAGCGAGAACAGCGTGAGCATGAGCCCCATCGCACTGTGCACCGGGTTCCGAGCGGCCACCACGGTCAATCCACCGACCAGGGCCAGCGCCCCGAAGATGAAGAAGAGGACCAGCTCAGTCATCGTCGTCCTCTTCGACTTCTGCTCCCGCTTGCCCCCGCTCGGGGGGCCGTAGGCCGATGCCCGCCGAAGCACTCCAACCCGGGATCCCCTCGTAGGCGGCTCGGCCTGAAGGAGCAGTCGCCCGCATCCATCCGTCGGCGTCTTTGAGTTCGTCCAGGTTGACCATCGGGTCTTGCTCGGGAGTGAACATATGGTTGGGTATGCCTTCCGGGTTGACCAGCAACTCGTTCTTCGTGTAGATGGCATCGTCCCGGTTGGTAACGGACATCTCGAACAGGTGGGTCATGGTGATGGCTTCGGTCGGGCATGCTTCGACGCACAGACCACAGAAGATGCAGCGCAGCATGTTGATGTCGTACACAAACCCGTACCGCTCCCCGGGACTGACCGGTTCGTCGATTGGGTTGTCGGCCCCGCGCACGTAGATGCAACGGGCCGGACAGGCACCGGCGCACAGCTCGCAACCGATGCACTTCTCGATACCGTCTGGGTGGCGGTTGAGCACGTGCCGGCCGTGGAAACGCTCGGGCTTCTGACGCGATTCCTTGGGGTACTCAGTGGTGAGCAGACCGTCGCCAAAGACCGTTCTACGCATCACTCTGAGCGTGACCGCAAAACCTCTGCGAAGGTTGTTGATCATTCCCATTAGGTACCTCGTACTTCGTACTTCGCGCCTGATACCTCGTACCCAGTACCTGGTGCCTCGTCCTCGGTGACGAACGGCCCGCCGTCGGCCGCGGGCAAATCGTTGGCGAGGGACCGGACCCGGAACCGGAAATTGGTGAGCCACGACTCACGCAGCTGGTCGTCGAACCCGGAACCCGAAACCTGGAACTTGGAACCTCTCACGTCCATGGCGCTCCAAACTGTCGCCAGCCGACGACCACCGCCGACAGCACCAACCAGAGAAGGGCAGCCGGGATGAGTCGTTTCCATCCAAGGGTCATCAGCTGGTCGTAGCGGAACCTCGGCAGGGTGGCCCGCACCCACATGAAGATGAAGATCAGCACGAAGGTCTTGATGAAGAAGTAGATAATGGGGAGCAGCCAGGAGACAAAGCCGGTGAGCCCGAAGGTCGGACCGTTCCATCCGCCCAGGAACAGGGTGGCGGCGATGGCCGACATGTTGAACATATTGATGTATTCGGCCAGGAAGAAGCAGGCGAACCGGAACCCCGAGTATTCGGTGTGGAACCCGCCGACGATCTCCTGTTCGGCCTCAACCAGATCGAAGGGGGCCCGGTTGGTCTCGGCGATGATGGCGATGAAGAAGATCACGAACGACAGGAACAGCGGCACGATGTTCCAGCGGGGGACGATTCCCCCCCAGGTGCCGGACTGGGCCGCCACGATTTCCGAGATCGAGAGGGAGCCTGCATAGAAGACGACCGGCACCAGCGCCAGACCCATGGCGGCTTCGTAGGAGATGGCCTGGGCGGTGGCCCGCACGCCTCCCAGCAACGGATACTTGGATCCGGAGGACCACCCGGCCAGCACCACGGCGTAAACGGCCAGCGACGACATGGCGAGGATGTAGAGGAGCCCGACGTTCAGATCGGTGCCCTGCATGGAGACGACTCGCTCGACTCCGCCCAGGGTGACCGTGAACGGAACGCCGATTGGGATCACCATGAAGATCAGGAACGCCGGGAGCAACGTCAGCACCGGAGCCAGCAAGTACATGCCGACCTCGACCTTGTTGGGGCGGATTTGCTCTTTGAACAGGAGTTTGAGCCCGTCGGCCAGGGTCTGCAGAATACCCCAAGGGCCGGCTCGTTCGGGACCGATGCGGTTCTGCATGTCGGCGACCACCTTGCGCTCGATCCATACCAACAGGATGGTTGCGGCCAGCAGCAGGGCGAACACCACCAGCACCTTGACGATGACTATGGCCACATCCCACCCGTCCATCAGGCGCTCACTTCCTCGCCGGCCGCCACTACGACGGAGAGGTCCGATCCCAGGGAGGGAATCCCGGGTTGGTTGAACGGCACGTAGACGACGCCGGTTGCCAGTGATGGGTCGATAACCGCGGGTAGGCGCACGGAGGCGTCCACCGTCTCGACTTCTACCAGCGACCCCTCGCTTACTCCCAAGCGGGCGGCATCGGCCGGATGGAGATGGACGGCCCCGCCCGGAGCCAGTGCGTGCAAGGAAAGGCTGTTGCGCATCAGGACCCCGTCGTCGTACAGGGTGCGGGCCAGGTGTAGGGCGAACGCTCCGCTCTCCGGGTTCCGGCTCATCGCCGCCAGCGCCTCCCGGTCCACCCCGTCCGGCCGATAGGCCACCGGCTGGCCCGCTTCACCGTATGGGACGACGGCGCCTTCTTTCGCGTCCCATTCGAGCAACTCCCAACTGATACCTCCGTAAGGGGGAGCCACGTCGGCGATCTCTTTAGAGATGGCTTCGGCCGAAGCGAAACCCAGGGGTTTGCCCAGGCGGCGAGAGATGTCGTCGAGGATCGTCCAATCGGCCTGTGACTGACCGGGTCCCGTGACGACCCGGTTGACTTTCTGCACACGTCCCTCGAGATTGGTGATCGTCCCTTCCTTTTCACCGAAGGCCTCCGCCGGAAACACCACGTCGGCCAGCTCGCTCGAGTCGGTGAGGAACAGGTCGATGGCCACGACGAACTCAGCGGATTCCATGCCTCGCCGGGCGATGCCGGCGGCCGGGACGTCCCGGACCGGATCGGCCCCGAGCAGCACGAGGGCCTTCAAGTCGCCGTCGACCAGACCCTGGAGGATCCCCATGGTGTCGCGACCGGCCTGGGTCGGGATCGGCCCCCACACCGCCTCGAGGTGCCCCGTCGCCTCGGAGTCGCCGGCCGCGGCCCGGCCGGGCAGTAGCGTCGGAGCCACCCCCATGTCGAGAGCGCCGAAGACGTTGGAGCGACGAGCGAAGGGCAGTACTTTGGCGTCGGGAAGACTCAGGGCAAAAGCTGCCACCTCTTCCGCCAGCTGCGGTTGCTCGGTGAGACCGGTACGTCCGACGACGGCAACCACCGGCCCCAGCGACAGGGTCTCGAGCACCTTTGCATAGTCACCTGCACCGCCGGCCAGCTCTCCGAGCAGCGCCGGACCCTCTCCGGGCCGGTAGGTGAGCTTGTGCGTAGCACGATCGTCGAGACCAGTGCGCCGGGGGTGCACCACGACCAGCTTGGCTCCCCGTTCCTGAACGGCGTGCCGCACGCGCAGGTAGAGGGAACCCGACTCTTCTTTCAGGTCGGGAGCCCACACCAGGATGGTGGCGGCTCGGTCCAGGTCGGCGATTTTCGCTCGCGGCGAAACCGCGGCCAGGAATCGAGCGTCGAGCCCGTCATCCAGTCGGGCGTCGAGGTGGTTGCTGCCGACGACGGTTCGCATGAACTTCCCGAACGCGTAGGCGTCTTCGTTGGTAGACCGGGCCCCGCCGATGCCTCCCACCGCGTCGCCTCCCTGCTCTTCGATGATGGCGCCGAGCCGGTCGGCTACCACGTCGAGGGCTTCTGCCCAGGAGGCTTCCCGAAACTCGCCCTCGACCTTGACCAGGGGTGTGCGGAGACGTTGCTCTGATCCGATGAACTCGAAGCCGAACCGGCATTTGTCGCTGAGCCAACCCTGATTGGTGGCGCCGTTGTCCACGCCGTTGAAACGCAGCACGTGATTCTGGCTGGACTCGACGGAGATCCGGCAGCCGACGGTGCAATGAGAGCAGCTGCTCTCGACCACGAGCAGGTCCCAGGGACGGGCTTTGAAGCGGTAGGCAGAAGCGGTGAGCGCCCCCACCGGGCAGATTTGCACCGTGTTGCCGGAGAAGTAGGAGCTGAACGGCAGGTCGGGGAACGTCTCCACCGAGGTGTGATTACCCCGGTCCTTGAACTCGATGAGCGGATCGCCGGCTATCTCATCGGCGAACCGGGTGCAGCGGGCGCAGAGGATGCAGCGTTCCCGGTCGAGGAACACCAGGTCGGAGATGGGGATCGGCTTCTCGTAGTGCCGCTTCTCCTCAACGAACCGGCTCTCGCCCGGCCCGAACGCCATGGTCTGATCCTGCAGGGGACATTCGCCACCTTTGTCGCACACCGGGCAGTCGAGTGGGTGGTTGATCAGCAAGAACTCGAGGATGCCTTCCTGGGCTTTCTTGGCGGTGTCGGAAGCGGTGTGGACGACCATGCCTTCGGCGGCGGTGGTCGTGCAGGCGGTGGTGAGGATGGTGCCACGTGGGGTCTCGATTTCGACCAAGCACATGCGGCACATCCCCACTTCTCTCATGCGGGGGTGCCAGCAGAAGCGGGGGATGTAGACGCCGTGGTCCTGGGCCGCCCTGATCACTAGTTCCCCGTGGGGAACTTCGATCTGGCGGCCGTCGACCGTGATCTTGACGAGATCAGCCAAGCGGGCACCCCCCTTGCTCGATGTGCTGCATCAACTCGTCTCTGAAATAGCGTGTCACAGAGGTGACCGGCGAGACCGCCGACGGCCCCAGCGGGCAGATGGTGGTCTGTTTGGGCGGCCAAGCGAGACCGGGACTGATGTTGTCGGAGATGTCGAGCAGCAGCTCGGCATCGACGCTCCGCCCGAACCCATCCTCGACCCGCCGCAGGATCATCTCCATCCAGGTGGTCCCCTCCCGGCAGGGGGTGCACTGGCCGCACGATTCGTGGGAGAAGAACCGGACCACTCGTTCGGCCGCCTTGACGACACAGGTGGTCTCGTCCATCACGATCACCGCTCCCGAGCCGAGCATCGATCCTGCCTTGGCGGTGGCGTCCTTGGTGATCTCGAGATCCAGATGATGCTCGGGCACGAACCAGGGGGCGGATGCTCCGCCCGGGATCCATGCCTTCAACTCCCGGTCCTCTCGGATACCCCCGGCGACATCGAAGATCAGTTCCCGCCAGGTGATGCCGTGCGGTAGCTCATAGTTGCCGGGCCCCTTGACATGTCCCGAGACCGAGAACAGGAACGTCCCGGTGTCGTCGGCGTGGCCGAGGGCCCGATAGTCGTCCGCCCCCATCGCCAGGATGTGCGGCACGTTGGACACGGTCTCGACGTTGTTGACGATGGTCGGCATCAGGTAGAGGCCCTTGGCGGCCGGGAAATAGGGCGGCTTGATGCGCGGCTCGCCCCGTTTGCCCTCCAGGCTGTTGATCAGGCCGGTTTCCTCACCGCAGATGTAGGCGCCCCCGCCCAGGTGTACCGTTACGTCGAGGTCATAGTCGGTGCCGAAGATCCCCTTGCCCAGGTAGCCGGCGGCGTATGCCTCGTCGATGGCTTGCTGGACCCTCCGGGCGGGTTTCGGGTACTCGCCCCGGATGTAGACGAATGCCTCGTGAACCTCATTGGCTACCGCGGTGACGATGATGCCCTCGATCATCTGATGGGGGTCCCTCTCCAGCAGCTGGCGGTCCTTGAAGGTCCCCGGCTCAGATTNNGGTGCCCGGCTCGGATTCGTCGCCGTTGACGACCAGATAGGAGGGCCGGGAAGGAGCGAGGAAGCTCCACTTGAGCCCGGCCGAGAAAGCCGCTCCGCCTCTGCCGAGGAGTCCCGAGGCCTTGACGAGTTCGACGATCTCTTCCCGCGTCATGTCCACGGCCCGACGGGCTTGCACGTAACCGCCGGTGGCTTCGTAGCGACCCAGGGTGTGTGAGTCACTCGGGTGCTCGGCCATCCGGGCGATGAGGACCTGCGGTTGACTCATGTGTCACCTCGCCGCAAGGTGCCGTACGGCCCGAAGGCCGGATAGGGGCCAACCGCACTGTTGTCCTCGGTGATAGCCCAGTCGAAGGAACGGCGGCCGCCGAATTGTTCCTGCATGGCATCGGTGTTGACGGCCTCCGGACGCTCCTCACGCAACCACCGGCACAAAGACCGCGCCTGATCGGGGGTCGAACCTTCCACCAACTCGTAGTTGACCTGCATCGCCGGTGCGCCGCCGCAGGCACCCAGACACTCGACGTGCTCCACGGAGAACAGACCTTCGGCGTCGGTTTCTCCGTGGGGTACACCGGTCTCGTCCTCGACCGCGTCGAGCACTTCGTCGCCGCCGAGCAGCATGCAGGAGATCGAGGTGCACACCGAGACCAGATAGTCACCGAGCCGCTCGGTCTTGAACATGCCGTAGAAGGTCGCAACCGACTGGACCTGGGCGGGCGTGTGCCCGGTCCAGCTCGCCACCTCTCGCATACCGGCTTCGGTGAGGTAGCCGTCCTGGCGCATGGCCAGGTAGAGCAGCGGCATGACGGCAGATTTTGGGTCGGGATAACGTCCGATGAGCTTCTTGGCCATTTCCTGGGTTTCGGCGGGCCAGAGGCTCATGGGCGAGCTCCCTTCGGGAGCGAAGAGTGGCAGGTTTCGAGTTTCGGGTTTTCCCACCCCCGGCGCCGTTGCACGACGCCGACCCCTCCCAAAGGGAGGAGAGCCTGATCCCTGATACCGGATACCTGAAACCGGAGGTCCGAGCGCAGCGAGATCGGACCATCGAAGTTCATCGCTCGGCGGCCGCAGGTCGCGGGTCTCATCGGTCCACATCTCCCATGACCGGATCGACCGAAGCGATCGTGGCGACACTGTCGGCGACCAATGAGTCGGCCATCATGATCGGCAACCCCTGCAGGTTGGCAAACGACGGGGCGCGGATGTGCATCCGGTACGGCTTGGCACTTCCGTCCGAGACGAGGTAGCACCCCAGTTCGCCTCGCGGCGATTCGACTGCGGTGTATACCTCCCCCTCCGGAACCTTGAATCCCTCGGTGAACAGCTTGAAGTGGTGGATCAGCGCTTCCATCGATTCGTCGATCCGCTTGCGGGGAGGTGGGGTCACCTTGTGATCATCGGTGCGGTAATCCCCAGACGGCATCTGATCGGCGACCTGCTGCACAATGCGGAGCGACTGGAGGATCTCCTGGACGCGTATCCGGTAACGGTCGTACACGTCGCCGTGGGAACCAACCGCCACGTCGAACTCGTACTGATCGATGCCGGAGTACGGCTGGCTCTTGCGAAGGTCGAGATCGACGCCGGTGGCCCGCAGCGGGGGTCCCGTGATCCCGTAGGCGAAGCATTCCTCCGGAGAGATCACGCCTACTCCGCGGGTCCTTCCCTCCCAGATTGGGTTGGCCTTCAGCAGGTCCTCATAGTCGGCCAGACCCACAGGGGTCTTCTGCAAGATCTCCTCGATGTCGTCCTCCCACCCGTCGGGCAGGTCGGCCGCGACTCCACCCGGACGGATGTAGTTGTGGTTCATTCGCAAGCCGGTGGTCTTCTCGAAGAAGGCGAGGATCAACTCTCGTTCGCGGAACCCGTACAGCATCATCGAAAGGGCCCCGACGTCCATGCCCTGGGTGGCCAGCGAAACCAGGTGGCTGGTGGCGCGGTTCAACTCGGTCATCAGGACCCGGATCGCCTGGGCCCGGGGCGGAATCTCGACGGCCAGCAGTTTCTCGACTGCCAGCGAGAACACCAGTTCGTTGAAGAAAGGTGACAGGTAATCCATCCTCGTGACGTTGGTGCCGCCCTGCATGTACGTCAGGGTTTCACCGGTTTTCTCCATCCCCGTGTGCAGGTAGCCGATGATCGGCTTCACCCGCCGGACGATCTCTCCCTCCAGCTCGATCTGGAGGCGCAGGACCCCGTGGGTGGAAGGGTGCTGGGGACCCATATTGATGATCATCCGCTCGTCTTCGGGGATCTCATCGTCGAGGACGTAGTCGTCCTCCACCCGGACCCCCGTTTGCTCGACCAAACGCTGTTGTGATTCATCCCAGCGCATCGTCTGAGCGCCCTCGTCGGTAGCGTGGCGCATCCATTCGGGGGCCTCGTCGGGGGTGATCCACACGTCGCGGATCTCCCGCACCGGCCTGTTCGTGTCGTCGCTCATCAGGTCACCTGTGGAGAGGATTTGAACTGCACGGGCACGGCTCCGGTGGCGAAATCCTTGCGGAGCGGATGGCCCGCCCAGTCGTCGGGCAACAGGATGCGGGTGAGGTCGGGATGGCCCTCGAAGATGATCCCGAACATGTCGAAGGTCTCGCGTTCGAAGAAGTTGGCGCCGGAATAGACGGGCACCAACGACGGCACGGTCGAGTCGTCTTCGTCGACGGGCACGCGCAACCGCAGGCGCACATTGTGTTCGAGCGACAACAAGCCGGCAACCACCTCGAACCGGACCCGGCGGCGCCGTAGATAATCGACCGCGGTGACGTCCACCAGCATCTCGAAGCCGGCCTCGCGTGCCGCCCGGGCGAAGTCCCGTAGCTGGTCCTTGGGAACGATGGCCGTGTCCTGGTCGCCCGACGGTTGCCATTCCACATCCGCAAATGGTTCGAGGAGGCCCGCCAGTACGGGATGGTCGGGAAGCGACCTCATCCCGGCAGCTTCTGCAGCTTCCTCAGTTTCGCTCGTCGGTTCTTCGGCCATCAGCGAGTGATCTCTCCGGACATGATCTTGTTCTGCAGGGTGAGGATCCCGTGGATCAATGACTGCGGACCGGGCGGACAGCCCGGCACGTAGACATCGACCGGCACGATCTGGTCGACGCCCTGCACCAGTGCGTAGTTGTTGAACATGCCACCGGTCGAAGCGCAGGCGCCCATGGAGATCACCCACTTCGGCTCCGGCATCTGGTCGTACACATTGCGAAGCACCGGAGCCATCTTCTGGGAGACGCGACCGGCGACGATCATCAGGTCGGCCTGGCGAGGCGAGGCCCGGAACACCTCCATCCCGAACCGGGCCAGGTCGTAGTGGGCGGTCCCGGTCGCCATCATCTCGATGGCGCAACATGCCAGGCCGAAGGTGGCCGGCCACATCGAACGGGTGCGCGCCCAGTTGGCAACCTTGCCGAGCGTCGTGACCATGATGCCGGGGGGCGCTGCGCCCTGATCCATCAAGCGGCCTCCTCATCCGCCACGTCGTGACTGAGGCGATAGCGGGCACGCCTGGGGATGTTCCAGTCGAGCGCACCACGCTTCCACACGTAGCCGAGGGTCTCGATGACCAGCGCCGTGAAGATGCCGACGGCGGCCAGGCCGAACCAGCCGAGTTCGCGAAACCGGACGGCCCAGGCGAACAGGAAGATGATCTCGATATCAAAGATCACGAACAACATCGCCACTAGATAGAACTTCACCGGAAAGCGTTGAGACGGCTCGAGTTCCGGTACGATCCCGCACTCGTAGGGAGCCAGCTTCTCCGGAGTGGGACGGCGGGGACCGAGCAGGTTGCCGAGGCCGATAGACGCTCCGGCGAACACGATGACCAGCAGCAGCATGATGGCGATGGGCAGGTAGTCGGCCAGGTTCACGCGCGCCTCCTTTGGGTCCACAAGACTAGGGAGAGACCGGCGTTGCGTACAAAACCGAAAGAGCCCGGCCGAAGGTCCTCCGGATTCACCTCATATCACCTGCCACCATCGACCTCGGGCTGCCCGCCGGACATCCTCTCGCAGGCGTTTCAGCGCAGGTCCACGGCACGGTCGGCTGCGGTTTGGGCATGAATCGTGGTCGTGTCGAACAGCATCGCGTCGGTGTCTTCCGACCCGATCAACAAGCCGATCTCGGTGCAGCCCAGGATCACGCCGCCGGCCCCGCGTCGGCTCAGGTCGTCGATGATGTCCAGGTAGCGGCGGCGTGATTCGTCCCGGGTGATGCCCCGGCAGAGCTCCTCGTAGATGACCTCATGAACGAACGTGCGGTCCTCCGCTTCGGGTACCAGCACCCGCAGGCCGTGGCGAGTCTGCAGCCTCCCCCGGTAAAAGTCCTGCTCCATGGTGTACCGGGTGCCGAGGAGCCCGACCACCCCGATGCCTTCCTCGGCTATTGCCCGGGCGGTAGTGTCGGCGATGTGGAGCACGGGCAGCGCAACCTGTTGCTCTACCTCGTCCGCCATGCGGTGCATCGTGTTGGTACAGATGACGATGAAGTCGGCTTCGGCCGCTTTCAGCCGTTGCCCGGCGTCGACCATCAGCGCGGTGGCCCGGGTCCAATCGCCCTTCTGCTGAAGATCCTCGATCTCGGCGAAATCGACCGAGTAGAGGACGAGCCGGGCGGAGTGCAGACCGCCCAGCCGTTCTCCTACGCGCTGGTTGATGAGCCGGTAGTACTGGGCGGTAGACTCCCAGCTCATCCCGCCGATCAACCCGATGGTTTGCATGGGCGAGACGCTAGCCGATCGTCGGCCCGACCCTTTCCCCGATTGTGGCGGGTCTACTGCCAGCTCAGTCCGTGCCACACGTCGCCGGACCACGAAGCTCCCGACCAGGAGGCACCGCTCCAGGAGGCACCGCTCCAGGAAGCACCGCTCCAGGAAGCACCGCTCCAGGAGGCGCCCGTCCACGTGGAACCGTTCCAGTCGCCGCCGGACCACGAAGCACCGGCGGCGGAGAGCTGCGACCAGGAGGCCCCGTCCCAGGCCTGTCCGAAGATGTCCTGCTCACCCTCCAGCGCCACTCCTTCGTCGAAGATGTGAGCGCTGCCCCGGGCCGCCTCCAGGCTGCCGGTGCCGGTAGACCAGTCGAACCTCTGGGTCTTCTTGGGAGCATTCTTCCAGAGGGCGGAATACAGATCGACCTCGCCTTCACCGGCGCAAATCGGATCCATCTTCTTGCTTCCCTCGGCGGTGCTCATCAGCAGGCCTTTGACCGCGTCCGGGGTCAATTCGGGTCGTTGCTGGAGGAGCAAAGCCACCACACCGGAAGTGACGGCAGCGGCTTGCGAGGTCCCGCTGCCCAGGAACAGCCGGTTGGCCACCGTCGCTTCGGGAAAGTGCAGGTCGGCGTACGAACCGGGGTTGCGGAGGCTGACGATCGACCGGCCCGGGGCCAGCACATCCACATGCCGCTCCGGCGTGCCGCAGCTCGAGAAATCGGCGACCGGATTTTTTCCCTTCATGTTCTGTCCGGCGGAGGCGCCGACGGCGATCACGAAAGGGTCGGTGGCCGGGTTGCGGAGTGGTGCGCCCGGGCCGTCGTTGCCGGCCGCCACCACCACCACGATCCCTGCTTTCCAGGCCTGTTCCACTGCGAAAGCCAGGGGATCGACCTGGTAATCCTGAACGGCGTCCGTTCCGAACGCCAGATTGATGACCCTGATGTTCATGCCGTTGTCGTTGCGGTGCTGCACGACCCAGTCGAGGGCGGCAATCACCTGCGACACATCGGTGGCTCCCTGCGAATCCGCCACCTTGATGTTGACGATGCGGGCGTCCGGTGCAACCCCGATGAAGTGATCGTCGGCGTTGGCCAGCGTGATCTCTTTGACGGCATCGTCGCGTCCGGCGATGATGCCGGCCAGGTGGGTACCGTGGCCGTACGTGTCGAGGTACCGGAGATTGTCGGCTTGCGACTCGAAGGAAAGGTCGGGTCCGTTGATCACCTTGCCGGGGGCTGTCAACCCGTCGACCGGTACCACTCCCGAATCGATGAGGGCGATGTCGATGCCTTGCCCGGTGTAGCCCTGCGTCCANNAAAGAAGCGTCGTTCCATCCGGCTGTTTGCTCGACGGGTTCACTGGCGGCCGCCCCGGCCGGCGCGCTGAGGGGAACCACGAGGGCCAGCGCCACCAGGCAAGCCAGCAAGGAGATCAGGACGGGTCGGGCGGGGGACGAAGTGTGCAGCGTCTTCATGTCAAGCAAGCCTCCTGAGTGATGTATCGGCGGCAGACCAGGAAGTTGGGGATCAATTCCCGAACCCTCAACGGGACTAGTCATTCCCCGACCGATCGCCGGCCAATCCGCTCCGGCGGAGGGGTGGGTGAGCGAGGGCCGGCTCGGCGTATCAACGCCAGATCGAACAGGGCGAGGTCCTCACCAGGGCGTCCGCGGGCCAACGAGTTTGAGTATCGACCACGGCCGGCTCCTACCATGGACCCCATGGACATCAACGTTTCCTACGACCGGCGGACGGCCTTGATCGTGGTCGACGTCCAGAACGATTTCGCCGATCCCTCGGGAAGCCTGTACGTCGAGGGTGGACAGTACGTCGTGCCGCTCATCAACGCTGAGATCGCCAGGGCCAAGTTCGCGGGGAGTCTCGTCGTCTACACGCGGGACTGGCATCCCGACAGCACCCCCCACTTCGCCAAGGACGGCGGGGTCTGGCCGGTTCATTGCGTCAAGAACACGTGGGGAGCGGAGTTTCACCCTGATCTGCTGCTCGACGGGCCCGAGGTGAAGAAAGGATCCAACGGCGAAGACGGGTATTCGGGCTTCTCGATGCGAGACCCGGCGACCGAAGAGGTGATCCCCACCGAACTGGGTGACCTGCTCCGCAGGCATCAGGTCACCCGACTGGTAGTGGTCGGACTTGCCACCGACTACTGCGTCAAGGCGACCGCCCTCGAAGGACTCTCCGGCGACTTCGAGGTGCAGTTGCTGACCCGGGCGATCAGAGCCGTCGATCTCGAGCCGGGGGACGGACGGCGAGCTATCGAAGAGGTGGTGGCCGCGGGAGGCACCGCGCTCTAGTGGCCACCGAAACGGCCGTTCGCGAGCTCGAGGAGCGAGCCTTGAACGCCCTTCCGGCTCTCGAGTCGGAGCGTTTCGACGGGTGGGTCCTCCGCGCCGCCGGCGGTTACACCGGGCGCGCCAATTCGGCCGCTCCACTGGATCCAGGTGAGCTGGGGCCTGCCGACAAGATCGCCTACACCGAAGCCTGGTACCGGTCACGCCACCTCCCGCCGATGATCCGCCTCACCGGCACCGCGCATCCCCGAGATTTGGATTCGCTCCTCGAAGAACGTGACTATGCCCTCAGAGACGAAGGGGTGAGCGTCCAAGCCCGTTCACTCGACGGCAACGACCCACCCATCGAGGCCGTCGAGATTGCCGAAGGGCCCGTCCCGGATCAGTGGCTGATGGCGCTCGCCGGTTTTCAACCACGGGTGAGGCGACACGTCGACGTGGTGCGCCGATTGTTCTCACGCCTGCCCGCCCAAAGCGCCTTCGCCTTGATCCGTCACGAAGCGACGCCCGCGGCGATCGGACGGGCGGTGTATGAGAGCGGCTACGTCGGTCTCTTCGATGTGTTCACCCGCCCCGAGCTGCGAGGGCGGGGCCTGGCGACGGATATCACTCTGGCACTGCTGGGTTGGGGGACCGGGAAGGGCGCCACGGGCGCCTACTTGCAGGTGATACCCCGAAACGACGCCGCCCATCGCCTGTACCGCAAGCTCGGCTTCGCGGAGGTGTACCGGTACTGGTACCGGGAGGCACCGAGGTGAACTCGATGGAACCGCCGGCAACGAGCGGTGAGCAAGGCAGGCCCAGGTGATACGCAAAGCCCGGCAGCCTGGTGGGAGCGCCCTGGGTTGGGTTGAACGAGCCGTAGGAGGGAGTGTCGTAGGTCATGAGCCGATCGCCGGTGCCACCTCCTCCGAGGTGTACCGCATCGCGCTACGTGACAGACCGGTGGTGGTGTTGCGCCTGTTCACCAACCAGGACTGGCTGACCATGGAACCGGACCTGGCCCAGCATGAAGCCGCGGCACTCGAGGTCATCGCAGAGTCGCCCGTACCCACCCCCAGGCTCCTGGCCTTCGACGCCAGGGGATCGCAAGCCGGTTGTCCGGCAGTCCTCATGACCGAGATACCCGGCTCGGTGGTGCTCCGCCCGACCGACCCGGACGCATGGCTCGACGGATTGGCGGGATCACTGGCGACCCTGCACGAGTTCCAGATCGAACTCTTCCCGTGGATCTATCGAACATGGCAGGACCTCGACCACCTGACGGTTCCCGACTGGTCGGACCGTCCCAGTCTCTGGGCAGACGTGATCCTTCGCGTCCAGCAGGGAGTCCCCCGCTCCCCCGCCCGGTTCATCCACCGGGACTTCCATCCCACCAACGTGCTCTGGTCGGAGGGCTCCGTGGTGGGAGTGGTCGA
>DHIO01000052.1:105835-121748 GCA_002403855.1 Acidimicrobiia bacterium UBA4744
CTCCCCCACACCCATGGGAGAGCACACCAAGAAGCCTGCAACCGGCCGCCTCCGACTCAGCGCGGGAGCACGCTCACCATGCGTTCGAGCATGCGGTAAGCGCGCTCGCCGGTGTGCCGCTCCTCGGGTTCGAGCAGGTTGGCCATCACCTTGAGCACCCACTCCATCAACGGGCGGGACCGCAAGCCGACATGGGCAAGGGTCCACATCACCTGCGGGTACCCGATGGCCTTCACAAAGACCCGGGCCATGCGGTAGTAGAGCCCGTAGGTGTCCTGGAGATCCTGGGGATACCGCTGGAGCAGGCCCAGATCGTCGGCCGCCAGAGCAAGGTGGACATGGTCGGCCGCCATTCTTCCGGTCTCATATGCATAGGCGATGCCCTCGCCGTTCCACGGGTTGATCGCACCCACCGCGTCGCCGACCAGGACCCAGTTGGGTCCGGCGTGGGGTCCGACCGAAAGGGCCATGGAGAGCTTGCCACCGCGCGGTTTGGAGAGGGCCGTTTCGGCGGATAGACCCCAATAGGCCGGGGCGCTATCCACGTGGGCGGCCATCATGTCGGAGGTGTTGACCGACTTCCACCGGCGAAACGTGGACAACAGCCCCACGCCGACATTGACGGTCCCGTCGCCGAGCGGAAACACCCATCCGTAGCCGGGCATCGAGTCCCCGCTGGCGTCACGAATGTCCAGTTGGCTCTCCATGAACGAGTCGTCCGACCGGGGGCTGGAGTAGTAGCCGCGAGCGGCCAGGCCCATCGGATAGTCACGGCGCCGGTGGGTGCCCATGGCCCGGCCGAAGCGGGTCATCGACCCGTCGGCGATCACCGCCACTCTGGGGGTGACCGTCTCCCGATCGCCATTCATCGAGAGGTTCACCCCGGCCAGACGGCCGGACTCGAGCACCGGCGACGCCTCGGTCCGCTGATGCAAGACGGCGCCCTGCTTCTCGGCGAGCGTCGCCACCTGCCCGTCCAGGTCCAAACGCCGGATGACACCTCCCCAGTTCGGGAAGATCGAGTGCTCGGGCCAGGCCAGCTCCAGCATCAGATCATCGCCGGCGTAGGAGCGAAGACCGGTGACCTTGTGGAAATCCCCCGCTCCGAAGTCGAACCCCATCTCGCTCAGCTGGTAGATCGAGCGGGGGGTGAGCCCGTCTCCGCAGGTCTTCTCACGGGGAAACGCCTTCTTCTCGACGAAGGCGACGGAATGCCCGTAGCGGGCCAGCCAGTACGCGGCAGCGGATCCGGCCGGACCGGCGCCGACAACAACCACGTCGGGAGAGGAGGACATGACCAGGAAGAATACCGGGAGCTTGGAACTGGTAGCTGGGAACCGCGAACTTCGTTCGCCTAGGGAACCACCGGGTAGCCCTCGTCGTACCATCCGCTGATGCCGCTGGAGAGGTTGTCCACTTCGGCAAACCCCAGGTCCTGGAAGATGGGAAGCGACTGTCCGCTTCGGTTGCCGCTGTTGCAGTAGACGAGATAGTGGGTGTCCTTGTCCAGCGCATCGAGTTGTTGGCGGAAATCGGCCGCGTAGAAGTCGACGTTGATCGACCCTTCGATCTTCCCCGCGCCGTATTCCTCCGGCGTGCGGATATCGAGAATCACGAAGCCGGCGTTCCCCGCGTTCTGTTCGATGATCCCGGCCGCTTGGGCCGGGGACACACTCGTGATCTGCTGGTTCGGCGTCGCAGTCGAGGCACATCCGCTCACCACGGTGAGCAGCGCCACGGCCGCCAGGAGGACACCGGCACTGCGCTTCATTTCCGACCCTTCCACGACGGACCCCCAATTATACCCCCCCGGGTATAATGCCCAAGCGGGTGCAGCCCCGATCTCCCGACGGGATGCAGCTCGGCGGACTCCTCGTTTTTGGGCTTCTCGCCAACTCGTATATTGTTCCGCTTGTGAAAATGGAGCGAATCCCCCGGGCAACCGTCAATCGGTTGCCCCTCTACCTGCGAGCCCTCGAGAGCCTGCCCTCCGATCAAGGCACCGTCTCCTCTAGGGAATTGGCAGAGCTGATCAAGGAGAACTCCGCCAAGGTCCGCAAAGACCTCTCCTTTCTGGGGACCTACGGCGTACGCGGCGTCGGCTACAACGTCGAGAATCTTCGCTTTCGGATTCGGCGCGATCTGGGTTTGACACGCATCTGGCCCGTAATCATCGTCGGGGCCGGGAACCTCGGATCGGCTCTCGCCAAGTACGGTGGTTTCGACGCCAGTGGGTTCACCATCGTCGGCATCTACGACAACGATCCTGAGAAGATCGGCACAACGATCGGGAACCTCACGGTCCGCTCTATGGGCAGCCTCCGCCGCGACGCTCAGGAGCGGAACGTGGAGATCGGAATGATTACCACGCCGGTGCCGGCCGCCCAGCAAGTTGCCGAACAGCTGGCGGATGCCGGGTTCAAATCGATTCTCAACTTCGCACCCATGGTTCTGCGTGTTTCTCCGGAGGTGGAAATCCGCCGGGTCGACCTGTCGACGGAACTGCAGATTCTCGGGTACTACGTCCAGCAGTCACTGGCCGAGGGCTAGCCGCTCCGACCTTCCTGTTCTTCCTCGAATCGGTTGAGGGCCGTCAAGAACATGCCAAACAGGATCAGCGAAGCCAGCATGAACGTCAGCGGGATAATGCGAATCTCGAAAGCGTTCAGACCCTCGAAGTCGGCGGGGCGCGGCCCCCGCGGAGCGTAGAGAACGAAGAGCAGGCTGTTGATCGAGGTCCAGCCGAAGGTTGCCGCACCGACGACCAGGAAGGCCAGCTTCTTGCCGAGGTTGGTTCGGTTCAGCAGATACACCGTCCCGAAGAAGACCAGAACCGCGGCGATCGTCAGCAAGACGCCGGTCACGGCCAGGTTGGCCGACAAGATCTCCCTGATCAGTTCCCGCATGTCATTCCCCAGTCAACGTCTCGCCACGTAGGTACTGCACAATCAGCTCCAGGTCCTCCAGCGACAGCACTGCCCCGAACCCGGGCATCCGCCCCGAACCAACCCCGTTGACGCCGTAGGGCACGGCATTGACCGATCCCTTGGCGATGAAGTCCACCATGTCTGCTTCATTCAGGAATTGCACGCTGGGGCGCCCTTCCCAGAGCGCCGGTCCGAGGGCACCCGAGCCCACCGGCTGGGTTTGCGGAACACCGGCCGAGTATCCGGCAGTATGACAGCGAGCGCAATACGCGTTGTAGAGGCCCACCGCCCGACCGGCCGTCTCGAGATCCCCCCCAAAGGTGGTATCGGCCACGGTTGGGATGTCGATCTCCCACTTCTTGTCTTGCTGCGCCTGCTCGAGAAACGCCAAGCCCCCGACCGCCTGGCTGAGGAGCTTGTCCTGGTTGTCGGCGGTGACCCGCAGATTGGTGGCCACCGATTCGAGAGCCGCTACCGCCCGAAGGGCCAGATCGAGGTCCTCCTCGCCGGCCCCCGTTTGGGGGGTCCCCGGATCGAGTACCACTATCAAGGTCGGATCTCCGAGTTCTTCGCCTGCCCGGGCGAAGATGACCGTCAGCTCTTGTTCGGCCCGGTCGGCCAGGCCGTCCCCATCGGCGTCGATCCCTTCGCCGGCCGCCTCCAGCGCCTCTGCCGCCTGGGCGGCCAAGCTCTCCGCGATCTCCACCTGGGCAGGAGCGGCTTCGATGGACTCTATGGTTGCGGTCTGCTCGGCGATGGCATCTTCCATGACCGCGTCTGCCGTCTGCAACCGTGAGAGAGCCTGGTCGACGGAAGGATCTATCTGCAGGAGGACTTCGTCCTGAGGAAGCATGAACTCCTCAGACTGGAGGTGCTCCATCAACTCGTCGACCTGCTGGTCGTTCATGGGTCCCCCGCCGTCGAGACCCCAGGCCGGCATCGGTGAGTTGGCCCGGCCGTAGACCACCCAGAATCTGACCTCTTCCGGGTCGTACCGGTAGAACACATCGTTGATGGCCGGAGCCGACCAGGCGACGCTGATGCCGCTCCGCTTCTCAACGTAGGCGGCCACCCCGCCGCCGCCGGCGGCGCCATGGCAGGTGCCACACTGGAATTCTTCGAAGAGGTGGGCACCCCGTTCGAGCGCTGTCTCGTCGAACTCCTCGACGAACCCATCCTGGCGGTTCTGCTCGCTCACGAAGTAGATGGGCAGAGACAGGGCCAGGATCCCCGACAGCACCACCGCCGAAGCCAGAGTCTTGTCGAGCCGTTTGGACTCGAGCGTGTCGTCGGTGATTCCCGGCGCCAGGTTGGGAGCCACCTCTTCTTTCCCACGGCCGCGAATACTGTTGGCCACCAGGAAAGCCAGCCAGGCGATGGCGGCGAGGGCGGCAACGGTGATGACGATGGTATTGATCTCCACCTAGCCCCCGATCGCGATACAGGACGGACCTTGCGGATAGGGAACGGTCTTGGCGGTGGCCCGCGCCGTCTGAATGACCGAGCCGGTGTCGATGACGAAACGTCCGTCTTCGGTGACTTCCACCACGAAACGATCCAGGTTGCGTGGAGCGGGACCCGCCTGGTACTCGCCCACATAGTTGTANNACGCCCTTCCCCTCGAACTGAGGGCCTTCGGCTTCTTCAAAGGGCATGACGTAGGCTCGGGCGTCGGGGATGAACAAGGGTTGGATGGACCCGTCCGGAAGAAAGATCTGCGAGCGAATCTCCTCGATCCGTCCCGCGTCGATCTTGCTGCCGAAACCGCCCGACAATTTCGGCCAGAAAAAAGCGAGCATCGACAGCCCCATCAAGGCGAGGTACCCACCCCACGTGGCCAACAGGGCGCGGTTGAAGAATTGGCGGCGGGTCACGCCGGCTTCTTCGGGCGACACCTCGACCACCCGCTGCACCTCGGCAACGGAAACTGCAACCGGGACCTGTTTCTCAACCTCTTCCACAATGGCTTCTGGAGCCTCCGGCTCCTCGCCTGTCGGAGCTTCTGGTTGAACGGCGTCAGAAGGAGGAAGGACCGGAGCGGTGGCCTCCGACACGTCGGCGGCCAGCGCCTCCTTGGAAAGTGCAGCTCGCCAATCCGTCGGCTTCTCCCCGCCCCGCCGGTACGCAATCGCAAAAGCCGCCAGGGCGGCCAGCAAGCAGATACCACCGATAGAGACGATGAGGATCTGCGGTGTGCTCATTCGAAAGAGATCCAGTCCTTGAGGTCGTCGAACCAGATTCCGTCCGACCACGGGTAACTGAAATTGAACCCCGGGCCCCGGAACAGCGTCCCGATGATCGTCAATGTCGCCGAGGCAACCAGGAAGAACGTAAAGAACATGATGGCGAACTTGCGGTCGGAGGGCTTGGTGGACGGATTGCGATCGACATAGGGGATCGCCATCAACCCGATCAAGCCGATGACCGTCGGCACCGTGACGCCGGCAATCTGGGGATCGAAGTACGTCAGCAGTTCCTGCAAACCGAGGAAGTACCAGGGTGCTTTGGAGGGATTGGGAGTTGCATTGAAGTTGGCGAGTTCCAGCAACGGCGCCTGAAGGATGACGCTGAGCACAATGAGGAAAGCGGTGACGCCCAGCAATGCAACGAATTCGATGAGCAGCAAATGGGGCCAGACATTCACCTTGTCGGTCGGCTCGGCCTTGACCTGTTGGATGGACTTGGCGCGAACCACCGTCAGGAGGCGCTGCGGGCGGACGCCTTCCGGCGTGCCTTGCGGCGGCACTACCGGAGGAGCGGTGACGGTCGTGGTGCGACCGGAATCGGAGGCCGGCACGGTATCGTCGGTGGAAGCTTCCTCTGTCACCGGCGCAGTCTCGGTTGCTGCAACGGGCGCGGCCGCCGCAGCCGGCTCTGCGGCCGGAGCCGGTTCAGGAGCCGCCGGTGGGGGCTCCACACCCGGCGGCGCACCACCGGTCATCTCCGCCAGCACCTCCTCGGTCGAACGACCCGTCGCCTTGGCCTTCGCCTCCGCCGAACGACGCAACAACGCCTCCGGAACCCTCGAATCGGAGGCCGCCGCAGCCGGAGCGGCCGCCGCAGCCGGCTCTGCGGCCGGAGCCGGTTCAGGAGCCGCCGCCTCTTCGGGTTCCTCCGGAATCGTGTCTTCGGGAAGGTCGGCGCTCCCCGTCGAGACGACCTCCTCGGCCGGCGGACCGGCCGTCTCCCCTCCGGCCGAGAGCCCCATCTCGCTCAGTACCTGCTCGACGGGTACGCCGAGTGCTTTGGCGCGGGCTTCGGCGGATCTGCGGAGAAGGCTCTCGGGAATGTCGGCCATGAAGTGCTCCTTACAGGGGACCGGAGATGCCGCCGTCCTTGCGGACCCGCCAGAAGTGAACGGCCATGAAGATCACGAGAATGAACGGCAGGAAGAGCACGTGCAGTACGTAGAAACGCAACAAGGTAGCGCCGGTCACCTCGACGCCTCCCAAGAGTGCAAATGTGACCTGGTCGCCGAACACCGGCACGAAGCCGGCCATGTTGCTGCCGACGGTGACCGCCCACAGCGCCAGCTGGTCCCAGGGCAGGAGATACCCAGTGAAGGAAAGAAACAGTGTCAAGAAGAGCAAGACGACGCCGACCACCCAGTTGAACTCCCGGGGTGGCTTGTAGGCGCCGTGGTAGAAGACCCGCGCCATGTGCAGAAACACGGTGAGCACCATCAGATGGGCACCCCACCGGTGCATGTTCCGCACCAGCGACCCGAACGCCACGCTGGTGGAAAGGGCCTCGATGTCGGCATAGGCGGCCGGCACCGTCGGCCGGTAGTAGAACATCAGGAAGATGCCGGTGATCGTNNAGCACGTTGTTCATGATCACGTAGGAACGGTTCCGCGGGCTGTCCGTGTGCCCTTGTTTGAAGGGCGAGCCCGGCCGGAAGATGCTCTCCCAGGCTTGGCTCCCGCGAACCCTTTCTCCGGCCTCACTCACCCTCTCGGCGAGACTCGTCTTTTCTCCGTTGGCCACCGTGTCGTTCCTTCCTTTTCACCAGCGAACGCCGTAGACGTAACCGTTCTTGAAATCGCGCTGCCCCGTGTCCACCATCCACGGGGCCTCATACAGGCCTGCCTCGATGGCTTCCTCGGCAACCGAGCCGGCGAACTTGCCGAGGGTGATCACCCCGGTCGGGCACCGGTCTATGCACAACTGGCACCGCGTGCACTCCGACTCATCCACCACGAAGAACCCGAACGCTTCCTCATCCTCGGAGGGGTGGGCAACACCATGGGCCTCCTCTATCGCCTCCGTCGAGAGGTAGTGAATGCATTTCCAGGGGCAGATGTCAACGCAGCCTTCGCAGAGAATGCACTCGGACTGGTCGATATGGAGGAACTGCTTGGGCCGAAGACCTTGCTGGACGTACTCCGTGTCGACCAGTGCCAGCTGGTAGTCGTCACGAAACGGCGGGGTTTCGAACCAGACGTCGGTGCGCGCCATATCAGTCGCCCTTCACCAACGGCCGTCCGTAGACCGACTGTTTCTCTTCCGCCTCGACTTCCGGCCTGGCCTTGCCCCAGTCCTGGATTCTGTAGGCGAACACGATCGCCACACCCAGCACGATCAGGTTGTACGTGCCGGAGATGGCATCCTTGACCGCCGAAAGGCTCACATCGACCTGATTGCCCAATACCAGCCACTCAGGAATCGTGAAGGCAATCCGCTGATCGGTGAACTCGAGCGGCCCCTGGGTCAAGTTCAGCCACTCCGACGGCACCACTCCAAAGTAGAGGACCAACTCGATCCAGGCGATGAACGCGCCGAAGGTGGCACGTGCCCAGGTCAGTTTGCGACCCACGAACCACAGGAAGAGGGCACCGATCACCATCAGCTGAGAACCGACGAACCCGATGATCTGACCGAGGGTCACCCACTGCCAACCGCGAGGAATCCAACCCAGGTAATCGACCTGCACCGGCACCTCGACGCCGTCGATGAACTCGGTCTCGGGGAATGCGGCGTAGTGAGCGACGACCACCCCGACGGCCAGCGTCAACGTCCCGATGACGAGGGCGGCAACCCCCAGCTGCGATCGTTGTTTCTGGTTCAGTTCGCTCAACCTGTTCATGAGCAGCTCTAGGCTCCCTCGCCTCCAAAGGACGCCGTACTCTACCGCGCGGATCTCGATCGGCAACGCTGCCGAAGGGCGCGATCGACTCGACACTCGCCGTTTGGGCCACCGATGGTGATCGGTGTCAGGCGATGCTTGCCAAGAGTCCGTCTGGGCTAGCAACGAGTCGTCCGTCTCGCAAGGAGCCATGCGCTCCGGCCCAGCGACGAACACCAATGCATGCGGATCACACGGCCGGCGCCGCCAAAGGTCCTGCCACCTCCCCAGCGCCCGACTCATTGACGGGTGCCGATTCGACGGCGAGAATGCCGCCCGCCTGCTGGAATAGCCGCGGATTCGAAGCCGGCCGAGAGCCCGTCGGGTATGCTCCTGCGCCGGGCACCGACGATTCGAGCCGAGGAGGAGAGGGGTTGGCTACCACGACCGCAGCACGGTCATCGCTCGTCGATTTTGTCGCGCCCGGGGACACCGATTCGGCCGCCCGCCGTCACCTGATCGCCGCCATCGTCTTCCTCCTGGTCGCCGGCTTCTTCACCTCGCTCTTGTTCGTGAAACTGGCCTATCCCAGTTTCCTCGGCGGGCAGGCGTTCACCACCTATGGACGCCTTCGCCCGATTGCGATATCGACGACGGTGCTCGGGTTCCTGACCTTGATGCACCTGGCGGCCATCTACTACCTGGTTCCCCGACTGACGGGTGCCCGTCTCTGGAATGAACGCCTGGCCAACCTGGGCCTGTGGCTGGCGGTCGGCGTGAACATCGCCGCCGTCCTGGCGCTCGCCGCCGGATACTCGAACGGCCGCGAATGGCTCGAGATCCCTTGGTGGCTCGACATCGGCGTGATCGCCATGCTGGCCGTCCCCACCGTCGTTGCCACCCGTACGTTGCGCGATCGTACGGAGGAGGGACTGTTCGTCTCCTTGTGGTATTTCTTCGGCGGCCTCGTCTGGGTTGTCGCTCTGTTCGTGGTCGGCAGTATCCCCAACCTGTACGGAGCTGCCTCGCAGATCCAGTCGTCCTTCTTCGTGTCGGGGATCATCGAGTTGTGGTTGGTGGGAGTGGGGGTCGGCACCGCGTACTACCTCGTTCCCAAGATCACCGGCAACCCTCTTTACAACCGCCAGCTGGCGCTGGTCGGCTTCTGGACCCTGGCGTTTGCGGGCGCGTGGGTGGGGCAGAGGCGTTTCGTCTACGGCCCCGGGCCCGATTGGCTGGAGACCACCGCTTCGGTGTTCTCGCTGGCGCTCGTGGTAGCGGCGCTGGCCGTGGTCACCAACCTCATCGGGACCATTCGGGGCAAATGGTCGATGATGCGGGACTCGGCGGCGCTCCGGTTCACAATGGTCGGCGCCGCCGCATACCTGGTCGTGGCCGTCCTGCGTGCTCTGCAGGGGTTCCGCTCCGTCGCCGCAATCATCGGTCTGACCAGTTTCGATGATGGAACGCTGATGCTGACCCTGTTCGGGCTGGCCGGCCTGTGGGCGTCGGCGTTTGCCTATCACTCTCTCCCTCGCCTGATTGGACGCGAGGTCTACTCGTTGCGGCTGGCCGCCGTGCATTTGCAGGCAACGCTGGTCGGTGCCGGTCTGCTGGCCGCCCTGTTGTGGATGGCCGGGCTCATCTCCGGATACTCGTGGGCGGCCGGGGCCTTGACCGGCACGTATGTTCCGGCCGGGGACGGATTCGCCAACACGCTCGATCAGGTCCGGATCACCTACGGCTTGTCCGCCCTAGCGGCCCTCGTGCTGTTCGCCGGACAGCTCGCGTTCGCCTACAACGCCTACCGGACGTTCACATCGGGAACTCCCACCGCGCACGAAACGCTCGTTTCGACCAACCCCGCCGAGGTAGTCGATGAGTAGCGAGTTGCTGGCTGCCGTGTCCGAGGCGACGGGGGTCCCGGAAGCCATGGTCGAACGGTCCGCTCAAGCCCGCGCCGCCGCCGACGGCGTGTCTCCCGAAGAGGTTCTGGCCGCCTGGAGCGGGAACGGGGCCGTCACCCCATCGGCCCCGTCTGCGGCGGTCCCGGAACCGGCCCCTCAACCCGTCGCACCGGAAACACAGGATGAGACCCCGGCGCCGACTCCCACTCCCGAACCGGCCCCCTCTCCGGAACCGGCCGCCCCGGTGAGGGAGCCGACCGCGGTAGCCGTCCTCACGGCTCCGGAAGGCTCCCCGGTGCTCGAAGGGCGCCGGGAAAGCGGTGTGGCGCTGCTCGTCGGCGCGTTCGGCCTGTTCCTCGTGGCCGTGTTCTTCTCATTCGTACTTCCCGCTCTGGACGTCACTCCCGCCTCACCGCCTCCGAGCGGTTTGAGCGAGCTGGGGTTGGAGGGAAGAGAAATCTACATTGCCGAGGGCTGCTGGTATTGCCACACCCAGCAAGTGCGTCCGATCGTCACGGACGCCAAGCTGGGATCCGTCACTCAGCCCGACCAACTCGCATCGATCGCTCCCGACACTCTCGGCCTCCAAAGGATCGGACCGGATCTTGCTCGTTCCGGTAGCCGGGAACCGACCGACGATGCCGCCTGGCTCACCAACTTTCTGACAGATCCCCGGTCGGTCAGGGAAGACAGCCTGCAGCCGGCCTACAGTCACCTTGCGGAGGCCGATGTGGCCGCACTGGCCCAGTACCTCTTGGAGTCCAAATGAGTGAATACCTCGCGGCCGCCGCCGACGCCATGGGCGTCCCCGAAGCAATGGTGCAACGATCCGCGGAGGCACGCGCCCAGGCCGATGGAATTTCCGTCGAAGACGTCCTGAAGGTCTGGGCGGGCGGTGGCGCGGTTGCTGCTGCTCCTGCCACCGCACCAGCAATCGAAGTCCAGACCGGGGAGGATTCTACGGAGGTGCCGGAGGCAGTAGTGCCGGAGCCGATTCCCGCCGCCGCGGCACCCGAACCCGTACCGGTCCCGGCCGGAGCAGCTCCTGACGGCCCGGAGCCCGAGGCGATCCCCACCCGTCCGGTTCCCGACACCGTCACCCTTGATGGTGCGGGCGAATGGAAGTCGGTTGTCACCGTTCCCACCGCCGGGTTGAAGGAACGGACCGGGACGCGAGCACCCTCCTGGCTCACGGCTGCCTTCGTGATCCTCCCCTTGGTAGGACTGCTCTATCTCCTGCAATTCTCGAACGGGCCCGAGTGCGGAACCAGCGGCCTGCTGGCCGTCGATCGAGCAACGGGCGAGGTTGTGAATTGTGACGGATCGCCCTTTGAAGGAAGAGGGGGGCCGGCCGGCGGATCGGCCGACTTCCTGGCCCGGGGGCAAGCCCTCTACGCCGATGCCCAGGTGGCGTGCAACGGCTGTCACGGCAACAACGGGGAAGGCGGTGTCGGACCGGCCTTCTCCGGGGGAGCCATCCTGGCTACCTTCCCCACCTGCGCCGACCACAACCTGTGGGTGCAGCTGGGCTCGGCCGGATGGCAAGCTCAGATCGGCCCCGAGTATGGGGCCCAGGGAACGCTATCCCAGGGAGGCATGCCCAATTTCGATTCCCTCACCGACGAAGACCTTCGATCGGTCGTGTTGTTCGAGCGGGTGAGGTTCGGAGGTGCCGACCTCGACGAGACTCTCGTCGACTGCGGTCTGGTGATACCCGACCAACCCACCGAAGACACTCCCACCGAGGAGAACGGGACCAACGAGGCAGACACGGCAGGCACCGAAGCTGCGGGTTAGCGGCCTACGGACGTCGGGGATCCGTTGAATCTACCTATCCTCCCCGCCATGACCGGAGAAGCCGCCGCCATCAGCGCCTCCGACCGGCCGGCAACCGCTCGCAGCCTGACGGAAGATCTCCGTGCCCTCGGGGTCAGGGACGGAATGACCATGATCGTCCATTCGTCCATGTCCCGCCTCGGATGGGTCGCCGGCGGACCTCGAGCGGTTGTGGACGGGCTCCTCGACGCCCTGGGCGCGGCCGGCACCCTGGTGATGCCAACCCATTCGGGGGACCTGTCCGAACCCGCGCTGTGGCGGAATCCCCCGGTGCCGGAGGTTTGGTGGCAGACGATCCGGGAGGAGATGCCCGCTTACGATCCCCGGCTGACGCCCACCCGCCACATGGGGGCCGTCGTTGAATGCTTCCGTCACTATCCGGCAGTGCAACGGAGCAACCACCCCCAATTGTCGTTCGCCGCGCTGGGCCCGAACGCCGGGAAGATCACGGCCAACCATTCCCTGGAGCACCCCCTGGGCGAGGGTTCACCGCTGGCCCGCCTCTACGATGCCGACGGTCGGATCCTGCTGCTGGGTGCAAACCACACCAGCAACACCTCCCTCCACCTCGCCGAGTACCGAGCCGAATACCCAGGCAAGGAGTGGAGCGAGCAGGGTGCACCGGTAATCGTGGATGGTGAGCGGCGCTGGGTAACGTTCGAAGATCTCGAAGGCGATGACGCCGACTTCGCCGAGATCGGGACGGCATTTGCAGCCTCCGGCGCCCAACGGCGGGGGCGGGTCGGGAGCGGCCAAGCACTTCACATGGGCATGCGCGACCTGGTCGACTTCGCTACGGCCTGGATGACCGCCCGCCGGCGCTGACGGACCCCGGCGTTCCGGTCCCGACGGCCTTTCTGCCATCCGATCGTTCTCGGGGGCTGCGGCGTCGCGCAGGTGACATCCCGATGTGACGGAAAAAACCCCTCAAGGTCGTTCCTGTGCCTCCGATATCAACGATGGACGCAAAAACGTCCGGCCGAAGGGCATCGACCCTTCCGCAAACGCGGGGGGCCCGGTTGGTCATTCGTCGTACATGACCTTAGGCACGTTCAATGACCTAAGGTTTTAAGGTAAGCCTCCCAGCCCGCCCCAGCGACGAGGACCGACGGTCCCCCCACCTTTGAAGTGAGGCCCCCGTTCAGGGGGCCTCACGCACGGTATCCTCGGTGCTCCCAACCGGAAGCAACGTTGCGGCCAGCTACCACCATCGTCATCCTCGTCCTTCTGATCCTGATCGCCGCCGCCGGGATCGTCTTCGTGGTGCAACTGTTGTCCACGACCTGACCGTTCAGGCCGGTCGGCTGAACGAAACCCTGGTTCCTTCGGAAAGCCCGAACCACTCGTCGGCTCGGCCTTCCCGGACGGCAAGGGCAATCAGACCGTAGGAATCCACATGCACGAGAGGCGTCCCCGGTTCGACCGCGCCGTAGGCTACGACCCAGGGCACGGTGTGATCACGGTTCCCGACCCTGACGGTGATATCGGATCCGGGCCGAACCCCGAGAACCGACAATTCCTCCGGACTGACATTGGTCTGAGCATTGCCGAAGCGGTCGATCCACCATGCTTGCCCGGAGAGGACCTCTCCATCCACATCGGAGAGCGGGAGCATCAGGGGCATCACACCGGCCGGATCGATCTCACCGCCCAGGTCCGACAACCGCGCTTCTCCGCCGGCCAGCACCGCAGCCGCCGGACCGAAGCGATCCCGACCATCGAAGGTGGCCCCCTCGCTGGGGATGACCAGCTCCGGGTTCTCAATCGCAACGATCCGGGTGGCGCCGCCGACCATGGCTACCGCCGGAGACAGCAAACCGTTGTCGGGACCGACGAAGAATCCCCAGGAGGTCTCAGCGGCAATCGGAGTTCGGGAGGTCCCTACACCGGGATCAACCACCGCCAGAGCAACCCCCTGGGGCAGGTACTGGATCGCCCGCATGAGGGTGAGAGCCCCGGCTCTCACATCACCCGGCGCGATCCCGTGAGTGATATCGACGATCCGGCTGTCCGGAGCGATACGAGCCAGGACTCCGTGGACTACCCCGACGAATTCGTCCTGGTAGCCGAAGTCGGACAGAAAGGAAATCGGAAGGCTCATTGAACGCAGAATTCGTTGCCTTCCGGGTCGCGCATCACGATCCAGAACTCGTTGCGACGATCGAAGGTCTCCAGCTTGGTGGCCCCGGCTTCGAGCAGTTCGGCGACGTGCTCTTCCACCCTCCGCCGCCGCTCGTGGGGTTCGCTGCTGGAAGCCCCGCCGACGTTGATGTCGAGGTGCACGCGATTCTTGGCCGTCTTGCCTTCCGGCACCCGCTGGAACAGCAGTCGAGGGCCGCCGCCGAGAGGATCAATCACCGCAACCAGGTCGTTGCGATGGTCGGGCGGAATCCCCTGCTCGTCGGCGTAATCCTCCCAGCTGGAGAACCCCTTCGGCGGCGGTTGCACGACGTAACCGAGGGCCCGCGCCCAGAAGGCTGCGAGGGCGGCAGGATCGGCTGCATCGAACGTCACCTGAAACGTCTTGGTCATAACCCCAACGGTAATGAGCCACCGGTACCATGCAAGCCGGAAGGGACCCGGCATCGTGAGCGGGTGATCAGATAGCACCACGGTTCTCGGTACCATTCCGGCCGTGAACGACAACCCACACGATCAGATCGTGGAGCGTCTCGTCCGGCAAGGCGGCGTCATCATGCTCATCGGGGCACCCGATACCGGAAAGACCACCCTCGCCCGCCAGCTCTTGGCGGCCGGTGTCGCGGCCGAACGGGCGTCGGCCTACATCGATGCCGACGTGGGTCAGACGATGGTCGGGCCGCCCGCCTGCGTCGGCTTGAAGTGGGTCGGTTCACGGGAAGACATGGAGGATTTCAGCCAGGCAGACGATCTCCGGTTCGTCGGATCAATCTCGCCGGAACGGCTGGTATTGCAGGAGGTGCTGGCCACCGCCACTCTGGTCGAGGTCGCCCGAGAGAAGGCCGACCTGATCATCATGGATACCACCGGCGCCGTGTCGGGCGTCACCGGGCAGACCCTCAAGTACCACAAGATGGAATTGTGCCGACCCGACGTCGTGGTGGCTCTGCAGCGGGGCAGCGAGATGGAGCCGATGGTAGGTTTGCTCCGCCGGTTCTTCTCGGCCGAGGTCGAGCTCACCAGCGTGCACCCCGAGGTGATACCGGTGTCTCCGGAGGAGCGGCGATCACACCGTACCAAGCGGTTCGCCGAAGCGCTCGCGCCGCCGCTCAACCGCTGGAGAGTCAAGCCCACCGTTTTTGCGCCGGCGTTGCCGACCGGTCTCGATCTCTCCCGACTCGACGACATGCTGGTTGGCGTGCACGATGGTACGGGACGCTGTCTCGGGCTCGGGGTGCTCAAACATGAGGACGACGCGCTGCGAGTCCTCACCAATGTCGGCGAAGGCATGAACGGTTTGAGGCTCGGTTCGCTCAAGATCGACCTCGAGACCTTCGCAACCACTGCCGCCGATCTACGCGAGATCATGTTTGGGCTCGATCTCTAGAAGTCGACCTCAAGGAACCCTCACCTCCTTGCCGATACTCAGAGTGACGGAATTCGCCACTTCGAGTGAGGTAGGGAAGGATGATCCGCAGGACCGTAGCGCTGGTCACCACGATGCTCGTGGCGATGGCGACGCTCTCTACCCCTGTTCTCGCCTCCCCAGGGGATGAAGCCGGCTTCGTCAACCTGATCAACCAGGAGCGTGCCGCTCGCGGCCTGAACACGCTCGACGTCTATTGGGATCTGGTCGACGACGCCCGGATACACGCCAAGGTGATGAGCGACGCCGACGAAATCTTCCATTCGTCGAACCTGGCCGCAGCGACGACGGGTTGGGCGGCGCTCGGCGAGAACGTCGGAGTCGGCCCGACGGTGAACGTACTCCACACCGCGTTCATGAACTCGGCAGGCCACCGGAACAACATCCTGGGCGACTGGGACTCGGTGGGTGTGGGGGTGACCCACAGCGACAAAGGCTATTTGTTCGTCACCGCCATCTTCATGAAATCGGCGGATGCGAAGCCTGCCCCACCACCGGCTCCCGAACCGGACCTCGAACCCGAACCCGTCCAAGCTGTGGTCACGGTCGCTCCGGCGCCGGCGCCGACACCGGCCGCCGTCGCTGCAACGGCGCCCGCCCCGGAACCGGAGCC
>DHIO01000035.1:0-186 GCA_002403855.1 Acidimicrobiia bacterium UBA4744
GGCCGACTACGGTCACTACGGGCCCTTCTTCATCCGCATGACCTGGCACGCCGCCGGCACCTACCGGACCTTCGACGGCCGGGGCGGGGGCGGCAGCGGTGCCCAGCGCTTCGCCCCACTGAATAGCTGGCCGGACAACGTCAACCTCGACAAGGCGCGCCGGTTGCTGTGGCCGATCAAGCAGAA
>DHIO01000035.1:257-145578 GCA_002403855.1 Acidimicrobiia bacterium UBA4744
TGGCGATGAACGACGAGGAGACGGTGGCGCTCATCGCCGGCGGCCACACCTTCGGCAAGACCCACGGTGCGGCCGACCCCGACGAGTACGTCGGTCCCGAGCCCGAAGGCAACGACCTCGCCGAGCAGGGCCTCGGCTGGACGAGCAGCTTCGGGAGCGGCAAGGGTGACGACACCATCAGCAGCGGGCTCGAAGGTGCCTGGACCACCGATCCGATCCAGTGGGACAACGGCTATTTCGAGTTGCTCTTCAAGTACGACTGGGAGCTGACCAAGAGCCCGGCGGGGGCCTACCAGTGGCATCCCAAGGACATCGCCGAAGAGGACATGCCGCCGGCCGCCCATGACGCGTCCAAGCGGGTGCTCCCGATGATGGCCACGACGGATCTCTCGCTGAAGTTCGACCCCGTCTACGAGGAGATCTCGCGACGGTTCTACGAGAACCCGGATGAGTTCGCCGATGCGTTCGCCCGCGCCTGGTTCAAGCTTCTGCACCGCGACATGGGTCCGGTCACCCGGTATCTCGGTCCGTGGGTTCCCGACGAGGAGCTGATCTGGCAGGACCCCGTCCCCGCCGTCGATCACGAGCTGATCGACGACGCCGACATTGCGGCGCTCAAGGCCGAGATCCTCGACTCGGGGCTTTCGATCACCCAGCTGGTCTCCACCGCCTGGGCGTCGGCCTCGACCTACCGGGATACCGACAAGCGGGGAGGTGCCAACGGAGCGCGTATCCGCCTCTCGCCCCAGGCAGAGTGGGACGTCAACCTGACATCGGGCGTGTCGGCAGTGGTCGGCAAGCTCGAGGCGATCCAGCAGCGGTTCAACGACTCGCAGGCCGGTCCGAAGCTGGTCTCTTTGGCCGATCTCATCGTGCTGGGCGGCTGCGCGGGGGTCGAGTCGGCGGCTAAACGGGCCGGATACGACGTGCAGGTTCCCTTCGCTCCGGGACGAGCAGACGCCGCGCAGGAGCAGACCGACGTCGAGTCGTTCGCCGTGCTCGAGCCGGTAGCCGACGGATTCAGGAACTACCTCCAGAAGGGCGCTCCTCTGGCGGCAGAGCACATGCTGGTAGACAAGGCGTTCATGCTGAATCTGTCCGCTCCCGAATTGACGGCACTCCTGGGTGGCATGCGCGTTCTGAACGCCAACGTCGGAGGCCCCCAGCACGGGGTGTTGACCGACCAACCGGAGACGCTGACCAACGACTATTTCGTCAACCTGCTCGACATCGGCACGGAGTGGACGCCGGTTTCGGAGGCCGAGGACGTGTTTGAGGGCTGCGACCGCGAAACCGGCGAAGTCCGATGGACCGGCACCCGTGTCGACCTCGTCTTCGGATCGAACTCCGAGCTGCGGGCCCTGGCCGAGGTCTACGGGAGCTCCGACGGTGAGGAGAAGTTGATCCAGGACTTCATCGTTGCGTGGGACAAGGTAATGAGCAACGATCGCTTCGATCTGAAGTGAGCTGAGTCGATAGCAACGGATGCCGGGAGGTTATCTCCCGGCATCCTTCGATCTGCAACCGGTGTTCGGCGATCAGAGCCCGAGTGCCGCGGGGCGCAGATGTCGGCCACGCCGGTCAACACTTGTTGGAGCCAATCAGCCCTGGGCCGGAGGAGTGCACCAGTCTGAACGGTTTGGCGATCTACTCGTGGGTCGGGTGGCCGGTCAGGACGCTGAGGATTGCATCGACTTCGAGGTGGTTCTCCAGCGGGTGTCGCAGTCGCAGATCGGCGTGGACCCGGTAGTGATTACGACGGCCCACCCGCTCGTGGTCGAGGTAGCCGCCGGCCTCGAGTTCGGCGACGATTCTCTGCACAGCCCGCTCCGTGATTCCCACTTTCTCTGCAACTTCCCGGAGGCGGATCCTGGGGTTTTGGGCGATACAGAGCAGGACATGACTGTGATTCGTCAGGAAGGTCCACCCGGGAGATTCCACGTTGAGCATCTTTGCGCTTTCCTCGGCACCTATCGGGATGTGTCTATCAGCCGGCCCGGACCAATCGGTCAAGGTCGGTATCCAATGTGATCGGCGAAACGAAGCCTTCCGGCTTCACGGCGATGATGCTCGACCGCAGCATGCCCAGGGTGGTTTCGGCGGTGTTCCCCATCAGTAATCCGGCTACGCCGCTCCGGGCCAGGGTGCCCATGACGACGACACCCGGGTCGACGGTGGCCGCGACATCGGTGATGGCCGCTATCGGCTTGGCCTTTCGCAGATGAAGGTGGACTCCATGCTCGGGAATGCCGGCGCCGGCCAGGAGTTCGGCTACGGCATCGCGAGCCTGAACCTCCTCCCAGTGCACGAGTTCATCCACTTCGGCCGCCGGCATCCGGACACGGCCGTTGCGGAGCAGGCTCTCCCCGTCGAGTCTCCATCCGTGCACGAGATGGAAGCGGCTTCCTCGCCGCCCGGCGAGCGACCAACCGAATTGTGTGAGTTTGATATCGAGGGATGACGGACTTCCCTCCTCGAACGGTCCCACGGCGGTGAGGACGTCACCATCAGCCGGGACTTCGGGTCGGAAAACCCACACCGGCACCGGCGACTTGCGGAGCAAGTGCATGGTGGTCGACGCCCGAGCCAGGCCGGCCAGGCCGCCGGGCTGGTCGGGGGCGATGATCACCAGATCGTGGCCGTGTGACGCCACCCGGCGGATCACCTCGATGAAGGGTGTCCCGGCGGCCACCTCCACCTCGACCTGGATAGTTGATGCGAGGCGGGCAATCTTCTCCAGCTCGGAACGTCGATCTCTCTCGACGAGTTGCTGAAGATCTTCGGGGCGGTAACCCGCAACAATGCCGGTTCTCCGCGGCCGTAGCCGTGGTACGACGTCGAAGACGGTCAGCCGGGCTTGATTGGTGGCTGCCAGCTGTTCGGCGCTACGCATGAGTTGGGTGAGGTTCACCCCGGGGGAGGCCATCACCAGGACATTCTTGAAACGCTGCATGGATTCCGCTCCTCGGATATCTCAAACAAACGAAATCTGAATCACGCATCAGATTCGTACTACATGCGTCTCATACGTATCTGAATTCGTAAATAGATGATCGTATTTCTGAGGTGAGTGGATACCGGTGACATCCTGGTTCGTGTTCATCATCGTGGGGCACGGTCTCGTGGCAATCGCCCTGGCCCTGATGGGGCTCAAGCGCCGCGTAGCCGTGCTGCTGGCGGCTGCCCCCTTGGGAGCAATGTTCCTGTGGGCGATCACAGCGACGGTCACGGGGAATGTGCTCGATGGTGGAGCGCTGGTTGCCTATCTCGAGTGGCTTCCGGCGCTCGGGGTGTCGCTGTCGCTGCGGATAGATGCGCTGTCGCTCATCTTCCTGAGCCTCATTGCCGGAGTGGGTCTGGCGATCGTTGCTTTCTCGGGGGGCTACATGAAGAAAGCCGATCCCCCCGGACGTTTCCTCGCGCTGCTCCTCTTGTTTGCCGCGGCCATGAGCGGCCTGGTAGCAGTCGACAATGTGTTCGGGCTGTTCGTGTTCTGGGAACTGACGACGGTCACTTCCTTCCTGTTGATCGGCTACGACGACCGTAAGGGCAGTGCCCGGGCCGCCGCTTTTCAGGCTATGTTGACCACCGGGTTGGGCGGTCTCGCCCTCCTGGCCGGCCTGGTCCTGCTTTCCCACGCGGCCGGGACCACGTCGGTAGCCGGCATCATCGCCGCATCTCCGACCGGAGGAGTCGTCACTGCGGCGCTGGGATTGGTATTGGTCGGAGTGTTCACCAAATCCGCCCAGTTTCCGTTCCACTTCTGGCTTCCCGGCGCGATGGCCGCTCCCACCCCCGTCAGTGCCTACCTGCACTCGGCCACCATGGTCAAGGCCGGCATCTTCCTTCTGATTCGCCTAGCGCCCGGATTCGCCGGTGACCCCATCTGGGTCCCGCTCGTAGTGAGCGTCGGCCTGGTGACGATGGTCATTGGAGCATGGCGTGCCCTTCGCCAGACCGACCTCAAGCTGCTCCTGGCCCATGGGACGGTTAGCCAGCTCGGCCTGATGACCGCCCTGGCCGGTATCGGCTCCCCTGCGGTTCTCCACGCCGCGGTAGCGATGGTGGTTGCCCATGCTCTTTTCAAGTCGGCACTCTTCCTCACGATGGGCACCGTCGACTCCGCGGCGGGAACCCGGGATCTTCGCCTGCTCTCCGGGTTGGGCCGGCGTCTTCCGGTGGCGGCGATCGCCGGAGGCTTGGCCGCCGCCTCGATGGCGGGTATTGCTCCCCTGTTCGGGTTCGTCGCCAAAGAGGCGGCGTTCGCCGCTCTCATCGAAGACGACCGGTGGACTGCAATGGGCGTCATTGCCGTTGCATCGATTGCCACCGTCGGATATGCACTCCGGTTCTGGTGGGGTGCTTTCGGAGCCAAGCCGCTGGTACTCGAATCGACATCGGGCGAAGAGGGATCGACCCGGCCGACTGCCGGCCTGGTGATACCTCCCCTGGTTCTGGCTGCAATTGGGTTGGTGTTCGGTGCGGCCCCCGGCGGCGTGGATCGGTTGGTGTCCGCCGCCGCGCCGGGCGGGAAGTTGGTCTTGTGGCCGGGATGGAATCTGGCCCTGGCCTTGTCCGGTTTGGTCCTGGCTGCCGGACTGCTAGTTCACGTGCAGCGGGAATTCGTGAGCCGATTCCAGCGGTCGGCGGCCCGATGGGCCCACGAGCGGGTGGGTATGCCGTCCACGGAGCGCGGCTACGAGAGCGCCGTGTCTGGTCTGAACCGCTTTGCCGATCGGGTGACGGGAATCGTCCAGAACGGCTCGTTGCCCATCTATCTGGCCATCATCTTGAGCGTCACGGTCGGAGTTCCAGCGGGTGCCTGGGCGATCTCCGGGGGCGGATGGCAGGGATCGCCGTGGGCATTCTCCGCGGCCGAGGCCGTCCTGGCGGTTTTCGTAGCGGTCGCTGCGATAGCCGTCACCCGGTCTCAGAGCCGCTTGGCGGCTGTGCTGCTGCTCGGTGCGGTCGGATACGCAGTAGCGGGCCTGTTCGTGGTCTACGGCGCTCCCGATCTGGCATTGACACTACTCCTGGTGGAAACCATCACGGTCGCCATCTTCGCCTTCGTTCTCATGAGACTTCCCCGCCGGTTCGAGGTTCGGAAGTGGCGAATCCGGGGGTGGGTACGAGGAACGGTGGCGCTGGGGGTAGGTGTCTTCGTGGCGGCCGGAACTCTCATCGCGGCGGCCCAGAGGACGGCTCGACCGGTTTCGGAGCAGTACGCCGATCTGGCTCCCGGGGCCGGCGGAACCAACGTCGTGAACGTCATCTTGACCGACTTCCGGGCTCTCGACACGCTGGGAGAAATCACAGTGGTCGGGATCGCCGCCCTGGGAGTGGCGGCGCTGGTGGCCGGGCTGCGCTCACCGACGGGCGGCAGAACATGAAGATCCGGTCCTCCCATTTCCTAGAGACCGGCTCGCGGACGATCGTTCCAACCCTTCTGGTTGTATCGGTGTTCCTACTCGTGGTCGGCCACAACGCCCCCGGAGGCGGGTTCGTCGGCGGTTTGCTGGCGGGCTCCGGCCTCCTGGTCGTTTTCCTGACCGGGGGCGGACGAGCCGTGGAAGATTTGCTGCCCGTGCGTCCCGCCACTCTCATCGGGTCGGGCATTGCCTTGGCGATGACTACCGCCCTGGGCGGATTGGCGTTCGGCGGATCCCTGCTCAGCTCCGGAAAGCTGGATATCGACCTGGGATGGGTCGGCAAACTCGAGGTGGGCTCGGCACTGATCTTCGATTCTGGCGTCTACCTCGTGGTCACCGGATTGGTGGCGACTGTTCTGCTGCGTTTGGGAGATACGGAAGGAGCGCGCCGATGAGCACGGCAATGGCGGTGGCGGCCGGAGCCCTCTTCGCGGCCGGCACCTATCTGATCATGCAGCGACTGCTCACCCGGATTGTGGTCGGCCTAGGGCTGATTGCCCACGGAGCCAACCTGGCTTTGCTCGGCTCCGGGGGAGAACCCGGGGCCGCCCCAATCGTCGGTGGATCGACCGGTGTCATCTCCGACCCGCTTCCCCAGGCGCTGGTGCTCACCGCCATCGTGATCACGTTCGGGGTCACCGCCTTCCTGCTGGCTCTGGCCTATCGCAGCTATGTGCTGACCGACTCGGACGCAGTCGAAGACGACCTCGAGGATCGCCGTATTGCCGAACTCTCCCGGAAGGAAGCAGCATGACCACCGTAGTCTCGCTTCTGGTGGTCGTCCCGCTGGCAGCCGTGGCCCTGACGCTGCTGTGGCGCCGATTGTGGGTGCGGCGCCTCATCTCTTTGCTTTCCTCAGCAACGTCGTTCGTGATTGCACTCATCGTTCTCTTCACCGTCGATGCCGGCGGCTCGGTCACCGTAGCCGTCGGAGGATGGGAGGCTCCGCTGGGAATCACCCTGGTAGCAGACCGGTTCTCGGCGCTCATGCTGAGCGTGTCGGCAGCCGCCCTTTTCGGCGTGCTGGCATTCGCCGTTGGACAGCGGGATACCGACGAAGGATTCCCGGCCTTCCACGCGGTCTACCAAGCTCTGGCCGCCGGCGTGGCGCTGGCGTTCTTGACCGGTGATCTGTTCACACTTTTTGTGGCGTTCGAGATCATGCTCACCGCCAGCTACGTCCTCATCACCCACCGGGCCGGCGCCGAGCAGGTCCGGGCGACCATGACCTACGTCGTGGTGGGACTGGTGGCCTCGGGGCTGTTCCTGCTGGGAATCGGTTTTGTATATGCGGCCACCGGAACGGTAAACCTCGCCGAGTTGTCGGCGCGGATGGGAGACATCGATCCGGCTGTCCGCACCGCCCTCGGGTGGCTGTTCTTCATGGTGTTCGGGATCAAGGCGGCCATCTTCCCCCTGTTCTTCTGGCTTCCGGACTCGTATCCCACGGCGGTAACTCCGGTCACCGCCATCTTCGCCGGACTGCTCACCAAGGTGGGCGTCTATGCGATCGTGCGCACGCAGACCCTCCTGTTCCCACTGGAGGCTCCTTCGACTCCCATCCTGCTGATCGCCGGCCTGACGATGGTTGTCGGGGTGCTCGGCGCCATCTCCCAGGGGGACATCAAGCGCATCCTGTCATTCCACATCGTCAGCCAGATCGGCTACATGATCATGGGCCTGGGTTTCTTCACCGTGGCCGGGATCGCCGCGGCAATCGTGTTCATCGTCCATCAGGTGATCGTCAAGACGGTGATGTTTCTCGTGGGCGGACTGGTCGAATCGGCCTCCGGTACCGGCCGCCTCAAAGAGGTCACTGGTGTGCTCCACCGGTTCCCGGTGATCGCCCTCTTGTTCCTGCCGGCCGCCCTCAGCCTGGCCGGTCTTCCCCCGTTCTCGGGGTTCGTGGGGAAACTGGCCCTCATTCAGGCGGGCTTCGACGCCGGACGCTGGATGGTCGTTGGCGTATCACTGCTGGCAAGTCTCCTCACGCTGTTCTCGATGACCAAGATCTGGTCGGCGGCCTTCTGGGGTGCTCCAACTCCCAACCTCCGGCGCCGTCCCAGTTCGGTCATGGTGGCCGCCACTGCCGGACTGGTCGGCCTGAGCCTGCTGATCGGCCTAGCCGGTCAGCCTTTGATTGAGATCGCCACCCGGGCGGCTTCCGACCTTCTGAGTGACTCGGCCACGGCGTCAGGCGGTTCGGCATGATCGCCGCCACCAACGGTGCCTTGGTGCTCTTCGCCCTCGCCGGAGCGATCACGGTTGTTCGCCTGTGGCGGGGACCGAGCCTGGCCGATCGGATGGTGGCCCTCGACACGCTGCTGTTCATCGGTGCCGGAGCTCTCGGTACCTACGTGGTACGCACCGGGGAGACCGCCTTCGTGCCGGTGATCGTGGTCATCGCCATCGTGGCGTTTGTGGGCACCCTGGTGGTCGCTCGCACGATCGAGAACGACGTCTCATGATCGATGTCATCGCCGCCGCCGCCGCACTCCTGGGGGCTTCCCTGGCGCTGCTCGGCGCAGTGGGGTTGGTGCGGTTCCCCGACGTGTTCACCCGTATGCATGCCGCCACCAAATCGGCCTCGCTCGGGGTGATTCTCACCACTTTGGGTGCCGCTCTCGAGGCAGACACATTTGGCGCGGTAACGCTCCTGGTGCTGGTTTCCGCGTTCCTTTTCCTGTCGGCTCCATTGGGGGCCAGCCTGCTCGCCAGGGCTGCTTACCACGATCCGGAGACGCCCCGTTTGCTGCCCGGACGGAATGACCTCGCCGGATTGACAGGGCGCCAGGAATCCAGCTCTCTGGGAGACCGGCCCGGGGCGGCGGGGTTGTTGATCGGCTGGTTGGTTGTCGTCTGGATCGGGCTTTCGGCTTCCGGATCTCCGGCTGTGCTGATCGGCGCGGTGGGTGTGGCCGTGCTGGTGGCGCTGGCGCTTCCCGACTATCGCCCGCGCTGGCCGGAGGGCATCTTCAAGCCCGTCCCCGCGGTGCGCTTCGTCGGGACGTTCGTATGGGCCACGGTGCAGGCCAACTTCGAGGTAGCGGCGGCCGTTCTGCAACGGCGGCCCGTACGGCCGGCGGTTGTCGGGGTTCCGCTCCGGATCAGGTCCCGTACCGAACTGGCTTTCTTGATGAATGTCATCACCTTCACGCCCGGCACCGTGGCCCTCGAGGTCCAGGATTCCCGACTCTTCATTCACGTGATGGACTTACGGGACGAGGGGACCTTTCGGCGGCGCTTCGAGATCCTCGAGTCGAGGATCATCGATGCGTTCGGTACCAGCCGCGAACGAATCAGCCGGTAACCCTTCGGCCCCATCCGTTGGGATGGAGACTCTCGTTCCTTTGGTGTCTGTCGGCGTGGTGGACCTGGTCCCGGCCCGCGGTCAATGGCGAAGACCGGGTTGCGCCGTTCGGTCGGTTGTCGAGTTGAGGATCTCGGGATCGTCGGTGAGGCCTCCGCCCCGAACCGTTGCCCCGATGGTGAAGGCAGCCGAGACCAGCACCATGTTCTTGAGTATGTATTGGCCTTCGAGAGTGGGCACAAACGGGTCCGACCAAGTCAACTCGGGGAACAGGAATAGCGGTGTGACGGTTCCGAGCATCTGACCGACCAGCAGCAATAAGGTCAGTCGCATGAACCGACCGATGAGGAGTCCGACGCCGATCATGGTTTCGAGGATTGCCAGCAAGACCCGTGCCACGTCTCCTGCGATCAGGCCAAAGGAAAGCTTGTCGATTGTCTGGGTCGCCAGTTGGTCGGCAGGGCTCAACCCGGGCCAGAACTTGAGAACACCAAACCAGACGAAGAGCAACCCGATGCTGATTCGCAACAGAAAAAGCCCGTGCTCGGCAAACCAACGGGTCAACCGGCGGTCAATGGTTTGGAATGTTCGGTTCATGATCGAAACGTTATCGCCGCCGGCCATTTAGCGACGGTCGCCTTTCAGTTGCGCGTTTGGGATGAACGTTCCGGCCGCGAGGGCTACGAAATGACCGAAGGTCGTCCGTTCACCGATCGGCCCGGAGAGCAGCGTGGGCGGCGTGATAGCCGGACATGCCATGAACGCCCGGCCCCGGCGGAGTAGCCGAAGAACACAGGAAGAGCCCCTGCCCGGCCGAATATGGGTCGACCTTGAGCGCCGGGCGCAGCAGCATGCGAAGCCCGTCCGTGCGTCCTCCGGCTATGTCGCCGCCCACCAGATTTGGATTCCATTCCTCCAGGGCGGCCGGGCCCATCGCCTGCCGGCCGAGAATGAGATCTCCGAAACCGGGGGCGAACCGTTCAATCTGGCGTTCAATCGCATCGGTCATGTCGACGCTGAAATTTGCCGGGACATGGCAGTACGCCCACAGAACATGCCGGCCGGTTGGAGCCCGGCTCGGATCGACGACCGTCGGCTGGGAAGCGATCACGAAAGGGGTCCGGGTCGCCCGCCCCGTCCAAGCTGCCCGCTCAGCCGCGGCTATCTCTTCCGCAGTACCACCGATGTGCAAGGTTCCGGCTTTCCGGCATTCCGCAGATTCCCAGGGGACTGGTCCGGCCAGCGCGAAGTCCACCTTGAAGGAACCAGGACCGTGGCGGTAGTTCCGGTAGATCTTCCGGATCCGGTGGGGCATGCGGTCGGCGGCGATCACTGCCATTGCCCGCGGTCCGGTATCAAACAGCACCTGCCTGGTGGCCGGGAGGTCGGCGAGTCTCTTCACCTCGCGATCAGTTTCGATCACACCCCCGGCTTCACGAAGTACCGATGCCAGCGCGTCGGCTATCGCTTGGGACCCACCGGCGGCGATTGGCCAACCATTCACGTGTGCCAGGGCGGCGAGCACCAGGGCCACGGCGGTGTTGCCGGTTTGCGTGAGGGGCATGGGAGCGTGGGCTGCCAGCCCGGCCAGTAGAGCTCGTGCCGGGTCGGTGTCCAGGGACCGGGATGCTATTGCCGCCGGCAGCATTCCCCGCAGTCCCAGGCGGGCCGTCGCGATCGGGTGCGAAGGAACGCGAAGTATCGGCCCCAGAACGGCGTCAACCAATAGCTCCCACCTTCCGGCGAGCTTTCCCACTACCTGTCGGTACCGAGGGCCGTCCTGTCCCAGTGATTCGGCGGTCGAGTCGATGGAAGAGTGCAGCAATACTGCCCGTCCTCCGTCGAGTGGATGGGCGAGAGGAATCTCGGGCTTGAGCCATCTCAGTCCGTGCTGTTCAAGACGCAGCGATTGAAAAAGGGGGGAAGCGGCGCCTAGCGGATGAACGGCTGCGCCCACGTCGTGCCGGAACCCGGGCAAGGTCAGCGGCCTGGTCGAGGCTGCCCCACCGACCGCGGCCGACCGCTCAAACACAACCACCGACCGCCCCGCTTGTTGCAGCACGACGGCGGCCGCCAGGCCGTTGGGCCCGGCACCTATCACGGATACGTCGAACATTGGTCCATTCTGGCGCGAACGCCGCAGCGACGGGATGCCGAGGATGGCCGGGCCGAAGAGCCGCGGGATTTCTGTCAGTCAGCTGTCGGGCCGCCTGGCCGTCGGGTGTTCGGCTGCCGATCGAGCACTTCCGTCTGGCGCCGTGTCATCTCTCTCCCGTGGGGTCCAGATTCTCGGCGGCGGTGACGTGGATGTGTTCTGCGTTTCTCTCTTCGAGCCGTTCGGTCGACCCTTCCCTCTCTGTGGTGCTTCGCAGCACCATAAGGTCATATCGGTGACTCTGAAAATCCGAGCCGAAGTCGGCCGAGCTTGACCCGAACGCCCTCGATGAGATGGTCGTCGGGATCCCTCATGGCGCAGCCGGTACTCGGCGTCGCACTCCGTCCGGGGAGTGAGGAACCCGGCACCCTTGCTGCTCGATTCCTCTTAGACCGAGGTGATCGGTTAGGAGTTTGTCGGCGTAGGCAGCAGCACACGCCTCCTGACCGTCAGGGTGATCCAGGTACCGGTTGGGTCCCTCCACCGATCCTTTCGCCCGGCCTTCCGACTACGGCGAAACCAGACGGTGGAGTGGGCAACTGAGGCGCGGTGCTCGTGCCCTAGTCTGATGTCCAGGAAATGGTACCTGCGGCTTGAAGGCGGTTATGGACAGAAACGCGATGATGCCGGTGCCTCCTCGGGGGTTGAGCCTCAGGCGCGTCGGCGGCGAAACCCGGAGGTCGCGCCGTTGTCGTCGGCGGGGCGCTCCGGGTAGCCGTCTTGGGAGGTCTTCGCTACCACCCAGTCACGCCCGATGGGTGCCCACCTCTGCACCCCAGGTCCAGCGCGTAGGTCGGCACATTGAGTGAACCCTACGACGCCATTGTGGTTGGTGGAGGTCACAACGGCCTCACTGCTGCCGGCTATCTCGGCAAGGCCGGAATCGGGGCCCTGGTCCTCGAACGGCGATCGATCGTCGGCGGCGCTGCGGTGACCGAGGAGATCCATCCCGGCTTTCGAGCCTCCACTGTCTCGTACGTGGTCAGCCTCCTCCAGACCAAGGTCATTCGAGATCTGGAACTGAAACGCCACGGCTTTGAGATGTTGCCTTTGGACGGAGAGCTGGCAGTCTGCGGAGATGACTACCTCTTCTTGACCGGCGACGACAATCACGACCGCAGAGAGGTCGAACGCTTCTCCCACACCGATTTCGGCGCCATGAAACAGTTCGACTCAATGGTTCAGGAAGTCGGCGCAGTCCTGCGGAATCAGATGCTGCACGATCCCCCCAAACTCGACGCCGGTGTGCGTGACATGACGGCTCTCGCCCGCCTCGGTCTGGATGTCCGCAGGCTCTCGCCGGACCGGCGCCATCGCCTGGCGCAGATGCTGACCGGCAGCGCCCGCAGCATCATCGAGCGTTGGTTCGAGAGCGCCATGATGAGGAGCATGTACGCCTCGGCCTGTTTCTCTGGGAACTTCGCAAGTCTCGATCAGGCCGGCTCTGCGATCCCGTTCTTCCATTCGGCGATCGGGGAACTGGACGGAGAGTTAGGTGCTTGGCGTCTGGTGAAGGGAGGCATGGGAGGTCTCACCCAGGCCATGGCATCGTTTGCTCGATCGGTGGGCGTCGAGATTCGGACGGAAGCGCCGGTTGAAAGAATCCGCGTCGAGAACGGCCGGGCGGTCGGCGTCCGGTTGGAGAGCGGCGAGGTAGTGAGCAGCCGTTGCGTCCTCGCAAACACGGATCCCAAGCGCACCTTCCTGAAGCTGGTCGATCGGGGTGACCTGGACGAGGAGTTCGCCCGAGACATCGAGCAGCTTCGTATGGGCCATGGCTCGATGAAGGTCAACCTTGCGCTGAAAGCCCTGCCCGACATCCGGTTCCCTGAGCTGCGCAATGGAAACCGGTGGAGTCGGGGGGACGTTGCGATCTTCCCGGACATCGAAGGCATGGAAGCCAACTACGCAGCAGCGGCGGCGGGCCGGATACCGGAGGAGCCACGTCTCGAGATCACGACGCCCTCGGTCATCGACGACAGCCTGGCGCCTCGAGGTCAGCATGTGATGATCATCCTTGCCAAGAATTACCCGTACGAGTTGGCCGATGGCTCGCACTGGGACGACATCAAGGAGGACGTTGCCGACGGGATCGTTTCGTACATAACCCGAGTGATGCCGGACCTCGCCGACGTGATCGTCGGGCGCCAGACGTTGAGCCCGCTCGACCTCGAAACGGTCTACGGACTCACCGAGAACGACATCTTCCACGGTCGCCACGATCTGGATCAGCTCTTCAGCCTCCGTCCCCATCCGCGGGCGGCTCAGTATCGAACACCTATTGAGAACCTGTATCTGTGCGGCTCAGGTGCCCATCCGGGCGGAGGAATCACGGGTGCGCCCGGGCACAATGCAGCCAGACGCGTGCTCTCCGATCTGAGAGGGCGATGAAGAGAGGCTCGAACCCAGACCTTCAGGTTGGGACAACTCCGGTTCTGCCCCGGAGAGCCTCGGCATCGGGAATACAGACGCCTCCTGGCGAGAGTCTCAAGAACGCACTCGCTCGCCCTTGGGGTCGTACATCGGTCGCAACGACGCCCGAGCCGGGTAGCGCACGCTCGACACCTCGATCTCATACGCCCCGCTTCTGACGTATTCGCCGGTGACCCCCGCTTCGTTCCTGACCATGCCCAACCCGACCGCCCCGCCGAGCGTGTAACCGTAGCCGCCGGACCGCAGCTCGCCCACCCACTCGCCATCTCGGTAGATCGGCTCGCTGCCGTACAGCAACGGATCCGGGTCCTCGAGGAGGAACTGCACCAAGCGGTGCTGGAGAACGCCCTCTTCTTTTTGTCGCAGCAGGGCGTCTCTGCCGATGAATCCGCCGGGCTTGTCGAAATCCACCGCAAAGCCCAGGCCGGCCTCCAGGGGCGTGTCGGTGTTATCGACGTCATAGCCGTAGTCTCGGTAGGCTTTTTCGATTCGCAGGGTGTTCAAGACCTGGAAGCCGGCCGGTTTCAAAGCCACCTCGGTGCCCGCCTCCATCAACATGTCGAAGACATGCAACGTGAACTCCGTGGGCACGTACAGCTCCCACCCCAACTCACCCACATAAGTGACGCGCAGCGCTTTGACCAGAGCGTATCCCATGTCGATCTCCTGCATGGTGAGGTAGGGGAAAGCCTGATTGGACATGTCGGCGCTGGTGAGCCCGCTCATGAGTTGGCGGGATTTTGGACCGTGGATGTTGATGATGTTGTAGCCCGACGACACATCCGTGACGAAGACGTGCGCGTCGCTCGGGATATGACGCGCCAGCCAGTTCTCGATGTGAGTCTGAATAGAGTCGACCAGGACCAGGAGATAGCAGTCCTCCGCCAGGCGAGTCACCGTCATGTCGGCTTCAATAGTGCCGCGCTCGTTCAACCACTGGGTGTAGACGATGCGGCCCACCGGCACAGCCACGTTGGCGGCGCAGATGCGGTTGAGGACTTCTTCCGCGTCGCGACCCTGTACCAGGTACTTGCCCATGTGGGTCAAGTCCATCAGGATGACGTCTTCCCGCGCTGCCTTGTGCTCGGCTGCGGCGAATTCGAACCAGTTCTGCCGTCCCCACGAGAACTCGACCTTCGGTTCCACCCCTTCCGGCGCGAACCAGTCCGGGTACTCCCATCCGACTGATGAGCCGAAGTAGGCCCCCAGCGCAGCCAGGCGGTCGTGCATGGCGGAGCGGCGAGCGTTGCGGGCTGTTTCAGGCTGCAAGTTGGGCCAGCTTGTGTACTGCCAGCCGAGCAGTTCCACCGTCCGGTCGTGCAGGTAGCGGGGGTTGTTCTCGAAGGGCGCCATGCGGGCAATGTCGATGCCGCTGACGTCGACCGACGGGTAGCCGTCGACGATCCACTGCGCGATGATCTGCCCGGCGCCGCCGCCGAACAGAATTCCCAGCGAATTGAACCCGGCAGCCACGTAGAAGTTCCTCAACTCGGGCGCTTCGCCCATCAAAGGCCCCATGTCGGGCGTGAAGCTCTCCGGGCCGCAGAAGAACTTCTTGACTCCGATTCCCTGGACTATCGGGATGCGCTTGATTGCCCGTTCCAGGTGGGGGGTCATGCGCTCCCAGTCGGGCTGGATCTCGCCGAAGCTGAAGGTTTCCGGGATGCCGTCCATTCCCCACGGTTTGGCAACCGGCTCGAACAGGCCGAGCATCAGCCCGTCCATTTCGTCCCGGTAGTAGGCAAACAGGTCCGGGTCCTCGACGATGGGCATGTCGCGCCCCAGGCCGTCGATGGGTTCGGTGATCAGGTAGTAGTGCTCGGCGGCGTGCAGCGGCACATTGACACCGGCCATTTTCCCCAGTTCTCGCGCCCACATACCGGTGCAGTTGACCACGTAGTCGGCCTCGATCTCGCCTTGGTCCGTGACTACGCCGGTCACCCGTCCCGCTACTTGCTTGATGCCGGTGACCTTGGTGTCTTGGAAAATGCGGGCTCCGCGCATCCGAGCCCCTTTCGCGAGGGCCATGGTTGTGTCGACGGGGTTCACACGGCCGTCATTGGGGGTGTAGAAGCCGGCAACGATGTCGTCGGTATTGAACAGCGGCCACATCTCCTTGACCTCTGCGGCCGAGATCTCCTCGGTAGGGACGTCGTACTTGCGGCAATAGTCGGCTCTGCGACGCAGGCCGTCCAGCCGCTCTCGGTTGGCGGCAATCTGGAGATAGCCCACGGCCTTGAACCCCGTTTCCTGCCCGGTCTCCTGGCTCAACCCCTCGTACAAGTCGCGGGTGTATTTGGCCATGTGGATCTCGGTCTCGTCGGTGAACCCGCTGACGATCAGGCCGGCCGCGTGCCAGGTGGTCCCTGCCGTCAATTGCGTGCGCTCGAGCAGCACGACGTCGCGCCAGCCCAGCTTGGTCAGGTGGTAGGCCACGCTGCAACCGATCACACCGCCGCCGATGATGACGACTTGCGACCGGGTCGGGAAGGGCTTCTTCTTGCTTGTTGGTCTTCCGGTCATTGCTTCACCTCTAGTTGTGTGACCGCCGGCCGGCAATTCCCGCTTCGAGACTCGGCGCTGTGCATACTTCTACCCCATCCCTTCCGACTCACGGTCCGCTGCGGCCAGGATCCGGTCCAGTTCGGCCAGGACCTCATCGGGCAAGGGCCGGGGACGGTGTGTTTCGTGGAGCCGCTTGAACTCTTCCAGAGCTGCCTCTTGTGGGTCGCGAGGGAGGCCGTCGGCGCCTTCGGCCGGGGGCAGTCTGAAATCGCGTATGTGCTTGCGAGTGTGCTTCTGCGAGAGGAAGTGTCCGCGCGGCCCTACTTCGGCAATCACGTCCAGCGCCATGTCCGCCTCATCAAACTCGAAGCCCTCCAGTAGTTCGTAGGCAAAGCAGCACGCCTCGTGCTGGAGGATGATGAGCTCTGGGTAGAGGATCATCGAACCTCCCGTCAGTCCGAGATCGCCGCAGATCTCGCCTCCATAGAGAGGGATCGTCAACGCTCCTATTCCGGAGTCCAGGCCGGCGCTCCAGCCCACTTCCGGCGAGCCGACGCTCAGGCTTCCGCCGCCCAGGCTGGGAACTCCCCAGGCGTGGGCCATCTGCACTGAGATCCACCCGGTGGGTATCGGCACATCGGCCACGTAGCCGCCCGTCCGCGGGTGCATCAGCGAGACCAGGTTCGAGTGGATCACGGGCGCGCCGGGGAAGGCCAGCTGCACCAGCACCATACCGCTGACCACCTCGGCATCGCCCATCACCAGAGCCCCAAGGGGCGTGGCGGGCGCGGTGGACCCCATGGTCGGCATCGCCATGAAGCTCATGGGGATGCCCGCCTCGGCGTACATCAGAGCGTTGTCGATGCTGTCGCCGTCCTGGGACATCGGGGCGATGGTGCAAAAGTTCGCACAAACCGGTGGGCGTTTGCGCAGTGCGCCGGCGCCTCCGGCGACGGCGGTCGCCATCTCCACAACGTAGGGGGCCAACCGGGGGGGAACGGTCATTCCGCCCCGCACATGTTTGAGGGTGTTGGTCAGCCCGGCATGACATTGGTGCAGCGGAGCGGTGGCGCCGTAGTCCTGGGCGCCCACCGGCGGCCAGAAGAAACTGACCATGGGCAGCGCGTCACACACCCGCGCCATCATCGCCACGTCTTCTTTGCACGAAGCCCGAATCCGCCGAGTCTCCAAGTCGACCACATGGACTCCCGTTCCGTCGGTGGCCACGTAGGAATGACACCCGTCCAGCAGCAGGTCGAAACGCTCTTCCCGTCCGCCCAACACGAAGGAGCGAGGTGCGGTGGACATTGCGTCCCGGACCAGATCGGGCGGGATGCGGACGATCTCCTCTTCCCAGTCCACCCGCGCGCCGTGTTCCGCGAAGAGCTCCAGCGCCCGGCGGGATGGGAAACGGACTCCAACCTCGTCCAGCAGGCGCAGCGTGCCGCCCTGGAGGGTGTCGAGTTGTGTCTGCGTCAGCAGTTCGCGCCTCGAAGATGTGCCAAATGGCACGATGTCCGGTGTCTCTGAGAACATCATCCCCCTTCGGCCGCCGGGTTCTCTCTGCCTGGCAATGACCGGCAAACGCGGCGTTTGCGTCGAATCGGGCCGGGAGTGGTCACGTTTCCGTCACGAGTCGCTTGATCAGCCTCACGGCCCCGGGCGCATCGGACCCGTAGCCGTCGGCGCCGATCTCATCGGCATACTCCTGATTGACCGGCGCGCCGCCGACGATGATCTTGACGTCGATCTCTGCGTCCTCGAAGAGCTCGATGCATCGGCGCATGGCAGGCATCGAAGTTGTCAGCAGCGCCGAAAGCCCGACCACCTGAGGTCGGTGCTCTCGGGCGGCTTCCAGGAACCGCTCGGGAGCGACGTCCACCCCCAGATCCACAACGGCAAATCCGGCGCCTTCGACCATCATCGAAACGAGGTTCTTGCCGATGTCGTGCAGGTCGCCCTGGACGGTGCCGATCACCACAGTGCCCCGATTGGTGATTTCCGAGCCCACCAGCTTCGGGCGCAGGACCTCCAGACCCGTCTTCATAGTCTCGGCGGCCACGAGCAACTCGGGAACGAAGAGGAGACCGTCGCCGAACTGCCGGCCAACCACATCCATGGCCCCGATCAGTCCATCGTTGAGGATGACGGAGATCTCCGTCCCGGCGTCGATCTCCGCCTGCACCAGAGGGGCGATGTCGCTGCGTTTGCGTTCCAGGATGGACTGAAAGATGGCGTCTACCGACATGGGGCACCTCCTGGAACTCTGCGCCGTGCGGGCTTCCTGCGAGAAATCACCTGTTCGCCAGGCCTTTCTTCCCCATCATGGTGACGCAGTGGCATCTCCACTTCCCGTCGGCCACTGTGTTCTCCGCCGCGGCGGTGAGTTCGCTTCACCCTCATTGCAGCTCGACCTGTGCCCGGCGCAGAATCTCCTGGAGGTTTCCAACCGTTTCATCGGGCAAAGGATTGTTCAGCGGCGCGGCGAGAATCTCCTCCACCCGCTCTCTCGCCTTGCCGTAGATGTCCGGCTTGCCCAGTTCGGTCCACCGCTCAAAAGTGTTGCGGTCGCTCAGCTGCGGGAGGAAGAACTCATCGCTGCGACACGCTTCAAGCGTTGTGTCTTGCATCAAGAAATGGCCGCCGGGCCCCACGGATCTGATATCCGAGGAATAGTCCTTCGATTCGGAGATGTCCACGCCGGCCCGCATGCGTTCGCACAGGCCGGCGATCTCGTCATCCACCACGATCTGCTCCAGGCACAGCACCCCGCTGGTCTCGAGCGCACCCGGGCCCTGAACCATGTCGACGCCTCCCAGCACCAGGGGCAGGGTGGTCAGCATCTTCTCCATGACGGCTTGCGGGCCGGGCTCCTTGGCATCCGTCAAACAACCCGCCTGAGTGTTCGGCAGCCCGTAGAAGCGGGCCATCTCGCCCCGCGCTCCCGTCTGCAACACCATCTCCGGCGAGCCTTCCAGAAAACCCCCGCTGGAGAACTCCGTGCTCCCCGACGCGTCGCCGAAGATCAACGGCGTGCCGGGGCGGGCCATCTGGAAGAGAACCAGCGATGAGAGCGCCTCGGCGTTGCCGAGAACGACATTCGAGAACAGGCTCCCGGGTCCGGTCGATCCCGCCGCGGGCATTGGGAAGATGAGAATCGGGACCTCGAATTCGATCGCATCGAGATACGCGTCGCACATCTGCCCTTCGTGCACGAGTGGGGCTAGCGTGCAGTAGACCACCGAGAAGAGCTTGCGTTTCCGGACGGCATCCTCGCTCCCCAACACGGCCGCCAGGGTCTCAATGAAGAAGGGCACGTCTGCCGGTTCTTCTAGTTCGTCCTGGACGTGCATGGACGTGTTCATGAGCGTCGACATGGTCGCCCGCAGTGCACTGGCCCGGGATGTGTCTTCCGCGATCGAATGTGGCCAGACCACCGACGCGTGCTGCATCTGCTCGAAGACCCGCACGGCGTCTTCGTTGTCCTGGAGGGTGGCGTAGCGCCTCTCACCCGTGCGGAGATCGCGGGTGAACACGCCGCCCAGATCGAGTACGTATCCGCTGGTAGGCGAGGGAAGGGGGACGTCGAACTCGGGGGTTCTGCCTCCCAGGGTGAACGACTTCGGCGCGGTCTCCAGCGCCTGCTCGACCATCTCCACCGGTATTCGAGCGACCTGGGATTCCGTGTCGATGGTGGCGCCGTTGCTGCCCAGGATCTTGAGCGCCCGATCGCTCAACAGCTTGACCCCGACCTCCCCGAGGACCTGCACGCTCTGGTCGTGGACGATCCGTTGTTCCTCCTCGGAGAGGATTTGATACCGGCCCAGCATGCCTATCTCCCGTCCGACCCGGGGTGCGGTCAGACTACCACTGGGCCGTGAGGGGCTTCGGTGAGGTGGGCTCAGGTCAACTCGTTCTCTGCAGCTTCGAGAATGCGGGTCAGCTCGGCTTGTTGAGACTCGCTCAAGGGCTCCGGGTGGTGGTTCTCCAGGATCCAGTCGGTTTTCTGGCGGGCCACCAGGAATGGGTCTCGATAGCCGCCCTTTTCATCGGTGATGTGTACCACATCCGAGAAGTCGGTCTTCCGGAGGAAATCGCGGGTGTGGCGTTCCCTGAGGTAGTGGCCTCGCGGCCCCACGGCGTGGATCACGTCCAGAGCAAGGTGGTCCGGGCTGGTATCCAATCCGGCCGCATCACTTTGGGCCCTGCGGTAGAGCTCAGCGTCGAGGACGAGTGCGTCGGGGTGAAGCAACGTGCTCCCCTGCAGCAACCCCATTCCGCTCCCGGTCTCTGCTCCGCACAGCGCGCACAGGAATGAGGTGAGTCCCCCTCCCATACCGGCTTCCCACCCCAGCGTGTGGGCATCCGAACCGAATGTTCCCGCCAGCGTTGGTACCCCCCACATGTGGGCTAACTCCACCCCGATCGCGTACACGTAGCCGTCATGGGCGAGATATGCCCCCGTGCGCGGATGGGTCATGCCCGGCATGAAAGAGTGATAGACCGGCGCTCCCGGAAAGGCCATATTGATCAGCACCAGGGCGGACACGATCTCGGCATCTCCAACGGCCAGGGTTCCTGCGATGGTGGCCGGAGCGGTTGAGCCGGTATTGGGCATGGACATGAATCCCACCGGCACCCCGGCTTCAGCGGCCACCAGGGCTGCCTCCATTGCACCGGCATCCTGCGCCAGCGGAGCGATGGTGCAAATCAGCAGGGAAAGCGGCGGACGGCTCCGCAACGACTCTTCGGTCTCGGCGACAACTCTCGCCATTTCGATCGCGTAACGAGCAGTGGTTTCTTCCACCACAGTGGGGGTTTGGACGTGTTTGAGCGTGTTGTTGAATGAGGCATCCAACTCGTGGAGAGAGGGCGCGATTGGTCGATCTTGTGCGCTGACCATGGGCCAGTAGAAACTGATCGAGGACAGGTAATCGGCCACTCGCGCCGACTTGGCCACATCATCCTTGATCGATGCACGCATCTCGCGTGACGCGTAGTCGATGGTCTTCGTTCCCGTTCCATCTGTGGCTTCATAGGTGACCGGCTTCGACAGATCCAGGTCGAACGCTTCGGAACGGCCTCCCATCGTGTAATGACGCGGGGCCTGGGCCAAAGCGTCGAGGATCACATCGGCGGGCAGTCGCACGATCCGATTCTCGAAATCGACGTCGGCGCCGTGCTCTGCGTAGATGTCCAGTGCCCGCTCCGAGGGGCACTGAATGCCGGTTCGTTCGAGTAGCTGGAACGTGCCGGCCCTGAATTGCTCCAGCTGCTCATCCGTGAGAATGCGGACGTGGTACGCGGGAGCAATCGGTTCGATGGGGGGTGTTTGCGTGAACATCTGCTCTCCCATGCTGCGTCAATCGTCGATCCCGGGGCTCGGCTCCGCCCCGACGAGTCGCCTGGCCAGAGCGACCGCCCCGATGGCGTCGACTGCATATCCGTCGGCGCCGATCTCATCCGCCCAAGCCTGGGCCGTGGGCGCTCCACCCACCATCACCTTCACCTGGTCCCGGAGGCCGGCCGATGTCAGCTCTTCGATGATCTTCTTCTGTTGCTGCATGGTGGTCGTCAGGAGCGTCGACGCCCCGACCAGCGTCGCGTTCGTTTCTTCAACGGCAGCAACGAACTCGCCGGCCGGTCGGTCGAATCCAATATCCATCACTTCGAATCCATTGGCCGTCAGCATCGTTCCGACGAGGGTCTTGCCGATGTCGTGAATGTCGCCCTCGACCGTCCCCAGGACGACGCGTCCCAAGACATCTCGCTGTTGATTGTCCAGCAGGGCCGGCTCGAGAACGGCCAACGCTGCCTTCATGGCGTCGGCACCGATAATCAAGTCCGGCAAGAAGTACTCGCCCGTGGCGAACAACTCCCCAACTCGCTTCATGCCAACCGTCAGGCCCCTATCGATGCACTCGAGCGCATCAAGACCCTGAGCGAGAGCGGTTCTCGCCAGTTCTTCCGCCTGTTCCGGCTCCCCCACGATGACTGCTTGGGCGAGCTTTTCGAAGTAATCGGCAGTGGTCATGGATTCGTCTTTCGTTCCCTGCGACTTCTGCAAAGGCTACCCAAACGTCGCCTGGTCTCGGGCCGGGTTCGAAACGGACTATCCCTACGGCGCCCGTGACCACAGGCCTCAGGCGAGGTCCGCTCCGTCCTTCCCGGATTCGTGTGTGGTCTGCAGCCCGGTTTCGGAGCTGCAACGTGAAGTGCGACGTTTAAAACGAGGTTGCAGGATGGGAAATGGGTTTCGCCGACTCGCCGTAGGCGGCACCGGCCTCTTCGGGCCACCGGAGACGAGGCGCCCTAACATGTCCCGGGTGAAGGTCCAACGCTCGATCGCAGTCGACCGCTCCGTCGAGGTGTGGGAGTTCTTCAACGGCGGCGCCACCAGCGCCGACATCGGTGGGGTCCGGGGCAGCCCGAAGGAACTCCCCGACCTCCAGGCCGTCGTGATCGAACCCGGGAACCTCGGATGACGGACGGCCAGGCCGCGGTGGGCCTGCACGGCGTCACGAAGCGTTTTGGTGATGAGGTCATCGCCGTCGACGACGTCGACCTNNTTCGGGGAGGAGATGGGGCTTCGACCACCCAACAAGAGGCCGGTCAACACCGTCTTTCAGTCCTACGCCTTGTTCCCTCACATGAACGTCGAAGACAACGTCGGGTTCGGGCTACGGATGCAGAAGGTCGACCGGTCGGAGGTGCGCGAAAGAGTCAATGAGACCATCGATCTGGTGCAGCTGTCCGGGTTGAACACCCGACGGCCCGGTGCCCTCTCCGGCGGCCAGCAACAGCGCGTGGCGTTGGCCCGCGCTCTCGTGAATCGACCGAAGGTTCTTCTCCTCGACGAGCCGCTCGGGGCGCTCGACCTCAAGCTCCGGCAGACGATGCAGTTGGAGTTGAAGGACATCCAGAACGACGTCGGAATCACCTTCGTATATGTGACTCATGATCAAGAGGAAGCCTTGACGATGTCGGATCGGATCGGCGTCATGAACGAGGGCAAGCTCGTACAGGTCGGCCCTTCCGAAGACATCTATGAGTCTCCGAGCAATTTGTTCGTGGCGAGCTTCGTCGGCGACATGTGTTTCTTGCCCGGGGAAATCGCCGGACCCGGCTCGGTACGGCTCACCGGTGGAGAGATCGTGCAAGCCAAGACCGACTCGGATCCCGGGACCAGCATCACGCTCACCGTGCGCCCGGAGAAACTCCATCTGTACGGAGACATGTCGGAACCTCCGCCGGGCCGAAACGTAGTGAAAGGCACTGTCTCGAGGAGGACGTTCTACGGTGATTCTCTGTCTTACGAGGTGGGTATTGGTGCTTCGGGGTCGTTCGACGTGACTGTCGAGAACAAACCCGGCATGCGGCGATGGGAAGTGGGTGACGAAGTCGTGGTCGATTTTCATCCTGAGGCCGCAGCGGCGTTGGCGGAATGATGCTTTCCGGTGAGAGTTCAACGGTAGAAGCGGCCAACCCGCGACTGGAGCGCAGCGCCCAACGACGCGAATCGTGGCGCGGCTTCCTCCATGCCGTCCCCGCCTACGTGTATCTGGTCGTGTTCTTCATGTTGCCGTTGATCATCGTTTTCGTCTTTTCCTTTGCCAGCCGGGGACGGACCGGGAAGCCGGTTCTCGAAGGATGGAATGTCGACTCCTGGGCGAGGCTCTCCGAGCCGCTGGTGCGCACCATCACTACCCGGTCCGTCGTGATCGCCATCCTCAACACGGTCTTCTGCCTGGTGATCGGATATCTGTTCGCCTACTGGATCGCAACGCGACGGAAACAGAGCACGCGCAACTTCCTGTTGATTCTCGTCCTGATCCCGTTCTGGTCGAACTTCCTGGTCAGGACTTACGCCTGGCGGATGCTGCTCGATGCGGACGGGTACATAACCCAGCTCGGCGAGCTCACCGGATTGTGGAGCCGGTTGCTCTTCACCGAGACGGCCGTCTTCATAGGCCTTTTGTACGGATATCTGCCCTTCATGGTGCTCCCCCTCTACGCCGCCATTGAGCGCATCGACTGGAGCCTGGTCGAGGCCGGGAGAGACCTGTACGCCTCCGGCGCGATGGCATTCCGGAAGATCACACTGCCGCTCTCGCGCCCCGGCATCATCGCCGGCTCGATTCTCGTGTTCATTCCCAGTCTCGGCGCCTACGTGACCCCCGACATCCTCGGCGGTGCAAAGACGACATTGCTGGGAAACTTCATCGTCACCCAGTTCGGTGCGGCCCGCAATTGGCCGTTTGGCTCCGCGGTGTCCGGGGCGATCCTGATCGTCATGCTGCTGGCGACAATCGTCTACTTCCGGACGGGAGGGCGAACGATATGAGAGGGGGTCAGGCCGAGGTGCGGCGTACGCGGCTCGATCGCTGGCTTTCGATCAATGGTTGGTTCGTGTTCGGGTTTCTCTACCTGCCGATCGTAATCGTCATGATCTTCTCGTTCTCGGGCGCAGCCAACGTGGGGATCTGGGGCGGCTTCTCGCTGCGCTGGTACGAGCGCATGTTCGCCAACGAGTCTTTGCTCAGCGCTGTCGAGAACTCGCTCTGGGTGGCCTTGTGGTCGACGATCATCTCGACGGTCTTCGGGACGGCGGCGGCTCTCGCTTTGGATCGCTTCCGGCGCTGGGTGAGTCGCGGAGCCTTTGATGCCGTCCTCTACCTACCCGTGATCATCCCCGACGTGACCATGGCAGTCATGCTCCTCTTGTGGTTCACCCAGATCGGACTGCCACTGGGACGGTCGTCGATCGTATTGGCCCACATCGCCTTCAACATCTCGTTCGTGGCCATCGTGGTTCGCGCCAGGCTGGCCAACATGGATCCGTCGGTGGAAGAGGCTGCTGCCGATCTCTATGCGACCCGATGGCAGACGTTCCGCCGGGTAACACTGCCGCTCATCATGCCCGGTGTGCTCGGTGGGTCGCTCCTTGCCTTGACGCTGTCACTAGACGATGTCGTGATCACGAGCTTCGTGCAGGGTCCCGGTTCGACGACGTTGCCCGTCTACGTGTTCGGGTTGATCAGGCGTTCGGTCACACCTGAGATCAACGCCGTGTCTACGCTTATGGTGACCGTTTCNNATGAGACGGTTGATAGTTGTCATCGCCGCCCTGGCTCTGGTGGTCGCCGCGTGCGCCGATAGCTCTACTACGACCACGGAGGGTACGTCCGAGACGACGGTGGCTACGACGGAAGCTCCACCCGAAGGTGCCCAGGCTCTGGCCGATGCTTGCACCGTCGGGGAAGTGGACGGCGATCTCAATCTGTACAACTGGACCGAGTACATCCCCACCGGACCATCGGCCGAGGAGGCCGAAGTGACCGACCTGGTCGTGGCGTTCGAAGAAGAATACGGCGTGGATGTCGTGCTCACCGAATACGACTCCAACGAGACGATGCTGGCCCAGATCGATGCCGGCGTCGGTTACGACGTGGTCGTCCCGTCGGACTATATGGTGTCGATCATGGCGCAGTCGGATCTGCTCGTGAAGCTGAACCGGGACGCGATTCCCAACCTGGCCAATATCGCGGAGGAGTTCACCAATCTGCCGTACGATCCGGGGAACCAGTACTCGGCTCCCTACCAGTGGGGAACCACGGGTATCGGCTTCTCGTACGAGGCGATCGACGATTCGGAAGGTGTCTCCTGGGGAGTGATCTTCGATCGGGAGATGGCCGCACCGAATGCCGGGTTCATCTCACTGCTCGACGACGAGCGGGAAACGATGGGAGCGGCTCTGATCTATCTGGGCTACTCCATCAACTCGAAGGAACCGGCCGAAGTCGATGAAGCAAAGGAACTGATCAAGAGCACNNCAGACGTTCATCAACTTCATCCTCGACCCCTTCTACGGTGCCGAGTTGACCAACTACAACTACTACGCCAGCCCCAACGCAGCCGCCGAGGAGTTCATCTGGGAGGAGATTCTCGAGTGGGACGCCATCTATCCGCCACCGGAGGTGCAGGATAGACTGGAGTTCTTTGAAGACCTCGGCGACTTCGGCAACTACTACGCAGACGCGTTCATTGATGCCAAGAGCTGAGCAGTTGTAGGAGGAGACGCCGGAATCTGGAACCGAGAGGGCCGGTTGTGAGGACCGGCCCTCTTTGCCGTCAGTGAGGCTTGCGTGCCAGCAGGCGGTAAGTGACTCCGAGCACGGTCCCGAACGCAAGATGAGCGCTGAGGTCCTGCCACAGCACTTCGCCGTCGTACTCACGCATCGGTTGGTAGACGCCGAGCCGAGGAAGGACGGCATAGCTCGTAGCCCACGCGACGACCGCGGTCACGATTCCCAGAAGCGGTTGCGAGATCCCGATTACCGCCGCCGCCAGCCCATGCGCCTTACCCCATCCGATCCCGGTCGCCCAGTGCACCACGTTGTTCAGCGGACGTGCGGAGGATTCGGGCAGTTGGACGCCGACGAGCTCGGCAACGGCCTTGGCCGTCCGGGCGGGTGCGGCGGCGCTCTCGAAGTTCTCGGTTCCTTCGGAAGTCTCCCAAGCGGCGAAGGCTTGTGATCCGCCACCGGCGCGGAAGCGCCGGTACCACACCAGGTCCATCGCCAGGTTGCCGGTCGCGCCGGCCACTGCGCCCATGATTGCCGATCGGATGGGTCGTTCCATGCCGCAGACGATAGACCGAGTAGAGGATTCAGGCGATCCTCGGGAAGAAGACTCCGGATTCCGGTGGGAGAACCGGGTGGCGAGCTCGCGCCAATGGGCCCAGGAAGGAGGCGACCTCTGATCGACCGCTCAGCTCTCAGACTCCAGGTCGACCCAGGCCGCTTCGACGTCGGCCATGATGCCCTCTAGAGATTGGTGGCCTTCCTTGAAGTAGCGAACCATTCCATCCAGGAATGCACCCAATCCGATCTCGGGGGGCGTCAAGTCCGATCCGTCGAAGCGGAATCCTTGATGCTCTATCGCCAACCGAACGGTCTCGGCGATCCTCCGCCCAGCGGCGCTCGGGAACCCAAAGTCGGACAGCGAACGAGGCGGCGGTGAATGCCCGCGGCTCGGTTGAATCACCCTTGCCCCTCGGAGCACACGAGCGGCAGGGCGGAGCCGCTCGACTTCTGGCCACGAGAAAGCTAACGCCCCTCGGGTCCTTGGGATGGGACGAGCGGAAGCGGCGTGAATCAGTCTTCCTCTTCACCTTCTTCGAGCAGGCGTTTCAACCGGCGATAGTCGGTTTCGACTGAATCCCGGACCATCTTCACCAGCAGTGGCTTGACCAGGCGCCGGAACCCTCGCGGCCGCCCTTCCAGGTCGACTGTGATTCGGCAACGAGAGTCGCCGAGCGGGTCGACGGTTCGTGTGACGGCCGTCGGGATCGTGGCTCCTTCCCGCGACTCGGTGGTTATCCAACGACCCGGCTCGAGCGCGGTGATTTCGTAACTGGTAACGATGTTGCGGTAGCGAATCTGCTGATCGTAGGTGGAACCTACCCCCAGGGGGGGAGGCGATGTCCATTCGGTGGACTGTATCCCGCTTTGCCAGGCAGGGTTGTTGGAGAAATCGGCCACGAACTCGAAGGCGGCAGCCGCCGGGACGTCGATTTCCGTTCGCACGGTGATAGAGATCATGAGCTCATGCGCAGGGTAGCGAGGGTCGACCTCGGCAGGCGCGATCAATGCGAACGAATCCCTCGGCACCGCGACTTGCAGCATCTTGGTGGCAGAGAAGGCATTTATGGAGCTAATGGGCGGCCGGGGTCAGGCACCCTCGACGAGCTTCTCCGGCAAGCGCTCCACCTCCCGGCGCGACGCCAGCAGCGCTCCGACGATGACCAGCACCACCCCGATCAGCGAGGCAGCGGTCACGTGATCGTTGCGGAATACGACGCCGAGGACGAGGGCTACCACCGGGATCATGTAAGTGATGAATGACGACCGCGTCGAGCCGACCCGGCTCACCAACGAACCCATGATCACGAAAGCCAAACCGGTTCCCACTGCTCCGGCCACCAGGATCGCCAGGAAGGAGTTCCAGGCGAAGCTCGACTGCAGGAGGCCGGTCACGCCGAACGGTGCCGTCCAGATGGTGGCGTAGGCGAGCATCTGCGCATTGACTGCCAGCGATCCATACTGCTGGGTGATGGGGGCCGCAATGTTGACGGCCAGCCCGTAGCACAGGGTGGCCAGCAGCACCAGCGCTACCCCGAGGGCCTCCGAGGAGCCTTCTGCTCCCGACGACAGACTGATCGCCGCCACCCCCACGAAGCCCAGGATCAGACCGATCAGGACCGCCCCGTGCGGGGTCTTTCGCAAGAGCAGTGTGGCAATGACGGCGGCGAAGATCGGCATCGCACCGTTCAGCATTCCGGCGACGGCCGAGTTGATGTACTGCTGGGCGATGGGAAAGAGGGTGAAGGGGATTGCTACCCACACGAACGACAAGGCGATCAGGCGTGGCCGGTCGTACGGCTCGATGCGCCGCCGGGCTCTGGGCAGCAGGGAGAGCACGGCAGCGCCCAGACCCACCCGCATCCAGGTGATCAAACCCGGGTGGAAAGCTTCCAAGCCGATATCCATCAAAAGGAAGGAGGAACCCCAGATCAGGCCGATGGAGATGAACAGCGTCCAATCGAGCGGTGTGAAGGCCTCGCGGTTGGTACCGCTCGAGGTGCTGAGAATCCGTGATCCCAAATGGTGCTCCAACGTTGAAGCAGCCAGGTTACGTCCGTTTGGAGAGCTGTGCGGCGGACGCCCACTGCTCGGCGCGCAAGACCGCAGGGGCGCCGTGGCAGCCGCCCATCCCGTGAACTCCCGGTCCCGGCGGAGTTGCCGACGGACACAGACCGGGACCGGCCGGGTACGGGTTGGGCCGTGACGGCCCGGGGCTGCTTCGTGCGAAACGGGTGTGGTAATGGGACGCACGGACCGAAGGAGTATGGCCTGGTCACCCCTCGGTCATGGCCGCCTTCTCTTCATCGGGTACCGACACCCGGGCGATGCGTTTGGAGAAGTAATAGATTCGCTTCAGGTTGGCGATGACGTCGATCTCGAATCGGTAATGGGCGATCCGGTCGGGCGCATCCGCCACCAGACGGCTGGCCTCGTGGACGGCCGCCGAGCGTTCCATGCTATTGATCTGCTTCTTCATCTTTCCGACCCGCCGGGCCGCATCGGCGTTCTTCTGGGCCAGCGCCAACATGGAGAGGTCGAGCGACTCGGCGACCGCGCCGTGGAGGTCGGTCAGGATCTCCCGGGTGGCCGGACTCACAGACAGTCCTTCTTCGATGCGAGCCAAACCTAGGTTCACCATGTTCGTCTCGATGAGATCTCCGATGGACTCGAGATCGTTGGTGGCTTCCATCAAATCGATCATTTCCTTCGTGCTGCCTTCGGAGAGCTTGGTCTGGCTGATCTGCCCCAGGTACCTGATGATGTGGCCGTGGAGGGCATCCACCTCGTCGTCGAGGGCTTCGATCTCCAGGAGGGTCCAGCGATCTCCGGTGAGCAGCGCCGGGAGAATCCGTCCCAGCATGTCCCGTACCCGGTTCGCCATCCGAAGAAGTTCGAGGCGTGCCCGATCGAGTGCCAGCGTAGGGGTCCGGAGCAGTTCACTGTCGAGGTACTTGGCCTTGACAGCCGCTTCCTCTTCTGCCGGCCGGTCGGGGACCAGCCGTTCCACCAGCCGGGCGAAGGCCGGAGTGAACGGGAGGACCAGGAAGGCGTTGGTCACGTTGAAGATGGTGTGAGCATTGGCTATCTCGCGAGCCGTTCCTCCGCCGATCCCGGAGACGAGCGAGGCCAGCACTCCGATCAGAGGAAGCCAGAGTATGACTCCGCCCACGTTGAACAGTGTATGGGCCACACTCGCTCGCAGTGCCTCCCGGGGCTTCCCGATGGCCGCCAGCAGGGCAGTGACTGAGGTGCCGACATTGGCGCCGAGAATCAAGGCAATCCCCGAATCGATGGTGATCAGACCCTGCTGGGCGAGCACGATCACGATGCCGGTGGTGGCGGAAGACGACTGGACCAGCGCCGTGAACAGAGCTCCGACTGCGATACCGAGAAGGGGGGACTCGAGGCGGGCCATTGCGTCGATGAAGGCTTCCGACGACCGGAGGGGGGCCATGGCCTCGCCCATGATGGCCATGCCGAAGAACACCAGACCCAGGCCCATAATGGCCGTCCCCTGGGCCTGCCGGGCTCCCGATTTCGAGAAGAAGTTCATCCCCCAACCCACGGCCACGGCCCCCAGCGCGTAGGTCGTCACCTTGAAGGCGATGATCTGGGCGGTGATGGTCGTCCCGATGTTCGCTCCCAGCATCACTCCGATGGATTGCTCGAAGGTCATCAGGCCGGAGGTAATGAAACCGACCACCAGCACGGTGGTCACCGACGATGATTGGATGACTGCAGTTATGCCGGCTCCGGTGGCCAGCGCCGCCAACCGGCTCGAAGTGAGGCGGTGGAGCAGGCCGCGCATCCTGTCGCCCGCGATCAGTCGCAGCGACTCGGTCATGCGGTCCATGCCCAGCAAGAAAATGGCCAGCCCACCTAACAGCCCGATCACCAGGAGCACCACGTCGACGCTTTCGCTGCTCTCCGACTGGAGCACCGCGTGGAAGACGGCGTCGGTCATCTGATCCTTTCCGCGAAGGTCGGCACATTGTGGTCGATCCCGCGTCGTGCTGCTTGGATCCGACGCCGGGTCGAATCCGGGCGACGGTCGATCCGGTTTCCTCCCGCTTGCCGCCGGCCGAAGTTTTGGAGCTTCAGCTCGTTCCGCGTTCCAAGCGAGCTTCGTACCCGACCCTCGCTCGCCTCGCGATCGGTGAGGCGAGGGCCTGCCGGATCTGCTCGGGGGGGAGGTGAGCGGCGTAGATATGATCGACCATCGTGCGAATCGAGATGTTCGATTCCGGAGCGGCGATCCAGCGGAGAGGATCGCCGGAGCGCAAGCGACCGGGTTCGAGCACCCGGCAATAGAATCCGGGGCGGTGGGCGTCCCGAAAGCGCCGAATCCAATCCGGTTCGCTCATCCGGGCGGCGAACGTTGCGCAAGGGATACGCGGAGATGTCACCTCCAGGGTCACCGCATCACCCCGAATCCTGTCGCCTACTCGAATGATGGAGGGGGCAGACGAGATTGTCAGGTTCTCACCGAGCATCCCCGGCGTCAGCGGCCGATCCAACTGCTGCGCCCACCACTCATAGTCCTCAGCCGAATACACGTACACGGCCTGATCGGGCCCCCCATGGTGGTTCACATTCATGACCGCGTCGCCCTCGACGCCGGCCGGCCGCAACACGATCTCATCCACCGGCAGCTTGTTGATGCCGGTCTCCACGGTGCGGGAACCCAGGTCGAGGGTCTCAGCCGATCCGATCTGGACGGAGTAGACGTGCATCGGGATACCGTACCCGGTTCCAGAATCAGGGCCGGTTCCCAGGATCCCCAAGCGGCTTGCTAGGAGTTCAGCGCCTGTACCGCCTCGGGCCACGTGAAGGCACCCTCGTAGAAGGCTCTTCCAACGATCACCCCATCCAGGGGGAGCGAACGCAACCTGCGGAGATCGTGCAAGGTGCCCACCCCACCGGAAGCGATGATGGCCAGGTCGGGTAGCCGGTCGGTGCAGTGCTGGAGCAGCTCAAAAGCTGGACCGGACATCATTCCGTCGCCGGAGATCCCGGTTATCAAAGCCCGGGTGACCCCCGCTATCGCCAGCTGATCGAGTACCTCTTCGAGAGGCTTTCCCCTATCCGTCCATCCGGTTCCCATCGCTCGACCATTCCGAACGTCGACGGCCGCCACTACCTGGGTCGGCCCTACCGCGTCGATGATGCCGGCCAGTATCGAGGGGCTCCAGACCGCAGTTGAGCCCAGCACGACGCGGTCGGCACCGGCCGCAATTGTGGCCGTAGCCGTCTCAGGGGAGCGGATGCCTCCACCTGCCTGGAAGCGGACTCCCGTGGCGCCGAGCGTTCGCCAGAGGTTCCCGTTCCAGGTCCCCTCGATCGCTCCGGCCAGGTCGACGACGTGCACCAGCGAGGCACCCAGGCCGTTCCAGGTGCGTATCTGGGCGGCCGGATCATCACCGTAGATCGTCACTTCGCTTTCCCGGCCCTGGCGGAGTCTCACCACCTTGCCCCTCAGCACATCCACCGCAGGTATCAGATCCACGAGAAGGTCTCCCTTGATGTGTCATAGCATGCTAACGTGCTAGCACACTACAACAGAACTGATTGGATTGCTCATGACGAGTCCGCAAGAGGATTGGCGCACGTCGGAAACGGATCCTTTGCTCGAGGCCATCGTCTCCTTGGACACGGTTGACGAAGCAGCGGCCTTCCTGCGGGATCTCTGCACCCTACGGGAACTGGAAGAGATGACGCAGCGATGGGCTGTGGTACGACTGCTTTCAAAGGGGCATTCCTACCGTGACATCTCCGAACGTACCGGGACGTCCACCGCCACCGTGACCCGAATCAACCAGTGGCTCCAACACGGAACGGGTGGCTACCGGATGATGCTGGAGCGGATTGCGGGGGAGGAGACGTGACGGCGCAACTTCGATTGGCGGTACCCAACAAAGGCCGGCTGCAGGGCCCGAACGCGGATCTGCTGTCACAGGCGGGACTCGTGTACGAGCGGACCGAACGAGCATTGTCGGCTCCGGTGGCCAACGTCGATATGGAGCTGCTCTTCGTCCGCGCCGAGGACGTTTGTGAGATGGTGGCAGACGGTGTTGCCGCCCTGGGCGTCACCGGTCTCGATCTTCTCCAGGAAAGCGGCACCGACCTGCAGGTCGTAGCGAAACTCGGGTTCGGCAGCTGCCGTCTGATGGCCGCGGTTCCCAATGCGTCGAGGCTGCGAGATCTGGGCGAACTGGAGGGCATGCGAGTGGCCACCGCCCATCCCCGCATCGCCGGGGAGTTCTTCTCGAAGCAAGGGGTCGAGGTCACGCTGATTCCGTTGCGGGGATCGGTCGAGGTGGCTCCCAAGCTCGACGTGGCGGATGCCATCGTCGATCTGGTATCCAGCGGCAGCACCATGATGGTCAACGGTCTGCGGCCGATCGCCTCCCTCCTCGAATCGCAAGCGGTGCTGGTAGCCCGTCGCTCTGTGGACGGATTGAGCGAAGGCCAGCAACAGGTCGTGACGATGCTGCAGGCGGCGGTGGCCGCCCGCCGGAAGCGCTACGTCGTGATGAACGCGCCCCAAGATGCGCTGGAAGCCATCGAGGCAATCATCCCCGGAATCGAAGCGCCGTCGGTGATCCCTCTGGCGCACAACGGCAAGGTGGCCGTCCACTCCGTGGTCGACGCCACGGAAGTCTGGCAGGTGCTGCCCCGCCTCAAGGACGCCGGCGCCACCGGCATCCTGGTGTTCCCAATCGAATCGCTGATTCCCTAGGAGATTTGCTCATGGACATACGGCGAATCGAACTCGGCACGCTCAGCGACGCAGAGCGGTCTGCGTTGCTACGGCGCTCGGCCGTGCCCGACGAGACCATCCGGGAGAGGGCGGCCGCCATCGTGCGCCGGGTGGCCGACGAGGGCGATGCGGCTGTGCAAGCCGCCGGCCGGCGTTACGGAGGGGGGCTGCCGGACGGGCAGTTGCTGGTGCCCCCCGAGCGGATCTCGCAGGCGCCGGCCAATCTGCCCGGCGAGACCGTCGCAGCTCTTGAAGCCGCGGCCGCCAACATCCGGTCGGTCCATGAACGGCAGCGTCCCCGCGACCATGTCGTGATCCCGGTGCCGGGGGTGCAAGTGGCCCGGGTGTGGAACCCCTTGCGGCGGGTGGGGGTCTATGCCCCGGGCGGACGAGCCGCCTACCCGTCTTCGGTGTTGATGGGGGTCATTCCGGCCCAGGTGGCGGGCGTGGAGAGCATTGCCGTGGTGAGCCCGGTCGGGCCGGACGGCCGGCTCGATGAAGCCACACTGGGGGCAGCGGCCGTGCTGGGGATCGACGAGGTATACACCATGGGGGGTGCTCAGGCGGTGGCCGCTCTCGCCTACGGGACCGAGACCGTGCGGCCGGTCGACAAGATCGTCGGGCCGGGCAACGATTGGGTTACGGCAGCCAAACTGGCGGTGTTCGGCGAGTGCGGGATCGACCTACCGGCCGGCCCCTCCGAGGCGTTGGTGCTGACCGACGGCTCCGCGAATCCCCGCATCGTGGCCGCCGACCTGCTCTGTCAGGCCGAACACGGCGCCGAGTCGCCGGTCGTGCTGCTCACCACCGACCGCAATCAGGTCGACGACATCCTGGACGTCGCCGTGGAGATGCTGGCCGATCTAGAACGTTCGTCGATCATCGGCGATGCTCTGCAGAACCACGGCCTGATTGTGATTGCACCCGACCTCGACGCTGCCATCGCCTTTTCCAACGATTTCGGGCCCGAGCACCTGAGTGTGCACACGGAAGAGGCGCCGTCGGTTGCCAAACGGTTGATCTCGGCAGGATCGGTCTTTGTGGGTGAATGGGCGGCGGAGTCCGCCGGGGACTATGCCACCGGCGCCAATCATGTGCTCCCCACCGGGGGTCTGGCCCGCGCCTACGGGCCGCTGTCGGTGGAGGACTTCGGATCATGGCGTCAGGTACAGGAATTGACACGCCAAGGACTGGCGGCCTTGCGACCGGTCATCGACGAGTTGGCCGGCGTGGAAGGACTGACGGCTCACCGCCTCGCCGTCCAAGTCCGTTTTGAGGAAGCTCGATGAGATTCCCGAAGTACGAATGGCAGCCGACGTCGGTGGAAATTGCCGCGGCGGCGGGCCTGGATCCAGATCAAGTGGAGCGGTTTGACCACAACACATCGCCACAGTCGACTGAGTGGGCCGCCGACATCGTCGTCGAGGGCAGCATGAGGCTCAACGAGTATCCGGCCGCCAGTTACCTGGAACTGCGCCGAGCGGTGGCGGACTTCGCCGGACTGGATACCGACCGGGTGGTCCCCGGAGCGGGCGCCGACGAATTGATATTGCTGGCAGCCCGGGCCTTTCTCGACCCGGGACAGAAGGCCGTCCTGAATGCCCCTACCTACCCCCTCTACCGTATCGCCACCGCTCAGGTGCGCAGCGAGATCGTCGAAGTCGAGGCAAAACCGCCGGAGTTCGGCTTCCCCGTCGATGAGATGCTCGTCGCGGCGCGCGACGCAGAGCTCGTGTGGTTGTGCGTCCCCTCCAACCCGCTCGGCAACCGCCCCACCGATGCGGACATCGAAGCGATCATCGCCGCCACCGACGGTCTGGTGGTCCTCGACGCTGCGTACGCGGAATTCACCGGCGACGATTGGGCACCGTGGGTAGACCGTTACCACAACCTGCTCGTGTTGCGCACGATGTCGAAGGCCTTCGGGCTGGCGGGGGCCCGGGTGGGATACGCCCTTGGGAATCCCGATCTGGTGAACGCTCTGGACGGGGTCCGTCCCCCCGGAAGCATTTCCAGCCTTTCGGTTGACCTGGCGATTGCCGCGCTGCAGGCGCCGGATCATATGCGTTCTGTGGTCGGCTCCATCAGGGAAGAGCGAGTGCGACTGGCCGGGGGTTTGCAGGGGTCCGGCCTGAGGGTGCTCCCTTCCTCGACGAATTTCCTGCTGTGCGAGGTTGGACGGCGAGCCGGCCGGGTGGCGGAGGATCTCATGAGCGAAGGCCTGGTGGTGAGGACCTTCTCGGATGCGGGTCCGCTGGGCACCTACCTCCGCTTCACCGTGCGGTCCCCTCGAGCCGACGACCGGTTGCTGTCCGCGTTGCAAAGGAGTCTTTCATGAGTCGTGTTGCTCACCTGGAACGAACCACCCGGGAGACCCGGGTCGACCTACAACTGGAACTCGACGGACGGGGCGATGCCGTTGTGACTACCGGCGTGGGATTCTTCGATCATCTGCTCACCTCGCTCGCCCACCATGCGCTGTTCGACCTGGTGGTCACGACGACCGGCGATCTCGAGGTCGATGAGCACCATACGGTGGAGGACACCGCGTTGGTGCTGGGGCAGGCGTTCGCCGAGGCGATGGGCGACCGGGCGGGAATTGTTCGGTATGCGGATGCCAGCGTCCCGATGGACGAGGCGCTGGCCACCGCAGTGGTCGATGTGGGCGGCCGTCCCTACGCGGTGCTGGACCTTCATTTCACCGCAGACAGGATCGGCGCTCTGGGTACCCAGATGATCCCCCATGCCCTGGAGGCGATGGCCCGTACGGCCGGTTTCACGATCCATCTGACTGCCCGCGGAAGCAATGATCATCACGTGGCCGAGGCGGCGTTCAAGGCGCTGGCAAGGGCCTTGCGGAGGGCCATCGCTCGCGATTCCCGCCGGGAAGGTATCCCGTCCACGAAGGGATCAACGTGACCCGGATTGCCGTTATCGACCACGGGGCTGGGAACCTCGTTTCGATCGCTCAGGGCCTGCAGGACCGCGGGGCAGAAGTGAAGGTCGCTGCGGCCCCGGACGATCTAGCCGGGATGGACGGGATCGTGTTGCCCGGGGTGGGGGCTACCGGGGCGGCGATGGACCGGATCCGGACGGCCGGCCTGGTTGAACCGCTGACCGCCTGGCAAGGTCCGTTGCTGGGCATCTGTGTCGGGCTCCAACTCTTCTTCACCGACTCCGAGGAGGGTTTCGATCGGGCCCTCGGGCTGATACCCGGGAGAGTGCGGCGTCTGGAGTCGGCCCCGAGGCTCCCGCACATCGGGTGGAACGATGTTCACCTTCGGCCGGACCCGCTCTTCGACGGAATACCCGACGGATCGACGTTCTACTTCGTACACAGCTTCGCGCCGGTGCCCGAGGATGCACGATGCATTGTCGCCACGAGTTCCTACGGGCGGGAGTTTGTGGCGGCCGTTCGGTCGGGAGACCGGGTTGGTGTTCAGTTCCATCCGGAGCGGAGCGGTGCAGCCGGCCTACTCCTTCTGGGCAATTTCGTGCGCGAATGCAGGCAGGCCGCCGATGCTGCGTAAGAGGATCATCCCTTGTCTCGACGTGGACGCGGGCCGGGTGGTGAAGGGGGTGCAGTTCATCGATCTTGTGGATGAGGGGGATCCCGTCGAGTTGGCCGCCCGGTATGTGAGGGAGGGGGCCGACGAGATCTGCTTCCTGGACATCACCGCCTCGCACGAAGGCCGGGACACGATGCTGGGTGTCGTGCGCCGTACCGCCGAGCAGGTGTTCGTGCCGCTCACGGTGGGCGGCGGGGTGAGATCCGTCGAAGACATGCGAGCGACGCTGCGGGCCGGTGCCGATCGGGTCACCCTCAACACCGCGGCCGTCGAACGACCGGCCCTCATTGCCGAGTGCGCCGATGCATTCGGAGCACAGTGTGTCGTTCTGGCCATCGACGCCAAGCGCCGACCCGAAGGAGGTTGGGAGGTGTACACCCACGGAGGCCGCACCCCGACCGGCCTTGATGCGGTTTCCTGGGCGGCCGCCGGGGCCCGGGCGGGAGCCGGGGAGATTCTGCTCACTTCGATGGACCGGGATGGGACCAAGGAGGGATATGACCTCGATCTGCTGGAAGCGGTGCGCTCGGCCGTGTCGGTGCCGGTCATCGCCTCCGGAGGAGCCGGGACCATCCAGCACTGTGTGGATGCTCTGGCCGAGAACCGGAGCGATGCGGTACTGGCCGCTTCGATCTTCCACCGCCGGGAGATCGCCATTGCCGACCTCAAGGATGGCATGGCCTCTGCCGGAATCCCGGTACGTCCCGTGGAGGTGCCGTCGTGACTGGCGTTTGCTTCGACGCCGACGGGTTGGTTCCCGGAATCGTCCAGGATGCGCGCTCCGGCCGGGTACTGATGGTGGCGTACCTGAGTGAGGAGAGCCTCCGGCTCACCGAGGAGACCGGAGAGGTGCATTTTTGGAGCCGGTCCCGTCGGGAGGTTTGGCACAAAGGTGCCACCAGCGGCAACACAATGACCGTCGTTCGGATCAGCGCGGACTGCGACGGAGACGCACTGCTCATCGAGGCAATCCCCTCCGGACCGTCCTGTCACACCGGGTCGGTCGGTTGTTTCGGTGATCCGGCGTTCGAGTCGGAGCGGCTGGCACCCGCGGAACTCTGGCCGGTGATATCAGCCCGGGCGGCCGACCGGCCGGAAGGTTCGTACACCGCCACCCTGCTCGAGGGGGGCGTAGACGCGGTGGGCCGCAAGCTCACCGAGGAGGCCACCGAAGTGCTACTGGCCGCCAAAGATCATGCTGCCGGCACCGGACCCGCGGGCCACGTCGCAGAAGAGGCTGCCGATCTGGTGTACCACCTGCTGGTGCTGCTGGCCGAACGGGGGCTGTCGCCGGGCGTAGTGGCATCGGTGCTGGCCAGGCGACGGTCGTAGTGCGTTCCGCGCGGTGCGATGGATTCCCTCTGAGACACGGGTCAGACCGCGGTTCTGTTGCGGAAGAACGTCCACAGGCGAACCAAACGGGAGTCTGACGGCGACCACCTGAGAGGGCGTTGACCGGCAGAGCGATCGTCGAGGAGTGGCGGCGGCGTATGCACCCATCTTCTCGCCGAGGCCACTCGCGGGCAAGACGCGGGGTTGCTCCTACCACCGTTCCCATTCGAGGGTGTCGATCAGGTGGGGGGCGAACAGGTCCGGCTCGAGCAAGAAGGAGTCGTGACCCTTGTCCGAATGGACGGTGATACGCCGCACCGGGACTCCTGCTCGCTTGAGGGCGGTGGCCATTTCATGTTGTTGCTCCGGGTAGTAGCACACGTCCGAGTCGATGCTGAACACCATGAAGCGCTGGTTGCGGCACCGGCGCAACACCGAGTGCAAGTCGGCTTCATCGGCCTGCTCCACGAGATCGAAGGTTTGCCACATCTCCATGATCCGCAGGTAGCTGTTGGCATCGAACCTTCTGACGAACTTGGTCCCCTGGTGCCACATGTACGACTCGAGCGGGTTGACGATCTGGATATAGCCGCCCGTCTCATGCCGATCTACGATCTCGTTGCGCGCCCGCTCTTCCATGGCATGGAGAGAAACAAATGCCTTGTGTCCGATCATCCGTGCCAGGGCGAGGCCGCGATCCGGCCGGGTACCGTCGTAGTAGTCGCCGCCGGCGAAGTGACGGTCGTTCTCGATAGCGTTGCACTGTTCGAAGATGTGGATGCGCTGCAGCGCCGTGACGCCGAGGCCGGCCGCGATGGGTATTACATTGCTGACTCGCTCCGGATAGCGGGTCGCCAGGTTCAGACACATCATCCCGCCTACCGAACCACCGATGGCTGCGTGCAGGGTCTCGATTCCCAGGTGATCCAGAAGGGCTACTTGCGAGTCGACCACGTCGGCGATCGAGATTCTTGGGAAACGAGATCCGTAAGGACGCCCGGTCGCCGGATCGATCGAGGCCGGGCCGGTTGATCCGTAACATCCACCGAGGTAGTTGGCGCAGATCACAAAGAACCGATCGGTGTTGATGGCCTTGCCGGGACCGATGAACTCGTTCCACCAACCGGTGTGCACCTCTTCCGACCAGTACGGCTGGGCGGCCGGCACCGCCGGGTTGAAACCTGCAGCGTGCTGGCTTCCGGTCAACGCATGGAAGAGAAGGATGGCATTCTCCCGCCCGGCGTCGAGTTCCCCGTAGGTCTCGTAAGCCAGCGTCGGCGATGCCAATTTTTCTCCACCGAACAGGTGAAACGGCTCACCCACGGTGAGGAACTTTGTCTCCACTGCCCCCACGGCGCCAGCGACTGCAGTCATGCTGCGCCCGCTTCCGCCGCGTGCTGGAGAGCCTGGTCGAAGTCGTCTTTGATATCGTCGATATGTTCGATCCCGACCGCCACCCGCACGAGATCGGATGTAACGCCGGCTGCAGCTTGCTCTTCGGCGGTCATTTGTTGGTGGGTGGTCGAAGCCGGATGGATCACCAGCGTCTTGGCGTCTCCGACGTTGGCGAGATGGCTGGCCAGCTCGACCGAGTTGATGAATTCCCTGGCCGCCTCGTAACCGCCGCTCACCCCGAAACTCAACACTGCCCCGAATCCGTGGCGGAGGTACTGAGCGGCGCGCTCGTGCGACGGATGTGAGGTCAGACCTGGATACTTCACCCAAGCGACCCGAGGATGGACCGCCAGCCACTCTGCCAGTGTTAGGGCGTTGTCGACGTGCCGCTGTACGCGCAGCGACAGCGTCTCGAGACCCTGAAGCAGCAGGAACGCATTGAAGGGACTCAGCGCAGCTCCCAGGTCTCGAAGGCCCTCGACGCGGGCTCGAATGGCGAAGGCGATGTTGCCGAACGGGCCGTCGGGTCCGAATGTGTCCGAGAACACCAGACCGTGGTAGCCGGGAGCAGGATCGGTGAAGAGCGGGAATTTGCCGTTGCGCCAGTCGAAGTTGCCGGAATCGACGATCACTCCTCCGATGGAGGTGCCGTGCCCGCCGATCCACTTGGTGGCCGAGGCCACCACAATGTCGGCGCCGTGTTCGATGGGGCGGATGAGGTAGCCCGCGCAGCCGAAGGTGTTGTCGACCACCAGTGGAATCCCGTGTCGGTGGGCGATCTCGGCCAGGCGGCCCAGGTCCGGCACCGAGAACTCGGGGTTGGCGATCGACTCGACGTACAACGCCTTGGTGTTCCCGGTGATGGCAGCTTCTAGCTCATCCGGGTTGTCACCCTCGACGACGGCAACATCGATCCCCAGACGAGGTAGTGACACTTTGAACTGGTTGTAGGTGCCACCGTAGAGGTAACTGGAAGCGACGATCTGGTCGCCGGCCTGAGCCAGAGTGGTCAAGGTGAGCAGTTGTGCGGCCTGGCCAGAGGAAGTTGCCACGGCTGCGGCACCGCCCTCGAGGGCGGCGATCCTTTGCTCAAAGACGTCGGTGGTCGGGTTCATGATCCTCGTGTAGATGTTCCCAAACTCCTCGAGACCGAACAGTCGTGCAGCGTGGTCGGTGTCGTCGAAGGTGTACGAGGTGGTTTGGTAGATGGGAACTGCCCTGGCGTTGGTGCCCGGGGCCGGTTGCTGGCCGGCATGGACTTGCAGGGTTTCGTACCGGCGGGTCATGTTTCCTCTCCTTTGCTTCGGGATCAACGGGATGCCAGGGCTCTCCAAACAAGAAAGCCGCCTGCATCCGTTAGTGGAGAGGCGGTAACGACGTGGTCTTCTTCGTTCTCATCTCTCCCGTCTTGACGGGCAGGAGTTGGCACCGTTCCTAAGGATGGTTGCCAAGGCTTCACAGGGCCTGATCCCTCCACCTTTCTAGATGAATACTTAGGGGTGAGTCGGTTGCCTGAGCCGGTCCTTTCGGTACGGTTCCGGCAGGTTTAGGTGACACCCGTCGGGATGTCAAGCGATTTGGCCTTTCGCGGTCGCCGGAGTCGACCGTTCGGTGAGGAAGGGAACAACCCATAGCGGCGCCCCGGCGGCTCAGGCGGGCTCCGTCGCCACCCACGGCTTGGCGAGCTGGATCATGATGCGGCCGGCTTCCGAAGCTGCCGGCTGGAGCAGGCAAGAGGAATCAGCCAACGGGCCGGTGACTCCCGGAAGCCGTTGGCGTCGAGCCGAGCGATTGGCCTTCTCCGCGTGCACCCTCCTGCGCTTCAGCTGCCCGCAAGCGCTGCAATCCGGGTTGCCTCGTCAAGTGGCTCACCGGTGGCAGGGTCGACTGCATCGCAGCCGCCGTCTACCACCGTCATGATCCGTCCTCGAGCCGCCCGATTCCCGGCGAGATGGGGCGCATCGAAGAGGCCGCTGCGCACGACGCGGCCCAGGGCGAGGGGGTCCCCACCCGATGCGCCCGGGCATTGACTCTCCACTGCGTCGAGCAGCACCTCTGCTTCGGCGACGAGATGATCGCGTCGATCGGCAACCCTCAGGTCGAGGAGAGGATCCGGCAGCCCGCCGATGGCATCGGTGATCACCTGGTCCGCAATGCGGCATGAGGCCGTTACATCGGAGGCGTCGGCGGCGTGGTGGGCTTCGGTGTGACCGACTACGTGGACGATGTCCGGCGCCATGAACAACGCCGTTCTCACCGCGGATGCCAGTTGACCGCGGGCACGCTCGGGGTCCCGAGGCATGGAGAAGAGCCCGGCCCGCAGTTCGCGCAGAACGGTGACATCGTCTCCGACCCGGCGCCGTACCAGCGTGTCCATGGCGCTCATCTTGGCGATGTCCATCAACGGGGTGATCCCCGGAGGGTTGTTCAGCATCATCTGCAGCACGTACGTAGCTACTCCCACCTGGGCAGTGAGGTGGGCGGCGAGGGCCGCGGCCGCCACCTGCACCACATCATGGGCGTGGCGAAGGCCCCACTGGTTCTGATCGTTTCGCTCGACCGGGATTCCCTCCCCGCCGCACCATTCGACCACGTCGCTCTGTTCCTCGATTGCAGCCTCGAGGGTCCGCTGCGAACGTCCGTCGAGTTCGGAATACCAGAAGACGGGCAGGGCAGCCCAGGCGTTGTCGATCGTTTCGCGAAGCATCGCTGCAAAGGCACGCTGGTCGTTGGTGCCCGCATAGCAACGCATCAACGGGTGGTTGCCCCGGCGAGATGCCTTTCGAAGAAGCCGGAAATCATCCGGGGATCTCACCGGAACGCCCCCGGCCCCGTCCTGGTCCGGATCCATTCGCTCCGGATGAAAGAAGAACTCCTGGGCGTTCTGATCGGGCCCGATGGAGATGACATCGACGACCCCCGCCTCGGAGATCTCGGAAATCCCGCGGGCTGTCGTGTCGAGATCCGGCTGTCCGAAATGATGTCTGATGAGAGGCCGTGGAAACGATTGCCGCCGGCGCTCCGTGAGGGTTTGAGCCCAAGGGCGGGCCTGCAGGTCGGAGACCCCTCCCGAAAAGTATTCTTCAACCGTCGGACCACCCGGTTCGCCGAACACTGCCTCGAAGAGCCCGGAGCGTTTGGCGACCTCTGCCACCGGTTCTGTGCCTCCGAAGACCATGCGTTGACCGTCGAGACCGGCGGCGACGAGGGCCTTCTCGAGGGTCTCGAACAAGCTCTCCGCCGAACTAGGGGTGAGGCGGTACGAGAGAGCCAGCAGGTCGATGTCGTCCGAATCGGCGGCTTCGATGATCCGTTCGACCGGGGTGGCCGGACCGAGGAACTCCGTTTGATGACCGGCTTGCCGGGCGGCGCTCAGGAAGTTGAGAACACCGGCTATGTGTACGCAGTCGCCCAGTGCCGCGCCGACGATGCGGGAGCCCATCAAGGCCCCTTCTCAATCACGTCCCGGATCTCACCCGGGCTCAGGCCGTCGAGCCCGAGACTCTCCAAGGTCCGTCCGCGTCGCCAGTAGTTGGTTCCGTGGATGAGACCGGCGACAAGGATCATTGCCTCGACCGCCCTCGTTTTGAGCCCGAAGGCCAGGCCGGCTGAGGCAATGGGGACGAGGCTCATGGGCACGTCCTCGAGGATGTACCGGTGTTCGAGAGTGGCCGGGGCGGTGATACCGCGGTATCCCACGTTGGCATGGATGGCGTCCAGGAGATCGGTCCCCGCGGCTCCGTAGGCAGTGGTGAGCCAGGTCTCCAGCGACATGACCTCCACGCCGAGCAGATTGGCCACCGCCAGCCGTTCTCGATCCACGGCGGCGAGCACTTGCGCCACTGCGGGGCTGATCCCGTCGATGTAGAACTCGAACCTACCTTGCTCGGTCTCGATGCGAGCCGCGTTCAGCAAGGTGATGGCGGGATGTATGACGGCGCCGACGTTTCCGAAGCTTGTCTCCAGAGCATTCGCAGCAGACGTGAATTGCGGGTACCACGGTGTCAGGGCGGCCACGACCTGGCCGGTCTTTTCCGCCGGCACGGCCGCAATCGGTACTACGTGTTTCACACGGGCGATGCGTGACTGCGCCGGCCCGGTCGTGCGTGCCGCCATCACGAACGTCGCCGCCTCGGCCACGGCAACGTCTGCGGAACATCCGTGCTCTCGCAACCCGAGCAGGAATGCCAGGGCGCCGAAGGTGCGGCCCGGGTTCAGGACGACGATCTGTCCATCACGCAGATGCGGCGCGCAGGCACCGGCGACGTCGGAGTGAGCAAACGCGGGAACGCACACCATGACGAGCTCGGCCGAATCGAGCGCGACCTCAACGTCGTCTGTGACCACCTCGATCGGGCCGAACCCTTCGCGGTCGCCTTCCACCTCTATGCCACCACGGGCTTCAACACCGATCACGTGCGCCGCGGTGCGGTTCCACAGTGCCACCGGAGCGCCGCGCCGGGCCAGGTCGCCGGATAAGGCGCGTCCAGCGTTCCCTGCTCCCAGAATGGCGATCATTGGCCGGTTCCCGGTTCTGGTGCTGCGGGTACAACACTACGCCGACTCCAAAACCGCGTTCACAATCGAGCGTTGCCGGGCAAGCGCCCGACGGCCGGGTGGATTCCGCCGTCCGCCGTAGGGTGGCCTTCTCTCAGCCGAGGTCGGTGGTGAGAAGGTCGTCGTAGGTCTCGCGACGAACCACCAATCGTGCGTCGCCGTCGCGACAGAACACCACCGCCGGCCTCAACACCTTGTTGTAGTTGGAGCCCATCGATTGGCCGTACGCACCGGTCACCGGCGTGGCCAGCACATCTTCCACAACGAGATCGTCCGGCACTCGAGCGTCTCGGACCAGCACATCGCCCGATTCGCAGTGTTTGCCCACGATCCGTACCTCCCTGGGGCGGGTAGCGTCTGTTGAGCGGGGAAGAAAGGCCTCGTAACCGCTGCCGTAGAGCACCGGGCGGGGATTGTCGCTCATTCCTCCATCGACGGCCACATAGGTGCGGGTTTCCGGGATTTCCTTGATGGTCCCGACCGTGTAGAGAGTGACCGCGGAGGCTGCCACGATCGCCCGGCCCGGTTCGGCCGTAACCTTGCCCGTTACGCCTTCCTCCCGACAGGCTTTGACGATCGTATCTCCCCACTCGGTGATGGACGGGGACGACTCCCCCTCAACGTAAGGGACGCCCAATCCGCCTCCCAGCGACAGTTCGGGCAGGTGGTAGGGAGCAGCAGCCCGGGCGACGACTCGAGCCGCCTCCTCGAAAGAGGCCAAGCGGAAGACCTGACTGCCGATGTGGGCGTGCAGTCCGAGCAGGTCGAGAGCCGTTGAAGACTGGACGTGGCCGATTGCCCGGTCGGCGGCTCCGGTAGAAACGGTGAACCCGAACTTGGTGTCGTCCTGTCCGGTGGCGATGAACTCATGGGTGTGAGCCTCGATTCCCGGGGTGATGCGGATCAGCACGCCGACGGGGAGGGGGTGGCGGGCAGCCAGCGACTCGAGGCGTCGAAATTCGTCGAACGAGTCCACGACGATCCTCTCCACCCCGGCTTCGAGGGCCATGGCCAGTTCGGCCGGCGACTTGTTGTTGCCGTGCAGAACGAGTCGCTTGGCGGGGACGCCCGCCTGGAGGGCCACCCACATTTCCCCCCCGGTGGCCACATCGAGGAACATACCTTCCTCGTGGGCGAGTCGGGCCATTGCTCTGCAGAGGAAAGCCTTCGTGGCGTAGGCGACTCCGTCACCAAACGTCGTGACGGCTTCCCGGCAGCGATTCCGGATATGTTGCTCGTCGTAGACGAACAGGGGCGTGCCGAACTGAGCCGCCAGGTCGAGGGTGTCGCATCCGCCGACCGACAGGCGGCCATCCTCCACGACGCCGGTATCGGGCAACAGATGGCGGGACAGTGGCGACGTCATGGCGGACCAGCGTACCCGCCGGCCTCGACATTGACGAGAGCAATACGACGGGCGTAAGGTAGTGCCTGCGGGACCGTCCAGGGCCGCATCAGATCTCTGTTGGAGGGGCGCATTCCGTCCCCGAGACAGAGACGGCAGACGGTTGTAGACGATTGACGAGAAGAACGGGGTTCTGGGCAGCCCGCGGTACCGGCGACGCCGGTGATCGTCGCCGGGGTTCCGGTAACGCGGACCAAACCATTCCCGGAAGGGACTCGAGGATGCCGGCGGACGGGAGTACGCCGGTCCACAACAAAAAGGAGAGCAACCTTGAGTAGGAACCAATGGATCTGGACCGGAGTAGCGGTTGCCGCGGTCGCACTCGTGGTGATCCTCATTGCGGTCTCCGGAGGCGACGACGACACCACGACGACTACTGCCGCAGCCGAGGAGACCACGACCACAGCGGCCGAGGAGACCACGACCACGGCGGCCGAGGAGACCACGACCACGGCGGCCGAGGAGACCACGACGACCGCCGCAGGAGCCGAAGGGGTCAGTCTGGCGTTGGTCCTGCCGGGAGAGATCAACGATCTTTCCTGGAACCAGGTGATGTTCGAAGGCGCTGAGGCTCTGCAGGCCGAGGGTCTCATCACCGATTTCGCCTATACGGAACTCGTTCCTGAAGGCGACTCGGAGCGTGCCATCCGCGGTTACGCAGAGGACGGCTACGACGTGGTTATTGCCCACTCCTTCGGATACGGAGAGACCGCTCTGGCGGTTTCGGCCGATTTCCCCAATCAAGCCTTCGCCTGGGCGGGCGGAATCGAAGGTCAGAGCGGCAACCTGGCCGACTATGCCCAGCCCTTCTACGAGGCGTACTACCTGGTCGGGATTCTGGCCGGAGGCGTCACCGAAACGGGAGTACTCGGCGGAGCAGGCGGGTTCGACATTCCGGTCTGTCATGCCATGATCGAAGCCTTCTACTTGGGCGCCCAGGAGATCAACCCGGACGCACGCGGGGTAACCGCCTACGTCGGTGACTGGATCGACGTGGTCAAGGCCAAGGAGGCGGCGGGTGCAGCTGCCGCCGAAGGCGCCGACGTGTTCGCCGCCTGTGGGGAAGGCCCGGTTCTCGGTCAGATCGAACTTGCCAAGGAGGAAGGCCTGTACTCGACGGGCTATGTCGGGGACATGTCCTCACTGGATCCGAATACGGTCCTCGCCTCGATGGTCTGGAACACCAAGGAACTCATGCGGCCCATGATCGAGGATTTCAACGCCGGCACGTTCGCACCGGCGAAGTACTACTCGGTCGGCGTGGCCGACGAAGGCTTGCTGGTCGAGATCCATCTGGAAGACAGGATCAGTGCCGAGGCGATGGCCTTGTACGAACAACGGTTGCAGGAAATCAAGGACGGTACGTTCGAAGTTCCCTTCATCGCCGGGGGATAGACAAGGCAAGCGGCGAGGCATTGAAACAAGGATCCGCACCGGTAGCGGGAACCCCGGCCATCTCGGTGGCCGGGGTATCCCGTCACTTCGGGCTCGTCAGGGCTCTCGATGACGTCAGCATCGAAAGTACCTATGGAGAAGTGCTGGCGATTCTGGGCGAGAACGGTGCCGGCAAGACCACCCTGATGCGGATTCTGGCCGGTCTGGACCAGGCCTCGTCCGGTCGGCTGTTCAAGCGGAACGAGCCGTACTCACCGAGATCGCCCCGCGACGCCGTCGCCACCGGAGTGACGCTCGTGCAACAGCATTTCGCGCTCGTTCCCACCATGACGGCGGCCGACAACCTCCTCCTTTTCCGCAGCCAGCGTGAGGTCCGAACCAGCCGGGAACAGGCTGCCACCGACCTAGAGGAACTGGCCGGTCGTCTCGGATTCCAGATCGACCCGAACCGTCGCGTCGAGGATCTCTCGGTCGGCGAGAGGCAGCGTCTCGAGCTTCTCCGCGCCATGGACTCCGATCCCGATGTGCTCTTGCTCGACGAACCAACCGCGGTACTCACCGACACGGAAGCCGACTCGCTTTTGGAGATCGTCAAAGGCCTCGCCCACGACGACAACCGGTCGGTCCTCTTCATCACCCATCGTTTGCGAGAGGTGGTCAAGGGGGCGGATCGGGTGGTCGTGCTGCGCAACGGGAAAGTGGTATCCCCGGCCGCACCGGTCGGCGAACGGTCTGCCAGCCAGCTGGCCGGAGAGATGGTCGGGGAAGCGGTTCACGACGCCGTCCGGACCGGGCATCAGCTCGGCGAACCCCGGTTGGTGGTGGAGAACCTCACCGCCCCGGGGATCGGACCGCTGAACCTCTCGGTCCGCGGGGGCGAGGTGCTCGGAGTGGCGGGAGTGGGAGGCAACGGCCAAGCGGAACTCGAGTTCGTATTGACCGGCCAGGCGCGGCCTTCGACCGGGAAGGTACTTTTCGATGGCGAGGGGTTTGCCGACCTTCACCCCCGGGAACGCATCGCTCGGGAGGCGGCGTACATCCCTTCGGATCGTGACAGAACTGCGCTGATCGGGCCCATGCGATGCGATGAGAACCTGCTGCTCGGCCGGACCACCCGGATGGCCCGGCGTCATCCCTACGCCGCGGATTTGATGGACAAATGGTCGGTGCGGGGACTTCCGGAGATTGCGGCCAACGCCCTCTCGGGAGGCAATGCCCAACGCCTCGTGGCGGCGCGGGAGATGGACGGAACCCCGGCGCTCGTACTGGCCTTCCAGCCCACCAGGGGGCTCGACCCGGGGGCAACTGCGTTTCTTCGTCAGGCGCTCCTGGACATGACGACCTCCGGGTGTGCCGTTCTCTGGGTTTCGGCCGACCTCGACGAACTGCTGGAGATGGCGGACCGCATGGTCGTGATGTTTTCTGGAAAGCTGGTGGGTGAGTTCAGTCCCCCCTTCGACCGAGCCGCGATTGGCCTGGCCATGGCCGGTGTGTCATGACCACGCCGGCCGACCCGCCCCCGGCCACCTCGGAGCCGGACAAAGAACTCCAGACGGTGCGACGGATCCTTGGGTCCGAAGTAGGCGTTCTGCTCGGATCGATCGGGCTGGCGCTACTGGTCGGGGCCATCCTCATAGCCTGGGCGGGTCAGAACCCGCTCGAGGTGTACCGGATCATTGTCACCGAGTCGCTCTTCGAGGCAACCGGGTGGCGCGACACTTTGATCCAGGCAACTCCCCTGGGGATCATCGGGATCGGGTTGGGCTACGGGTTTCGCGCCGGGGTGTGGAACATCGGGGCGGAAGGCCAGATGATCATGGGGGCCGTCGCCTCGATCGCCATCATCACCTATATCGGTGAGCTTCCGGCCGGGGTGGTGATCCTGGCCGGAATCCTGTTCGGCATCCTCGGCGGAGCGGCCTGGGCGGCGATCTCGGCGGTTCTCCACGTTCGGTTCAAAGTGGACGCCGTAATCGCCACCCTCTTGATGGTGTTCATCGCCGAGCCATTGCTGAACTACGCGGTTCGCCAACCGCTCAAGGACCCCGCCACCTTCCTGCCCCAGAGCCGGACCGTAGGCAACGGGGAACTCCCGTTGATTCCCGGTACCGATGTCCACATTGGTGTGCTGTTCCTGTTCCTCCTGGTCCCGATCGCAGCTTGGATTCTCTCCTACTCTCGGTTTGGCTACCTGATCAGAGCGCATGGCGCCAACCGCTATGCGGTATACGCCAACGAAAGCAGACCGGGGAGGCTGCCGTTCATTCTGCTGGTGCTCGGCGGAGCCCTGGCCGGGGCCGCCGGATACATACAGCTGGCCGGCGTGCAGATGCGGGTTGCGAGCGGCACCGCAGCCGGGTTTGGGTTCACGGCCATCATCGTCGCCATCCTCGGTCGTAACAATCCAATCGGCGTGTTCGTCGCCGCCATCGGGTTGTCCGCGATGCTGGTGGGAGCCGAGGCCGCCCAACGCGCCCTCGGCCTGCCGGTCGCCCTCACCCAGTCGATCCAGGCGATCGTCGTGGTCTTCGTGGTGGCTGCCGAAGCGATCGAACAGCGATTGAAGAGGAGGGAAGGCGAGCGACTGGCGGCCGCGGCCGAGTTGGGGGTGGAGACATGATCGACACCGTCCTCGCCCAGACCGACATTCTGTCTCTGGCGTTTTGGGCGACGGTCCTGGCGGCGGGGGTGCGACTGGCGATCTCCGTGGGTATGGCCGCCCTCGGCGAAATGATCAACGAGCGTGCCGGCATCCTCAATTTGGGCCTGGAGGGTGTGATGCTGATTGCCGGCTTCGCCGGATTCGCCGCCTCCTTCGAGAGTGGGTCTCCCTGGCTGGGCCTGGCAGGCGGGTTTGCGGTGGGTGCGCTGGTGGGAGCCCTCTTCGCCTTGCTCGTCGTCGTCCTACGGGCCGACCAGGTGGTGAGCGGACTCGGCCTCACCCTCTTCGGCATCGCCTTCACCGCCTTTCTCAACCGAGAGATCTACGGCGGAGGCAGCACCCCTCCGCGGGCGCCCAAACCGGGGGTCTGGGAAATCCCCTTCCTCAGCGACATCCCGTTGATCGGCGAGCCGTTCTTCAGTCAGTCCCAGGTCGCCTATCTGGCCATCGGAATCACCATCCTTCTCGTCTTCTTTCTTCGGCAGAGCTACTGGACCATCGTCCTCGATGCGGTCGGTGAAGAGCCGCGCGCCGCCGATGCGGCCGGGCACTCGGTGGTCAGCGTGAGGTTCGTCGCCACCACCCTCGGATCGGCGTTCGCCGGCCTGGCGGGGGCCTTGCTGATCGTCGGGCAGCTGGGCTTCTTCAATACCGGGATCACCGCAGGTCGGGGCTTCATCGCCATCGCCCTGGTGATATTCGGGCGGTGGCGTCCGGGGGGAATCGCCCTGGGTGCCCTCCTCTTCGGGACGCTGGATGCTTTGCAGTTCCGCTTCCAGACCCTGGAGACGGCAGTTCCGTTCGAGTTCTTCATTGCGCTGCCGTTCGCCGTCACCCTCGCCGCCGTCGCTTTCGGCACCCGCCGGGCCCGAGCCCCTTCGGCGCTGACGATTCCCTTCTTCCGGGAGACGGAGCAGTGACAGGACGCCAACCAGGGCGCGTCGAACCGAAGAAGAGGGAGGAAAACCTATGGGCAGGTTGGATGGACGGGTAGCCATCGTCACCGGAGGAGCCGGCACAATCGGCTCAGCGTACGGCCGCGGGTTCGCCGGCGAGGGCGCTTCGGTGGTCGTCGCAGATCTCGGCAACACCGACCGGATGGTGGACGAGCTGACGGAAGCCGGTCATCAGGCCATCGGGGTCGAGGTCGATGTCGCGGACCAGGCCTCAACGGAGGCTATGGCACGAACAGTGCTGGACGCCTTCGGCCGCATCGACATCCTGGTGAACAATGCGGCTTTCTTCAAGACGGTCACCCGAGGTCCCTTCGAAGAGATCACCGTGGACGAGTGGGACACCACCATGGCCGTCAACGTGCGCGGGCCTTGGTTGTGCGCCCGGGCGGTGCTTCCGGCGATGAAGAAACAGGGCTCGGGCCGAATCATCAACATCTCTTCGAACGTCGTTTGGAAAGGAGTGCCCGGTTTCCTCCACTACACCACCTCCAAGTCGGCCCTGGTCGGATTCACCCGGGCGATGGCGCGCGAAGTCGGCGACTACGGCATCACCGTCAACAACGTGGCACCCGACTTCATCCCCGACGATTTCCTGCGGGAGCACCAACCCGGTAACGAGGAAGTGGTCAACGCCCAACGAGCCATCAAGCGCACTTCGGTTCCCGAAGATATGGTGGGAGCGGTGCTCTTCCTGGCGAGCGACGAGGCCGACTTCATCACCGGACAGGCGATCCTCGTCAACGGCGGCGCCTTCATGTACTGAGGCTCCCACCGGGCACCACAACTAATCTTGATATGATCAATATTGGGGAGGGAACGGATGGAAGGCGAGACTGTCGGTATCGACGTCGATATTGCCGAACTGGTCAACGAACTCGACGAAGCCGGTGAGGAGCGGCTCTATCAGTCGCTTCGCCATTTCTGGCACCCGGTCATGTTCGCGTCCGGCCTCGGGGAAGCTCCCCAACGCGTCATTCTTCTCGATACGACCGTCGTTCTCGCCCGCCTCGACGGCCAGGTTCACGCTTTCTACGACCTGTGTATGCACCGGGGCGCGGCGATCTCGCTGGGAGAGGTCGAGGACGGCTGTATTCGTTGCCCGTATCACGGCTGGAAGTACGACTCGACCGGCCAGTGCATCGAGATCCCATCCCGGCCGCAACTGTCGCGACTGAGTCATGCCAAGCTGACGCCCTACCTCTGTGAAGAACGGTACGGCATCATTTGGGTGAGCTTGACCGACGACCCCTACTTCGACATCCCCGAACTTCATCAGTGGGGTGACGAGGGGTTCCGTTTCATCAGAGGTCCGGTGACCGAGTGGCGCTGTTCCTCACCGCGCCGGTTGGAGAACTACGTCGACTTCGGCCATTTCTCCTGGGTGCACGACGGTTTTCTGGGGTCGCGCGAGCAGCCGGAGGTCACCGATCACGACGTCGAGATGGCGGACGGGGAGATGAAGGTGAGGCAGACCGTCCACGAGCCGGTGACCGGCAAGTTCAAGGAACACCTCGGCGCGGAGGGCGAGATGATCACGGCCGAGAACGTGTACCGGGTGTTCCTGCCTCATGCCGTCAACCTGGACCGCCATTTTGAGGGGGGTGGCCGCTACATCTTGTTCATGGCCCCCTCCCCGGTGGGTCGCAAGGAGACGAAGAGCTTCTGGTACATAGGCCGCAACTATGCAACCGAACCCGAATCCGATGCGGAGTTTCTGGAGTTCGAACGTCAGATTCTCGAACAGGACAAGCCGGTGGTCGAATCACAGCGGCCCGAGCAACTGCCGCTCGACCTGACCAAAGAGCTCCACATCAAGGTCGCCGACAAGATCTCTCTCAACTACCGGCGGGCGCTCATTCGGATTGCGGATGAGCTGATCCCGACGTCGGAGTGAACGCAGCCCCCTGCAACGAATAGGAGACGCCGATGGTGCAAGACCGTGAGCCTCTGGACGGCTCGACGACGTGTGATCTTCTCCTGGAGGGAGGGGTGGTCATCGCCCTCGACGATGAGAAGCAAGTGATCGACGGTGGGGGGGTGGCAATAAGCGGGGACCGGATCATCGCGGTGGGGAGTTCCACGGAGATGGCCCCGTTTCGAGCCGGAGCAGCCCGAGCCGTCGATTGCGGGGGAAAGGTGCTGATGCCCGGGCTGACGGATGGCCACACCCACCTGTTCCAGACGCTGGGCCGGGGGATGGGCGATGGTCTGAGTCTCGTCCCCTGGCTTCGACGGTTCATGTTCCCGTACGCCCGCACCATCGGCTCCGAGCTGGCCGTGGCCGCCGCCAGATTGGGGGCGCTGCAGGCGGCGCTCTCGGGCACCACGGTGGTGGTCGACAACCACTATGCCCCGACCGACACCGCCACCACCTTGGAGGTGGCCGGGGCGATCGAGAGTGTCGGCATCCGCGGTGCCGTCGCCCGGGGGATCTTCGGTGATCCCAACCGGGGCGGCGAGATCATGGGAGTGGCTCCCGAACTGTTTCCGTGGAGTAATCAGCAGGAAATCGACATCACCAGAGAATGCCTGGCCGAACGCCCGGCGGGATCACAAGTGGAAATATGGCCCGGTCCCGAGAACATCGTCTACGTAACCCCCGAGCTGATCGCCGACTCGGCCGACCTGGCCGCCGAGGCGGGGGTTCGGTGGCATATGCACTGTTCCGAATCGGCCGACGAGATCGAGTTCTTCGAGACGATCTACGGTATGCGCCCCGTCGCCTGGCTGGCTCGGGAAGGTTTGCTTTCGGAACGGACCACCCTCGCTCATGCCATCTGGCTGGACGACGACGAAGTCCAGGCACTGGGCGATCATCGTTCCACGGCCGTCCACAACCCGGTCTCCAACCAATACCTGGCCTCGGGCGTCATTCGTCTCCAACCTCTTCAGGACGCGGGAGCCAATGTCGCTCTGGGAAGCGACGGTATCGCGGTGACCGGACAAGACATGTTTGAAGCAATGAAAGCAGGGGTACTTCTCCACCGGGTACACCATCTCGATCCGGCGGCAACCACCGTCGAACAGTTTCTCGAGCTTGCCGCCCTCGGGGGCGCGGCAATGACCGGATTCGAAGGCGGTTCTCTCCAGGCGGGAGGCGCGGCCGATGTTGTGATCCTCGACGTCGACAAGGTTCGCCATACCCCCTGGAACCGCCCCGTGGCATCCGTCGTCCACTGCGGGCGGGCAGCGGACGTCGATATGACGATTGTCGCTGGTGAAGTCATCGTCGAGGGAGGTCGCTCCACCAAGGTGGATGAGGACGAGGTCAGGGCCAAAGCGGCAGAAGCCGCCCAGTCGCTCATCCGGGACGCCGACCTTTCCGGGCTCACCGAAGGTTGGTTCTCATCACGAAAGGAGGCATCTCCATGACCGTCACCACCCCGCTTGCCACCCACCTCTACCTCACCGGCAGCGCCGGAAACCGTCTGCACCTGCTCGACTTCGGGGGAAGCGGAGGAACCCTGATCCTGCTCCACGGAGTGACGGGCCACGCCTGGACCTGGTACGAGGTCGCCACGGCGATGATCGACCGGCGGCACGTGCTGGCTCTCGATTTCCGAGGCTACGGAGAGAGCCAATGGTCCGGATCCCGGGCGTATACCACCGTCGACCACGTCGCCGACCTGGCGGCGGTCATCGAAGCGGGAGGCCCCGACCGGGTCGATCTGATGGGATCCTCCTGGGGAGGGCTGGTGGCCATCCAGTACGCCGCCGAGAACCCCGACCGGGTGGGCAACCTGGCGATCGTCGACGTCGAAGCCTCGTTCGAGCAGGGCGAAACCGATCTCTTCCCCCGTCCGACTACCTTCGAGAACGACTCCGAGGTGAGAGCGGCCGAGGCCCAAAGGAACCCCAACGCTTCCGAGGAGATGATCGCCCTCCTGGCTGCCACCGGTTACGCTCCCGCCCTCGACGGCGCATTGGTGCCCAAACACGACCCCTTCTTCTTTGAGCGGTGGCCGTTCCGGTCCGATGACCACTGGGCCCGGCTACCGGCGATCGCCTCGCCTACCCTCTTGGTCCACGCGGCCGACAGCTTCGTGCGCGGCGAGGTGATGGTGGAGATGAGCGAACAGATCGAGGATTCCAAGCTGGTGGAGGTCTCGCCCAGCAGCCACGTTGTCCCGGTTGACAATCCCCGAGGTCTGGTGGACGTCGCCCTTACCTTCTTCGATTAGGCGTCGGCTTCAGAACCAATATTGCTCCGATCAATATCACGGAGTATGATCCGAGTAGGTGGCTGATGAACCTATGGACAGCCCACGTATGGCTCGAGATGGGAGCATGGAATGGGTACGTCGAACGAATACGGAAGCCTCCGCACCGCGATCCTCGAGGGTGACAAGGACCAGGCGGTTGCCATCGGGGAGGACCTTGCCGCCAACGCGGAGGACATTCTCGAGGCGGTCAATGTCGCCTCGGGGGTGATTAGGGAAGTGGGAGATCAATTCGGAGCCGGAGAGCTCTTCCTGCCGGAAATGGTCCTGGCGGCCGAAGCGATGCAGGCTTTCATGGACGAGGTCACTCCTCGGCTCGAGGCCGATGCAGGCAGCGCCCAGGCCACCGGCAAAGTCGTCATCGGAACCGTGCAAGGAGACATCCACAGCATCGGCAAGAACATCGTGGCAACGATGCTGAGTGCCTCCGGATACGAAGTGGTGGACCTCGGGGTCAACGTCGTGCCGATGGAAGCCATCGAGGCGGCCGAGAACACCGGAGCCTCGATCATCGGCCTCTCGGCCTTGATGACGACCTCGATGCCCTACCAAAAAGAGGTCGTTGATCTGCTCGACGCGCTCAATCAGCGCGATGATTTCTGGGTGATCGTCGGAGGGGGCCCGGTTACGCGTGAATATGCCCACGACATCGGTTCCAACGGTTGGGCACCCGACGCGGCGGTAGCCGTCCAGGTGTGCGACCGCATGCTGGCGTTGCCGACTTCACCGGCCAACAGTGAACTCATCTACGAAGCCGCGGAGTGAACCATGAATCTCGATCGCATCCTCGACGTTCTTCGGAAAGCCCATGAAGGGCCCGTCTTCAAGGAGCGGGACTTCAACCTCAACGTGGTCGCCGCCACCATCAGGGACAAAGTCGAGAAGTACGAGTTGACCAACACCTGCGATACCGACGATCCGATCGGCAGCAATGATGATCTGGCCGATCGGGTCTACCAGGCCGGCTTTGAGGCGGCGGTGGAGATCGGGCTGCTGTGTTCGGATACCAACCGGGCGATCCGGTTCACCGCCGACGAGCTCCAGGCGGCCCTCGACGAGGCGCCATCGGAGTTCTGGCTCGGCGAGGGTGACAACCGGGTGCACTTTCGGCACCGGGATCTCGACGATCCAACCTCCCCGGTGTGGACGGTACCGCTGAGCATTGCCGTCTCGGAGGACGTGTTCGTCCCGATGGTGGAAGGCCTGGCCCGTATCCCGGTTGTCGACTGTTTGGAGGGGCCGTCCCTCGAAACGGTGTGGGGATACCCGCTTCGCTCGGGTTCGCCGTACGAGCACCTGGCCGGGCGCTACCAGGCCGACCTCATGTACGAAGGAGTCCGTCGGGCAGGAAGGGTCGGGATGCCGATGGATGCCGTCGGGAGCTCTACCACTCACTACGGGCTGCTGGGAGGATACGGTATGGAGGGCGGATACCGCCCCAAGCACGACCTGGTCACCATCCTGTCGATTGCCGACTTCTGGACGTCGTACGAGTCCCTCTTCAAGCTCACCCAAGTGCACGTGACCGGCGGTGAGTTCATCTCCGCTTCCTCATGGATCATGCTCGGTGGCTATTCGGGCGGTCCCGAAGGGACCGCGGTAGCGTGTGTTGCCTACACCCTCTTGATGTTTGCGGTGTTCCAGGGTTCTCGCGGCGGTGTGCCACCCTTCGACCTTTCCTATATGGGTAACAGTGGTCGGCGCGCTCAGTGGGCTCTCAGCGTCTCCAATCAAGCCATCACCCGCAACACGCACGTGGTATACCACTCGATTGCCAATCAAGTGTTCGGTCCGGGAACCAAGGAACTGCTGTACGAGACGTTGGTGGGAATGACGAATATGGCGGTGACCGGTGTCACCAACGTGGTAGGAACGCGGTCCGCCGGAGGACGGCGCACCGATCACCTGACTCCGCTGGAACACCAGTTCGGCGGTGAGGTATTCAAGGCCGCCGCGGGGTTGAGCCGGGAACAAGGCAACGAGATCGTCAAGCGGTTCATCCCCGCCTACGAAGACGGCCTTCCGACCGCAACCGATGGCAGGTCATTCCAGGAGCTCTACGACGTCGAGAAGCTGGAGCCGATCCCCGAGTGGCGGGCTATGTACGAGGATGTCAAGGCGGAAGCGATCGATGCCGGATTGCCGCTGGCCTAGGAGGACGCACCGACGCCTGCGTAGCCGTGACCGAAAAGGTCCACCCCCCTCCGGGGGACGGCTCTGGTCGGAAAGGTTGATTCCTTCCGGTGTCGAGGCGGCGGGTTCCCTCAGCTGCGCGGTGATGCTCTCCCATGAGTAGCGAACCAACTCCGGACAGCTTCACCATCGTCTTCCAGCCATCCGGGGTGCGCGGCAAGGTCGAGGAGGGGACCACCCTGCGTCGGGCTGCAACCCAGCTGGGGGTGGAGATCGAGAGCATCTGCGCCGACACGGCCACCTGCGGCAAGTGCCGGGTGCTGATCGAGGACGGCCACCTCGGCAAGGTCCACTCTTCTCCCACTCACGCCTCTGCGATGCGCCCCACCGAAGAGCAGTGGATCACCAAACGCGCCAAGACCTGGCGGCGGATGGGTCTGGATCCCGAGCGACTCCGGCTGTCCTGTCAAGCCGAGGTGCACGGCGACATGGTGGTGTTCGTCCCGGAATCGAGCCGGGGGAATCGCCAGATCATCCGCAAGTCCGCCACCGACCGGGTAATCGAGATCCGCCCGGCTGTGCGACGCTACTACGTCGAAGTCGAGCCGGCGACGTTGGACAACCCGCGGGGCGATCTCGAGCGTCTCTCCCAGAGCCTGGTGGAGGCTATGGACCGCGTTCATCCCGAACCGGACTGGACCGCTCCACCGGCCGATGCCTTGACCATTGATTTTCATGCTCTTCGCCACCTTGCCGATGCCCTCCGGGATGGCAACTGGTCGGTCTCGGTTACCGTCTGGCAGGATCGGGAGATCCTCGATGTTCGGCCCGGCTACCGGGAAGAGCTCTACGGCATCGCGGTCGACGTCGGCAGCACTGCCGTGGCCGTCTACGTGTGCGACCTGATCACCGGCGAGGTCGTCACCAGCGAGTCGATGATGAACCCGCAGACGGCCTTCGGCGACGACATCATGTCGCGCATGACCTACGCCAACGAGCACGAGGACGGGTTGGCGACGCTGCACGATGCCGTCATCACCGGACTGAATTCGCTCATTACCCGTGCCCGCCGGGCTGCGCGTATCCAACCCGAAGATCTTCTCGAACTGGTGATCGTCGGCAACACCACGATGCATCATCTGCTGCTGGGTCTCACCACCAAACACCTGAGCACGGTGCCGTTCGTGCCGACCTCCCACCGTCCTCTGGACGTCAAGGCACGGGACCTGGGCCTCGACGTCAACCCGGGCGCCAATGTGCATCTGCTGCCCATCGCAGCGAGTTTCGTAGGTGCAGACGCCATGGGGGTGATCATTGCCGAGGAACCTCACAAACAAGACGAGAACCTGCTCATCATCGACATCGGCACCAACGCGGAGTTGGTGCTGGGCAACCGCCACGGCCTGGTCTGTACCTCCACTCCGACCGGACCGGCGTTCGAAGGCGCCCATATCGAGTACGGGATGCGAGCCGCGGTGGGGGCTATTGAGCGAATCGAGATCAATGCCGAGTCGCTCGAGCCCCGCTATCGGGTGATTGGAACGGAAGGTTGGGAACCGGCAGCGACCGAGGATCGCACCGGACCCGTGAAGGGGATTTGCGGGTCGGCGATCATCGACGGAGTGGCGGAGATGTTCAGGGTGGGGATCCTCAGTCCACGGGGACACTTTGCCAAGGGGATCGACTCACCCCGGGTCCGCCAAGGAGAGTTGGGGTGGGAGTACGTGATCGCCTGGGAGTCGGAAACGTCCATAGGACGTGACATCCCGATCACTCTCGACGATGTGCGCCAGATTCAGCTTGCCAAGGCGGCTCTCTATACCGCGGCGCAAATCCTTCTCCGCGAACTCGGATTGCAGACGCCCGACAAGATCATTCTGGCCGGCGCATTCGGTTCGCATATCGACACCACCAAGGCCCTTATGCTCGGGATGATCCCGGACTGTCCACTGGATCGGGTCTTCTCGGTCGGCAACGCTGCCGGCGACGGGGCGCGGATAGCCCTCCTCAACCGCTACAAGCGTGAAGAGGCAGCAGAGATCGCCGCCAGTATTCGGCGGGTGGAGTTGCCGGTGGACCCGGACTTCCAAAGCGAGTACATGCTGGCGATGAACTTTCCGCACATGTCGAATCCGTTCCCCAGCGTTGCCCATCTGATTCCGGACAACGGCCCCGATCCCATGGCCAAACGTTTCACCGGAGGACGGTGAGCCCGAGGTCTTTCAGAACGAGGGGGGCGAGCTCACGATGAGAAACCGTGCCCGATCGTCCCCGACGACCCGCCACTCATGGGGGAGGGATGCCGGATAGGTCAGGGTATCCCCTGGGTTGAGCACCGTCGACGAGTGGTCGCGAATGGCGATCTCGACGGATCCCTCGATGATGTAGACCATCTCTTCGCCTGCATGCTCGAGCTCACATCCCGACTCGGCACCCGGTTGAGCTGTGATCAGGTTGGGTTCCATCTGATGGTCCGGACCCTCGATGAGGAAGCACACTGTGGCTCCGGAGGAGAGCTCGTAGCATCGCGTGTCCTTGCCGCGGACCAGGCTGACATCGGTCCGCGGTCTCACGTCGAGCAGGGCTTGGGAGGTGGTTCCCAATGCGGCGGCCACCTGGTGGAGCGCCAGCAAAGAGGGCATCGCCTTTCCGTTCTCCAACTGGCTGAGGAATGGCTGGGAGAGCCCACACTGGTCGGCGAGTTGTTGGAGGGTCAGGCCCTGGCTCCTGCGACGGGCACGAAGCGACCGACCCAGCGCGATTGCCAATTCTCGACCGTCGACTTCACCGGTTGGCGGCGCTGCAACCGAAGGACGTGACAGTGTGGACATCGCAACTCCGATATTAGCTACATCAAACCCGGCCTCTGTTCATCGCATGGAACAGACGCTCGGGGGTGATGGGAATCTCGATGATCGGCACTCCGGCTGCGTCGGCAACGGCGTTGGCGATCGCCGGTCCGGGCCCGAGGATGGGATGCTCGCCGATCCCCTTGGCGCCGAACGGCCCTTTGGCGTCGGGTATTTCAATGATCGACGAGTCGATTGAGGGTGTATCGAGAATGGTCGGAAGGTGGTAGTCGACGAAGTTGGGGTTCTGGATCCGGCCGTCCTCGACGACCATCTCCTCGAACAGGCAACCCCCCAACCCCTGGGCCACGGCACCCTCGATCTGGCCCTCGAGGGTCATCGGGTTGATGGCCCGCCCAACGTCGTGGCAGGCGGTATAGCCGGTGACCCGTATCTGACCGGTGTCCCGATCGATCTCGACTTCGGCAACGTGCGTCCCGAACGCGTATGAGGGATACTCTCCCTCGGCCAGGCCGCCACCGGGCGGTGTCTCGTGGTGGCGGTATGCGAACCATGACCCGATCCCGACCAGAGGTCCGCCAAAACCGTACAACGAAGTACCGGCCACTTCCGCCAGGCTCAGGCCTCCTGCGGGGTCGTTCTTGCGAAACGCTCGTTCACCATCGACGATGACCTCGTCGGCTTCGCATTCGAGACCCTCTGCTGCCCGTTGGGCGATCTTCGACCGCAGATCTTCGCTGGCCAATCGGACCGCGCTACCGTTGTCGAACACCGTGCGGCTGGCGATGGAACCCTCGTCGTACGAGGTGCTGTCCGAGTCGGGTGCACCGACCGCCACCGAGTCGAACGGCACACCGAGGGTCTCGGCGGCGATCTGACAAAGGACGGTATGAGTGCCGGTGCCGATGTCCACTGCCGCTGTGGTTATCCCGATCGTGCCGTCACCGTTGAGCCGTACTTGTGCCGAAGATGCCAGCAATCCCACCGTCTTCACGACGTTGGCAATACCGATTCCCCGGTTGGGGTCGAGACGGTCCTTCTTGTCCCAGTAGCCGGACTCTTCCAGGGCCCGTTGCATGGTTTCCCGGATGTGCACGTCATGGACCTTCGACGTCGAGATCAGCTCGTCTCCCTCCTCGATCAGGTTCTTGAGCCGCAGCTCGGCCGGATCCATGGAGAGTCTTCGAGCCAGGGTGTCCATGTGGGCTTCCAGGGCAAAGACGGCCTGGATGGTTCCGTAGCCGCGCATGCAACCGAAGTCCGGGTTGTTCGTATAGACGGCCCGGGACCGGGCTCTCATCGCCGGGACGCGATACACGCCCTCCGACGAGCTGAGGGCGTGGGTGGCAGTTCCCGTCACGTGATCGGAGTACCCCCCGGCGTCGGCCACAATGTCCACCTCCCCGGCCGTCAGGGTTCCGTCCTTCATGGCGCCCAGCTTGATCCTGATGCTGTACGGTGCTCGGGCCCGGGCGGCAAAGAACTCCTCCTCTCGGGTCATGGCCAGCCGGACTGCCCGGCCGGTTTTCTGGGCCAGCAATGCACAGAGTGGCTCCAGGTTCGCCATCAGCTTGCCGCCGAAGCCGCCTCCAAACTCGAGGGGAATGACCTTCACTTGGGTCATCGGCAGGTCCAGGGCTTCGGAGAGAATCGTGTGGCAGACGCTGAGCTGCTGGGTGGCGGTCCAGACGGTGAGGCGGCCCCGAGGATCGAAACCGGCCACACAGGCGTGAGGTTCGATGGCGGCATGGTTGATGGCGCCGGTCTTGTAGGTGCCTTCGATCACCACGTCCGAGTAGGCGAAGGCCTGGTCCACGTTCCCCCTGGAAAGCTCTGCCTCCATGCACACGTTGCCGTATCGCACGTAGGGGAAGCCCGCCTCGTATTCGGCGATGCCGGGGTGAAGCTGGGGAGCGTCGGGATCCAGCGCTGCTTCGGTGGTCAGCAGCGGCTCCCGATCCTCGTAGGTCACTCGGATGAGCTTGACGGCCTGTTCGGCGATACGCTCGGAGGTTGCCGCCACGGCGGCAACGTGCTCGCCGATGAACTTCACCTCGCCCTTGGCCAGAATCACCTTGTCCTTGATATAGCCCCCATAGCGGCGGTCCGGAGCGTCGTCACCCGTCACCACCGCCTTGACGCCCGGAAGGGCCAGAGCGCGACTGGGGTCGATGTCGACGATACGGGCGTAAGGACGATCGCTGAACAGGATCTTGGCGTGCAACATGTCCTTCAGATAGAAATCAGTGCTGTAGACGGCGGCACCGGTGACCTTGTTCTTCCCGTCGACGCGAGGCACAGAGTGACCGATGGTCTGGTATTCGCCGGCAACTCGTTCTTCGATGGTCGGAGCCGTCATTCGCTCGCCTCCTCCATCAACAAGGCCGCCGCGTTGACCGAATCGATGATCTTGCTGTAGCCGGTGCAACGGCAGAGGTTGCCGGCGAGACCGGACCGGATCTCCGCTTCCGTGGGGTGGGGATGGTCGGCTAAGAGGCCGGCGGTCATCATGATGACTCCGGGGGTGCAGTAGCCGCACTGCACACCACCAAAGTCGATGAAGCTCTGCTGGATGGGATGGATCTCGTCACCGGTAGACAGGCCTTCGATCGTGGTGATCGATTTGCCTTCCGCGGTGGCGGTGAGGACGAGACAGCTGGTGACCGCTCGTCCGTCCATCAAGACCGTACAAGCACCGCAATCTCCGGTTCCGCAGCCCTTCTTGGACCCCGTGAGCCCGAGATCCTCGCGCAGCGTGTCGAGAAGGGTTGCGTCGGGGTAGGGATCGACGAGGTGTTCTTCCCCGTTGATGCGAAGTGAAACAATCATGGCGCCGCCTCCAGGTCCTCAAAGGCCGCGAGGAGCATCCTCGTGACGAGACGCTCCACCATCTCCCGGCGATAGCCGGCCGATGCCCGTACGTCGTCGATCGGTGACGTGGCGTCGGCTGCCAAGCGACCGGCTTCGCTCGCCACTCCGGCGTCGACGGTTCCGGCGGCTTCTACGTGCGCTTCGGCGATGGTCGCTCGGAGGGGTGTGGGGGCCACCGCGGCGAGTCCGATTCTCGCTTGCAGGATTCGGTCGTACCTGCTCAGCGAAACGGCCACCCCGACGATGGCCAGGTCCATGGCTCTGCGGGGGCTGAGCTTCGTGTAGGAGGCCACGGAGCGGGGTTGAGGCCAGGGCACCCACAAGGCTTCCACTAGTTCACCGGGATCCAGGACGGTCTGACCCGGTCCCGTGAAGAATCCCGCCAGAGGGACCTGCCTCCGACCGGCAGCCGATCGGATGATGGCCTCTGTGTCGAGGACCAACAACGGCGCGATCGTGTCTGCGGACGGTGAGGCATTGCAGACGTTGCCGCCGAGCGTTGCCAGGTTCCTGATCTGGGGTCCGGCCACCGATGCTGCTCCCTCAACGAGCACCGGCAACCGTTCTTGGATGAGCTCTGAACCGATCACGTCGGTGAGCCGAACAGCCGCCCCGATACGAACCCCTTCCGGTTCTTCAACGATGTGAACCAGGTCGTCGATGCCCGTGACGTCGACGACCGTGAGATTCTCGTCGGGCTCGTTCTGGTATCTCAACAAGAGGTCGGTCCCTCCGGCCAGAACGCGTGGGTGCCGATCCCGGTCACCCAGAATGGCCAGAACCTGGGGAAGGCTTCTGCCCCGGACTACCTCATCGATCGCCGCCATCGCGCACGCTCCCGAGCTCGAGTCTGTGAAGCGAGTATACAAAAGGATTATTGATTCGATCAATAGGAGAGACGAGGTGTCTTTGCTCCTCCCGGACGGTCCTGGCTCTCCGAACATCCTGAACTCAGGTCCGACCGTTCCAGGTACGCTGAAGGTTCAACACGGCCGGCAACCCCGGAAAGGGATGGGACGTGACGATGACCCCGAAGGAACGGGTGCTCGCAACCATCAACCATCAGGAACCCGATCGGGTACCGATCGTGCTGGGTGTGAGCAACGCCACCGGCATCAAGATGAAGCCCTATCGAGCCCTCAAGCAACTCATTGGTGTCAACGCCGAGGATCGGTACCTGTACGACTGGCCCGAACTGGGCACCGCGGCCCCCGACGAAGAGACTCTGACCCGGCTGGGAGTCGACGTCCGGGGAGTGCTGGACTTGGAGCCCGACTGGGTGCTGGAGAAGAACCGATCTCGTCCGCCGCACAGCGACTATGTCGACTCCTGGGGGTCAGGAGCAAAGGAAGTGACCCCCGGCGAATGGTTCCCGATGGTCACCCCGTTGGCGGCCGCGACAACGACCGAAGAGATCGAGCGCTACGACTGGCCGGACATGGACGACCCGACTCGGGTTGCCCACGTGGCCGAACAGGCTGCAGCCCTGGCCGCCGAGAATGAATACGCGATCCTGGCTACCCCTTGGTTGCTCTTCCCCCTGGAGCGCGCCTTTGCGATGCAGGGAATGGATACGTTCCTGATGAATCTGGCAATGTACCCGGACTTTGCCGAGGCGCTGCTCTGGAAGATCGAGGAGTTGTGCAAGACGCTGATGGGTCACTTCCTGGCGGCCCTCGGTGAAAACGTCGACATCATCAAGGTCGGGGACGATCTCGGCACGCAGGAGAGCTTGTTGATGTCTCCCCAGATGTACCGGCAGATCCTCAAACCCGTCCACGCCGACTTCCTCCGGTTCATCAAGGGGCGCACCGGAGCCAAGGTGCTCTTCCACACTGATGGGGACGTCTTCCCCCTAGTCGACGACCTGATCGAGATTGGCGTCGACATTCTGAATCCAATTCAGACGTCGGCCGGAAAGATGGCAAACCTGGAAGAATTGAAAGGCCGGTACGGACAGGACCTGATCTTCTGTGGCGGTATCGACACCAGTCGAGTGCTGCCGCATGGTTCTCCCGAAGACGTGCGCCGGGAGGTCAAGAGGGTCATAGAAACACTGGGCGTGGGTGGCGGGCTCATGATCGGCGCGGTACACACTGTGATGAACGACGTGCCCGCCGAGAACGTCCTCGCCATGGTGGAAGCGGTCGAGGAGTTCGGCCACTATCCATTGGGGGAGGCGACATGAGCAGCTCCCAGGACGTCTTCGCGGCGGTTCACCAACATATCCTCGAAGGGAACTCCGAGCAGGCTGTTTCGTCGACCCGGGAGGGGCTGAGTGCCGGCCTGGCCCCGATGACGCTGGTATACGAGGCCATGATTCCCGCTCTCCAAGAGGTCGGGCGACGATTCGAAGCCGGCGACTACTTCCTCCCCGAGATGCTGGTAGCAGCCGCCGCGATGCAAGCCTCGATGGAGGTCGTGCGTCCCCTGCTGGCGGAATCCGAGGCGGAACCCATCGGCATCTTCGTCATGGGCACGGTGGCCGGGGATATCCACGACATCGGCAAGAACCTCTGCAACGTGATGTTGGAGAGCGGCGGCTTCCGGGTCATCGACCTGGGCATCAACGTTCCGGCCGACGCCTTCGTCGAAGCCATCCGTGAGCACCGGCCCGATGCAGTGGGAATGAGCGCATTCGTAACCACGACCATGCCGGAAGTCGACCGAACCATCCAAGCCATCGAAGCGGCAGGACTTCGCAACGAGGTCAAGATCATGGTGGGAGGCGCCCCGCTGGACCAGGAGTATGCAGACCAGGTGGGGGCGGACGGATACGCGCCTGATGCCAACTCGACGGTCCGGGTGACCAAGCAACTTCTCGGTCTCGAGTAGCCGCCCGACCGGAGCTCAGCCGGCCCCAACCGGCTCGTGGACGTTCATCGGCAGCCGGTTTCGCCAACGCCCATCGACGCCGCGCAGCGCTTCGGCTACCGCCCCTGCCGTAGGAACCAGACCGATTTCTCCCACTCCCTTGATGCCGTAGGGCGCCCTTGGTTGTGGAACCTCGACGATGATCGCTTCCACGGCGGGCATGTCCTTTGCCCTCAGGATGCCCAGGCTGCGCAGGGTGCTCTTGGCCGGCCGGGCGAGGTCGTCGGTGGGGAATTCTTCGGTCAGGGCGTATCCCAGACCCATGTGGACCGCCCCCTCGATCTGACCTTCGACCAGCTTGGGATTCACCGCCCGACCCACGTCGTGGGCGGCGACGACTCTCTCGATTTTGCCGCTGTGCGGATCGCCGATCACCACTTGGGCTGCATACCCGAAGGTGGAATGGATGATCGGGTTCTCGACCTCGTCTTCGAGTGCGTTGGTCCAGTCGATGACGTACTCGCCGAGGTAGTCGATCCCGGGAGCCCGGCCGTTCTCGTCGGCAATCCGGCACGCCTCGGCCACCGCCCCGGCTCCCATCAGGGTGCCCCGCGAGCCGGTGGTCTGTCCGGCGCCGAGCTCGCGGGACGTGTCTACCACCACCCGGATCTGATTCGGGTCGACGTCCAACTCCTCAGCCGCGACCTGTTGAGCAACTGTGTGAACTCCCTGGCCCATTTCGGTCCAGCAGTGGCGGACCTCGACGGTGCCTTCTTCCTCGAAACGGACCACGGCCCGGGATACCTCCCGGAATCCGTTTCCGAGGCCCGAGTTCTTGAGTCCGAGTCCCAGTCCGACGGTCTTGCCTGCGGATCGGGCCGCGTCGTATGCCGGTTTGACCGCCTCGAGGCACTCGCGGGCGCCTCGACAACCCTCGTCCATGATCTGTCCGGGACCCCATACCACTCCCGGAGCCACGACGTTTCGGGACCGGATTTCCCAGCCGCTGATTCCGACTGCATCGGCGAGCCGGTCCATGACCCCTTCCATCGCAAACTGGGCCTGGTTGGCCCCGAAGCCGCGAAACGCGCCGCAAACCGGGTTGTTGGTCCGGACTGCGACCGATTCGACGTCGAGGTTGGGCACCGCGTACGGCCCGCTCATATGGCCTGCCGCCCGTTCCAGCACCTTCATCCCGACGGACGCGTATGGTCCCGAATCGCCGATCATCCGGGAACGCAGTGCGGTCAACCTACCGTTCTCGTCGCATCCGGCGTGGACCTCGATCTCGATCGGATGCCGCTTGGCATGAATCCGGAACGACTCTTCTCTCGACAAGGTGCATTTCACCGGCTTCTGCAGGAGGTGAGCGGCGAGCGCGGTTTGCGCCTGATTGGAGAGGTCTTCCTTGCCGCCGAATGCGCCTCCGTTGGAGACCAACTCCACCGTCACCGAGACTGGATCGATGCCCAGCACCGATGCGATCTGGTCGCGATCATCCCACACCCCTTGACCTCCCGAATAGACGTGCAGGCGGCCCAGTTCGTCCGGAACGGCCAGCGTGGACTCCGGTTCGAGGAATGCGTGTTCGACCCGTTGAGTCTTGAAAGTCTCGTGGATGGTGTGAGCGGCAGAGGCGAGAGCGGATTCGACATCGCCCCGTCGGTACTTCGAAGTTGAGAGAACATTGCCCTGCAGTCCCCAGACCGCGTCTTCGTCGCTATTCAGGGCCGAAACAGCGTCGGAGAACGGTTCCAGCACTCCGTACTCGACATCGATCAGTTCGGCTGCCTCCCGGGCTTGTGCTCTGCTGTCGGCAACCACGATCGCCAGGACGTCACCGTAGAATGAGGTTCGCCCGCCCTCGGGGATGAAGACCGGCCAATCCTTGTGAATCAAGCCCACCCGCAGCTCTCCCGGCACGTCATCGGCGGTGAACACGGCCACGACGCCGTCCGCCGTCTCTGCGACTCCGGTGTCGATCTGTGCAACCTCGGCGCGGGCATGGTCGGTGAGACGCAGCGCCGCATGGAGCAAGCCGTCGGTACGGAGGTCGTCGACATAACCCCGATCTCCTAGAGCCAGCTCGACGGCCTCGTACTTCACACCCGACTTGCCCACTCCGGACGGCGTTTCCACTGCCGGGATATTCCCGGAGGCAAGCAATTCGACGGCTTCGAGGATTTTGGTGTATCCGGTGCAGCGGCAGAGATGGGCACCCAGGCGGCCCGCGGCTACCTCGGCGGTCACGCCGTTGCCGCCTTTTTGATCGAAGAGAGCCTTGGTCCGTACCAGGATTCCGGGAGTGCAGAAGCCGCATTGCAGGGCCCCGGTGACGGCGAATGCCGATGCCAGGCGATCGCGTTCGGCCGGATCGAACCCCTCCAGGGTCGTCACTTCCGAACCGGCGGCCTTCTCCATGCCGACCAGGCAACTCTGAATGGCTTTGCCATCGACCAGCACAACACAGGCGCCGCACTGACCGGACGGTGAACAGCCGTCCTTCGGTGAGGTGATATCGAGTTCTTCCCGGAGAGCTGCCAGCAGATGTGGATGGTCGTCCGAGACCGTGACTTCGGCTCCGTTGACGGTGAACGAAACGGTCCCCATGAGACCCTCCCTGGGCACAGTATTGATGTGTTCAATGATTGACCCGATTGCACAGAATGTCAAGTGAAGGCACATCGGTAAAGAAGGGCCCGGCGGACCTAGACTCCGTGCCAGCCTGTGGAGGTCCAGCATTCTTTCCAATGCCCAGTCTGCCTTCACCCAACTGCTGGCGGGGAACGAAGTTCTCATCGCCGACGGAGGCATGGGAAGCCTCCTGCTCGAGCATGGTCTCGAGCCGGGGGAGTGCCCCGAGTTGCTCAACGTCGAGCAGCCGGATGTCATTACAGGGATCCACCGCGCCTACGTGACAGCCGGCGCCGATATCATCTTGACCAACACCTTCGGGGGCACCTCGCCACGACTGGGGCACTACGGTGTCGAAGCCCGAGCCCGCGAACTCAACAGCGTCGGGGCGGCGTTGGCCCGTAGGGTGGCGGACGGCGCCTCGCGTCCGGTCGCGGTGGCCGGCAGCGTCGGGCCGACCGGACAGCTGTTCGCCCCGCTGGGCCCGCTGGAACCCCAGACGGCGCGTGGTTTCTTTCGAGAGCAAGTCGAAGCCCTGGCGGATGCGGGGGTGGATGTGGTGTGGATCGAAACCATGTCGAGCGTGGAGGAACTAGGGGCGGCCCACGAAGCAGCGGCCGCCACGGGATTGCCGGTGGTTGCGACCATGAGCTTCGACACCAGGGGTCACACGATGATGGGTGTGCGACCGGGACAACTGGCGACGTGGGCCGCCGGTGAGGCGGACCGTCCTGTGGCAATTGGCGCCAATTGTGGGATCGGGACGGAGGATGTCGTCGAGGCCGTCCGTGAGATGCGCGATACCGCCGGCGATGTCACCCTCGTGGCGAAGGCCAACTGTGGGTTGCCCGTCGTGATGCCGGACGCCACCGTCTTTCCGGAGCAACCCGAGGACATGCCCGGCTACGTCGATGCGGCAATCCGAGCAGGAGCCCGGATCATCGGAGCATGTTGCGGCTCCCGTCCTGACCACATCGCTGCCATTCGTGCAGCCGTGGAGCGTCACGAATCCTGACGTAGGACCGGCCGATCTCGAGAGGGCGGGGCTTGGTGTCCGACCAACACTCCGCCAGTTCGTCGCCGGCGACGGCCATGCGGCGCTACCTGCCGAAATGCGTCGCAGTCGGCCGTCGCTTCCGGGGCGTCGGCTCGATCGGAAACCTGTCGGATTCTATATTTGCATGATCAATACTGGCAGGCGTAGATTGTCTGCTAATGGCAGAAGGTGAGTGTGCGGAGAAATTCCTTACGAGCGAGTGTCTCCCATATCCCGCACGTTGCCAGGTCTGCCTCGCTCGCCGGTCCTCGACGAGCTCTCCCGCAGGCAACAAGGCGGTTGCACCATGAGTCTGCACCGCACAGACGCGACGGAGGAGAAAGGCAAGATATGAGGAAGGCCATGAAGATCGTGGCACTGCTGGCCGTGTTGTCGCTGGTTGTCGTCGCCTGTGGCGGCGATGATTCGGCCGACACGACCGCTGCCACCGAAACGACCGAAACCACGGCCGCCACCGAAACCACGGCTGCCACCGAAACCACGGCCGCCACCGAAACCACCACCGGTGACATGACGGATGCGCCGACCGAAGTCAGTATCGCGGTGGTCTTTGCCGGCGTGAAGGAAGAACCCTGGTACTCGACGATGCTGGAAGCCTTGGATCGGATTCAAGCGGCGAACCCGCATGATCTCCAGGTGAGCTACGAGTGGTTTGAGAGCATCGCCTACGCCGACGGCGAACGGGTCATCGGCGAACTGGCGGCCTCGGAAAAGTACGACATCATCATGGGGCACAGCATTTTCGGGGACTCCATTGCACCACTGCAGTCACAGTTCCCGGAGATCCTGTTCTCGTTCTCGGGTTCGGGTAATGAGCCCTTGGGCGGAAATGCCTACTGGATTGACGTGTTCACCCACGAACCGGCCTATCTGGCCGGGATCATTGCCGGGTTGATGACCGAAACGAATGTCATCGGCGGGGTGGCCGCCTTCCCGTTCCCGAATGTGAACCTGCCGATGAACGCGTACATCGCCGGGGCCGAGTCGGTCAACCCGGACGTCCAGGCCCAGGTGACCTACATCGAAAGCTGGTTCGATCCGACGACCGCCAAAGAGTCGGCCGTGGCCCAGATAGCGGCAGGCGCCGACATGATCTACGCCGAGCGGGCCGGCCCCTTCGAAGCCGTCCAGGAGGCGGATGGGGTGTTCGCCTTCGGGCACTTCGCCGACCAGGAAGCCCTGGCTCCGGACGTAGTGCTGACCAGCCCGCTGGCCCTTTGGGATCCGGCCGTCCTGACTCTGATCGACGAGTGGTACGCCCACGTGACGGAAGGCGTTCCCTACGACGCACCGATGGAACGCATTCTGTTCCTGATGGCCGAGGGAGGGAGCGATCTGGCCCGGCTGACCGACAACGTTCCCGATGACGTGAAGGCGGTTGTCGAGGAAGCCCGCCAGCAGATCCTGAGCGGCGAGCTGGAGGTTCCGTTCAACGACGCTCCTATCGAGTAGGCAAGACGGTCGAGTAGGCAAGAGACACGGTGAAAGGCGCCGGCTCCAGCATGGGGCCGGCGCCCGTCTACTAGATTGTCCGAGACCATGAAGGGCATCTGATGCCGGACGATTTGATCGAGGCCCAGCCGCTGCTTCGCATCCTTGAGGTGACCAAGCAATTCCCCGAGGTGCTGGCCAACGATTCGGTGTCGATCGATGTGATGCCCGGAGAGATCCACTGCCTGTTGGGCGAGAACGGCGCCGGCAAAACGACTCTGGCCGACATGGTGTACGGCGTCTTCCGGCCCGATGAGGGTTCCATCTATTTGAAGGGCCGTCCGCTGAATCTGCGCTCGCCGAAGGAGGCGATGCAGGCCGGGATCGGCATGGTTCACCAGCACTTCGAACTGGTCCTTCCGATGTCGGCCGTCGAGAATGTCGTGATCGGCATGCCGGACGACCTCTCGACCACCCGGGCCCGGCTCGAGGAGTTGGGTTCCCGATACGGGGTAGAACTCGACCTCGATGTCGAGACCGGAAGGTTGTCGGTCGGAGAGCAACAGTGGGTCGAGATTCTCAAAGCCCTTTACGTTGGTGTAGACCTGCTCATCCTGGACGAACCGACTGCGGTGCTGACCCCGCAGGGAGTGGAGCGCCTATTCGGGTTTCTGCGGGAGATGAAAGAAGCGGGACTGGCAGTCATTCTCATTACCCACAAGCTCTACGAGGTAATGGAGATCTCCGATCGGGTCTCGGTCCTGCGGCGCGGCAAACTGGTTGCAACGGTGAACACCAAGGACACCGACAGTCGGGAGCTGGCCCGGTTGATGGTCGGCCGCGATGTCGTCTTGACCGTCGACAAGGATCTCGCCGAACCGGGGGAAGCGGTTCTGGAGGTGGAGCACATCGCCGCCGAGGGTTTGTCGATGCGGGGGGCGGTTCGCGACGTTTCGCTGACGGTCCGCGAGGGTGAGATCCTCGGACTGGCGGGGGTGTCCGGAAACGGTCAGAGTGCGCTTTTCAATGCGCTGGTGGGTCTCAACCCTCCGACGAGTGGATCGGTGCGTCTGGGCGAGGTCGAAACCACCCATCTGAGCCCGAAACAGATTGCCCGGCTCGGGTTGGCCGCAGTGCCGAGCGATCGAATCCATCAGGGTTTGATGATGGACTTCCAGNNCAATTCGAGATCATGACGCCCTCCCCCCAACAGCGCACCCGATTGCTATCGGGGGGCAACCTTCAAAAAGTAATCCTGGCCCGAGAACTGGCCGGGGTACCTCCCAAGATTCTCGTGGTGCACCAGCCGACCCGGGGGCTCGACATCGGAGCAAGCGAGTACGTTCGGCGCCGGCTAGTCGAGGAACGGGACCGGGGAGCCGGAGTTCTGTTGATATCCGAAGACCTCGACGAGATCTTCAACCTGTCGGATCGAATCGCGGTCATCTACGAGGGCCGGATCATCGACACCGTCGACCCGCTCGTGACCAGCCGTGAGCAGATCGGCATGCTGATGGCCGGAATCAAGGAATCGGGTGGTGAAGACCGATGACGGCTCCCACCATTCCCCCGGCGGACGCGATTCCTCCCCCCTCGAGCCGGACTCCGAAAAGCCGGTGGGACATCAGCAACTGGCGGGTTGAGAAACGTCTGTCGGTCGGCTGGGTACGAGAGGGCATCTTCCTCGTCCTGGCCGTCGTGATCGCCCTCGCTCTCAGCGCCCTGTTGATCGTGGCGTCCGGAGCCAGTGTCGGCGAGGCATATAAGGCGTTGGCCGAGGGAGCGTTCGGATCCCGGCGTTCGACCCTCGAAAGCTTCGTTCAGGCCACCCCCCTCATCTTCACCGGGTTGGCGGCCGCAATCGCGTTTCGGGCCCGGATCTGGAACATCGGCGGCGAAGGCCAGTTCTTTGCCGGGGCGATGGGAGGTTGGTGGGTAGCCAACGCTTGGGGTGATTCCCTGCCGCAATTGGTGATTCTGTTGATTTCGGTCCTAGCCGCGGCGCTGGCGGGGGCAGCTTGGGCGACGATAGCCGGCTTCCTGAAGGCCAAGTTCGATACCAATGAGATCATCACCACGGTGATGCTCAACTTCGTGATTCTCTTCATCTTGTCGTACTTGCTGGGAGGCCCCTGGCGGTCGCCCGACACTTTTTACTTCCAGACGGTCCGGATGCCGGAGGCGAGCTGGTTGCCGAAATTCATCGAAGAGAGCCGGTTGCACTGGGGTTTTGCGCTCGCACTGATCTGTGCGGTTGTTGCCTACGTCTTACTCTGGAAGACACCGCTCGGCTTCGAGATCAGGGGCCTCGGTATCAACCAACAAGCCGCCAAGTTCAAGGGCATCAGCGTGGCCGGCACCATCGTGATAGTGATGGCGCTGAGCGGGGCGGTAGCAGGTCTGGCCGGGATGAGCGAAGTAGCCGGACTCCACCATCGTTTGCAGCTGGACATATCGATCGGCTACGGCTTCACCGGGATCATCATCGCCTTGATCGGACGGCTTCATCCTCTAGGGGTGGTGATTGCGGCCATCTTCTTCGGAGCCCTGGTCAACGGTGCGACGTTCATGCAGATCACCACCGGTACCCCGTCGGCGTTGATCGAGGTGATACAGGGCCTCGTCTTGATCCTGGTATTGATCGCAGCCGTGGTTGTCCGGTATCGGATTCGAAGGGTCCACGCCGATGGTTGACATAGTCTGGGACACGTTCATCATCGGNNCTGAACCTCAGTATCGAGGGGACGATGACTCTCGGTGCGTTGGCCGGATTTGCCGTCACCGGGTCGACCGGTTCGTTGTGGTTGGGAATCCTGGCGGCGATGATCGCCGGAGGCCTCCTGGGTTTGGTCATGGCGTTCATGTCCGCGACTGTGAAAGTCGACCAGGTGGTGGCCGGCCTGGCCCTCAACCTGTTCGCGATCGGCCTCAGCTTCTTCTTGTTCCGGACGATCTTCGCGGGTACCACCTCCACCGACATCCCGTCGGTTGGGGTCTTCGAGTTCCCGGAGATACCCCTACTTTCGGATATTCCGTGGATTGGTGACATTTTCTTCTCCCAGCACTGGCTCACCTACCTGGCCATTCTGTCGATTCCGCTCGTCTGGTTGTTCCTGAACAAGACCAAGTACGGCCTCGAACTTCGCAGCGTCGGTCACAACCCCGAAGCCTGTGATATGCGCGGGATCAGCGTGCCGAACCGTCAGTATGTGGCCACCATCTTCGGGGCCACGATGGCCGGGTTGGCGGGTGGATTCCTCACCCTGGCCACTACCGGCTTGTGGTTTCCCGAACTGATCTCGGGACGAGGCTGGATTGCGCTGGCCATAGTGATCTTCGGAAACTGGCGAGCTTCATGGATCCTTTGGGGTGCGCTCTTCTTCGGCTTCCTGGACGCCCTCCAGCTATCCCTGCAGGCCGTCGGAGTGGAACTGCCTTACCAGCTTCTCCTGGCGTTGCCGTTCGTACTGACGATCGTGGCCCTGGTGATCAACCGGAGCCGGTCCCGGACTCCGCTTTCGCTGGCCGTTCCCTATCGCCGCGGCGAGCGTTAGGGCTGGTGCGTCTCCCAGCGCCGGCTTCGCTAGACGGCGACGGCGATCAGGATGACTCCTGCCACAACCAGTACGGCGCCCATCACCATGCGAAAGGTCACGTGTTCGATCTGACGCAGAATGATCCAAGAGAGGAACACAACCGCCAGCGGTTGAGCGGCCACGATCGGTCCGACTACGGACACCGCGCCGGTTTCGAGGGCGGCGAACAACGCCAGCAGCGAAACCGCCACACAGGCTCCCGATGCCACCAGCCATCCCCATCCAGGACCCAATCGGAGCTGTCGGCGGAAGCGAGGATTAACCAGGGCCGCGGTGAGCCAGAGCAGCAGAATGGTGGTCACCGCCACAAACGCCCCGAAGGCAGGATTGGGAATCTCCTTCACGCCGGATTTTCTGAAGAGATCGGAAACGGCGAAGCCAATCCCCGCCAGCACCGGCAGCACTAGGGCGGACCATTTGGGCCGGGGACGACGTTTGGACGACGCAGCGGCGGGCTGACCTCCCTGGGAGTTCGGACCGAGAAGCACCCAGACACCGGCCACAACTGCAGCGGCTCCCAGGAAATGCACGACGGTCACGTTCTCGGAGAGCAACACAATCCCGCCGAGCAGGGCGATGAGGGGATAGGCGGCCGTCTGGATGGGTATCGCAATGGACGGGCCGAGCCGATCCACGGCGGAGAGCATCGACAATCTGCCCACTCCATCGCCCGCCAGTCCGGCTGCAGCCAGAAGGGCAATGCCTGGCAGCGTAACCCGATCCGGAGGATCGAACACTACGACTACTCCGATGATCCCCGTCGTCACAATCAGCGACACGATGAGGGCGGTCAGGACGTTGGTATGTTGCATGCCTCGTTTGGCAGTGACGCTGGTGGCCGCAAACATCACCGCCGCTACCGAAGCCAGGAGGATGACCATTGCTACGACCTGGGCCGTTTCGAGCGTCGCGTGGTCGGCCGGGTCTGCAGGGCGGGCCTCTCCTTTGGTCAAATCGAAGCTATCGGTCACGGCCTGAACCGGCAAGTCTGGATCAGCCGCCCGTGCGAACGAAGAGTCGCCTCAACCAGGCGAGGAGACTGGAGAAGAAGAGCCGGAAGCCTTTGATCTCAGATATTGCTGAGACCTCCTGGGCCTTCTCGACCGACTCCGCTGCCAGTTTTGCATCGAGGCAGGACGAGAAGTCTCCGATCATCTGGTCGGCGATCTCGTTCATCAACCCCGTCCGGCCAAATCGAGCTATCGGCCCTGAGAGTTCGACCTGAACATCAATCGAGACCGTCGTCGTGTTCGTTCCCGCCGGATTGAGCAGGTACGCCAGCTTGATCTCGCCCCGATTACCGCCCCGCAGGTCGGTACCGGTTGCCTCTATTTGCCCGGAAAACGTAGAGGGGTCGGAGCTGAAATTGGCCTCACCTTCGAAGGACGCGGACACCGGGCCCGCCGCCACCGCCACCGTACCCTGGAAAGGGCCCCGACCCTCGCCGGAGGTGATCCGAGCGCCGGGCAGGCACTGTGCCACCGACGGTATGTCTTGAAAAAGCTCGAAGACCGACTCCTGGGAGCCACTCGCTTCGAATTCTCTGGCAATGTTCATTCCGCGCTCTCACTCGGATCTGGATCGCCGGGCGACGAGGCAAAGGCGATCTCTCTCAACCAGCGACGGTACTCGACGGCAACCCGGTCGACGCCGCGGATCTGCACCTCGGCCGACAGATCGACCGGGAGTTCCTCCGGGCGTTGCGACTGCACCCAGGGGCGATCCTGACCGACGATCATCTCGTTGAAGGACACGAACTTCTCGTCGAGGGCTGGATCGAGGTCATAGTTGCGCCCGATCTGTGTGAAGCTCCGACAGGTCTTCGGGCCGGTCGGCGCGGCGGCGAAGAAGAGTTGGTAGTACTGGCCTCCCGGCAGCCGCTGCTTGAGCCATACGGTGAAGGGCATGAAGAGGCGGTACGCCTTATCGGCGATGATCGTTCCCGTTTGGTGCGGCAATCCGTCCCGACTTTGACCGCGACCCTCTGCGCCGGTGGGCGGAAGCTCTCCGTACGACTCGCCCTCTCCGAACCGGAGCTCTGCACCGACCCGCCGGACGTCGTGGTCGGGGACTTCCGGTTGCGTGCGGTCACCGAGGATCCCGTCGTGGACCCAGGCGAAGTGTGCGAAATCGACGTAGTTCTCCAAACGCCGGGCGGCAGCGCTTTCCCAGTCGTAGGCAGGCATTGAAACCACTCTCACGTCCGGATCGTCGAAATCTCCGAAAACCGGGACCGGGAATCTCGGCTCTTCTCCCAGGCAAGCCCAGATGAGACCCGACGAGTCCTGGGCGTGGTAGCTCGCGAGTCTGGCCCGGGAAGGGATTCTGGTTCCGAATCGGGCCGGGATCTCCGTGCAGAGGCCATCAGCGCCGTAGGTCCACCCGTGGTAGCCACACCGGAGCTGATCGTCCTCCACCCAGCCCAGGGACATGGCGGTGCCGCGATGGGCGCACAGGTCGCGAAACACGCGGATCTCACCCCCGAGCCGGACCACCACGAGGGGTTCGCCCAGCAGAAGCGCCGGGACCGGGCCGCCTGACTCGAGATCAGCGGCATACGCCACCGGGTGCCAGAAGTTCTGAAGTTCCTCATAGAGGAGCTTCTCACCGGTCTTGTCGAGATGGGAATCCTCCGGACCGAGCGGTGTGTCATCGAGAGTCATGATTGGAATCGACCTCCGTGTGGCTCGATTGCTTCGTTCCAAACCGAGGCGACCGCCTTGATGATGTTCTGGTAACCGGTGCACCGGCACAGGTGGCCGGACAGCAAGGCGAAGAGGTCGTCGGCGTCGGCGAAGTCCTGCGGATCGACGCTCTCCAGGGTCATGAGGAATCCGGGCGTACAGAATCCGCACTGCAGGGCGAGGTTCTCGTGGAACGCCTGCTGCATTGGACAGAGCCCGCCGTCCGTCGCCAGGTCCTCGACAGTACGGATGGTGCATCCGTCTACCTGGACCGCTAGCAAAGAACATGAGCGGGCGGCGTCGCCATCGACGATCACTGTGCACGCCCCGCATACCCCGTGTTCGCAACCCACATGAGTGCCGGTCAATCCGGCCACGTCGCGGATGAAGTCCGAAAGCAGCAACCGGGCCGGTACTCGGTTTCTGAACCGTTCTCCATTGATCGTGACTTCGATATCTACCTGCGCCGATGGAGAATCGTGGTCTTGGCGCTCCATCAGCTTGCCTCCCTCTGTGGGTCTTCGAGCATCGAGCGAACGGTCCTGACGACCAGCGCCGCCAGCGCTTCCCTACGGTATTGGCCGGTGGCATGGATGTCTCCGACAGGGTCTTCGAGGTCGGCCGCCGCGGCATCAGCCAGGGTCCGGCCGGCCGTCTCATCCAGTTGCTCGACACCCGGGAGGAGGCCCTCTACGGATCGAAGCCGAATCGGAGTCCCGGCAACGGCGAACCCGCAGAGACGGGCCCTCCTGATCGTCCTGCCGTCCCGGGTGAGGCTGGCTACCAGTCCGACGGTGGCGAAGTCTCCCGATCGGTGAGCGATCTCGGCGACCCGGGTCGTCGTGCCGCGGGGCGCAACCGGGAAGCGGATGCTGGTGATCAACTCACCGGGCCGCAGATCTGTCCAGAAGGGCCCGCGGATGAAATCGGGGGCCGGAACCTCTCTGATGCCGTTGGGGCCTTCTACGGTGAGGTCTGCATCCGTGTTGATGGCCAACGCCGGCAGCTCTCCGGAAGGATCGGCATGGGCCAGACTTCCGCAAACCGTGCCACGATTGCGGGTCTGGATATGTCCCACCCACCGCAGTGCCTCGGCGAGTGCGGGCATCACTTCCGCCACCCGGGTCGACATTTCGACGTGGCGCTGCGTCACGCCGGCCCCGATGGTGACTTCGTGTTCGTCAACCTCGACACCGTGGAGGTCCTCCAGCCGAGCAATGTCAACGAGCATCGGCGGCGTGGCCAGCCGGAAGTTCATGGCCGGGATCAGGCTCTGACCTCCCGCCAAGACCTTGGCAAAAGGCGAGTCGGCCAGGGCCTGTACGGCACCGGAAACCGAAGAGGGCCGGTAGTAGTCGAACGACGCAGGCTTCATGATGCCTCCCCTGAGCCGGTTGGTCGGAGGGCGGCCCGGATCGTCACCGGAGTGATCGGAGTAGCCGTGACGAACACTCCGAACTCGGCCAGCGCATCCGAAACTGCTCCGGTGATTGCCGCGGGCCCGCCGATGGTTCCTCCCTCGCCGGCGCCTTTCACTCCGAGCGGCATGTGAGGGGCGTAGCTCTCGAAGTGATCGAGGGTCAGCTTCGGTATCTCCGCACAGGTCGGGACCAGGTACTCGAGAAACGATGCGAACTGAGGCCGGGCCGTATCGGAGTCGTATTGGAGATGTTCGTAGAGGGAACCAGCAATGCCCTGAGCAACTCCCCCATGAACCTGCCCTTCGACCAGGCCGGGATGAAGCATGCGTCCGCAATCATGGACGACCACGTAGTCCTCGATCTTGATCTCGCCCGTGCTGAGCCGCACGCTCACGATGGCGATATGCGTGCCGTTGGCCCAGGTGGCTGCAGCATTGAGTCGGCCGGCCTCATCGGCCGTGTGTTCGAGGTCGGACGGGTCGTAGTATCCGGAGCTCTCGAGTCCGGGCTCCATGCCTTCGGGTAGGTCGACCGTACGGGCCCAGGCCGCAGTGGCCACCTCCGGCCAGCCGACCCGTTGATCAGGGTCTTCCTCGACAAAGAAGAAGCCGTCTCGAAGAACAACGTCCTGGACGATGTCCTCGTCCCCGGCTTCGAGCATGTGAGCGGCGATACGGCGAGCCTTCTCCAGCAGACGGTCGGCCGCCATCAGGATCGATCCGGACATGACAATTGCGCCGCGACTGCCCCAGGCCCCCAGGCCGTAGGGGGATCGTTCCGTGTCGCCCATCACCACGGTGACATCGGACGGTTGGAGAGACAGGGCCTCGGCCACCACCGAGGCGGCCGTCGTTTCAGCTCCCTGGCCGATGGCGGCCAGCCCCAGGCTCACCCGCGCTTTACCGTCACCGTCGACCCTGAGGGTGGCCGAGTCGTAGCCCGCCCAGAATCCGGTGGTGAGGTGGTAGGTGGGCGCGGTCGGCTCGACGTAATTGGCGTATCCGATGCCCACCCGGACGTCCGGATCGTCGGCGTACCGTTCCCGGGCATCGGTGAGGAGCGGTTCGGCCATTTCCAGGCCCCGCTCGAAGGACCGAGCGTGACTTCCGGAGTCGACGATCCCCCCGGCGGGCATCCTGAAGGGAAGCTGATCCTCACGGAGCACCAGGCGACGACGAAGCTCAACGCGGTCGACACCGGTGAGTAGGGCAACTCGGTCGATGATCCGCTCGCGAACCAGGGCGGCCTCCGGTATGCCAAAACCGCGGTATGCGCCGCTGGGCGTCTTGTTGGTGACCACACAAGTGGTTTGGATCTCGATATTGGGGAGTTCGTAGGCACCGCTGATGCTTCCGCCGGTGACGAAAGTCGGGGCGGTGCCGGGCATGAAGATCTCGCCCGAGCCGACGTTGCCGATTGAATGAACTCGGATCCCGCGGATTGTGCCGTCATCGTCGTAAGCGATCTCGACGTCATGTCGCTGATCACGGGCATGTACCGACGAGACAAGGTGTTCCGCCCGGTCTTCAACCCAACGTACCGGCCGGTTCAACGTCATGGCCAGCCACGGAACAACAATCTCTTCGGGGTAGACGTGGCACTTGGGGCCAAATCCGCCCCCCATTGCGGGGGCAATGACGCGCACCTCCGGCTCGGGGACGCCGAGGACCAATGCAATGGTGGTCCGGGCAATGTGTGGGCTCTGGTTGGAAGTCCACACCGTCAATTGACCCTCTCGCAGCGCCGCCACCACTCCACGGGTCTCGATCGGGAGGCCGGTTTGTCGCTGGCTGGTGTAGGTCTCGGAGAAGGTATGGTCCGCTTCCTCGAAGGCCCGGTCGACCGCCGGGTTCTCGATCAGCGCAGTCGTGAGGCGGTTGTCGGGCCAACCTTCGTACAGCAGGGGGGCGTCCTCGGCGAGGGCTTGATCGATGGTGGTCACCGTCGGCAGTGGTTCGAAGTCGGTAGCCGCGGCAACGAGGTTGACGGCGTCCTCGGCGACATACCGATCCATCGCGACGACAGCGGCATAGGGAGATCCCACGTACCGAACGCGATCCCGGGCCAGCGGGAATTGATCGACGGGCTGGTTGTATTCAATGAAATGCGGGAACTGCTCGACCCCGTCCAAGTCATGAGCCGTGACAACCTTGACCACGCCTTCGATTTGCTCGGCGGGACTGGTGTCGATAGACCGAATCAGGGCGTGCGGTTCGCCGCTCCGGACGAAGGCGACCTCGACCATTCCCGGCAGGCGGATATCGGCGACGTATTGGCTCTGACCTAATAGCGCCGAGCGATCTTCTCGGCGGGGGACGGCCCGCCCGAGATGGCTCGTGCGGTGTCGGATGATCGGGCTGATTTGGGGGATCTCTTCTACTGCCATTCTTGGTCACTCCCTCGTGTCACCTGTTGGTTTCCGCCAAGCTCCTATGCCGCGAGCGGTATACCGAGGTCGATGACCTCCTTTTTCACTCTGCGGTATGTCGCTTCCCATTCCTCGATTGGCTGCAGCGTCTCCAGGTCGTAGAGCTGTTGGAACGACCGGCCCAGGTCGGGGTGTTTGATCGTGTCCTCGTAGCGAGGGAGGAGTTCCTTGACGATCTCGTTGACGGCGTCCGGCTCCAATGCCGAGGCAGCGTGGGCTACCTCGGCGGTGAACCGGCACTCGAGGGGAGTGATGTGGTCCGTCAGCTTTCCACCGGCCGTTCGAGGAGAAGTCGAGAGAGACACTCCGCTGCAGGCCGCGGTGGCGATCCCGGCGGCGATCTCGTACAGGAGCTTCTCCGTCCCCGCTCCCGACACCTGGTTGGTGGTGGGATCGGTGATCAGGCGGGTGTTCCTGCTCAACGCCTGCTGGGCCACGCTCAACGCCCAGAGCCCCTCCCTATTGACGTTGGCGAGGTACCGGACGTCGTAGATGTGGCCGCCCCCGGCAGAATTCTGCAGGATCGGGTAGGTGAGAAGCCCGTTGGCGATGCTGGAGATGACCGCTCCTTCGGGAGGCCCGGCCATGCCGCCGATCATCCCGTACGAGGCCGCCTTGATGTGCCCGCCCACGTTGACGGTATGAACCACCTTGTGGAGCGTCCGGTAGTCGATCTTCATCTCTGACGGGAAGAGCACCAGCGAGAGATCGGTGATCGGTGCGCCGCCGGGGACTCCGTACCCCCCGAGCTGGCCGTATTCCGTCACGGAGGAGTAGACGTTGATGCCGCCCATTCCGGGGCGTCCGGCCCTGCGGCGGGCTTCGACGTGCATGCGGGCGTGTTCGAAGCCCGCCAGCGTCTCGAAGGGAGTTCCCGACAGGATGTCCCGCCCGAATACCGTGATCAAGGAACCGCCGCCCAGCAGGTCCACCTCCCGTTCCCGGGCGATACCCTCGAGGAGAAGCGGGAACACCTCCTCGGTATTGGCGATGGCCAGGGAGGCGCTGATCTTCATCGGGTAGGGATCGGCGATGGTACGGTACCGCAGCCAAGTGCCGTCGTCGCCTTCGCCGACGAAGAGCTCCGAGGGCGCTCCTTGCACGGCTGCATCCAGCTCGTGCTGAGTGACGCTGACGATCCGGTCGGTATCGGTGCACAAGAACCCGAGCTCGAGGGCCAGCCCGTAGCCGGCCTGGTAGAAGGCGTCGGCCAGCTCGAGGTCGGTATTGACCGGGTTGTCCGGGTCGCAAACCCCGGTCAGATTTCTTTCCGAGAGGATCCTGCGGATCGTGCCCGGGATTCGTTTGGTGTCCCATTCCTTGGCTGTGCAGTACTCACCGGTCTGGGTTCGTTCGAGGATCTCGACGATGTGCGGTTTGCCGTTGGTGGCTTCGCTGCTGGGCATGGTCGTGGTTCTCCTGTCTATCGCAGCGGCAATCCCCAATCCTTCAGTTGGGCGACCACGCTCTCGTAGATGCCCCACCACTCCTCATCGACCACCATCGTGTCGAGGTCGTAGAGCTCGGTGAGCGGCTTGCCGGGAGGAGGGTTACCCAGGGTGGGTTCGTATTCATCGATGCACTTCTGCACGATGGCGTTGGCGTCGGTCCGGGACATTCCCGTGGCCGCCCGGGACGCCTGGCCCATGATCCGCATCTCCACCGCTGAGATCATGTTGATGTCGTCGCCGCCCACCACGCCGCTCGGACCGGGACCGGTGTGTTGACCACTGGAGACCGCCACGATGGCGTTGGCAGCCGCTTCGAACAGCACCTCCCGGGTGCCGGCCCGGGCGTCGACGAACACATTCTGACCCATCGGGAAGCTGGTGTTTCGTGACATCGCCTGGCCACTGATGCTTTGCACCCAGAGGGTCTGCGGGTGGGTGGTGGCGCCGTTCTTCAGGCTCATGTGGACCGGGTGGTTGACCACGATCGTTGCGTCGTAGGCGACTGCAGCCATGAGCGTGGCGGCCGTGCCGGCTATGGCCGCTCCTTCGGCCGGTCCCGCCCAACCGCCGATCATCGGGGCCAGCAGTGTGGCGACGTGGAGACCATTCTCGAGACCGGCCACCGCCCGGCTCAGCCGGTCGTAGTCGGTCTTCATCTCGGTGAGGATGGCCGCGTAGATGAAGTCGCCTTTGCGGAGACCTCTTTCCTCGTTGATGATGGCGATGGCCGGGGGAGCGGTGGCCGAGGACCCGGGCGCCACGAAGAGAGGTATGCCGGGTCGGCCGACCCGGCGAATCGCTTCGCGGATCCAGCCGACTTCCTGAATGGCCCCGTGCGTCTCGAGGGGTGAGAAGGGCCGAACCTCGCGGCCCTCGATGTACGCGGGGTTGGCGTTGGTGAGCATGTCGTTGGTGGGCTCCATGGCATAGGCCATCATCAATTTGGTGTAGACCTCGCCTTCGGTCACGCTCGAGCCGGCCGCCCCGCCGAGTACCAGTGGCCGAACGGTGCTCTCGGGTATTCGCGGCCGGAGACAGACCTGGTCTTTCCCGTAGCCGAACCAGAGCGGCGTGCGGAGGTTGTCGAGTCGTTCCCAGATTTCCGCTTCCGTGAACTTGACGACCTTTTGGGTGTCAAGAACCCAGAGCCCGGTTTCGACCGCGAACTCCAGCGCGGCCGCAAACAACCGATCGGCCATGGCATCGTCTGAAGGAACGATCTGCTCCGGGTCCAACTTGATTTCGTATTTCTCCGCCAGAGCGCGCACTCGCGGCAAGATCGCTTTGTCGAATGCCTCCTCACGGACCCGGGGACCCATGTTGAGTCGTTCCATCGTGTCAAAGAAGAGTCCAGGCACAACTGTGTCCTTTCTGGATGGTGCGGGTTAGGCCTCGATTCCGAGGAGTTGATCGCAGAGTTCGACTCCGTCGAAGGCGGTGTTGGCATAGCCGTCGGCGCCGATGCCGTCGGCGTATTCCTGGCTGGTCGGACCGCCGCCGATGATGACGCGGTATTTGTCCCGGACCCCGTCGTCCTGCATCAGCCGGATCGTGTCTCTCATCAGTGGCAAGCTGGTGGTGAGAAGCCCGGACATCGCCACGATGTCGGCATCCTCATCCTCGGCGCGGTCTATGAAGTCGGTCAAGGGCACGTCCCGGCCTAGATCGATCACCTGATATCCGTTGACGGTCAGGAGGGCCTTCACGATGTTCTTGCCGATGTCGTGGATGTCGCCCTTGACGGTCCCGAGGATCACCGTTCCTTTGTCGTAGGAGTCTCCGGTTGCGAAGTGGGGTTCCAGGACGCCAACCGCACCTTGCATGGCCTCGGCACTCAGCACCATTTCGGGAAGGAACATCTCCATCCGGCCGAAACGGTCACCGACCTCGCGGATTCCCGGGGTCAACCCGCTCTCGATGGCGGCGAGGGGCGGAATGCCGGCCGCGAGGGATTGGCCGGCGGCGTCGACGCAGCGATCCGTATCGCCGTTGATCACCGCCTGGAAGAGCTCATCGAGTATCGCCTGCTGATCGTCGTTGGGCTCGAAAGCCATGGGTCGCTCCTTTCGGCGCTTGGTGTGGCATCTAAGGGCGTTCCACCTCGCGCACGATGTGGAACGAGATCTTGTCGGTGAGGAAGTGGTTGTGGGAGAACACGACCGGTTTCCCGGCGGCGGTGAAGAACGTCTCGGCCAAGTAGAGAATCGGGGTGCCCGCCGCGACGCGCAGGCGGTTTGCCACCTCGCTCTCCGCACCAGTGGCGGCTATGTCGGAATGGGTGTGCGACAGATACGGGTCTCCGCGCTCCATGATGTAGTCGAGCCAGGATCCGCCTCGGTACGCGCGGAGGTCTTCGATGTCGAACAGTTCGGCCGGTGCGTAGCTGTCGAAGCTGGCACACACTTCTCCACTCACATTGGCGACCATCCGGACGTTGATCAACTCGTGACCGGTGGGGAGCCGGAACAATCGCCGCAGTTCCTCCGGCGCGGTTCGGGTTTCGACGGTCCAGCTCGAGCGGGAGGCCTCCAGACCGGCTTGTCCGGACATGTCGCGCAGGCTGCGCAGGGTCGCCAGTCCCCGATGCAGCTTGGGCCCGGGAGCCGTCACGAAGGTCCCAACTCCGTGGCGCCGATCGATCAACCCCCGGTTCTTCAATTCCGAGAGTGCTTCTCGCAGGGTTGGACGGGAGATACCAAGCCCTTCTGCCAGTTCGTGTTCGCCCGGAAGTCGGTCGCCGGCCTGGTAGTCGTCCCGGGCGATGAGGTCGAGCAGGGCATCTGTCGCCCGTTCGTAGAGCGGAACGCCTTCCGCCAGTTTCACCGACAGCTCCTTCGCTGTGCCGAACCCAGGTCCCTCTGATGTCTGACGTCTGACATCTCTATTGCCATAGCTTATGACAGGCGTGCGAGAGGTGCAAGCCCTTTTACCAACGGTGCTGGTAGTGGCCGGCCCAGAGCCGAACTGCGACCCTACAAGTTTCCCCAGTAGTCGATGTGGATTTCCGAAGCCTCTTCCAGCAACTCCGGTGCCGGTCCGGCGACTTCCCACGGCTGGGTCGCTCTACCCAGCACCTCAGCGGCATGCATATAGAGGCTCGGATTGTTCGGGTGATCTTGGATGATGTCGTAGAGCGGTTCGATGGCCAGCGCGTATACGACTCGTTTCACATTCCCCCAGAAGATTGCCCCGGCGCACATGGCACAGGGCTCGGCGCTGGTGTACAACGTGCAGCCGGCCAGGAACTCGCGGTCATAGGTTCGGGAGGCCTTCCGCATGAGGTTGGTCTCGGCGTGGCCGGTGCAGTCGCGATCGGTCTCAACCGTGTTCTCACCCTCCAACAGTAGGTTTCCTTGTGCGTCCGCCAGTACCGCACCGAAGGGTTGATTGCCGTTGGCGACCGAACGTCTGGCTACCTCGATAGCCACTCGAAGGAGCCTGGTATCGGTTTGGTTCACTGCCGCCGTCCTTTCTGGTTAGGTGCCTTCGGCACGCCTCACCTCGAGCCGGCCGAGTTCGAGGCAGGTCTCACCCATGCTCGACCTTTCTCCACAGAGTCAGCTCGATGCTTTCAGGGACGAAGTAAGCGGCGGAGGCGTTGACGAACTCTCCGTCCTCCGTCACGAATTCGCCGTCGAGCTTGAACAGCACGCTTCCCGGACCAACCTCCAGCAGGGAATCGAGCGGCGATTGAGCGCGGGCGGCGATGACTCTCATCCGGTACCAGGCGACATCAACCCCCTTGTCCCAGAGATAGTCCATCACATTGTCCCTGAACCCGTCCTTCATCTCGGTGACGGTTGCGGTGGTAGCAGGGATCAGATCGACGAAATACGCAACGGGGGCGCGGTCGACTTCGATGACCCGCGCCACGCTCGTGAACAGCGTTCCGATCGGCAGTCCGGAGCGTTGCGCCAGCGGTGCATCCGCCGCCACTTCTTCAATCTTCAGGTTGGTGATACCGGAAGGGAGACCTGTGCGTCCCGTCATATGCGGGTAGAAACTCTTGATCGTGTCGAGGGGGTTTTCGATGACCACCGGTTTCCTGGCGATGAAGGTGCCCTCACCATGAATACGGCGGATGTACCCGCTGGTCTCGAGGTTGGCCAGGGCGGTCCGGATGGTCGTGCGACTCACTCCCAGCTGCGTCGCCCATTCGTCTTCGGTCGGGAGCTTGGCCCCCTCGTACGACTCACGCGAGATATCACCGAGGATCACCTCTTGTACTTGCAGGTACAGCGGCCGGTTGTCTTGCCGTACTCGACTGGCCATGAGGCCGGACTCGGACGACGATGCCATCAGCGGCTCTCCCGGGCATACGGGACGGCCAGAGCGGAAGGTGCCCGGAAGGCTCGGGCGGCAACGGGTCGGGCGGAGATGATGATCAGTGCCACGATGGTCAGGATGAACGGGAGGGCATTGAGAATGTCACTCGAGATTTCGACGCCCATGATTTGCAGTGTGAACCCCGTATTGCGGAGGGCCCCGAAGATGTAGGCCGCGACCAGAGCGCGCCACGGTCGCCAACCGGCGAAAATCACCAGGGCGAACGCAATCCATCCGATTCCGGCGGTGATGCCGTTCTGCCAGACTCCGAAAACGCCGATCGTCAGGTATGCCCCACCCAAGCCGGCCCCGGCCCCGCCCACCAAAGTGTAGATGTATCGGATGGGAGTGACGGCAATGCCGGCTGCATCGGCGGTGGCGGGGTCTTCGCCGACCGCTCGCAATGCCAGCCCTTTCTTGGTGCGGAACAGCCAGAAACCGGCCAGTGCTACCAAGAGCCACGAGAGATAGACCACCCAGTCATGACCGAGAAGCAGCGGCCCGACGACCGGCAGGTCGGTGATATCTCCGCCGAACACCGGATCGAGGGTTGAGACGGACCGCATTCCGCCGAGGGCGGAGTTGTCGAGGCCGCCGATGAAACTCGAAACACCGGTTCCGGCGGTTACCAATGCCAGACCCGACACGATCTGGTTCACCCGCAAGGTCACCGAGAAGAAGGCGTGAATGAGTGCGACCAGAACTCCGGCCAGCATTCCGGCCGCCATGGCCAGCGGGATGCTGGCCGTTTCGGTACTGGCCCAGAAACCGACCACCCCGCCGACCAGCATCATCCCTTCGACTCCGAGGTTCATCACGCCGGAGTGTTCGGTCATCATCTCACCAATCCCGGCCAGCAAGATCGGAGTTCCGATGCCGATTGCCGACACGAGCGTGAGAATGATCACGGAGTCGTTCACGGAACGCTCCTTTCTCCGACCGGTTGACCGGCAACCCCGATTCGAATGGTATTGCGGAGGAACCACTCGCCACCGACTACGCACAGGAAGAAGATTCCTTCGAGCAGCAGCACAATGTCATCGGGGATGCCCATCGTCTGGAGCCCTACGCCCGAGTTGTTGAGCCCGGCCACCAGGATGGCCACCAGGATCACCCCAATCGGCGATAGCCGGGCGACCGCGGCCACTACGATCCCGGTGAAGCCGACCCCGAGGCTCAACGCTCTGGGATCCAGGTTGTGCATCACGCCACCGATTTCCAATCCCCCCGCCAGACCGGCCAGTCCTCCTGAGACCACGAGTACCGAAACGATCTTCCGATTGACCCCTATGCCCGCGTACGCGGCGGCCCGCCCGGAATCGCCCGTTACCTCGATTTCAAACCCCCACTTCGTCGAGCGGAGGATCCACCACAGCAGGACGGCGGCACCGATGGCGATGAAGATACCGATGTGGAGGCGACCCCAGAAACGCGGGAGAAACGCCGTGTCGGCAATGAAGCGGCCGGAGGGGAAGGTGAGCCGTTCGGCATCTCGCCAGAAGCTCACCGAACTGAAGATCAGGTAGTTCATGATGCTCAAGGCGACGAAGTTCAACATGAGGGTCGAGATGACCTCATCGGTGTTCAGGTACGCGCGGGGTAGAGCCGCCAAAGCCGCCCAGAATGCTCCGCCCGCCACGCCGGCCAGCAACGACAAGACGATGACGATCCAACCCGGCAGGTGTTCACCAAGAGCCAGGCCTACTCCGCTGGCGGCGACGGCCCCGATGATCAACTGGCCCTCCGCGCCGATGTTCCAGATCTTCATCCGAAACGCCACGACGGCGGCCAGGCCGGTGAGGATGAGTGGCGTCGCGATCACCAGGGTTCCGATCATCGGCAGTTCGCCCAGAAATCCCCGGTTTGCCACCTCCTTGTACGCTGCGATCGGGTCGTGACCCGACGCCAGCAAGATCACAGCTCCGATCATCAGACCAACGATCAGAGACAGCACCGGGACGAGATAGCGGACGGTCTTCGATGGCAAGGGCCGCGGTTCGGCCAGAATCTCTCGGGTCCCGATGGTGAAGCTCACGACAGGTCCACCTCCCGGCCCGCCATCATCAGGCCCATCACCTCGGGATCGGCTTGATCGGGCCGGAGGCGTCCGATGATGCGGCCTTCGTACAAGACGACGATCTCATCGGAGAGGGCGAGCACCTCCTCGAGATCTTCGGAAATCATCAGGATGGCCGCGCCCTTGTCGCGTTCCTCGAGCAGCAGCGTGCGAATCGCCTCGGTGGCAGCAACGTCGAGTCCACGAGTCGGCGCCGCCGCCACCATGGCCTTGGGGCCGCCGGAAATCTCCCGGGCCAGGATGGCTCTCTGCAGATTCCCGCCGGACAACAGGCTGACCGGGAGTCCGGGTCGGGTCCCACGAATGTCGAAGCGCTGTATCAGCTCGTCGGCTCGCTGATCCACGGCTCGCTTCGAGATCACCGGTCCGGTTGACAGCGGAGGAGCACGGTAGGACTTCAGACTCAGATTCTTGGCCAGCGGCAGACCCTTGGCGAGTCCGGTTCCCAACCGATCTTCGGGGACGAAGCCCAAACCGAGTTTGATCCGGTCCAGAACGCTCGAACGAGTGATGTCGACCCCTCCCAGGAAGACCTGCCCGGCTTTGACCGGTCGCAAACCGGTGAGTGCCTCGGCCAGTTCGCGTTGGCCGTTTCCGGAGACCCCGGCAACTCCCATGATCTGGCCGGCTCTGACTTCGAGGTCGACGTTGCGGACTGCCTCAAACCCGCGGTCGCCGTCGGCGGTGAGTCCCGATACCGTCAGCACCGGCTCTCCCGGCACTCCCTCGCGGCGGGCGGGCATTTCCAGGTCCCGTCCCACCATCATCCTGGCCAGGCTGGCGGGATCGGCCTCGGAAGTTGGCAGGGTTCCGACCTTTTTGCCGTCCCGGAGAACGGTGACCCGATCCGAGACCTCCATCACCTCATCCAGTTTGTGCGACACGAAGATGATGGCCCGACCTTCTTCGGCCATGGAACGAATGGTCCGGAAGAGGTTGCGGGCTTCCTGAGGAGTCAGGACCGCGGTCGGCTCGTCGAGAATGAGGATCTGTACTCCGCGATGCAGCAGTTTGAGGATCTCGACTCGTTGTTCCTCGCCGACCGACAACTGCCAGACCCCGGCGTCGGCCGGCACCGGCATGTTGTACTTGCTGCTCAGGTGCTCGACCTGTTTCTCGAGATCCTTGGACCTCGAGAGGAAGGTGGCGTCCGGGTGGCCGAGAGCAATGTTCTCGGCCACGGTGAACCGGTCCACGAGCCGAAAGTGCTGATACACCATGCCGACACCGTGCTCGAGGGCAGCGTGGGGTGAACGCAGCTCGACCGGTCTCCCGTTGATGTTGATCTCTCCACCGTCCGGGTGATAGAGGCCTGCCAGGATGGAGCACAGCGTGGACTTCCCGGCACCGTTCTCGCCGAGCAGTGCGTGGACCTCACCCCACTGGAGGTCGAAATCCACGCCGTCGTTGGCCAATGCGCCAAAGAACCCCTTGGTGATTCCGGTCAAACGGACCGCGGGGGTTCGCGTTTCGTCGCCACGCAGGTCCGGCGAGGCACTCCCAGAATGGTCGGGAGCGCCTCGCCGCTCACCACTATCCAATGTCTACCCCGAAGGAATCTCTCCGATGACGCCTTCGACGAGCCATTGACAACAGAGTGTCCGTTCCTCATACGGAATCGTCTCGCCCTCTGCGATGACGACGTTCCCCTGGTTGTCGTTGATCGGTCCGGCCCAGTAGTCGAGGGTGCCGTCGATGATCTGCTGCTTCTTCTCCTCGACCAGCGCGATGGTCTCGTCGGACACCATCGGCCCGTACGAGGACATCCCGACAATCCCGTCGGCCATGGTTCCGTACACGATGGACGGTTCCCAGGTCCCGGCGGCCAGAGCCTGGGCCTGGGCCAGGTAGTAGGGCCCCCAGTTGAAGGTGAACGTCGACAGCCACGAATTCGGGGCAATCTCCGGCACATCGATTCCGTAGTGCGTGTACCCGATTCCGGCATCTTCAGCCACGCTGGCCACCGCCGGGGCGTTCACTTCGGCCGCCAGCGCGTTGGCTCCAGCATCCACCAATGCCTGAGCCGCCTGCTGTTCGGCCGGCGGATCGTACCAACTGTTGATCCAGACCACCTGCACCTCGATGTCGGGGTTCATCTCCCGAGCGCCGATGGTGAAGGCGTTCAGGTTCCTCACCACTTCCTCGATCGGGAACCCGCCCGGGTAGCCGATGAGGGTCACGTCCGCGAGGGATCCGGCAATGATGCCGTCGAGATATCGCCCGTCCTCGGAGGCCGAGTCGTAGTGCCCGACATTGGGCAGAGTTTCATAACCCGCCCAGGACACGAAGACCGTATCGGGGTAGTTGGGCGCCACCAGGAATATGTCGTCCTGGCAGAAGGTGGTGCACACCACCATGTCATAGCCCTGCGAGGCGAAATCCTCGAAGGCCGCCTGGAATTCAGAACCGGGCGAGACGTTCTCGACAAACGTTGTTTCGACGTTGTCCATATTGGCGACGAGGTACTGGCGGCCGAGTTCGTGGGTCTCGTTCCAACCCCCGTCGTCGGCCTCCCCGTCGTAGATGAAAGCGACCCGAAGTGGCTCGGCAGCTGCTTCCGTGGTTTCGGTGGCCGCTTCGGTGGTTTCGGTGGCCGCTTCGGTGGTTTCGGTGGCCGCTTCGGTGGTTTCGGTGGCCGCTTCGGTGGTCGTGGTGTCACCGGCATCGTCGCCGCAGGCTGCGACGACCAGCATCAGTGCGGCGAACAGCACAACCCAACGTAGGCGTCTTGGCTTCATGGTCATCCTCCAGATCCCCATGTTGATTCTCCGACCGCCGCGACCGTTGCGGGGATCGAAGCAACGGTGAACACAACGGGTGTTGTCTGGCACACAGTCTTCAGAGGTGTGAGACCCAATAGGTGATCGACAGGTGGAAACGCTTGATGGAGCCGATGGGTCGTTGGTGGGAAAGTGGGTGGCCGGTTGACGCGAAGCGGGGCGGGGACCCTTGTCAACTGCCATGATGCCATCGGGTTCATGCACGTTCCCATCGGCCGGATACGTAGTACGTATCACCTCGGAGGCATGGTAAGGGTTCATTGCCGGGGTTCCAAACGGATGTCGCGACTACGAATCCAAAGGGTTGGCGTGCGCATTGCACCTCTCGATCGATATTGATATGATCAATGTTGGTGTTGTGATCCGAGGAGGGTCCCATGGGTGCACAGGACTTGTTGGAGGGGTTGAAGCAGGCGGTCGTGGAAGGGGACGAAGACGCTGCTGCGTCGTTTGCCGAACAAGCGATCGGAGCGGAGTTGGCGCCTCTGGAGATCATCAAAGGGGCGATCAACCCGGCGATGGACGATGTGGGGCAGGCATTTGAGGATGGGGAAGCGTTTCTCCCCGAGTTGATCCTGGCCGGAGACGCGGCTCGGGCGGCTTTGGACTACATCATTCCTTCGATTTCGGCGGATGATCTGGAAGGGTCGGTCCAGGGGACGGTGGTCATCGGCACCATCTTTGGAGACGCCCACGATATCGGCAAGAACATCGTCTCGGCGATCCTCGCCGCCCATGGGATCAAGATCGTCGATCTGGGGATCAACGTGCCCCCCAAGGCCTACATCGAGGCGGCATTGAAGGAAGAAGCGGACATCATTGCGATTTCTTCATTGATCACCACCTCTCTGCCGTATCACCGGGAAGTGATCAACACGCTGCGCGATCGAGGGGAACGAGAGAAGTTCTTTGTGATCGTGGGGGGTGGACCGGTGACCCCCGAATGGACCGCTGAGATTGGTGCCGATGGGTATGGCCGGGACGCACGCGACGCAGCAGTGGTATGCCAGCAGCTACTGGCCGGGCGGGCCGAAGGCAAGACCGCGCCGCTACCCGAACCGGTCACGGTCGGCGCACTCGAACACGGCTAACCGGGGAGAAAGCACATGCACGGCAAACCGGACATTCTCGAAGTTCTCAGCCGCACCCAAACGGGTGAGTACTGCACCCAGAAGGAGTGGGACACCAAGCGCATCCCGCTGACGATTAGGAGCATTCTCAAGGAGCACGATCTCCAGAAGACCTGCGACATCGACAACCCGGTCAACACCGACCTGGAACTGGCCGACAAGTTCTTCGCAGCCGGCTACCAGGCTGCCCTGGAACTGGGCTATCTGTGCACGGACACCGAGCGGATCGTCAGCGTCTCCCAGGAGGAACTCGACAACGCACTGAAGTTTGCCCCCTCCGAGATCACGGTGGGGGAAGGAAAGGACGCGACCGTGATCAAGGCTCGCACTCCTTCCGACCCGTATCCGATGAAGGCCGCCACGTCGCTCGGCATCACCATTTCCGAAGAGGTCTATCCGACCATCGCCTATTTGATTGCCAGCGAGCCCGAAGTCGACATACTCGAAGCGGGCTCGTTGACCACGATTCGGGGCCATGAGGTTCTTTCGGGTACTCCGATCGAGACTCTGATGGGATATGAGCACGGCATCATGCACCGGGAGGCCCGGCGGAAGGCCGGACGGGAGGGTATGGGAGCGATTGGATGTATCTCGGCGGTGACCGAGTTCGGCCAGTTCGGAGCCTATGGCACCCCGGGAGCGTTCCGCCCCAGTGACCTGGCGTTGATCCTCTTCCCTTCGGAGATGAAGATCGACTACCGAACGCTTCACAAAGTGGTCCACACCCTGAACATGGGCGGGATCATGAAGTGCGACTCTCCCGGCATGATCGGCGGGATGCCCGGTCCCGCTGAAGGAGCGGCGGTGTCGAGCATCGCCTGTGCCTTGCTCTCTTACGCAATCCTCCAGAACCACGTGGGCGGCGGGGAGATCTACGACGTCCGGTACCTGTCGAATGTCAACCGGGAGGGCCTGTGGGCTCTGAGCGTGGTCTTCCAGGCGCTGAGCCGCAACACCCACACTCTGTGTCACGGCATCGCCAATCAGGTGTCCGGTCCCGGGACCGAGAACTTGTTGCGGGAGATCGCGGCCGGGGTTTCCGTGCTGGCCGCTTCCGGTTCTTCATTGACCACCGGGCCCCGCAGCGCCGGCGGCAAGCTCACCGACTTCGTCACTCCCCTCGAATGCCGGTTCGTGGCCGAGGTCAGCCATGCTGCCTCGGCGATGGAGCTGGAAGCGGTCAACGACGTGGTCAAAGCCCTGCTGCCCAAGTACGAGGACTCGATCAAGGAACCCGACCTGGGAGTCCCGTTCCAGAAGGCCTACAACCTGGACACTCTGGAGCCAACCCCGGAGTGGGAGGGCGCCTACCGCAGTGTCAAGCAGGAGTGCATCGACCTCGGGATTCCGCTCAGCGCCTACTAGAGAGGATCTGGTATGAAGACGACCGTTGCCCGCGATCCGGTCACCGTCACGATCGATACCGAGGGGCCTTTCACGATCATCGGGGAGAAGATCAACCCGACCGGTCGCAAGAAGCTGCAAGCCGCCATCAAAGAGAAGAACTACGACTACGTCGTGTCGCTGGCAGTTGCCCAGGTGGAGGCGGGAGCCGAGATTCTGGACGTCAACGTAGGGGTGCCGGGAATCGACGAGGTGGCGACCATCAAGGACGTCATCGGGGTCGTGGCCGATGCGGTCGACGTGCCGCTCTGCATTGACTCGCCGAGCCATGAAGCGGTGGCGGCCGCCCTCTCGGTCTGTCCGGGACGGCCCCTGGTCAACTCCGTGAACGGCGAGGAGACGTCGATGCAGGCCATCCTCCCGCTCGTCAAGGAGTACGACGTTCCCGTGATCGGGCTAACCCTCGATGAAGACGGCATCCCGGAGGACGGTCCGGCCCGGTTCGCCGTCGCCCGCAAGATCATCGAACGAGCCGACTCGCTCGGCATCCCGATCGAGAACATCATCATCGATCCGCTGGTGCTCACCGTGGGAGCCGACAGCAACGCGGCCCGGGTAACCCTGGATACGATCGGACTCGTCACCGAGGAGTACGGCGTCAACATCAACCTGGGGGCCAGCAACGTGTCGTTTGGGCTGCCCGATCGTCACACGCTCAACCAGGCGTTTCTGGGGCTGGGTATGGGGGCCGGGGCGTCGTGTGCCATCACCGACGCCGCCAAGCTGGCACCGACCATCAAAGCTGCCGACCTCTTGCGAGGCCGGGATCCCCACGGGATGCGATACATCAAGTACTACCGCGCTCACTCCCCCAAGGACGACGGATAGGCCGTGACGGTCCGTCGGGACTGGGTACTCGAGTACGACGTCGACGATGTCTTGCGCGGCCAAGCGGCCGATCCGGATGTGGTTCGGGCACGCCGTCCCCGTCTCGTCGAGTTTGCCCAGCAAGCCCTCGAGAACGGCCGAGACCTCATCGAACCGGCCGTGCTTTCCCGCCGTCTGGGGGTGGAGGGAGTCCGGCACGGTCGTCTGTTGTTGGAGGACGGTCACCGGCTATCCGGCGATCTCGCCGTTGAGCATCTCGGTCCGGCCCAATACGTCGTCGTCATGCTGTGCACGGTCGGCGACTCCCTGGCCCAGGCAGCCATCAGAGAGTCATCCTCCAACCTGGTGTATGCCTTCGCCCTCGACTCGGTCGGTTCCGCCGCGGTCACCGCCCTCGGGGCGGCCGCATGCAACTCGATCGAAACGGGGGCGATGGCGTCGGGCCTCGAAACGACCCTGCCGCTGAGTCCGGGCATGGAGGGCATGCCGGTCGATCCCGGCCAGCGGGAGATCTTCGCCATGATCGATCCCGAGGAAGTCGGCGTGGTCCTCACTCCCAACCTCGAGATGGTTCCGCTCAAGTCGGTGACGATGGTGCTCGGGGTCGGGGCCAACGTGGCCACCCCCGGGGGCCCTTGCGACTACTGCACGCTTCGGGACACCTGCCGGCAAAGGATCTCGTAGCTGGCCTCGGTTCTTGGTTCGATACCAAAGCCAACTACCGATCACCGCCGGCGAAGCTCTCCTTACTCGATCCCAACGATGTGTTCCGGGCGAACCGGCACCCGGGTGAGAGCCTTCCCGGTGGCGGCCCGGATGGCGGCCACCACGGCGGGTGTTGAGCTGATCGTCGGAAGCTCGGAGAACCCTTTGGCGCCGAAAGGTCCCCAGGATCCCGGCTCCTCCACGATCACGGACTGCACCGGGGGTGCGTCGAGGAACGTCGGCAGGAGATAATCGGTGAAGTTGGCGTTCAGAACCCGACCACGGTCCAGCACGAGTTCCTCCATGACGGCGAGACCGACACCCTGCATGGTCCCTCCCTCGATCTGTCCGATGATCGATTGAGGATTGAGCGCTCGTCCCACGTCCTGCGCCGAGTCGATTCGTACCAGCTTGACGAGCCCCAACTCCGGGTCGACGTCGACGATGGCCCGGTGGGCGGCCACACTGAAGTCCACGTGCGGGCTGCCCTGGCCGTCCTCGTCCGGTTCGGCGGTTTCGATGTGGCGGTATCGGACCTCGTGTTCGATGGGATCCGATCCACACAACTCCTCCAGAGTCGCAACAACGGTGCCGTCCCGCCAGACCCCTGCGCCGGTCAGATCGTCGCCGTCCGCTCTTCGCAGAGCTTCCTCCCGTACCCTTGCGGCAGCCCGATAGACGGCTCCACCGGCCATCTGGGTCTGGCGCGAAGCAGACGTCGAACCTGCCGAACCGATGAGGGAAGTGTCGTCGAAGATGACGGCCACTTGGTCGACACCCAGGACCGTCCGGGCGATCTGCTGAAGGATCGTGACCATGCCCTGGCCGACTTCGATTGCCGCCGTGTGTACCTCAACCCCGGCCGCGGTCAGCACCACCCGGGCATCGGCGTAGTCGTCGAAACCCTCCGAGAAGGCCAGGTTCTTGATCCCGACGGCGAAGCCGACTCCCCGTACGACGGAATTGGGTGGGGTCGTCAGCCCCGTCCCTCCGGGCAGGCCGAGTGGATCATTCCCCGGCCGATCGGCATCCACCGGAAGCGACCGCACGGCTTCGATGACCGCTCTGGTCGGTAGCGGTTCCTCAATGAGCTGACCCGTGGTGGCCAACCGGTCGCCCGTCTCCAGTGCGTTGAGGAGACGTAGTTCGACGGGGTCCATGTCCAGTTCGACGGCTAGTCGATCCATCTGGGCTTCATAGGCAAAACATGACTGGACTGCTCCGAAACCGCGCATGGCCCCGGAGGGAGGGTTGTTGGTTTGGACCGCATATCCCTCGGCAAAGACGTTCGGGCATTGGTAGGGCCCGACGGCGAAGTAGACCGCGTTGTTGAGCACCGCCGGCGACGTCTCCGTGTAGGCCCCGGCGTCCAGCAATACTCGGGCTTCTACCCGGACGAGCCGCCCATCTCGGTCGGCTTCGTGGCGATACCACATTCGGGCGGCGTGACGGTGTACATGGCTGGCGAAGCTCTCCTGGCGGTCGTAGACCATGCGGACGGGACGGCCGGTGTGGAGCGCCAACATACAAAGGTGAACCTGCAGGCTGAGATCCTCTCGAGAACCGAAGGCGCCGCCCATGCCGGCCGGATGTACCCGAACCTGTTCGGGCCGCAACCCGAGGCAGTCGACGATCTGCTCGTGATCGACGTGGATCCACTGTGACACTGCGTAGACGTCGACCCCGCCTTCGGTATCAGGGAAGGCGATCCCGGCCTCGGTCCCGAGCGGGGCCTGGTCCTGGGTCCCCACTTCGTAGTAGCCCTCGACCGCTACCTCGCCGTGCGCCTCGGGATCACCGCGGCGGGCCTTGTGCTCACGGAATACCAGGCCCCGCTCGTGACCCTCCACCAGATCGGTGATCGGTTCGAGTTCTCCGTACTCGACGATCACGGCGTCTGCGGCCCGGCGAGCTGTTTCGCGGTCCTCTGCGGCCACCACCGCGATCGGTTGACCCCAGTAGGTCACCTCGTTCTCGGCCAGAACGGGCCGGTCCTGGACGATCTGGCCCATGGCGTTGAGTCCGGGTACATCCTCGGCGGTCAACACCGCATGGACACCCACGATGGCCAGCGCCGGGGCGATATCGAGGCGCGTGATGCGAGCCCGGGCCAGAGGGGCACGAACCGTCGCCCCCCACAGCATTCGTTCATCCTGAAGATCCGATGCGTAGGCAAACGCACCCTTGGTTTTGGGTACCCCATCCGGCCGGAGGGTTGAAGAGCCCACTCGCCCGGGCGCGGTGGTCGCATCGGGGGGTGCGACGCTCATGGACTTGCCCCTCCCATCGACTGCACGGCCCGGAGAAGAGCCCCGTAGCCGGTACACCGGCAGATATTGCCGGAGAGCGCTTCACGGATTTCGGGCTCGGTGGGAGCCGGCTGGTGTTCGAGCAGGTGGGCGGTGGCTACTACGAAACCGGGAGTGCAGAAACCACATTGGACGGCTCCATGTTCCACGAAGGCTTGCTGAACGGGATGGAGTTCATCCTCCGTGGCCAGGCCCTCGACGGTCAGAACTTCGGTACCTTCCGCGTCGGCTGCCATGACCAGACAGGAACATACAAGGTCGCCATCGACGATGACGGTGCACGATCCGCACTCGCCCTGTTCGCAGGCATCTTTGGCGCCGAGGAGGCCCAACCTCTCCCGCAGCACGAAAAGCAGGCTCTCTGGCCCCTGGACGGCCGCTTCTCTCTCCTCGCCGTTGACGGTGAAGTGAACGTTCATGCGGCCAGGCACCTTTCCAGTAGTCGTCGGGCAAGGACACCGGACGCATGACGGCGATACGCCTCGGTTGAGCGGTGGTCGGTGATCGGTCGGACTTCGTCGGAAACCAGGCGGGAGAACTCAGCCAGCGCTTCGGCGGACGGGTGAGATTCGGCGCTCATCATCTCTTCGGCCCGGGCGGCCCGAAGTACCGTAGGACCGACCGCCCCGAGCGCCACGGTTGTCCTGCCCTCCTCGTCGCGCATGACGCAGGCGGAAACGGTGGAGATGACCATGGCCGATCTGACACCGACTTTTCCGAACTCCTGGCGAGCCGGGAGGTGTTCCGGCAATACCACCGCCGTGATGACTTCCCCGGGCTTCAAGGCGTTCAATTTCGGGCCGGTCAAGAACTCGCTCCAACTGAGGATCCGCGTTCCGCCGTCCCGGGAACGCACCTCGATGCTGGCGTCGCAGGCCGCCAGAAACGGATGGGTGTCGCCGGCCGGGCTGGCAGTACCCAGGTTGCCGCCCAGCGTGCCAACGCTTCGTATCTGCGGCGAGCCGACCGTGCGGGCCAGCTGCGCCAGGGCGGGAATCGGCCCCAGTTCCATTCGCCGGTAGGTGACTCCCGCTCCGATCCGGGTTCCGTTCCACTCGCTGAGGTCGGCAACGCCGCGGAGGCTGATCACTCGGCGAACCTGGCGGGTCCGGAAGTTGACCTCCACCATGACATCGGTTCCGCCTGCCAGGAGCGTTGCGTCGGGGTATTCGCCGGCGGCGGCCAGGGTCTCATCGAGACTGCGCGGACGGTCAATGTCCACCTTCACTCCTTCTCTGATTCCGATCCAAACCTAGCGTTTCCTGATGCGCGACATGCACCGGCATTCCGCGGCGCGGAATGGATCAACACATCGGGATGCATGGCTAGGGGCCGAAGGCACGTGCCGACCGAGACCCCAAACGGTTTGTCCATCCCCGACCAGGCATGTTTGTTGTGTGGAAGTCCACCGGCGTGTGGAAGTCCTCCGGCTAGTCCCGTCTGATTGCGTTGAGGTAGTTGTAGATCGTGATCCGGCTGACCCCCATCAGAGCGGCGACATCCTCGATGGACTTGCGTAACTGGAAGGCACCCCGTTCATCCAACATGCGCACGGCCGCTTGCTTGTCCTGGCGGGGGAGATCCATCAGCGGTCCACCCAGTTCTTCCTCGATATGGGCTATCAACCGATCGAGGGCCCGGGAGAGGGATTCCAGCCGGACCCCACCGATGACCTCCCCTTCCCAGGAAACTGGTACGTCCCCGGCCTGAAGCGTGCCGGGTTCGATTACCCGACCGCCGACCACCTCGAGCAGCGGTGCGATGGCTACGAAGACGGGATGGTGGGCGAAAGTGGTCACGATCGGTCCATTTCGATCTGCACCGACACGCGAGATGCCCCGGCGCGATGGGCGGTATCCAGCATCGCCCGCAGCGCCGCAATGATGTCGGTGGGGTCGCCTTCGATGGAGGTACCGAACGGGCCCATCTCCGGCTCGAATCCATGGGATCGTACGGCCTCAACGGCTGCCACCACGTGTGGTCCCGGCGCACCTTCTTCGAAAGGTTCGATCATGAATTCGGCTCGGCAGGTCACTTTCTCTCCTCGGCGCGGTTGTTGAGACTCTACCGGTGCCGGCCTTGCCCTGGTCACGACGTGCCCAAGACCTCTTGACGATTTGTTAGCCTCGGGGTGATGCGGTTTTGGCGTCCTGAAACCGCGATTATTCCGCCTCCAGGACGCCAAAACGGGAGGTACGAACAGGGGTAGGTTGAGCTGCAGACCCATCGGGAGGAGATGATGACTGCCACGACCCCGGGCCTGGTGTGTGCCCACCATCACCTGTACTCGGCGCTGGCGCGAGGCATGCCACCGCCTCCCAAGACACCCACCAACTTCCAGGAGATCCTCGAGCAGATCTGGTGGCGTCTGGACACCGCTCTCGACCTGGAGATGATCCGGTGGTCTGCCATGCTGGGTGCTCTCGAGGCGCTCGAGTCCGGCACTACCGCCATCGTCGATCATCATGAATCGCCCAACGCGATCGAGGGCAGTCTCAGCACCATCGCGGCGGCTTGTGCAGAGGTGGGTGTCCGCGTGTTGCCCGCCTACGGGATCACCGACCGGCACGGCGCCGACGGTGCCCGTCGGGGTCTGGAAGAGAACGAACGGTTCATCAAGGAGGGCAACAGGGCGCTGGTCGGCATCCACGCGGCGTTCACCTGTACCGACGAATCGCTCGAAGCTGCCGCAGCCCTGGCAGATGAGCTGGGGGTGGGGGTCCACATCCACGTGGCCGAAGGAATCGGTGATGTGGAAGCCCCTCAGCGGCTGAACGGGCTCACCAAAGACGACTGGCTGCTCAGCCACTGTGTACACCTGCCCACCGATCACAACCTGCGGGGAACCATCCTGCACAACCCGCGCTCGAATCTGAACAATGCGGTCGGTTACGCCAACCCGGTCCGGTTCGAGAACCCGGTCGCCCTGGGCACCGACGGGATCGGTGCCAACATGATCGAATCCTTCCGGCTCGCGTATGTGCTGCAGCGCAGCGTGGACGTCACCTGCGGGCCCGACCCGGCCTGGTCGTGGCTGGAGACGGGCTGGGATCTGATGCCCGAAGCCCGCGACGATGAGGTCACGTGGTCGTACGACCCGATGGACCCGTGGCATCTGGCCTTCACCCCCGGCGTTCGTCCGCTGGAGGTCAAGATGGACGGGGAAGTCGTGTTCACCGACGGCAAGCCGACCCGGGTCGATGCCGAAGAGGTCCGGGCCAAAGCTGCCGAACAGGCCGCCCGCCTGCACGCCCGTCTTTGACTGTCTGACAACCCAGAGGAGCGAGGAACATGTCCGATCGATTCCACCCCATCTCCATGGAACAGCTGACCGACTGGGTCTTCGACGAATTGGAGCAGAAGGACTCGCTATTCGGCGTTCCCCGATCCGCGTTCTTCGTGCCGAAGGAGAACGACCGGTTCCGGCTGGAGAAATACGGTCAGACGCTCGAGACACCGTTCGGGGTGGCAGCCGGACCACATACCCAGATGGCCCAAAACATCATCGTTTCGTGGTTGGTGGGAGCCCGCTTCATCGAGCTGAAGACCGTGCAGACTCTCGACGAGCTTGATGTCAACAAACCGTGCATCGACATCGAGGACGAGGGCTACAACGTCGAATGGTCCCAGGAGCTCAAGATCTTCGAGTCCTTCGATGAGTATCTGCGCGCCTGGGTGCTGATCCATGCCCTGCACCACAAGTTCGGGTACCCCGGTCAGCGGCCGGGGATGATTTTCAACATGAGCGTGGGGTACAACCTGGAGGGAATTCTCAAACCCAATGTGCAGTGGTACTTCGACACGATGGCCGACGCCTCCGAGTATCTGCCTGCCTATGTTGACATCGTGGCGGAGCGGTATCCCGAGGTACGGGACATCGACATTCCGGTGCTGATCTCCGACACGATCACTCTGTCGACCATGCACGGATGTCCGCCCGACGAGATCGAGCGTATCAGCCTCTATCTCCTGAACGAGAAGAAGTTGCACACGTCGGTGAAGTGCAACCCGACCCTTCTGGGGGCCGACCGGGTCCGGAAGATCATCAACGACGAACTCGCCTTCGACGATGTCCCGGTCCCCGACGAAGCCTTCGGACACGACCTCATGTACGTCGATGCAGTTCCGATGTTCCACAACCTGCGCCGGGTAGCCGCCGAACAGAACCGGCAGTTCGGCCTGAAACTCTCCAACACGTTGGAGGTCGACAACTGGCGGACGGTGTTCGATCAGGATGAGATGATGTACCTGTCGGGGCGGGCGCTCCATCCGGTTACCACCAACCTTGCCTCGAAGATCAGTGAGGACTTCCGCGGTGACCTGATGCTCTCGTTTGCCGGGGGAGCCGACTGTTTCAACGTGGCCGATCTTCTGGCCTCCGGCATGAAGACGGTGACGGTGTGTTCCGATCTACTCAAGACCGGCGGGTACCTGCGGATGCTGCAGTACATGGAAAACCTCGACGCAGCCATCGAAGAGGTGGGAGCGGTCGATCTGACCGATTTCATCGCCCGGACGGCCATCTCCGGAGAGGGTTTCGATGAGTTCGTACCGCTGTTGCAGTGGTCGGCTCTCACGGACAGCGGCCTGGCTCTCGACGGCGAGGAGTGCCGATCGCTGGCCGGCGCTCTGGCCGGATCATCGGGCCGGGTCGTCGACGAGGTCACCACCTGGGCCGGCTCGCACCAATTCGACGAAGAAAGGGCCGGCCAGCTGGTCGATCTGGTCATCAAGGTCCTGGCTCGACTCAACTTGCGCCACTATGCAGAGAAGGTCCGTGCCGATTGGCGCTATGAGAAGCATTCCTTCCGCACCGATCGGTCGAAGACGCCCCGCGAGTTGGGATTCTTCGACTGCATCGAAGCTCCCTGCCTCGATGAGTGCCCGGTCGATCAAAAAGTCCCGCAGTACATGAATGCAGTTCGCAACGGTGAGTTTCTCGAAGCGGTCAAGCTCACCAGAGAAGACAACCCTCTGCCGTCGATTCTCGGGCGTGTCTGCGATCACCTGTGCGAGAACACCTGTATTCGCACTCACATGGACCAGCCGCTGGCGATCCGGCACATGAAGCGTTTCATCATGGAGCACGAGCAGCAACCCGTGACGTTCCGGGCGAAACCGCGGTCGGGACCGAAGGTAGCCATCATCGGCGCCGGCCCGGCCGGATTGTCGGCGGCTCAGTCACTGGGCTATGCAGGCTTCATCGTGACGATCTTCGAGGCTCATCCCTACGCCGGCGGAATGGTCGGGGGAGCGATTCCCACCTACCGGCTTCCCCAGGCCGAGATCGACCAGGACATGGCCGTTCTCGAAGAACTGGGCGTCGAGATTCGCTACGGCCAGACCGCCGGGGTCGATTTCACACTCGACGATCTCCGGGCCGATGGTTTCGCGACCGTCTTCGTGGCAGTAGGGGCGCAACTGGCCAAACGGCTGAATCTGGAAGGAGAAGACTCGGAGGGCATCATGGATGCTCTCCTCTTCCTGCGCAGCGTGCGAGAGAACGACCCCGTGCCGGTGGGAGCGCGGGTAGGCGTCATCGGCGCCGGCGACACTGCCATGGATGCGGTCCGATCGGCTCGCCGGGTGGGGGCGTCGGAGGCTTCGCTCATCTACCGGCGAACCATCGATCAGATGCCGGCCGATCCCGAGGAGATCCACGCCTGCCAGGAAGAAGGAATAAACATCGTCGAGCTGGCCAAGCCGTCCTCGCTCATCATCGAAGACGGCAAACTGACAGGTTTGGTCTGCACCCGGACGGAGTATCGGGGCGACCGCGACGCATCGGGTCGGAAGATTCCTCACGATGTCCCAGACTCGGAGTTCGAGATCCCGCTCGATACGCTGATCCTGGCCATCAGCCAGCACTCGGTACTCGATTTCTTCGGTGATGAGCAACCAGCGCTGACCGACCGTGGCTACGTCGAGGTCGACCCGTTCACCCTCGAGTCTTCGATACCGGGTGTCTACGCCGGTGGGGATGTGGCTGCCGACGGCCCGTCGTCCATCGTCAAAGCGGCGGCCGACGGCAAAGCGGTGGCAGAGGCCATTGTGGCCGCCCACGGTGAGGCTGGGTCGGAACCGGCTCCGGAGCCCGTCCGGGTCGATCTGCAGAAGATGGTTGTGCGACGAGCCCGCCGGGAGTACCGGGTGCCGATCAGCTTCTCGCCGCTCGACCAGCGCGATGGGTTCGAAGAGACCGTTCTGGGGTTCACCGAGGAGGAGGCCATCGCCGAAGCAAGCCGGTGTCTGGACTGTCACGAAATCTGCAGTCTGTGTGTTGGGGTCTGCCCCAACATGGCCCTCATGACCTACGAGATGGATCCCTTCGTTGTGGCCCTCCCCACCCTGTCGGTGGAAGAAGCCGGGGTGGTGGCCGGCGAGAAACATGCATACCGGGCGAGCCAAACGCTGCAGATAGCGGTGTTGACCGATTTCTGCAATGAGTGTGGCAACTGCACCACCGCTTGCCCGACCTCCGGGGATCCCTACAAGGACAAGCCGCGGCTCTATCTCGACCGAGCCGACTTCGAAGCCGAAAAGGACAACGCGTTCATGATGTTCGCCGACGGGTCGATCGAGGGGCGCTGGAACGGTGAGACGCACCGGCTGTCGGTAAATGGCGCCATCGAGTACACGTCGCCGTCGGTCTCGGCTCGTCTCGATTCGGAGACTTTCGAGATTCTGGAGGCAACGGCCGGTGACGGCACGATCGATGGCCAGGCACTTTCCCTGGAAGCGGCGGCAGACATGTTCGTGTTGCGTCAGGGCCTGCAAGGCTCGATGCCGCACCTGCCCGTCGTCGGCGATGCCTCCGCAACGCTGGTTGCCCACCCCGGATACGAGGAATAGAGCCACTCCCGGGTACGTCAACCGGGGCCCCCTCCTTGAGAGCAGGAAGGAGAGCGGGGGTCCGGCCGGTGCCGGATCGATACTATGGGGACATTGGGTCAGTTGACCGACGGGATGCCGCGTGGTCCGGCTCGACAGGAGAGCGCCGCACGTTGAGACGGACAGCCAGCGAAGGGTGAAGCTAGATGAGGCATCGAACTCGACTCGTGGATGTGCTGAGTAGGGCCGAGACGAGGCCGATCATGGATGAGGCGGACTTCGAGCGGCGTATGGTCGCTCCCACCATCAAGAAGCTGGTTGAGGAGTACGAGCTCAGTTTCGACGGATCCGTTCTCGTCCCGAACGACGATGAACTGGCCGATCGCGTCTTCCAGGCCGGGTTGGCGTTCGCCGCAGAAGTGGGCATGTACTGTCAGGACACCAATCGACGAATCACGTTCACTCGTCGGGAGCTCGAAGAGGGCCTGCGCTTCTGCGCTCCGAGCCAAGGAAGTGGTTGCGGACATCCTCGGTCTCTCTGCGTTGATGACAACTTCCCAGCCGTATATGAAGGAATGCGTGGAGTTGCGCGACGGCCTCGGACTCCGGGAAGCCTTGTCGATCATCGTCGGCGGAGCGCCGATCACCGCCGAATACTCACAAGCGATCGGTGCCGATGCTTATGGAATGAATGCCGTCGACGCTGTTGCCCAGTGCACATCACTCATGGCACGCCGGGAATCGGCTTGAACACCTTCCGGCAGGCTCGTCGGGGTGTCACCGACCAGGCTCCGCCATGCCCTTCTTCCTGAGCGTCGCCGCCGCCTTCCTCTTCGGATCGGGAGACTTCGTGGGCGGGTTGGCTTCCCGCACGGCCCGGCCGCTCCAGGTGGCCGTCATCTCGCAGTGGGTCGGGTTCGTCATCCTGGTGCCGGCGTTTCTGGTGTTCGGCGACCGGCCCTCCGGAACCAGTTTGGCCTGGGGTGCGGCAGCCGGTGGGGCAACCGGCGTGGGGTTGGTGTTCATTCTGCGGGCCCTCTCCGCCGAAGTGATGGCGATCGGCGCCGCAACAGCCGGGATTGTCACTGCCGCTCTCCCGGTTGTGTTCGGTCTCGTCGGTGGGGAGCGGCCCGCTGCGATTGCCTTGATTGGTCTCGTTCTGGCAGTCGGCTCGATCGCCCCCATCGTCTCAGACCCCCGGGCATCCGCCGCCCTCCGCCCGGGGTCCGCCGGGCTGATGACATGGAGCGATCTCCGCCGGCTCGGCTTCGTCGACGGGGCCATCGCCGGCATCGGATGGGGAGCAACTTCGATCTTCCTGGCGCAGATCCCTCTCGAGTCCGGTCTCTGGCCGGTGGTCTCCGCCCAAACCGCCACCGTGTTCATCCTCACGTTGGTCGCCCTGGCGGCCGGCCACCGCGTGCTTCCACCCCGGACTGCAGTTCTCCAAGCCGGCTCCGTTGGAGTGCTGCATCTCTCGGGGGTAGTCCTTTTTCTGGCGGCTCTCCAGCGAGGACTGCTCACCCTGGTTGCCGTTGTGCAGTCGCTGTATCCGGCCGTGACCATCCTCCTGGCGCGCCTGGTCCTGAAGGAACGTCTCGCTCGCAGGCAGGTAGGCGGTCTGATCGTTGCGGCCATCGGGGTCACCCTCATCGGACTCGGCTAGCGCACTGCACATGGAACCGACGGGTAGTCGCGAAAGAGGCAGGGTCGGGTCGGCCGGCCTACTCTTGCAGGTGGGGCGGGTCCGAGGCAGGTCGTCCGGCGGTGATCTCCTTGGGGACGAGGTCATCGACTTCGCGGAGGTGTGTGTGAGCGAGGCAGCGGGCCAATGAAGGCAGGCACCCGGGGAGAGTTCGATCCCGGACGCTGGCGGAGACTGCTCGATGTCCTCGATCGAGCGAACGAGGGTCCGATCGTCGAAGAAAGGGCCTTTGACCTCGAGCACGTTGCGGGCGGCATAGCCCGCGTCGTCGGCGACCACGGGATCAAACTGGATCGTGACCTCATCATCCAGCAAGACGACGGGATGATCGACCGGGTCTGGGAAGCGGCTCTCGACTTTCTGTCCGGATGCGGCATCTATCACGCCGATACGACTCGCGTCTTGGTCTTCACTCGCGATGAGATCCAGGAGGCCTTGGATGCGGCCCCTTCCGAGGTGTCGATCGGGCAGGGGGACGACACGAGGTTGCTGACTCATCGAGCGATCGAAGACCGGCGTCCACCGCTCATCAGCGGCGGTCCGATTGGAACGCCACTGTCGGAAGAGATGTACGTTCCGATCATGCAGAGCTACTTCCAGGAATCGATCATCGACACGATCGTTCCGGGAACCTTGGCCACCACCTACGGTCGAGAAGCTCGCACCAAATCTCCCCTCGAGATTGTCTCCTCGTGGCAGCAGGTCGAGCTCGATTTCGAGGCAGCACGCCGGGCGGGACGGCCCGGCGTGTCGATCATGGCCGTCGAGAACTCCATGAGCGACCTGGGCCACCTCTCCGCCATCGGCGGAGAGGGTTACCGGCCGACCGACACGCACATCGTGGCGATGATCGGCGAACTGAAGATCAACAATGAACTTCTCAACAAAGTGGCTCATTCCATCCGCCAGGATGGAGTCCTTCTCGGCTTCTACAACCCGATCCTCGGAGGGATGGCAGGTCCCGCCGAGGGCGTGGCGGTGCTGATCACAGCGGGCATGGTGGCCCTGCAGCTCGTCTACGGTCCGGCCAGCCGGTGTAGTTGCCCCACCCATCCCTTCAATTTCAACTCGACCGATCCGGAGATCATGAGAGCGGCCGGCACGGCCATGCAAGCCCTGGCCCGCAACACACATCTGCTGACCGAGCTGATGACTTCGCCGGTCGGCGGTCCGGGCACCGACACGGTTCTCTACGAGAGTCTGGCCATGGGCACCGTTGCTTCCGTGAGCGGTGCATCCCGGGCGCTCGGAGTGCGTTCGGCGGTCGGCGTCGTTGAGGACCACGTGACGGGACTCGAGACCCGGTTCAACGGCGAGGTAGCCCGGGCGGCGGCTCGCCTGAATCGTCCTGCTGCCGACGAGATCGTGCGGAAAGCCGTTGAGGAGTACCGGACGTATCTCGATCGGAAACCTGTCGGGGTGTCCTTTGCCGAAGCGTACGATCCAGACACCGTGACCCCCCGACCCGGCTGGCTGGCTACCTACAACACAGTCAAGGAGCGGGCGGTCGAATGGGGGCTTCCCCTTGACTGAGGTACCGGCGACGGCTTCGCCCGCCGACTATGCCGCGCCTGCCACCATCGGTGAGGCGCTTCGACTCCTGAGCGCCGATCCCACCAACATGGTCATTGCCGGCGGCACCGACCTCATTCCCGCCACCCGGGCCGGAACCGAACGCCCCGGCGTTCTCGTCGATCTTCGCCGCCTGCCTCTCAACGACATCACCGTCGAACAGGACCGCGTGCGGTTGGGTGCCCGGGCCACCTTCACCGACATTCTGAGCTCCCCGGACCTGGCCCGTGAGTATCCCGCCCTCCATACGGCGGCCGCCCAGGTGGGCGGACCTCCCATCCGGAACAGGGCCACGATAGGGGGGAACCTGGTCCACGCATCGCCCGCCGCGGACGGTGCCCCACCACTGCTGGTCTATGACGCCACGGTGGTCTTGCTCGGGCCGGCCGGCCGGCGCGAGGTTCCGTTGACCGCGTTCTTCGAAGGGCCCGGTCGGACCGTCCGGCAGCCGAGTGAGATCGTTACCGAAATCTGGATGCCTCGTCCGACCGGCCCGACGGTTTCCGCTTTTGCGAAACTCGGACCCCGACTGGCTATGGCCGTATCGATCGTCTGTGTTGCCGTTCGACTCAGCGGTGCCGGACTCGACAGCGTAGACGAATGCCGGGTCGCACTCGGGGCCGTTGCACCCACTCCGATCCGGGCGGAAGACGCCGAAAAGACCATCGTCGCTCGAGGCCTGACGGCTGATTCCGTGGCCCGGGCTTCGATCGAGGCGGCCGAAGCCTCCGCCCCGATCGACGATCTACGCGGGACGGCCGCCTACCGCCGCCGCATGGTCCGGGTGGTGGTCGAGCGGATGCTGGATGACCTAGCGCGGAAGTTGACGGGAGCAGCAACCGATGGATGAGTTCGAGTTCCTGGTCAACGGCGTTGCCCACATCGTGGAGGCCGACCCTCGCCGCACGCTGTTGTCCGTCCTGCGAGAAGACCTGGGCCTGACCGGGGCCAAAGAAGGCTGCGGACAGGGCGACTGCGGCTCGTGCGTCGTCGTGATGGACGGTCTGGCCGTCAACTCCTGTCTGGTGTACGCCGGCCAGGCGGAAGGGGCCGACATCGTCACGGTCGAAGGCCTCGCCCAGGGGGACGAACTCCATCCCCTTCAGAAGGAGTTTGTCGACCGGTGGGCCTTCCAGTGCGGGTTTTGCACGCCGGGGATGCTGATGACGGCGTATGCATTCCTCTCGGAGAACCCGCGGCCCGAAGCCGAACAGGTCCGAAAGGCCATCGCCGGCAACCTGTGCCGGTGTACGAACTATCGCAACATCGTCGAGGCGGTAACGGCGGCAGCGATGAAGGTGTCTCGCTCATGACCGGAGTCATCGGGAACCGCGCCGCCCGGGTGGGAGGGGTCGAGATCGTAACGGGCAATGCCCGGTACGTCGGGGATCTCACCTTTCCGGACATGCTGACGGGAGCACTGCTCTATCCCGATCTGTCCCCCGCCCGGATCCTCCGCATCGACGCGACGGAAGCGCGCCGGCTCCCCGGCGTCGTGGCCGTGCTGACCCACGCGGATGTGCCGGGGCTCAATCGCATTGCCTATTCGGACGTAGAGGACCAGCCGCTGCTGGTCTCCGAGTTTGCCCAGTATCAGGGGGATGCGATAGCTGCTGTCGCCGCTCTCGATGAGGCCTCCGCCCGGGCGGCCCTGGCGGCGATCGAGGTAGATCTCGAGCTGCTGGAAGGCGTCTTCGATCCGGTGGAGGCGATGCGACCCGGCGCCCGCCGGGTCTGGCCGGACCGCAGCAATGTCCATGAGCATCTCGTGATCGAACGTGGCGATGTCGAAGCGGGGTTCGCTACCGCCGACGTGATCATCGAAGGCGAATACACGACCCAGCTGATCGAACAAGCCTTCCTGGAACCGGAAGGAGCGGTGGCCACCCTTGACGCCGACGGAGCGGTGGTCGTGTACGCCTCGTGCCAGAGCCCCCACCGCGATCGCCGCCAGATCGCCGTCGCGCTGGGGATTCCCGAAAACCGGGTACGCGTAATCACCCCGTATGTGGGAGGAGCCTTCGGGGGCAAGGATGAAGTCCACGTCCAGATCCACGCCGCTCTTCTGGCGCAGGCGACCGGCCGCCCGGTCCGGCTGATCAGAAGCCGGGAAGAGTCGATCCGGACCCACGTGAAGCGCCACCCGATCAGGGTTCGGCACAAGTTGGGGGCAACCAACGACGGTCGGATCACCGCCATCCAGGTCGAGGCGATCGGTGACACCGGACCGTACGTCAATGCCGGTGAGGAGGTGATGTCGGTGCTGGCGGCCACCGCATCCGGTCCGTACAACATACCGGCGGCGCGTATCGACGCTTTCACCGTGCTGACCCACAATCCGATCTGTGGTGCCATGCGCGGGTTCGGTATCCCCCAGGGGACCTTTGCCGGGGAACGGCAACTGGACAAGCTGAGCCGGAAGCTGGGAATCGATCCCCTCGAGCTTCGGCTCCTGAACGGGCTGGGCACCGGAACGGTGCTGCCTACCGGAGCGATCATTCGGGAAGGCCGGCCGATGAAGGCGTGCCTCGAAGGCGCCGCCGACAACTCGGGTTGGCGGGAACGAGATGACACGCAGCGGGAGCCGGCCCCCCACCTCCGGCGCGGATGGGGACTGGCGGCCACCATCTTCACCGTGGGTTTCGGTCGCAACGTTCCCGACAGTGCGGGCGTCAACCTGGAGATGATTCCCGACGGGACGGCCATACTACGGACGGGAGCGGCCGACATGGGCCAGGGTGCCCACACCGCGTTGGCTCAGATCGCCGCCGAGGAGCTCGGTATCGAATTGGGAGCGGTCCGGGTCGTCAAACCCGACACGGAGCGGACTCCCGACGCCGGTCCGGCCTCCGCCAGCCGGACCACGTTCGTGTCCGGGAACGCCACCCGCCGGGCTGCAGCGGTCATCCGCGAGTCCTTGCTGGAGGCCGCCGCGACGCTAACCGGCCTCCCGGAGGGGGAGCTCCATCTTGGTGGCGGTTACGTCCACGCAACAGGCGAACGGGTGACGACGGTAGCCGAAGCGGCCGCAGCGGCGAAGAACGCCAACTTGCCCCTGCATGCCGACGGCTTCTATGCCATGGAGTTTCCGGAGAAGTACCGGGAGGGCGACTATCCGTATCAGCACCAGGTATTCACGTTCGGGACCCAGGTAGCCCGGGTCCTGGTCGACATCGAGACCGGACGGGTGACCGTGGAAGAGCTCACGCTGGCCCAGGATGCCGGTCGGGTCATCAACCCGGATGGAGCGATGGGTCAGCTGGAGGGCGGGGCGGCGATGGGCCTCGGCTACGCCCTGATCGAGGAGCTGAAGGTGGTCGGGGGAAGGACCGTCAACAATTCGCTGGAGAGCTACTTGATCCCGACCTCGCTCGACTTGCCTCCGATGAGTGTCGGTCTGGTGGAGATCCCGGAGCCGATGGCTCCTTTCGGGGCGAAGGGTATCGGAGAGGCGACCCTGACGCCGACCGCTCCGGCCATCGCCAACGCCGTCGCAGACGCAGTCGGGGCCTCAATCGATGATCTCCCGCTGAGTCCTGAGCGAGTGTTGGCGGCCTTGGAGGGCGGATCGAGCTGAGCCGTGTCGGTCGGCAAGCGGTGCGGACGACTACCGGTCTCCCTCGCCCAACTCAGCAACCAACTCCCGCCTCAGCTCGGCCAGCCGCCCGGCCGGATGCGCCTTTTCGAGCTCGCCGGCAACCGCCTTCGCAACCTCGTCGGCGGAACCCGGTCGTTCTTCCGGACTGCTCCACTCCCAGTCGGCCAGGTAGTCCTCACTACCGGTGCGACCGGTCTGCATGGCGATGTCATCGATCGCGACCTGGAATCGGGAAGACAACTCCACACGAGCCTGCCCGTTCTCGTCGGTGGCCCGCACCCCGGTCGGGATCCCGTTCCAGGAGAAGATCTGGAACATAGTCATCAGGAAACTACCCCGGCCAGATCCCGGTCCCGCAGCACTCGTCTCCAGGCTCCATCGATGTCCAGACCCATTCCGGTCAGCGCCTCGCATACCGACTCGTACTGATCCAGCCATTCCCCATTCGGCTTCAAGGTGGCGACGTCGTAGAGCTGCGGAAACGACTTTCCCGGGTCGGGATCATCGAGGCGGTCCTCGTAGTGGGACAGGCATCCCAGCACCAGTTCGTTGACTTCGGAGCGGGTCATGCCGAGCGCGGCATGGGCCACCTGGGCCTGGAAGCGGGCTTCGAGACCCGTCGTCTGGTCGACGGTGGCACCTCCGGCCACGCCCATTCCGTGCTGGTGGGTGCCGCACACGGCTCCGATCATGGCCCCGGCTGCCACCTCCCACAACAGCCCCGACGTGCCCGTCCCCGACACGCAGTAGATATCGTTGGAAACCACCATCGGGGTGTTGCGGGCCAGGGCTTGGCCGGCCATGGCCTGAATCCAGAGCCCCATCCGGTCGGTGTTGTTGATGCGCATCAAGTGCATGTGACCCATGAAGTGATACGAAGGGTGATAGAGGACGGCGCCGAGAATGTGCTCTGCAACCGTGAGCAAAGCCGTGCCTTCTGCGCCACCTCCCAAACCACCCACCAGGGGCACGAGCAGATCGACGATATGCATCCCGATGCTCTGCATGTAGGCCACTCGGGAGAGCTGGTCGTAGTCGGTCTTCATCTCGACCATCTGCGAAACCAGCATCCCGTCGGAGGTCCGCAGGCCCGAGGCCGGGTCAACGGCGGCCATCTTGCCCTGGCAGGTAAGGGGAGTGGCGTTGTCCTCGATGTGCATACCCGGCCGGCCCGCCTTGCGGACCGCCTCACGGGCTTCTGCGGAATCGCGCCGGGTCCCCAAGATCTCGGTCGGCGACCCGGGAACTATTTGACGCCCCATGTAGGTTGACACCGACCCGGCTCCCAGGCAGTCGACGAGAGGTTCCTGGGCGCAGCTCTGCAGGATGAGCTTGTGGTGCCGCTCGCTGGAAGGAGTACCGGTGGGGCCGCTGTGCACCCGGCAAGGGACGAGGCTCTCGACTTCCCGGTGCACTTCGACAACCGCGTCCTTTCCGGTTCCCAGAACGATTCTGCTCGGCTGTCCGGCCACGATCTCTTCGGTCTCACCGCGGGAGAAGAGGATCCGTCGCTCACTGGTCTGGTTGTATGCGCCGATATCGACGAACAGTTCGACGGCTGCCTCATAGAGCCGGTCGACCATCGCGTCGTCGCTGGGGACCAACACCTTGGGATCGAACTTGATCCCGTGTCTGGAGATGAGTTCCGGGACCTTCTTCACGAGCATCAGATCGAAGTCGGATTCGGCCGCGTACGGACCTGTTTCTGATCGGTCGACGATTTCGGGGAGATGGTTCGTGTTCACTGCGAACTCCTAGACGGTTTCACTTCGAACCAGCGTCGAGAGGCAAACCCCAACCGATTGCCTCCGCCTTGACTTGCTCATACATCTTCAACCATTGGTCTTTGGGCCGAACGCTTTGAACGTCGTACACCTCCGGAAAAGCCAGTCCGTACGGCTGCTGATCCAGCAGATGTTCATACTTCGACAGAGCGTTCTGAACGATTCCCTCGGCCGCCTCCCGGGTCAACCCGGCCGCAGCATGTACTGCTTCGCCCATGAGACGGGCCTCGAGTCCTGAGAAGTGAGCCGGGATGGCCCCGGTTGCCGAGCGAGGCCCGAGGATGCGGCTTTGCCCGGATACCGTGCTCATCACCGCGCAGGCAATCGTCTCGTAGAGCAGCGTCTTGGTACCCGGGCCTCCTACCGGAGTGATGGTGAGGTTGGTCAGCAGGCTGGCGTTGCGAGCGATGGCCTGGAAAGAAAGGCTGGTGGCGGTCATGAGATCGCGACCGGTGTCCTGAAACTGGAGCGGGTGGGTAGGTGACGTGCCCAAACAGTCGGCCAGGAAGAAGACACTGAGGGCCACCAGCTCGGCAGTCAACAGCACCGCCTGGCCCTCGATGCCCCCGCCCAATCCCCCGTAGATCGGATTTGCATACGGATCGACGACGCCCTCGATCATCAGGATGTGGGCGAGTTTGTTGAGGATGTCGTTGTTGGTCTTCAATTCGGAGATGATGCCGAACGTGTGCAGGTCGGTGGGCAGCACCGCCGGGCTGCTGGAGGCGGTGAGGTTGCCCAGGTCGCTGACGGAGATCATGATCCCGGTGGTCGCAATACCCGGTCGGCCCGCGAGTTCCCGGGCTTGTCGCATCAAATCGATCTCTTCCCAGGCGGCCAGGATCTCCAGCGGAGACTTGGTCCGGATCTCCCGACCGGCGATCGAGGTGAGCGTGGCACCGCAGGTCATGTCGACGATCGGCTCCTGGACGTAGCTGCGGATGATCGGGACAAACAGGTCGTTGGGTGTTGGTGAGCCGATCGGCCCCCCCGTGATGAGGGGTGGTCGCGGGTCTTCGAGGGTACGCGCCACGTCGATGCGGGCGTCGGGCCCGCTTCCCATCGGCACCTGTGACGGAGCGGCACGGACGAGGCGCTCGATTTCGTCGCGGCTGAAGAGGATGACCCGACCGGTGTCCTTCGAGTAGACACCGCAGGATGCCAGAAAGTCCAGCGCGGCATCCCATACGCGGTCCGCCAGTTCGTCGTCGAGGTTGACCACGTGATCCCGGTCGGCCTGTACCTCGTAGTCCCGCACCGTGTTCTGGATGCCGGCCGCAACGTGTTGCAGGTCGAAGATCCGTTCCTCGACCACCGGACCGGTGAGGCTTCGGTCGACAACGTCGGTGAGGCGATCGATGTCGATCATGGGCGGCCCTCCAGCAGGAGGGCCGCTTCGGTGACTGCTCCCACCGCGTTGTCCGCGTACCCGTCGGCGCCGGCCTGCAGGGCCCACTCCCTGGTGACCGGTCCCCCGCCTACCATGATCCGAAACCGATCGACCAGTTCCGGGTTCTCTTTCACGAGCGCGATCGCGTCTCGGATGTAGGGGAGCGAGGGCATCATCAACCCGGAGATTCCGATCAGGTCGGCATCGAAGTCCTTCGCCGCCTGTACGAGATCCTTGGCAGGGACGTTCACTCCAAGGTCCTTGACCTCGTATCCGTTCACCTGCAGGAGCACGCTGACGATGCTCTTCCCGATGTCGTGGATGTCCCCGAAGATGGTGCCGATGACGACCCGGCCCTTCCCGTAACCCTCGGATCCATCCGCCTGCAGGCGGGGCAGGAGTTCCTCCTGGATCGCCTTTACCGCGTCGGCCGCCAGCATCAGCTCGGGCAGGAACGTCTCGAGGCGGGCGAAGCGATCGCCGATATCGGCCAGACACGGTTCGACACACTCGAGGAAGACCGCCAGCGGTGTTTCCCCGGTCTCCAGCAGCCGCAGGGCCTCAGCGACTCCCGCCTCGCTGTTGCCTTCGTTGATGGTCCTGCAGAGCGCCTGCCATTTACCGTCCATCGGTGTCACCTCGTTTCCAATTCAGACCCCTAGGAGGGACTTGCAGAGTTCAACGGCCGCGGCGGCGTCCGGAGCGAACCCATCGGCTCCGATCTCGTTGACCCAACGCTCGCTGACGGCACCGCCCCCGACCAGGAGCTTGTATTTCTCCCGCACGCCGACCTCTTCGAAGAGTTTGACCGTGCGGCGCTGCATGGGGAGCGTGGTCGTCATCAAGGCAGACATGCCGACGATATCGGCGTTCTCGCTCTCGGCCGTCTCCAGAAAGGCACTCGGCTTGACGTTGCGGCCCAGATTGACCACTTCGAATCCATTGGCGCTCAGCAGCGAAGTGACGATGTTTTGACCGATGTCGTGAATATCTCCTTCGACTGTGCCGATCACGACCTTGCCGAGGGTCGTCACCACCTTGCCCTGTGCTTCGATCGCGGCTTCCAGCAGCCCTCCGGCCCTCTTGGCCGCCTCACCGGAAAGCATCAGCTCGGGAAGGAAGATCCGGAATTCCTGGAAGTTTTCGCCTACCTCGGTGAGCGTGGGCACGAGGACTTCCTTGATGAGCTCCAGAGGGTCTACCCCGTCGTCCAGGGCCCGGCGGGTGAAAGATTCGGCCGCCTCCTCGTCGCCCTCGTGCAGCGCCGTGCTCAGGCCCTCACGAATCTCTTCTGGTATCTCGGCCATGGCTGCACCCTTCTCTATTGCGCCTGCAACGCTTGTTTCCAGCCCCCATCGATATCGAGGCCCAGTTTGGTGATTTCTCCTGCCACCCGTTCGTACATGTCCAGCCATTCCTCGGTCGGTTCGAGCAAATCGACGTCGTAGAGCTCGGGGAAAGGTTTGCCGCGATCCGGGTCGGGAAGTCTGTCCTCGTACCGGTTGAGAAACTCGAGCACGTAACCGTTGGCATCCTCACGAGACATGCCCAGGCTGGCATGGCACACCTGGGCGTTGAATCGAGCCTCCAAACCGGTGTAGACGTCGGTATCGGTTCCTCCCGTACAACCGACTCCTCCCTGATGGAGCCCGGAAACGGTGGTGGCGACCGAACCGGCGGCAACTTCCCACAGAAGGTCGGTCGTGCCGGGCCCCGAACGGCAATATATGGCGTCGATCATGAGAATCGGCGTGTTGCGGGTCAGGGCCTGGCCGCCCAGTGCGTAGATCCACAAACCCATCCGGTCGGTGTTATTGACGCTCATCAAACCCATGTGGCCGTAGATGTGATACGAGGGGCTGTAGCAGACCGTTCCGAGGAGGTGCTCGGCAACCGTGACGACCGCAGTTCCCTCGGCTCCTCCTCCCATGCCACCGATCAAGGGCGTCAGGAGGTCGACGATATGCATGCCGACGCTCTGCATTTGGGGTACCCGGGATAGCTGGTCGTAGTCGGTCTTCAGCTCCACCATCTGGGCGACTAGGAAGGCATCGGAGGGACGGAGACCTCGTTCGGCGTCGATGGCGGCCATCTTCCCCTGGGCGGTGATTGGGGTGGCCACATCGTTGATATGCATTCCGGGCCGGCCCGCCTTGCTCACGGCGTCCCGGGCCACCGACGCGGCCTGGCGCGCTCCGAGGATCTCGGTGGGCGTCCTGGGGATGATCCTCCGCCCCATGTAGGTGGCAACCGATCCCGACCCCAGGCAGTCCACGAGAGGTTCGCGGGCACAACTTTGCAGGATGAGGGGGTGATTCTCTTCCGTGCAGGGGGTGCCGGTCGGGGCGCTGTGCACGACGCAGCGCCGGATGCTCTCGATCCCCCGGTGCTGCATAACGACGGCGTCCTTGCCGGTTCCGAGCACCACCCGGCTCGGAGCCGCCGCCACGATCTCCTCGATTTCGTCGCGAGCCAGCATGATGCGCCGCTCTGTGCTCTGGTTGTAGACGCCGGTAGTGGCCAGCAGATCGAGACCGGCCTGGTAGAGCCGGTCGGCCATGTCGTCGTCGCTGGGGACGAGGACCTCGGAGTCGAATTCCAGCCCGTACCTCTTGACCAGGCCCGGGATCGTCCGGACGATCATGAGGTCGAAGTCGGACTCCTTCATGTATGGACCGGTTTCGGAACGATCCACGATTTCGGCTATCCAGTCGGTTCTCATTTCGGAGATCCCTCTCGTCCGGCGTGTCTCTCAATCTCGGATCGTCGCCAGGGCCCGGCGGGCATCCGCCACCACCTCCTCTTCAATCATGGTGAGCAAACGGCGATCCTTCATGACCAACCGTCCGTCGATGATGCTGGATTGGACCGATGGAGACTGGAACGCAGAAACGATCCGCTTGACCGGGTCGTCGGCATCGAAGTCAACGATCGGAGCGGCCGAGAGGCCCCCGCCGTCGAGCACGATCACATCAGCCTTCTTTCCCACTTCCAGCGATCCGATCTCATCGGCCAAACCCAGAGCAGCCGCCCCGCCGTTCGTGGCCATTCCCAGGACTGCTTCGGCCGGAAGGGCCTCGGCTCCCAGGCGGTACTTGTGGATGATCGAGGCAACCCTCATCTCGATGAACATGTCGAGGTTGTTGTTGCTGGGAGCGCCGTCCGACCCGATCGCAACCGAGATTCCGCGCGCCAGCATCTCCGGTATGCGGGCGATGCCCGAGCTGAGTTTGAGGTTGCAGCACGGACAGTGCATGACGTGAGTGCCGGTCTCCTGGAGGACGGTCAGTTCGTCGTCGTCCAGCCAGATGCAGTGCGCCATCTGTACGTTGGGGCCGACGACACCGATGTGTTCGAGGTATTTGAGATTGCGGCGCCCCCGCTGCTGGAGCATCAGGGGGACTTCGTATTCGATTTCGCCGGCGTGCCCGTGGATGCCGGCGTTGTTGCGGTCGCTCTCCTGCTTGATCTCCTTGAGGAGTCCCTCCGTGCACCAGACCTGCCAGCGGGGGGCGAAGCCATACCGGATGCGACCGTCGGCCTTTCCGTGCCAGCGGTGCATGAGGTCGACAGATTCGTTGACGGAGTCTGCGGTTGTTTCCTGGAGAGCCGGGGGGAGGTTTTCGGTGAGGTCCATCATCGCTTTGCCGGACTGGCCCCGGATCCCGGACTCTTCCATCGCCGTGAACACGCTGTCTTGATGGTGGACCGTGCCCATGTCGACAATGGCGGTCGTTCCCGACTTGATGATCTCGGCCAAACCCAGCCGGGCCGCGGCATAGAGCGATTCCGGCGTGTGCCGGGATTCCAACTCCGTGATGGTGTTCAGCCAGACCAGCAGGGGCTGGTCGTCGGCCTGTCCGCGGAAGAGGCTCTGGCACAGATGAATGTGAGACTGGACGAACCCGGGGAGTACCAGACCGCCGGTCGCGTCGATCACTTCGTCGGCCGTTTCGTCGATCCGCGAGGCTATCTCGATGATGCGGTCGTCTTCGATCATCAGATCCGCGTCGAGTTGACGCTGCGCGGAGTCCATCGTGATGAGATGCCCGTTTTTGATCAAGATGCGGCTCATATGCTCATTCTCCTGGATATCGACTTCGCTCCGGACGAGACCGTTGAGTCTGTACGACCATCGCTCTCAGGTTGTCGGAAGACACCGTCGGCATCAAGTCGCATCCCGGCCAGACGGCGTTCACACCAGACTCGATTGCTTCGGAGACCGCCGCTCTCACGTCCTGCGGGCTTCCGTCGGCGAGCACCGCCACCGGGTCGATATTGCCAAGGAGCACCTGCGAGTCGCCGACAACGGTTCGTGACTGTTGCAGGTCGTTGAGCTGATCAACGCTCAGCGCGTCGGCTCCGGCGGTCGCCAGGTGTTCCATGACGAAGTTGGTGTGGCCGCATACATGGAGCACCCGGGGTTCCGGCAGCTTCGACAGCAACCGGCGCAGCTGGGGGAGTACGAGTTCTTCAAAGGCGGCTGGTCCGATGAAGCCGGGCGAACCTCCCATCTCGTGGACGGTCAGGTAGTCGGCCCCGGCCTCGTGATAAGCGGCGGCGGTCTCGTCGAGGACTTCGGTGAGAATGTCGAGAAGGCTGCCCACCGACTCCGGATCCGTTCGGGTTTCCATCACCAGCCCGCCCACCTCGATGAGCATGGACGCAAGCGTGAAGGGTCCAGGCACCCAGGCTCCGATGGCCAGCCCGTCTTCAAATTCGTCCTTCAGGATCCGGATGGCCTCGCAGACGACCGGGATTCGGCCGCGCTGGCTGAACCCGTTCGGCACGCTCAGCGCCAAGCCTGCGGCCGTGTCCGCCAGCGGTTCGCCGACTTGGGGGAGAACGGCATCATCGGGTTCGAACTCGATCGACGCACCCAGAACCTCGGCCTCGACACACATGTCGAGGGGTACGGCCACCGAGTCGAAACCGAAAAGGCGGTGGGTGCCGGCGGCGGCGGCCGCCATCTTGCGGGCGTCGTGATGAACGTCGGCCAGTTTCAGTCCGAGACTCTCGAGACCCGGCTGGGTGACGCTGATCAAGCCGCTAAAGCACAGATACCGATCGACCCGTCCACCGGTGAGGAGAGTGAGAACCTCGTCACGGGGAGAGAGTGTCTCGGTCATCGGCTAGACATCCATTTCTTCCAGGAACCTGTCGGCCAGCGGATCGGGTCCTCGGTCGGGGATGATCCCGGCAATGCTGGGGAAAGTGTGGGACATATGGGGGAAGTTGAGAGCCATCATGAATTGGTTCTGAAAGTCCGGGTCGACGGGGAGTTCTATTCGGTGGATGGTTCGGGCGAGTTCGACCGCTTCGCGGCGTTTGTCCTTGTTGAGGAGGGCCATGCGGGCGCCGTCGCCCGCGGCGTTGCCGACGGAGTGGACCCGCTCGACTGGGCAATCCGGGATCATGCCGAGAATGAGGGCCTCGGTCGGGTCGATGTGGGAGCCGAACGCTCCGGCCAGGAGGATCTTGTCGGGTCGTTCCAGTTCCGCCTCCCGCAGCAGAATCTGGGCGGCGGTGTACAGGGCCGCTTTGGCGAGCTGGATTTGCCGGACGTCCTGGGTGGTGATCGGGATGTCCCGTCCGATGGAGGTCTCGTCCTCCCAGGCGATGACATACTCCAGACCGAACTCGCCTTCCCGGATGCGGTCCGTCGACGCGGACGGATCTATCCGACCACGGGCATCGAGGACGCCGACCCGGAACATCTCGGCGATGGCGTCGATGATGGCCGAGCCACAGATTCCCTTCGCAAGGGTGTCGTCTTCCGTACCTTCAATCAGCTGAAAGGAGGGTTCGAGGGTTTTCGAATCGATGGCTACTCGTTCGATGGCGCCCGGGGCTGCTCGCATGCCGTATTCGATGTGGGCTCCTTCGAAAGCCGGCCCGGTCGGAGTCGACGTGCAGAGCAGCCGGCGCCGATTGCCGAGCACCAGTTCGGCGTTGGTCCCCACGTCGATGATCAGCATCTCCTCGTCCTGCTTGTGTGGTTCTTCCGCAATCAAAACGGCCATGTTGTCGGCTCCGACGAAGCTGGCTTCGATCGGCAGCAGATGCACGTTTGCGCTCGGATGTACCGCCAGTCCTAGATCGCGTGCCTTGAGGTCCAAGGGACGGTGCAGGGTCGGGACATACGGAGCCAAGGCGAGGCTTTTGGTGGGGATGTTGAGCAAGAAGTGGTGCATCGTCGTGTTGCCCACGACGACGAGTTCGAGGATGTCCTCGGGTGCGAGCTTGGCAGCCCGGCAGGCCTGTCGGAGAAGTTGGTTCAGAGCGGAAACCACCGCCTCGTGGAGGGTGGCGAGGCCGGTGTCGTTTTCGATTTCGTAGGTCATNNGCGACGATCTCTCCACTCTGCAGGTCGCAGAGGTAGAGCGCGATTGATGTGCTGCCGACGTCGATGGCAGCGCCGTGGGCTGCTTCGTGGTAGCCGGGGCGGACGTCGATCACCTCACGGTCGTTCCACACCGCCACGGACACCCGCCACTCTCCAGTGCGGATCGTCTTGGCCAGGTTGGTGATCACCGGCAAGTCGAAGATGATTTCATCCGGGTCGGGTGGGACGAAACCGGGCTCCGTGTGCACGCGCTGCATGACCGGAACGAGCGCTTCAGCCAGGCGCTCCACGTCACCGAGGGGTCTCTCCAAGGTGGCCGGTTCCATGTCGACGAAATACCGGCGGACGGCGGGCCGCAGTTCCACGGGGCCCTCGGTGGCCGACTTGCGGACGATCTGACGGTTGGCACGGCTGGACTCGGGCACGAACACGGCTACCTCGCCGCACACCTGTGCCTGACAGGACAACCGGAGACGCTCCTCGGCCAGGCCGAGCCTTTTCCATGCCAGGGTCCGCTTCGACAGATACTCCTTCTCGTCGGGTCCCATCGGCGAGAGGTGGTCGAGTGCCGAGTCGACACCACCTCGGACGCCCTCTTCGATCAAGACCCGGCACTTGCCACAGGTGGCGTTTTCGGCGCACACGCTCTCGATCTCCACTCCGAGGCTGCGCGCCGCCGCCCGCAGGTGCGTTCCGGCCGGGACCTTGCCCCGGGCCCCCGAAGGCTGGAACACGACGGTGAAAGCTTCGGCGGCCGGTTCCATCAGTGTGGCCCGCTCACCGCGCCGGGATCGGGCGGCGTCAAGACCGTGCTGCGGCTATTCACGGTGGGACTGGATCCATCTGAGAGCGTGCGGATCCAAACCCAGGAACAGGTCGGAAGCCTGGACTGTCTTGATGATCTCAGGCCTGAGGGGGTTGGTGATGGCACTGGTCAAACCACGGGAGATCATCATGGTCAGAAACGTCGTGTTGAGCTCTCTGCGTCCGGGCAGTCCGAAGGACACGTTGCTGGCACCCGAGGTCGTATTGAGAGCCAGTTCCTTGGTGACCCGTTCGGTCACGGTCAGGGTGCAGAGAGCGGCGTGATGATCGGCCCCGACGGTCAGAGTCAACCCGTCGATGAGGAGGTCCTCCCGGGGGACTCCCGCACCTTCGGCCTTCTCCAGAATCTCGACGGCCAGTTCGAACCGTCGTTCCTGAGTCTCGGGGATCCCTTCTTCGTCGTTGGTCAAGCCGATGACGGCTGCGCCGTATTCAACCGCCAGCGGGATGATCTCGTCCAGCCGTTCGGCTTCGGCGGTCGTTGAGTTGATGAGCGGTTTGCCGGCAGACCCGCACACCTCGCGGTACGCCTGCAGTCCGGCCCCGATGGCGGTTGGATCTGGTGAGTCGATGCTCAGGGGGACGTCGACCACCTCGAGGACGGCCTTGACGGCCAGCGGCATGATCTCGGACTCTTCCCCAAAGGCAGTTCCGACGTTGATGTCCAGAACCTGGGCCCCCGCCGTCACCTGCGTCTCGGCGTCCCGCTGTACAACGGACATGTCGTGCGCCTCCATGGTTTCGGAGAGTTTGGCGCGGTTGGTGGGGTTGATCCGTTCGCCGATCATGACGAACGGCTGATCTGGCCCGATCACGACTTCTGACTCGCGAGCCCGAAGAACGGTGTGGGGGGAATTCTGGTTTGTCATACCTCACCTGGTTGGGTACGGACCGGTTCCCACCGGCGGCTGCAATGCCGCCGGTCGGGCACCTAGGTCTGGTGGTTCGAACTTACTCGGTTGTAGGTGCCGTTCGCCGGGGCCAGTGCTCGCGCTTGCCGGTGAACTCGAGGCCGAGATCGAACAGCTCGTCGCGGACTCGGTGGTAGATGTCGGACCACTCCTGGGTGGGCTCGACTGTGAGCATGTCGTATGCCTCTTCGAAAGGCTTGCCGCGATTGGGGTCGTCGAACGTGTGCTCATACTTGTCGAGCATCTTGAGACAGAACTCGTTGACATCGTCTCTGGTCCAGCGGGACTTGGTCACTGCGTGGGCGACCTCTCCCTGCCAAGCGAGTTCCAGACCCGTCGAGTGGTTCTCCTCGAATCCGGCGGTAGTCCCTACGCCGTGCATGGTGAAGCCGCACACCGTCCCGACGGCGGAAGCCGCTGCTACCTCATAGAGCAGCTCCGGTGTGCAGGGTCCCGACACGACGAACGGGTCGTTGGTGGCGACCAGGTGGGTGTTGCGGGCAATGGCCTGGCCGATCATCGCTTGAACCCAGAGACCCCATCGATCTGAGTTGTTGCACCGGATGATGTGGGTGATGGATACGTAGTGATAGTCGGCCTGGTAGGTGATTGCGCCGAGAAGCAACTCGGCCACGGACATCAGAGCGACTCCTTCGGGTCCACCGCCGATTCCGCCCGTCAAGGGCGTCATCAGGTGGATGATGAGCGATCCGTAGTCTTTGAGATGCGGCACGCGGACCAGCTGATCGTGGTCGGTCTTCATTTCGACCATCTCCGAAACGATCCGCGCATCCGTCGGTCTCAACCCGTGGACGGGGTTGGAGGCGGCCATCTTCCCTATCGCCGTGATGGCGGTGGCCGCGTCTCCAATGTGCATTCCCGGGCGGCCCGCCAGGCGGACGGCCTCGCGAGCCTGCGCCGCGGTCCGCTGGGTGGCCAGTACTTCGGTCGGTGATCCGGCCATGATGTCCTGGCCCAGATAGGTTGCCACGGCGCCCGACTCAATGGCGTCGACATATGCTTCCCGGGCAATGCTGAACAGCAGTTGCGGGTAGGTAGCTTCCGAGACCGGCAACCCGGCCGGTCCGCTCAGATTGAGCGGAGGTTCGGTCTCCTCGATGTTGCGGTGCCGGACCCAGACTGCGTCGTTGCCCTCCCCGGCGATGAAGTTGGCTGGGGCCAGCCGCAATCCCTCTTCGATTTCGTCCATGCCGTACTTGATCACTCGCGAGGTGTCCATGTGGTACACGCCGATTTCGTGAAAGAGTTGAACTCCGGCCTGAAAGACACGGTCGGCCATCTCCCCGTCGCTGGGGACGGGTCGGGCGGGATCGAACTTGATGTCGTATTCCTTGACCAGTTGCTGGATACGGGCCGCCATGGCCAGGTCGTATTCCTGCTCTTCGATGTAGGGGCCGTTGAATGCCCGGTCGATGGTTTCGCCAAATGCGTTGTTTCTGAACATGTCAAGCCTTCCGCAACTCTTCCATCCACTGCTTGGCCACCGTTACAGCTTCGTTGGCATTGTCGGCATAGCCGTCGGCACCGATCATGTCTGCGTATCGTTGGTCGGCCGAGCCTCCCCCGATGATCACCCGGTAGTCCTCTCGCATGTCGCGAGCTTTGAGTAGTTCGATGATCTGTTTGTGCCCGGCCCGGGTGATCGTCATGAGAGACGACGAACCGATGATGTCGGCGTTGTTCTCGATGGCAGCATCCACGAAGACCCGGGCGTTGATATTCCGGCCGACGTCGATCACTTTGAATCCGTTGGCCTTCATCAGCGTGGCGACGATGTTCTTCCCGATGTCGTGGATGTCCTTGTCGACGGTACCCAGCACGACCGTCCCGAGGGTGGGGACGCTTCCGGTCTGTGCCAGGATTTCCTCCTCGAGGAGAACGGTCGAAGCCTGTGCGGCTTTGGCCGAGAGCATCAGCTCGGGCAGGAAGATCTGCAGGTTCTGAAAGCGGAGGCCCACGTCGGTCAGGGCAGGCACGATGACCTCCTGAACGACCTCGACGGGGTCGCATCCGAGTTCGAGCACCTCTCGGGTGAGGCGGTCGGATGCCTCCTCGTCTCCGGAGTGAAGCGCCTCCGTGATTCCCTCGCGAATGCCTTGCGGTATCTCTGTGCTCATGAGCGTGGCACCTTTCCCTCGATGACCGATTGAGCCCGCATTTCTCAGGATTTGGTCATTTGACCTAACTTCTGCACTGTACCATTCAGCGGGGCCCCGCGCCTAGGGGCAATCTGGCCCGACTGCCTGGCGACTTGCCGAGGCCGAGGTCGCCGGCGGCAGGCCCGGACCGCCGGCCGCGGGAGGCGGGTAGCCTGTGACGATCCGCCGAACAACGGGATGGAGAGTGCCCGGTGGGGAACGAAACCAAAGACGCCGCCCCCGCTGAGGATCCGTCTCTGCAAGACAAGATCGTTGCCGCCGCCCTGGAGACGATTGCGTCCGAGAAGATCAGCGGAACCAGGATGCGGGAGATCGCCAAGCGATCCGGAATCAGCCAGGGTCATCTGCACTACTACTACTCGGCGAAGTCGTCCCTGTTCCTGGCGGTGCTCGATCGGCTGTCGGAAACCTTCGTGCTCGAGCGGCGGGCCGCGCTCGACGACGCCTCGGTCGCGGCGGCGGACAAGCTCAATGTGTTCCTCGAGCAGGAGATCAAGCTGATCCGGCACAGCGCTGATCTCTTGTTGGTCCGTCTCGACTTCCTGGTGCAGGGAACCCGCGATGCTGCGGTTGCGGCCAAGATCCGGGAGATGTACGCCACGTGGCGGCACGACATCGGGGAGGTTGTTGAAGAGGGAGTGGCGGCCGGGATCTTCTCCCCCGACCATGCTTCGCTGGTTCCCAGTTTGCTCATCGCTCTCATGGAAGGGGCTTTCCTCCAATTCATCAATGAGCCGGATTCCACCAAACTCGAGGTGTTCTTCCGCGCCGCCCACGAGATGGTGCTGCGGTTGTTGACCCAGGACGGGACGAATACCTAGTCCTCGTTCATAGTTCATGGCCCGGGAGAACCCAACCTCCACCCACGGTCGCCGGACGTGGCACCTACTACAGCTCTGCCAGTCCCATTTCCCTCACTTCGGTCTTGACTTCCTCGTACATCTGCTCCCAGGCGGGCTTCGGCGTGAGTCTCTCCATGTCATATGCTTCATCGAATGGGACACCCCGGTTCCCATCCGGCAGGTCGAAGACATGCTCGTACCTCTCCAGGAGAGCCAGTATCAGATCGTTGGCTTCCTCCAGAGAAGTACCTTGCCTCGTGACAGCGTGACCGACCTCGCCCATGAACCGAGCCTCGAGTCCGCTCCCGTTGGGCACGACCCCGTCGGCCGATCCGCAGCCTTCGAGATGGCCTCCATTGACGGTGATGGCGATGGCGTTGGCGGCCGTTTCGTAGAGAAGCTCCGGGGTCAGTGCACCGCTCTTGGGATAGATGTCCGAAACGATGATGCACGGAGCGTTTCGGGCGAAGGCCTGCTCGACGATGCTCTCCACCCACAGCACCCGGCGGGTGGTTGTGGCCACATGGCGCATGTCGATCGGATGGCAGATGTGGTAGTCGGCCAGACAGGTCAGGTTGGCCAGAATGAATGATGCCACGTTCACTACTGCCGAGCCGGGGGCATCTCCCCCCAGCCCCCCGACGATGACACATGCCAGGGAAGCGTTCCGCATCCCGTACTCGATCGAGTTGACCGCTTTGGAGATGTTGCGATGGTCCATCTTCAGCTCGTTCAACATGGGCACCAGATGGGCGTCACATTCCCGCAGATAATCGGGGTGAGCGGCGGCCAGGTCGCCGATCTCCGAAACGGCGCTTTGAGCTCCCAGCATGCCCATCCCCGGTCGACCCACTCGCTTGAGGCCTTGCCTCATGTACTGCAGCTCGCGGCGAGTGGCGATGATCTCCGATGGATCGCCCGTCCGCACCTCCCGGCCGTCGACCTCACTCAAGCTGCCGCACGTGACCAGATCGACGATCGGCTCCTGCATCCAGCTCATGACCATGGGGAGAAACAGCCGCTCCGGGGTGGGTACTCCGGGGTTGCCGGCCCACACGATCGGCGGCCGCTCGTCCATGATGTCGCGGGCCACGACCGTCTTGAGGTCCTTGCCTTCACCCATTTCGAGTTGCTGCGGCATTCGCCGGATTCCGGCCTCCAGTTCGCCGGGCTCAAACTCGATGATCCGCTCGGTTGTTCTCGAGTAACCGCCGAGTTCCTGCACCAGTTTGAACCCGGCTTCGAACACCGCGTCGGCCAACGCCGGGTCGTTGGGAACAACCTGTTCCGGATCCCAGGCGAGTTGGTGCTCATCGACGAGCCGGCGAGTGGTCATCGCCACTCTCTCGAGGTCCCATTCCTCTTCGGTGCAGTAGGGACCGTCGGCGGCTCGATCGAGAATCTCCTGGTAATTGCGCATCAGGAATCCTCCCCGCTCTGGCCGGATCGGATCAGGGCGCGCGCCGCCTTGACGGCGTCCATGGCGTTCGGTGCCGTTGCATCGGCACCGATTCGCTCGGCAAACTCGGGCGTGACCGAGGCGCCGCCGACCATGACCTTGAAACGCTCGCGTTCACCCATCGCGTCGAGCAGGTTGATGAGGTCGCGCATGAAGGGCATCGATGTCGTCAACAGCGCCGAGCAGGCAATCAGATCCGCATCCAGCTCTTGGGCCTTGGCGATGATGTCCTTGATCGGTACGTCGACCCCGAGGTCGGTCACCTCGAACCCCGATGCGGTGAGCATCGAAGCCACCATGTTCTTGCCGATGTCATGGATGTCGGTTTTGACCGTAGCGGCCACCACTACGCCGGTATCCGTGGTTCGCTCCGCGGTCTTTTCCAGAATCGGCGAGACGACACCCATGGCTGCTTTCAAGGCTCGGCCCGTCAGCATCAGCTCCGGAAGGAAGTACTCACCCGACTCGAACTTGGCCCCGACCTCATCCGCACCCGACATCAAGCCGTCGTTCAGGATCACCAGAGCATCGATGCCGGCGTCGACGGCTTCCCGGGTCAGTTGCTCCGAGTCCTCGGAGATTCCTCCGACAATGGCCTCGCGGATCTTCCCGATGAGTGCTTCTTCACCCGACATCTGGTTTCCTTTGCTGGTCGACGTCACGGCCATTCAACACCGCGTTTTCACGAGTGCAAGCCGTCCGGCCTGGCTGTAGTGGCAGGGTGTTCTGTGGGCCGGTGGCGGTGGCAGTGGCAACCGGTCCTACCGCTTCAATATGCTCTGGGAACCCTGCCGGATGGCAGGGAGACGCCGGAGAGAGGAGATCCCCGTGAGTGAACGTGACTGGTCGCCGGCCGCGGCGGCCCGGTTCCGCAACAGCGGAGCGATTGGAACCCCCTTCTATCGCGCCACGGCCAGTCGGAGCTCGACTCCCTGGTACTTCAACTGGGACCTCCACCACGTAGTCGACGTCTTCGATGATTTCCACGCCGAACTCAATGCCATGCGGACCACTGTGACGATGGGTGAGATGTCACCGCTCACCAAGGTGGAGATATCCGGCCCAGATGCCGCCGAGATGGCGAACCTCCTCGTCACCAGGGACATCTCCGGCCTCACCGTGGGCAGGGTCTTCTTCACGCCCTGGTGCACCGACCAGGGCAAGGTCGTGACCGACGGTCTCTTGTTTCGCGTCGATGAGCAGACGTACCGGTTCACCGGTGACCCGACCTACCGATGGTTCGCGGACAATATCGGTTCGTTCGATGTGCGGGTCACCGACGTGACCGACGACTACGGGATCCTGGCCCTGCAGGGACCGCGCTCACGGGATGTACTCGAGGCAGTCACCGGGCGGGACTGGTCGGGTCTTGACTTCTCGCGTATGGATCAAGCAGTGATTGGCGGGGTGAAGGTAGAGGTGGCCCGACAGGGCTTCACCGGTGAGCACGGTTACGAGATCTTCACGCCGGCCGATGGCGGTGATGAAGTCTGGGAAGCCGTTGAAGAGGCGGGGACGCCGTTCGAGATCCGGCCGGCCGGTGAGTACGCGATCGACGTGGCCCGGGTCGAAGCGGGCCTGCTCATTCCCGGCCCCGATTACGCAAATGCGGGTACCGACCCGACCGGTTCGCATACCCCCTCGGCTACGGAGGACGCGTACGTCTCTTCACCATTCGAGCTGGGTATGGGAGGTTTCGTTGATCTCGACAAGGACGACTTCATCGGCAAGCGAGCACTGGTGGAAGAGCAAGCCGCCGGGGGGCCACCGCGCCGGTTGGTAGGGCTCGACATCGACTGGCGATCGATCGTCGAGTTACATCTGGATCGGGGCGTGCCGCCCAATGTTTCCCCGAGGGTGCGCTGGGAGGCATTGGCCCTCGTCGACGGGAACGCCAGAATCGGACGGGCCTCGAGCGTCACCTGGGGTCCGACGGTTCGCAAGCTCATCGGTTTTGGTCACGTCGAGAAACGATTCGCGGAGCCGGGCACGATGGTGTCGGTCGAGTGGCCGGTCGAGAGCGGTGGGTCGGGATTGGTGGATGCGGAAGTGGTCACCTTGCCCTTCCTGGCGCACCGGCGGGCCGGATAGTCGGATGTCCGGCCGGGTGCCTGCATGAGCAAGCCGGGACGGGTCCTTCTCGCCTGTGAGGTTCTCGAGGACTACCTCCGGCCGTTGCTCGGGGATACGACCTCGGCAACCTTCTTCGACTTTGGACTCCACGATCAGCCCTCCCGGATGCAACCGGCTCTGCAGCAGCGGATCGACGCCCTTCCCGAACCGACCACAGTTCTCATCGGGTACGGATTGTGCGGCAACGGCGTGGTCGGGCTGGAGGCCGGGCCCCACACTCTGGTGTTGCCGAGGGCTCACGATTGCATAGGAATGACGTTCGGTTCGACCGAGGCTCACCTGGCCGAAGCATCCGCCCATCCCGGCACCTTCTACCTCACCCGTGGGTGGCTGGGCACGGGCAACGACCCGCTCGAGGAGTACGAAGGGTACGTCGAGCAGTATGGTCGCGACCGTGCCGACCATGTGATCGACGTTCTCTACGCGGGCTATGAGCGGGTGTGTCTGGTTGCGTTCTCGGCTGAGGAGTTGGCCGAGGTCAGGCCGTTGGCCGCCCCTGTGGTCGAGTTCTTCCGAGAGCGTTTTGGCCTCGAGTATGTGGAACGCATCGGCGACAGCAGCTTCATCGAACGGTTGATGGACGAGGATCGCAAGGATGCTGCGAAATTCGTCGTCATCCCACCCGGAGGAGTGGTCCGCCAGGACATGTTCCTCTGACCCTCGGTCAGGACTGAGACGACCCGCCGAAGGAGCGGTGGGGAGAGGGGCGCGGTCCTACCGGGATGGACCGCGCGGATTGCGGACGCTCAGTCGATCCCCATCTCGAAAATATCGGTGAGGTTGTCGAGTGTCCGCTCTAGGTCCTTCTGCAGGGACCGGGGCATGAGCGTCTTGTCTATCACTCTGCCAAAGAAGCTCTCGGTCGGCTCGGTGTCCTGCACCACCCGGAGCAGGAACCGGTCGTCGCCCAGTGCCTCGTAGTGCCACTCTTCGTGGATCACCGGAAGCCCCGGCACGTTGGCCGTGAGCCGTATGAGCTCGAGCTCTTGGTACTCGTCGATGGTGGCCACTCCCTCGATACGACGGCCGAGCAACTTGTAGGCGAAGCGGATGCTGTCACCCGCCTTGTCCCAAGATGCTGAATCGGGCTCGAGGATTTCGAACATCGCCACCCGCCACGTCGGGAAGAGGTGCCAATCCGTCAGGTAGTCCCACCCTTTCTTGAGTGGAAGCGGATATTCACAGCTTTGCTCTATCCGCATGCGAACCTCCTAGGTTCGGGATGCTCCGAGTCGCCCGGTCGACCCGGAGTTCTCACCGCGACCTTATGCCCACCGCCCACTCGAGCGATAGGGGAGAAGGACCCGAGTAGCGCCGCCCCGAACGTCACTCACGTCGAACACCCTACGTCCTACTTCTCCGGATCTCCCAGGATCTCCAGCGCCCTCTTGAGCATGTCCTCCGGATCGACGAACTGGACCACATCCGGCCTGTCTTCGAACAGAGCGTCCGCCTTGTCCTGCAGTGCTGTAGGAACCTCGAGCAGCAGCGGAACCTGGAACGTCCGGCACGTATAGAAGATCTCCTGGTAGGTCGGGTAGTTCGGATCGCCGCCGTCCGGAGCGAAAACCTTGTGGACGTATCCGATCAGGAGATCCGGTTTGTTCTCCTGGTTGATCAGCTGAATATGCCGACCGTGGTTGTCGTAGCCGTTGGATACCGGAATGGTGTCGTAGCCCTCGCAGACCAAAGCGGTCAGCAGCGTCGAGTCGGTTCCTTCGAAGTAGCCGATGTCTTTCCGCATGACGCCTCCTGATCACACGATGCCCTGGTCCAGCATCGCATCCGCCACCTTAATGAAGCCTGCGATGTTGGCGCCGTTGACGTAGTTTCCCGGGTCTCCATAGTGCTCGGCAGCTTCCTGGCAGGAACGGTGGATGTTGACCATGATCCTCCGCAACCTCTGGTCGACCTCATCTCTGGTCCAGTTGGTGAAGACGGCATTTTGGGCCATCTCCAGTCCACTGGTTGCCACACCGCCCGCGTTGGCGGCCTTGCCCGGACCGAACAGGATCCCCTGATCCACGAACTGCTGCACTGCGTCGGGATCGCAAGGCATGTTGGCGCCCTCGGCAACCACGTATGTCCCGTTGACCAAGAGCTGCTTGGCCTCCGGCCCGGACAGCTCATTCTGAGTGGCGCAGGGGAAGACACATTCTGCTCCCTCCACCGACCAGGGCCGCTGGTCCGGGTAGTAGTCGGCGTTGAACCTGTCGGCATATTCGGCGATCCGACCCCGTCGCTTGTTCTTCAGTTCCTTGACCCAGTCGAGTTTCTCGTGGTCGATGCCGTCCTTGTCGTAGATGAACCCGCTCGAATCCGACAGGGTGACCGCCGAGCCACCAAGGCGAAGAACGTTTTCGACGGCGTACTGGGCCACGTTGCCGGACCCCGAGACCAGACATTTCTTGCCCAGGATCGACTCGTCACGAGTCTTGAGCATTTCCTCGGCGAAGTAGACGGCTCCGTATCCGGTCGCCTCCGGCCGGATGAGGCTGCCGCCCCACTCCGGGCTCTTCCCGGTCAGGATCCCGGAGAACTCGTTGGCCAGCTTCTTGTATTGCCCGAAGAGGAACCCGATTTCCCGGGCGCCCACACCGATATCCCCGGCGGGGATGTCGGTACGGTCACCGATATGCCGGTACAGCTCGCCCATGAACGACTGGCAGAACCGCATGACTTCTCCGTCGCTCTTGCCCTTCGGATCGAAATCGGAGCCTCCCTTGCCTCCGCCCATAGGCAGTGTGGTCAGGGCGTTCTTGAAGACCTGCTCGAAAGCCAGGAACTTGAGAACGCCCAAGTTCACCGACGGATGGAAACGTAAGCCGCCCTTGTAGGGCCCAATGGCGCTGTTCATCTCGATCCGGTAGCCCCGGTTGACCTGCACGTGGCCATCGTCGTCGACCCAAGGGACCCGGAACATGATCACTCGCTCCGGCTCGACCATCCGGTCGAGGATGTTGGCCTCCCGGAACTCGGGATGCCGGTCGAGCACCGGCCAGATCGACTCAACTACTTCGTGAACCGCCTGGTGGAACTCGGTTTCCTCCGGGCTCCGGGCCGCCACGCGATCCATGAACTCCGCAACAGTCTCGGACACGGTCTCTGCCTTTCTCGGTTTCGGGGGCTATCGGACGGCTGCCTGTTTCAACCTATCCCAGGCCCACCTTTTCGTTGAAGACGCCGATCAACTCGTCGATGGGGTCAACCATCGCCTGTATCGAAGTCCAGTAGTCGGAGTCGTACCACTGCGCCTGGATCTCTTCGTAGGTCTTGCCCTGCTGCTCGACCCATGTGTAGTACTTCAGGTTGTGGACCCGCTTTCGGTCGTAGTAGCCGAGTTCCTGGATGTGATCAATGCCCTGCCCGAGCAAGTAGCGGTGGTACGCCGCTGCTGCATCCAGGGTGGTGAATTCCCCGCGCTCCGCGTCGAGCTCTTGCAAACGGCTGCCGTACATCTCCATCGAATCGGTGCCGACGGTGACGACGACATCCCGGGAACCCATCTCGTAGTACTTGGCCATCTTGATGGCCATGAGCATGTTGCCGATTCCGGAGATGCCGAGCAGCGGCAGCTCTTCGATCAGTTCGGAGGCAACTCCCTGGTCCGCCAGATATGCGGCGCCGGCCGGTTCGTTGAACAAGCGGGTGAGGGCGATGGTTGCCTCGTCGTCCAGCCCAATGGCCATGTCTGTGTTCTTGACGTTGTGAATCCAGGGTATGTGCTTGTCGCCGATGCCTTCGATCCGGTGTTCGCCGAAACCGTTGTAGAGGATCGTCGGGCACTGGACGGCTTCCCCGGCGGCAATCTTTGCGTTCGGGAAGAGCTGCTTGAGGTAGTCGCCCGAGGCAATGGTTCCGGCCGACCCGGTGGTCAGCGTCACGCCGCGAAATTCGTCGCCGGGTCGCATTGCCGTCTCGAGGACCTCGACCATGGCCGGGCCGGTCACCGCGTAGTGCCACAGGTAGTTTCCGAACTCGTCGAACTGGTTGAAGATGACGAGGTCTTCTCCGGACTGTCGAAGCTCGTTGCACTTGTCGAAGATCTCCTTGACGTTCGATTCGGTGCCCGGCGTCTTGATGATCTCCCCGGCCACGCTCTCCAGCCAGCTGAACCGCTCAGCGCTCATGCCCTCGGGCAGGATGGCAATGGAATCACACCCCAGCAGGTTGGAGTCGTAGGCGCCGCCCCGGCAGTAGTTGCCGGTGGAGGGCCACACGGCCTTCTGGGCGGCGGGGTCGAATTGACCGGTCACGAGCCGGGGCACCAGACATCCAAACGCCGCCCCGACTTTGTGGGCGCCGGTCGGAAACCACTTCCCCTCGAGAAGGAGGATCCGGGCCGGGGTGCCGGTCAGCTCGGAGGGAAGTTCGATGAAGTTGACGGGACCGTAACCTCCGCCAGTGGGCGTCGGCTCGTTGTGCCAGGTGATCCGGTACAGGTTCAAGGGATCGAGATCCCACAGCCCGACCGACTTCAGCTCCTGCTTGATCGAGTCGGGTATGAGCGAAGGGTCGCGCATCTGCTTGAAGGTGGGGATGCGGATGTTGCGCTCGTGCGCCTGGGCGGCGGCCGATTCCAGGGTTTCTTCGTGAATGGTGAGATCGATCATCATCGGGTTCCTTGCTTGTTTGTCCCAGTTCCTGGTACCTGGTTCCTCTCTTGCATGGCGTTCTTGAGAGCCTCCAGGTTCGGTTCGACAACCATCGGCTTCGTTCCGGCGTCCGCTACCGCCTTCATGGCCGAGGCGACATCCTTGAGGCCGCTGCCGGTGGATAGCACCACTACCCGGTCTTCCGACCCGACCAGGCCTGTTTCGACTGCAGCAACCAACCCGGCATAGGCGGCTGCTCCGGCCGGTTCGGCGAACACGCCTGATCCTCTTGCCAGGGAGGGGACGGCAGCCAGGATCTCCTCGTCGCTCACTCGCAGGTAGGCGCCGTCCGTCTCTACGGATGCCGCCATGGCCTTGATCCGGTCGCGAGGGAGGTCGGCGCTGATCGAATCGGCGACCGTGTCGGCCGAGATGGGTGGTTTGGTCAGCACATCCTCGCCGCTCTCGAATGCTTGCACGAGGTAGTCGCTGCCGGCCGACTGGATCCCGTAGATACGGGGTGCGCGGTCGATCCAGCCGAGGGCGAGAGCGTCCTTCACGGCTTTGTGGACGCCCCCGATGATCGATCCATCGCCGACGCTGACGAAGATGGCGTCGGGAACCTCCCAATCGAGTTGCTCCAGGATCTCCAAACCGGCCGTCTTCTTACCTTCGGTCATGTAGGGGTTGAATCCGGTATTGCGGTTGTACCAGCCGAACTCCTCGGCCGCTTCCATGCACAGGTCGAACGCGTCGCCGTAGGTGCCCTCGACCAGTGCCACCGTCGAGCCGTAGGCCAGGAGTTGGGCGATCTTGGCCTGCGGAGCCGTCTCGGGCACGAAGATCACGTTCTTCTGGCCGACACTGGCGGACAGTCCACTCAGAGCGGCGGCGGCGTTCCCGGTGCTGGCGGTGGTTACTACCTCCGCGCCCCTTTCCCGTGCTTTGACGAGAGCCATGGCGCTGGCGCGGTCTTTCAAGGATGCCGTGGGCTGGCGACCTTCATCCTTCACCCACACCCTGCCGACTCCCAGCGCCTCGGCCAGTGGAGGCGCGTCGTAGGTGGGAGTTCCACCCACCGTCAGAGGCGGCACCGGCGCATCGGGTGCCACCGGGAGGAGGGCCTTGTATCGCCACATCGTGGGGTTCCGCTTCTCGCGGAGCGACTCCGGCGAGATACGGGCGCCGATGAGGTCGTAGTCGTACCGGACGTCGAGGATGCCCTCGTTGCCGTGGTCCGGGCACACGTACCCGGCCTCCTCGACCGGGTAGGCGGTGCCGCAGATCACACAGACGAGTCCGGTGACGTTATCGATCATGGAACGATCCAGGTGCCCGTGTCGCCTGCAATCGCCTTGGCGATGTTCTCGGGGTTGGTGATCAGTGCCCGGTGACCGCCCCCCTCGAGGAATTGCACGACGGCCCGCATTTTGGGTGCCATCGACCCCTCCGCGAAATGGGTGCCCTCGGCGAGGTACTGCTTCACCTCGGCGAGGGTCAAGCGGTCTACCCACTCCTGCTCGGGGGTTCCGAATCGCAGAGCGACCTTCTCCACCGCCGTCGAGATCAACAGCAGGTCGGCGTCGATCTCTCTGGCGAGCAGGGCCGAGGCCAGGTCCTTGTCGATGACGGCCGCCACTCCCTTGAGATCCCCGCTCTCGTCGGCGACGACGGGTATCCCGCCGCCTCCGACGGTGATCACGACCATCCCGGCGTTCATGAGGGTGCGAACGGCTTCGATCTCGACAATCCGCACCGGCTGGGGAGAGGCCACGACCCGACGCCAGCCGCGACCGGCATCTTCCACGACGTCCCAGCCTTCTTCGTCGTGCCGGCGCTTGGCCTCTGCCTCGTCGAGAAAGGTGCCGATCGGCTTGGACGGGTTCTGCATGGCGGGATCGTCGGCACTGACCTCGACCTGGGTGACAACCGTGGCCACTTGCTTGTCGAGCCCCATCGCTCGAAAGTCGTTGATCAGGTTCTGCTGGAGCATGTAGCCGATGGCTCCTTGCGTATCGGCCCCAGCTACGTCCATGGGAACTTCGTGGAGCTCTTTGCGCGAAAGCTCCGACCGCCGCAGGATGAACCCGACCTGTGGTCCGTTGCCGTGGGAGATCGCCACGTCCCAACCGGCCTTCACCAACTGGGCGATGTGGTGATCGGTCTCTCCGGCCGCCACGTACTGGTCCTCGACGCTCTGGTGATCCTTGTCGGTAATCAGCGAATTTCCGCCGATGGCGATAACTGCTCTCGGCATCGGCTACTCCATCGTCCCCAGGACCAGCGCCAGCAGCGCCATCCGCATCACGACACCGTTGTAGGCCTCCTGCCAGTAGCGGGCATGCTTGAGCTGGTCGACCTCGGGCAGCAGTTCGTCCATCCTGGGCAGGGAGTGCAGCACGATCGAGTCGCCCTTGGCCTTCTTCATGACCTCTTTGGTGATCCGATAGTTGTCGGCGGTGAAGCCGTACTCGTCAGCTTTTTCCTGTCGGGCCTGGGTGTAGTCGGGCTGTACGACCGGCTCCATGTAGATGACGTCGGCCTCCTCGATGACATCGTTGATGTGATCGACGATCCGCCATGAGGTGCCCTTGTCATCCAGTTCGGCGAGGAACTCATCGGTGGGGGACATATCCTCGGGAGCCAGGATGACCATTTCGGCATCGAACTGGCTGAGGGCGTAGCCGATCGAATGCATGGTGCGCATGCGGTGGTCACCGATGCAGACGAAGGTCTTTCCGTCGACGCTGCCCGTTTCTTTCTGAACTGTGTACAGGTCGGTGAGCACCTGAGTCGGGTGCTCGCCCCAACCGTCACCGGCGTTGATCACGGGGATCGATGCCCAGCGGGCGGCCTCGTGGGGAGCGCCCTGCTGGAAGTGGCGCATGACCAGCACGTCGCCGTAGTACTCCAGCATGTGGACGGTGTCTTTGATGGTCTCCTGGTAGAAGTCGCCGGCTCGGGTCATCTTGGCGTCGGCGAACCCGGTTACGTGCCCGCCCAGGCGGTGCATGGCCGCCTCGTGGGCGAGCCGGGTGCGAGTGGACGGTTGATAGAACGCCGTCACCATCGTCTTGTGGGCGAGCAGGTCGGTGTTGCGACGCTCCCGGGCGATAGGCTCGAGCCGGTCGGCAATCTCGAATACGTGGAAGAACTCGTTCCGTTCGAAGTCCTTGAGCGACAGGATGTCCCGTCCTGCGAAGCTGCGCATAGTGCACTCCTCTTGTTCGTCGGTCCCGGGCAGGAAGCCCGCCACTGGACAGCGAGCCGGACCTCCTGTACGATTTGTAATACAAGCATACAACATGATGACCCGACCGGCTAGTTAGGATTTGCCCGATGATCACCCGCAGCCCCTCGCTCACCGAGCAGGCGAAGGCCCACATCAAAGAGCGAATCCTCAGTGGGGACTTCGAAGAAGGACGGATTCCTTCGGAAACGGAGTTGGCAGCCGATCTGGGAGTGAGCCGCACGACGATTCGCGATGCGCTGAGCCGGCTCGAACACGAGGGCACCATCTACCGCAAGCAAGGGGCGGGGACGTTCGTCAATGAACCCGGCTTGCAGATCAAGTCACGCCTCGAAGAGATCTGGTCGTACGAAGAAGTGCTCACCGACCACGGGTACACACCTTCGGTCCGGGTCGGGAAGGTCCTGACCGAGTCGGCTTCGGAGCGACTCGCCGCCGAACTGAACCTCGCGCCCGGCGACCCGGTGGTCGTGTTCGAGAAGGTGTTCCTCGAGAACGATCTGCCGGTGGTGCTCACCACCAACCGAATACCCGGGGGACTGGTGTCGGTGCGCGTCAAAGACTCGGACGGCAAGAAACCGCTCTACGAATTGCTCGAAGACCACTGCGGGCGGTCTCTGTCCTACTACCTGTCCGAGATCATCCCGGTGGCGTTGGGCACCTACGAGGCCGGGCAACTGGGCGTTGCTCGCCGCACCCCATCCCTCAGTTTTGAGGAGATCGGATTCGACCAGGACAACGAACCGGTGGTCAAAGCCACCTCATTCTTCAGAGACGATCTGCTCCGCTTTCGCCTGATCAGGCGGAAAGCCGGAGCCTGACCAAGGAGCACACATGCAGACGTACCTGCACGGACGAGACATGATCACTACCCAGGAATGGACCAAGGACGAACTCGACACGATCATCGACGTGGCTCTCGATCTCAAACGCAAGCGGGCGCTGGGTGAACCCCACGCCCTCCTGCGCGACAAGGTGCTGGCCATGTTGTTCTTCTTCTCGAGCACCCGAACCAGAGCGAGCTTCGAAGCGGGGATGGCTCAGTTGGGCGGACATGCGATGTTCCTCGACAGCACCACCACTCAGATCGGTCACGGCGACACCTGGAAAGAGATCGGCGAGATCCTGGGTCGCTACAACGACGGGATTGCCATCCGCCAGGTCGACTGGGGGATCGGCAACCAGTACATCCGGGCGGTGGCCGAGGCAAGCCGCACCCCGGTCCTCAACATGCAGTGCGACCAATACCATCCCTTCCAGGCCCTCGCCGACCTGCTCACGATCATCGAGCAGAAGGGAGACCCTTCGAAGCTGACGATCAACATGAGCTACGCCTATGCGGCCAGCTATCAGAAGCCGATCAGCGTGCCCCAGAGCGTCATTCTGTTGATGACCCGCTTCGGTGCCAACGTTCGCCTCACCCGGCCCCCCGAGTTCAAGCTGATGCCGGAAATCGTGGCCCAGGCCGAGGAGAACGCCAGGAAGGCTCACGGCAACTTCGAGATCGTCGAGGACTTCGAGGATGGCATGGCCGGCGCCGACGTCGTCTACGCCAAGGCGTGGGGTTCGATGCTGACCACGTCCGACCTCGACGAGTCGGCCAAGATCTCCGAGAAATACCAGGATTGGATCGTCGATCCCCGCCGTATGGAGATGGCCGATGAGGATGCCATCTATATGCACCCGCTGCCGGCCGATCGCAACATCGAGGTTGCCGATGCGGTCATCGACGGCCGCTGGAGCCGGGTATTCGACCAGGCCGAGAATCGACTGCACGCTCAGAAGGCGGTGATGGCGCTCACCATGTAGCGAGTGGGCCAGTCAGTATCAGCAGAGGAAGGGGTTTGGGGCATGTTCGAGAAAGAGTGGATCACCGTCAATCCGGCCGGGTCCCGGCGGGTCATCGTCACCAAGGACCTACCGGGTGATCACTGGAAGCAGATCCTCCAGCAGGCGGATTGCTCCATCGAGATCTGCACGGACACGGCGGTGTTGTCCCCCGAGGAGATCAAAGCCCGGATCGGCAGCAAGTGTGATGGAGCGATCGGCCAGCTGACCGAAGACTGGAACGCTGAGCTCTTTGCCGCTTTGCGGGCCGCGGGTGGAACCGCGTTCAGTAACGGAGCCGTCGGTTACAACAATGTCGATGTGGCGGCGGCGACCGCCAACGGCATCCCGGTCGGGAACACCCCCGGCGTCTTGACGGAGACCACGGCGGAGATGGCGGTTGCCCTGACCTTTGCGGCCGGACGGCGTGTCACCGAAGCGGATCGGTTCATGCGGGCCGGGAAGTACGAGGGCTGGCTGCCCACCATGTTCCTGGGGCAGCGCTTCGTTGGTAAGACCGTGGGGGTCGTCGGAGCCGGTCGCATCGGAAGTGCATATGCGCGGATGATGGTGGAAGGGCACAAGATGCACCTCGTTTACTACGACCTCTATCCCAACGAGGATCTCGAGCGGTACGTGGCGGCCTATTCCGCTTTCCTGGTCGAACATGGTGAGGCCCCGCTCACCTGCCGGCGCTTGGACAGCGTGGCCGAGGTGCTTCGCCGGGCCGATGTGGTCAGCCTCCACACGGTGCTGGACGGCAGCACCCACCACCTGATCGACGCTCGGGCGCTGTCTGTGATGAAACCGGATGCCGTTCTGGTGAACTCGAGCCGCGGGCCGGTGATCGACGAAGCCGCGCTGGTGGAGCACTGCCGTGCCAACCCCGAATTCCGGGTCGGCCTCGATGTCTTCGAGGACGAGCCCGCCATGAAACCGGGCCTGGCCGAACTGGACAATGTGGTGGTCGTTCCCCACATCGCTTCGGCGACGGTCTGGACCCGGGAGGGAATGTCCAGCCTGGCGGCCGCCAACGTGGCCGCGATACTCCAGGGGTATCCGGTCTGGGACGGCGACGACATCACCCCGTTCCTGTCGGGAGACGTACCCCAGGCCGCCCCCAGCATCGTCAACGCGGCAGACCTACAGGGAGGAAACTGATGATGACCATTGCCGATCGAATCGACCGCCTTGGCACCGAGACGGCGTTCGCCGTTTCGGCTGAGGCGAATGCCTTTGCCGCGCAGGGCAACAAGGTGTACCCGTTCCACCTGGGTGATATCAACCTGCCGACCCCTTCTACGGTGGTCGAGGGCGCCTGGAAGGCCCTGCAGGATGGGAAGACCGGCTACTGCCCAAATGCGGGCATTCCGCAACTCAGGGAAGCCGTAGCAGCCGACGTCTCGGCGTCTCACCACGTCGAGTACGGGCCGGACAATGTGGCGGCTCAACCGGGCGGCAAACCAACCATCGGCAAGTTCATCCTGGCGCTCATGAACCCGGGTGACGAGGTGCTGTATCCCAACCCCGGTTATCCGATCTACGAGTCGCAGATCGAGTTCAACGGCGGCGTTGCCGTCCCGTACGGCTACGTGGAGGGCGAGGACAACTTCGGCCTCGACTTCGAGTCGATCGAGCAAGGCATCACCCCGAAGACCCGGCTGTTGATCCTCAACGACCTGCAGAACCCGACCGGCGCCGAATGCTCTCCGGAAGAGCACCAGCGTCTGGCCGAGCTGGTTCGCAAACACGACCTGTACGTGCTGGCCGACGAGGCCTACTTCGACATGCGCTACGACGGGACCAGCCGGTCGTTCGTCGAGCAGCCCGGCATGGTCGAGCGCACGGTGATCCTCTACACGTTCTCGAAGAAGTTCGCTATGACCGGATGGCGGTTGGGGGCCAGTATCGGCCCGAAGGAAATCATCGACGTGATCGCCAAGATCAACGTCAACGACGAATCCTGCTCCAACCACTTCATCCAGTACGGAGCCGTGGCCGGGCTGACTGGTAGCCAAACCGAGGTCAAGGCGATCCTCGACACGCTGCGGGAGCGGCGTGATGCGCTGGCGGCGGGTCTCAACTCGATCGCCGGGGTTCGTACGTACGTGCCCAACGCAACGTTCTATCTCTACCCCAACGTGACGGGTGCCATGGCCAACAAGGGTATGGACGACTATGAAGAGTTCCGACGAGCGGTCTTGCACAACACGGGGGTCTCGTTCACCAACCGGCTGCACTTCGGCCGGATGCAAGGGGGCGAAACGGAGAAGTACATCCGTTTCGCCTACTCCGGAATCGATGTGGACGAAATCAACGAAGGTGTGGCCAAGATGAAGGCCTACCTGGAAGGCTGAAGGTCCAAGCAAGAGCGACAAGCATCAACGGGCCGGCAGTGCCGTTCTCCCCGGGCGTGAGCCGGGGAGGTGGCCCAGCGGAGTGAGACCGAGGGGCTCCTTCTGCTCGAATCTCGATGTTCCTGCTGTTTGCGGCTGCCGGCTGAAGGCGGCTGCGTTGCCGGCTGAACCGAGGGTCTGAAGTCGGATTTCCCGTCAAGACGCGGCGAAGATTGCCGATGAACCATGGGTGCAGGGAACCCGNNCGGCGGCACAACCCGTCGTCGTTGCCGCCGACCTGGGGTCTGCGCCCGTCGGTTTCTCTCCTGCAACCCGCTACCGGATGGTCTTTCCTCTGGCCGGCCCGCTCGAGGTGCTGTCCACGTTCGGCGCCGAGCGGGACGGTGGAGAGCGCGATCACAAGGGAGTCGATTTGCAGGCACCGCGCCTGACCCCGGTCCTGGCCGTCAGGGACGGGGTGGTGGCCCGGGTCAGACGGTCCAGCGTGTCGGTCGTCATCAGGCACGACGACGGATGGACTTCCTGGTATCTCCATCTCAACAACGACACCTTCTTGACCGACGATGGACAAGGCGGAGGCGTTCTTCCGGGCCTCGAGGTCGGCGACCGGGTGTTGGCCGGCCAGGTGATCGGCTGGGTAGGGGACAGCGGAAATGCCGAGACGACTCCTCCACACCTCCACTTCGAACTCCGGACTCCATGGGGCGAAGCCGTCGACCCGCTACGGAGCCTGCGGCGAGCCGCGTGGGTCGATGAGATCGTTCCGGGAAGCTTCGAGGGGGCCTTCTGGGACGACGATGAACACGAGATAGCTCCCATCGCGGACCTGCTCGCTTCGCGGGCCTCGATCACAGGTTGCGGCCCGTATGGCCTCGAACTCTGCCCCGATGAGCAGGTGACCGGCGCCGACGTGGAGGCCTTGCTGGGAGCTGCCCTGGACACCGAAGTGGTCGTTGCCGACTATCTGGCGCTGGAACCGAGGCCCGCCTTGGAGACCTTCTTTCCGGATGTTGAACTCGAGGTGGCGCTGGGCTGCGGAGTGTGGCAGTACTGCCCCGAGCAACTGATCAGCCGGGGAGAGATGGCGGCCATCCTGGCCGGTGCGTTCGAGTTCGAGCCGACCGTCTCCGACTACTTCTTCGACGACGAGGATCACTACGCTCAGGCCGCCATCAACGCGTTGGTGGCCGGTGAAGTCCTGGACATCTGTACGGCACCGGGTCCCTTGCCTTTCGAGCCCGACCGGCCGGTTACCAGGGCAGAGTTGATCGATGCCATCGCCAAGGCTCTCGATCTAGTTCCGGTCGTTTCCTGCCGGGTGATGGTGTAACGCCTGCAGACGGCAGGCGCCATCCTGGTCGCCCTGCGAGAACTACTCGGTCTTTCGAACGGCTTCCGGCCGGTCGGCCTGCTGGAGGCGTTCAACGATCTTCCTGACGTCCTGAGCGTGATCCCGGTGGCAAACCAAGACGGCATCCGGCGTCTCGACTACCACTACCTCGTCGAGCCCTACCACGGCCACCAACCGGCTCCCGGAGCGCAGATACGAGCCGCTGGTTTCCTCCGCCAGCACGTCGCCCTGTACGACGTTGCCGTGGTCGTCCCGATAGCTGATTTCCCACAGTGCCGGCCACGACCCTACGTCGCTCCAGTCCGCGTCGAGAGGTACCACTGCGGCTCGTTCGGTGTGCTCCATCACCGAATAGTCGATGGAGTTGCCCTTGATGGCCTGGAAGGCTGTCCGATCGAGCCGGATCCCGCCGTCGATCTCCTCACCCACTTCGAGGGCCCGTCGCGATTCCGCCACCATGGGCGGATCGAACCTCTCCAGCTCCTCGAGATACGCGCTGGCCCGGAACATGAACATGCCGCTGTTCCACAAGTACTCGCTCGAAGCCACATACTCCCTGGCCGCTTCCAGATCCGGTTTCTCGACGAAGCGTGCCACTTCGTATGCCGTTTCTTCCAACAGGCTGTCGCCTTTTTGGATGTATCCGTACCCGGTGTGGGGGCCTTCGGGAACGATGCCGAAGGTGACCAGATACCCGCTCTCGGCCGCCCGACGTCCCGCCGCAACCGCCTGATGGAAGCCTTCCACGTCGCCGATCATGTGGTCGGCGGGCAGCACCAGCAGGATCGGATCGTTGCCGTTCTGCATGGCGGCCATTGCGGCCACCGCTGCGGCCGGGGCCGTGTTGCGGCCGATGGGTTCGAGCAGCATCGCCGCCGGTTGCACTCCGATTCCAGTGAGCTGATCGATCACCAGTTGATGGTGGGCATGGTTGCCGATCACGACCGGGGCTCCGGCGTCGTCGAGTCCTTTGAGGCGAGCAACCGTCTTCTGCAGGAGGGTGGTGCTGCCGATGAGATCGACGAGGTGTTTTGGCTCCAGTTCCCTCGAGAGCGGCCAAAGCCGGGTGCCGGCCCCTCCGGAAAGAATGACGGGAACGATCATGGTTACCTCCCCATTCGGCTCCTACCTCTACTGGCCGAGCCTTTTCCAGTAGAGCGGGCTGATGATCTCGACCTCCGTTACACCCTTCATCGATTGGACCATCTCCGAGATCATCTTGGTGCGTTCCGGTTCGACGGCGATGACCAGCACCCCGGTACCATCCGGGTTCCCTTCGAAGCTGATCTCTTGGACGCTGCTGTCAACCCTCTCGACCATCTTGATGACCTGCTTGATGCGATCGACATGGTTGACCGTCACTCCGAGCTGCTGCGGGGCGACTGCCGTTCTCCGGGCGACTGCTTGATCGATTTTGCGCATGCCGATCAGCACGCCCAGGATGATCAGCGTCCCCACTATGCCGAGCACCACCAGGCCGGAACCGATGCCCATGCCGATCGCGGCTGCTGCCCACAACCCGGCCGCGGTGGTCAAACCGCGCACCCGGTCTTCACTGCGCCAGATGGCGCCGGCTCCCAAGAACCCGATCCCGGTGACTATCTGGGCGGCAACCCGGCCCGGGTCTCCTTCGTCGAACCCCGCAATGGACACGAGCGTGAACAGGGCGGCCCCGAATCCGACCATGGCATGGGTGCGCAGGCCGGCCGCCTGACCGGTGGCCTCTCGTTCGAACCCGATCAGCCCGGTGAGGAGGGTGGCCGCCAGCAGGCGGCCGAGCATCTCGAGGAAAGAGAGTCCGTCCATCCAACCTTCCTCCTGCCTGTTGTTACCCTACCGGCTCAATCGCCTCTGAAGCTCGGCGGGCGTTTCTCGAGGTGGGCAACCATGGCTTCCTGCAGGTCGTTGGATTGTAGGAATGCCGCGTTCCACACCGCCATGTAGTCGAGGGCTTCCTCGATCGAACGGTTCTCCCCCGCTCGGAGGACCGCCTTGGCGCCCTGCACGGCCAGGGGCGAGTTGGCCGCGATCTCCAGGGCCAACTCGCGAGCGGCGTTGTGCACATCGTCGTGTACATCGTTGACGAGACCTATCTGCCGAGCGCGATCGGCGGTGATGTCCTTGCCGGTGTAGGCGAGTTCGGCAACGTGGCCGGGCGGGATCACTCTGGGGAGTCGCTGCATCGTGCCGACGTCGGCGACCATGCCGAGTTTGGTTTCTCGCACCGAGAAGATGGCGTTCGCGGCAGCGAGACGGATGTCGCAGGCGGTGATCAGGTCTACTCCGGCCCCCAGGCAAGGGCCGTGCACGGCGGCAATCACCGGTTTGGGACAGTCGGCGACCGACGTCATGGTGTGCTGGAGCCTCTTGATCAGGCGGTAGAGAGCTTGCCGCTCTGCCACTTCCGAGTTGCCCTCCAATCCGGTGGCGACCATTGCCAGGGCCTCGAGATCGATCCCGGCGGTGAAGGCTCGACCTCTGCCGGCGATGATCGCCACCCGCACGTCCGGGTCGCTGCCAATCGCCTCCATGGCTCTGGGCAGGGCGTCCCACATGTCCAGGTTCATGGCGTTGAGTTTGTCCGGGCGGTCCAGCCACGCGGTGGCGATGTGCCCGTCCCTCTCGATGGTGATGACGTCGGAGGAGAAGTCCATGGCCGCATGGTAGGGGAACTCGATGTTGCTCACGCAGCGTGGTTGCCGATTGGTTAGGCTGGTGTGCGGGCTGAATTGCGAAGGGGAGCGTAT
>DHIO01000017.1:0-4477 GCA_002403855.1 Acidimicrobiia bacterium UBA4744
GAAACCGGCGACGCCATCAGGTGACGCTAGGAGGCTCCGTACAGGAAGCCGACGGGAAGTAGAGGAGCGCGGGAGGGAGCACAGGCCGGATGGGGCGGTGACGTCGCGCTCTGAAAAGACGGGGACGGTCGAATGAGTAACAGGCCACTGCTGATATTGGTGGCGATGGCCGTGCTGTTCGCAGGATGCACCAGACAGACCACGCCGGAAGAGACAACATCTACAACCCCCGTCCCGATACCCACCCAGCCGGACTCGGGGATCGAGCTGGTTCGGTACAGCGACCATTTCTACGGCGTTGAAGGCCTAGTTCCGGCCGGATGGACCGAGATTGAGTACGGCGTGGTCTCTGGCGGCGACGCGTCCACCGGTACGAGGCTCATCGTTCAACAGGCTGCGCCGGGCGCCGGCGCCGAAGATTTGCTGGCCGGGCTAGGCGCCCAGCTCGAGCTCGGGGAATCGCCGACCCCAACCGGGGCATTGGAAACCGAACGATTGGCCTGGACCCTGTACTCATTCGAGACACAAGCGCAGTTGCTCGGCGGGCAAAGCTTGTTGGCGGACGTCGCTCTAGCTGAATCGGATTTTGGTGCCTTTCTGATCGGGCTGATCGCCTCGCCCGACGAACACGATGCTCTCCACGAGGCGGTCTTCCTTCCGGCGGTGCACGCGTTCACTCCGCCCCCGCAACTTCCCCGGCCCGAGCCATCAGCTCCCTACCTGGACGTCTCGACGCCGGTGGACGAGCGGGTCGAGGACCTGTTGGGCCGGATGACCCTCGCCGAGAAGGTAGGGCAGATGACCCAGGTCGAGAAGAACAGCATTCTGCCTGAACACATCACCCTTGTCGGCATCGGGTCGCTGCTCAGCGGAGGCGGAGGGGCACCGGACGAGAACACACCGGAAGCATGGGCGGAGATGGTGGACGGATTCCAGGCCCTGGCCATGAGCACCCGGCTCGGCATCCCGCTCATCTACGGGGTGGACGCCGTGCACGGTCACAACAATGTGCGAGGTGCAACCGTGTTCCCCCACAATGTTGGGTTGGGAGCGGCCAACGATCCCGAGCTCATGACACGGATAGGTCAGATCACCGCGGTTGAAGTCGCGGCCACGGGTATCCGTTGGAACTTCGCACCCACAGTGGCGGTACCCCAGGACATCCGCTGGGGTCGTACCTACGAAGGCTACGGCGAAGTCCCGGATCTGGTCGTACCGCTGGCCGCCGCCTACGTTGAGGGACTACAGGGCGCAGACCTCTCCGACCGGACCACGGTGCTGGCCACGGCCAAGCACTTCGTCGGAGACGGCGGCACCACTTGGGGCAGCGCGACGACCGGAGCCCGGCTCATCGACCAGGGCGTCACTGAGATCAGCGAGGCCGAGTTGCGCAAGACCCACCTCCCACCGTATGTCGAGGCGATCGAAAGGGGAGTGATGAGCGTGATGCTCTCGTACTCCAGCTGGAACGACACCCGAATGCATGCCCAACGCTATCTGACCACCGACGTTCTCAAGGGCGAGCTGGGGTTCGAAGGGTTCGTCGTCTCCGATTGGGCGGCCATTGACCAGATCTCGGAGGACTACTACGAGTCGGTGGTCACCGCCTTCAACGCCGGCATCGACATGAACATGGTCCCTTACGACTACCCACGGTTCATCTGGACCATGTGGCGGGCGGTCGAAAACGGAGACGTCCCCCTAGAGCGGATCGATGACGCGGTGCGACGAATCCTGCGGGTCAAATTCGAGCTCGGGCTATTCGAGACGCCCTATTCCGATCCGGGATTGCTGGATCGAGTTGGATCAGATAAGCATCGTGCGGTCGCTCGTGAGGCGGTCGCCAAATCGGCAGTGCTGCTCAAGAATGAGGGCGGCGTGCTCCCCATAAGTTACGAGCTGGACGTGATCTTCGTGGGTGGCCAAGCCGCCGACGACATCGGGATCCAGTCGGGCGGCTGGACCATTCAGTGGCAGGGCGTGGAAGGTTCCATCACTCCGGGAACCACGATCCTGGAAGGTATTCGGGCGTCGGCGCCGGGAGGGGCGGAGATTCTCTACGACAAGTTCGGGAACCTGGACCGGGTGGACCGCAATGGGGAAGAGGTGCCGGATCTTTGCATCGGGGTGGTTGGAGAACGGCCGTATGCCGAAGGCGAAGGAGACAGCGCGGATCTGGCTCTTCCCAGCCGCGATGTGGCCGTGCTCAACAACTTGATGGCAAGCTGCGGCCGCCTCGTGGTGGTTCTGATCTCCGGGCGCCCACTGCTCATTGCCGATCAGATCGACGACTGGGATGGTCTCGTGGCGGCCTGGTTGCCGGGTACCGAAGGACAGGGTGTGGCAGACGTTCTGTTCGGAATCGAGCCGTTCCAGGCGAAGCTGCCCTTTACCTGGCCGAGGTCGATCGATCAGGTCCCGCTCAACGCTCTAGCGGAGAGCGGAGAGGAGCCTCTCTTTCCGCTCGGCTTTGGACTCGAGTCGTAGGGTGTTGGGAGCAGCGGAGGCCTGGTCGGACAGGTCGACCGTGGATGGGACTATTTCGCTGAGGTCGGGCTGCGGCCCCGGCGGAGTCCGGAGCAAGAGTTTCTCGCCGTCGATCGGTGCTCAGTCCGCGCCCGGTAGGAACACCCTGTCGCCCGGTCGCACCGTCACCACATCGAGCGCACCGTCGGGGACGAGCAGGAAGCCTCGCCTGCCGTTGCCCAAGAACCGCAGAATCTCTCCGAGCTGGTGGGCGGGGATCTCGTCGTACTGGCGTTTGGCACAGAATCGACTGAATTCCACACAGGGCTCGGCGAAGCTCATCAGCTTCAGATGCGCCACTTCGCCCGTGTCCTGGTTCTCGATGGCAAGGACCGTGCCGAGATCGTCGGGCCACACTTCGTCCGGGTAGTCGATGACGATGTTCTCGCCGGCGGTCCCATCGACCATATGGTCTCCGAATTCAGCGCGCATTGCTTCGTAGTGAGCCGTGAAGCCGACGCAGACCAGGTCGTCATCTTCATAGGCCTTGTCGGGGTGATCGAGATGGTGGATATCCAGCACCTGCTCCCCGGTCGGCAGGTTCGCTTGGATTCCGCGAGGTGTGATCTCCAGACGGTCTACCTCCACCCGACGGCCGGCATCGTAGAAGGATCGAATCGACGATGGTTCCGGGACGTCGACGATCAGACCGCGGGGCTGCAATTGGACCAGGCTCACGATGCCCAGCGGGCGGGTTTCTTTCACTTCGCATCCTCCAGGAGGGTCGTAGGGGAGCAAGATACCAAGTTCGCCGAAGCGCCCTCGATCTCGAGTCCNNGCGCCGGCAGGATGGAGAGGGCTTTGTGGACCCCGGCGACCCAGAGGTGGGCGGACGAACGGCTAGGCGCGCTGGCGGAAGCTCTGCCAGGCGTTGGTTGCCGCGATCACGACGATTGCACCGATGATTGAGCCGAGCAGGCCACTGGGGCGGAGGGCCAGCCCGTCACCACTGAGCAAACTCGCCAGCAGCCCACCGGCGAGCGAACCCGTCAAGCCTTGGACGAGCGCACTGGTCCAATCGATTCGCCGGCCCGGCTTGAGGATCTTCTGGGCGGCCGCGCCCGCACTGAGACCCAGCACCAGGATTGCCAAGAGCAACATCGTTCACGACTCCATCGGGAAGGGACGACGAGTGTACACGGTCGCGGCAATCGAGGCGGGCCCGTCGCGTCGAGGCCAATTAGGGCAAGGCTGGATCCTGAAACGCGACTTCGGGGAGGGTCTGACCCTCCCCGAAGCGTGTTTCCGTCTATTGGGGTGGTTGTGCCCCGCCCGGGCTCCTTTCTCGAGGCGCCAGGTAGCGCTCCCACCATTTCTTGGCAGTGTCGATCCCGCCGACGCCGAAGGCAACCGCAAACGCGATGCCGAAGGCAGCCGTCAGGATGTTGGCGATCTCGCTGGCGAACTGCATATCCAGGAGGTCCATGGCAAACAGCACACCGAAGATGACGATGAGGATGCGCACCACGGCCGCAACCCACGGTACTCCTCGGCGCTCGCCAAACGGTTGGACGAGATCGGCGGCCCAATTGGCAACCGCCGCGGCGATGATGATGACGACGGCTGCGAGGATGACCTGCGGCACCCAGGCCAGCAAGCGCTCCAGCAAGTCGACGATCGTCTCCAACTCCAGGATCCTGAACACGATCAGCCACAGACCGATCATCAGGAACGCGTAGAGGATGGTGGCGAAGAGCGAAGCCGGAGATCGTCCCCCAGGAGCAAGTGCTCGCGTTACGCCGGCCCGATCGAAGACTCCCTGCACCGCCTGAACCGACAAGAGCTTCTCGGTCCACCTGCGGATCAGTCGCAGTATCCACCGACCCACGACGAGCACCAGGAGCGCAACCAGGATCTTGGGCGCCCATTCTGCGATCGTGTTGCCAATTGACTCGAGACCTTCGAGCAACTGGTCCCAGAACGACATACGATTCTCCCTTCCCCAGGCTCC
>DHIO01000017.1:4783-8085 GCA_002403855.1 Acidimicrobiia bacterium UBA4744
CCGTCCGGGCAGAAAGGGGCGGCAGCGGGGTTTCCCGCTGCCGCCTTCTCATTTCGAATGTTGAGCTGCTATCTGCCTCCTACCAGGTGCACCCTGGTGATGACGGGTCCGTCCCCGGCGGGTTGGGGCTCTCGCACTCCGCCTCAACCTTGATCAGGTCGATGACCTCCGACGCCCGGGCGGGGTCGAGGATGAACGGATCACCGACGCTTCCGTCGGCTTCAAAAGGCGTGTACGACTGCACTTGGGAGTTGACGCCACCGTCCGTGAAGGTACCGTCGCCGGTCACACCTTCGTAGTCGATGTCGTCGCCGGCCCTGATGAGGGCGACACACTCGGGATACGAGTAGCACATCGTTCCCGGAGGTGATCCGACGGCGTGCATGGACGGAGCCCAGTCACTCGCCTTGTACGAGCCGCCGTACTCGACGGCCAGAGCCGTCAGAGTCATCACGTCGTACGTGGAGAAGTGATACTGGTCCGTCGCCGCGCCGAACTCATGGTCCTCGCCGTAGAGCCCGTCCCACAGGGGCTGGTAGAACTCCCAGGCCGGGCTGCCCTCGTTGTAGGCGAAGGCGGCGTAACCAATGCCCTTCTGGCTGGAGATCGGATCTGTTCCCAGCGTTCCGATGAACTCGGGCTGGATCCATCCGGTCTCGCCGATCCAGTAGAGCGACAATCCCGCCTCGTCCGCCTGCTTGATCAGAGTGGCCGACTCCACCGATCCGGCCTGCACGATGACGGCATCCGGTGCCAGCGAAGCGATCCGTTCGGCTTCGGCCCGATAAGAGGGCTGTTCGGCCGGAACGTCGATACGGGCAAGGACTTCGATCCCAACAGCTTCGGCGGCCTTCTCTGCGGCTCCGGCGGCCAGCTGGAAGCCCTCGACCTGAGTGGCAAAGACCACGATCGAACCTACGCCGACCGTCTCGGCGTAGAGCACACCGGTCATGCCCAGGGCCTCGTCGAGACCTTGCGCCCGGAACAGCGGCTCGGAAGCCACACCACCGAGGTTCCCCGGGATCGTCCCACCGTGGACCGTCGGTCCGAGTGGTGCATCGTTCTCGGCGATCCACTCCAGCATGAAGTCCCGATAGGTCCGGTAACCGTGAGCCTGACTCACGACGATCTCGGCGCCGTGCTGCTCTACACAGGTGCGAGCCGCTTGTGCCTCGCCGACCGTTCCTAGGTCTTCCGAGATCAGTGTCCAACTCCGTCCCAGCGGCGGGTCGAGGTTGATTACCTGATCGATCGGAAACGCCACGTCGTTCGTGAGTGAAGGTCCGTATGGCGCGAACTCTCCTGTGTAGTAAGCCAGCTCACAGACCACCACCGGTTCGGCCGCCACGGCCTCCGTGGTGGTCGTTTCCTCGGCCGTGGTGGTCGTTTCCGCGGCCGTGGTGGTCGTTTCCTCGGCCTCTGCGGTGGTGGTGGTGTCGCCGGCATCGTCGCCGGCACACGCCGCCACGATCAGGGTGAGTACAAACAGAATCGCCAGTACCCGCCCCATCTTTCCCATACGTATTCGCATTGTGATTCTTCCTCCTCCTTGCTTGCCAGCGATACGGACTCAGATCCTGTAGCCCTCCTTGAGTTGCTGCGTGGTCAGATGTTCGGCATCCTCGATGAGGAAGGATTCACCCAGGCTGAGCACCATGACTCGATCCGCCACTTCAAGTGCCTTGGTGGCGTTCTGCTCGGCGAGAACGATTCCTACCCCCCGGGACTCGTGAATCTCGGTGACCTTTTCGAAGAACATGTCGACGTAGAGCGGAGACAAGCCGGCGGTCGGTTCATCCAGCAGCAGCAGCGTCGGGTCCTGCATGAGGGCTCTTCCGGCCGCTACCATCCGCGATTCCCCGCCGCTGAGGGTGCCCGCCGGCTGGTTCAACAACACTTTGAGGTCCGGAAACAGCTGGAAGACCTCGTCCATGCGTTCCTCCGGGGATCGTTCACCGATCATGCCTCCGACTGTGAGGTTTTCGAACACGGATAGCTCGGGGAAGACGCCCTTCTCTTGCGGTACGTACCCAATACCCCGTTCGGCGGTCTCGAAGGGTGGCAGTTCGGACACGTCTTCACCTCTGAAGTGAATCCTACCGGCCATTAGCGGTATCAACCGGGCCACGGTCGCCAGCAGCGTCGTCTTACCCGCGCCATTGGCGCCGAGGACGGAGAAGATCTCGTTGCCGACTTCGAAGTCGAGGCCTTTGATCACCGTGACCCCGTGGTAGCCACTGCGTATGGCTTCCGCTTCGAGGATTGCGGAGTCGGCCGTCTCAGACATGCCCTTCTCCCAGATACTTCTCCACGACGGTCTTGTGCTTGCGAATGGTCTGCGGGTCGCCCCCCAATATGACACTGCCCTCGGCCATGAAATGGACTTCGTCGCTGAGACTCCAGATGACGTTGAGATCGTGTTCCACTACCACCACCGCGGTGCCGGCGGCAGCCAGATCCCGGACGACCTGCATCACCTTCTCGGTGAGTTCCTCGGGTAGTCCGGCGGTTGGCTCGTCGAGGAGCAGGAACTTGGGCTCGAGCAAGAAACAGCGGACGATGTCGAGCAGCTTCTTCTCACCGGCCGACTGAGCGTATCCGAAAGGGTCGTCGAACGAGAAGAAATCCAGGTACCAGCGGGCGGCGTCGGCTTGCTCCTCGAACAGGTCTCTCTCGCTGTAGATCCGCTGCGGCTGTTCGTACTTCGCCTTGGCCAGCGACAGCAGGAGCGAATCCCAGATGGTCAACTTCTCGAAATCCATGATGACCTGGTTGCTCTTGACCACGCCGTGGTGGGCCATCCGGTGGGTGCGCAACCCGGACAGCACGACGTCTTCCCCGTCGGGTGGAAGAAGGGTGATAGTTCCGCTGTCGAGGGGAGTCGAATGCATGATCATCCGCATCAGCGTCGTCTTGCCGGCTCCGTTGGGCCCGATCAGGCCCTCGATCGGCTGGTCGCCGAGGACGAGTTCGTCGACATCGACCACCACCCGTCCGGAGAAGCTCTTGACAGCGTTCTCGATGCGTATCCGAGGACGCGTCACTGCGGCGGTGTCCGGTAGATCAGCCATCGTGGATGCTCCGCATCAGCTTGTCCCGTCGCATGTCGCCGAGGATTCCGTACGGCCGGAACAGCAGAACGATGATGAGCACTGTTCCGAACACCGCCTCGCGGAGAACCGGGATCGCCTGGGTGTACCACTGCTGCGGGAAGGGCAGGTAGAACTGCACCACGATGTCGAAGAAGCCGATCGCGAGCACAACTCCGACCACCGCTCCCCACACCCGGGCGCTGCCCCCCA
>DHIO01000017.1:8259-31289 GCA_002403855.1 Acidimicrobiia bacterium UBA4744
CCATCATCGTCGAGGTCGGCGATGAGCCAGCCGACGAGCAGCCCGCTCAGGAAGGCGACCAATGTCCCGAACGCCGCCGAAATCAGGAACTGCCAGGGGTCTTCGAAGGGCCAATCCACCTTGACGTACATGACACCGAACGAATACATCCCGATGCCCCAGAAGCCCACCACACCGAAGTTGGCGATCCGCGCCAACCCCAGTTGTAGGTGGAGTAGTAGCGCCAGACCGATGACCATTACCACGAAGAACAGCCCGGAAACCAGGAAAGCGTCGAGCCAGTCGAGACTCATGGCACTACACCTTTTCCGTTTCCGCGATTCGCCGGCCCCGCGCCTTGAGAATGGCGATGAAGGCGACGATCAGTACGAGTTGGGCGTACAACACCTGACCGAATTGAAGGCTCATCGCTGCCAGCGCGACTCCGGTTGCCAACCCGGCGATGATGACGCCACCGATGTTCTTGCGTCCGCCCACGAGGACGACGAGGAAGATGAGGAGGAATTGCCGCCAGCCGAGGAGCGGAGCTACCGCCGACCCGACCCCGTAGAACGCTCCGGCCAATCCCCCTGCCACTCCGGCGATGAACCAGATCAGCACCGTCACGAACAAAGGACGGATCCCGCTCACCTGGGCCAGGTTCTCATCGCTGGCCAGGGCCCGGATCTGTAGTCCGTAGCTCGACTTCTGGATGAACCAGTAGAGCAACAAGGCCAGTATCAGGACGCTGCCGAGAGCGAGCAGCCGGAACGAAGAAACTCCCACCCCGAGCACTCGGAGGGATTCCGGGGGCGGCACGTCGTAGAAGCGAACCGGATAGCCGAAGACAAACTGGAGGCCGTGCCGCAGGAAGACCGAAAGCCCCAAGGAGATGATGATCATCTCCAAGACACCCACGTTCCGCTTCTTGGCGGGGCGAAAGATGGCGAAGTAGGTGGCGACGCTGATCACTCCGGCCATGACCCCGGCCGGCAGGAGAATCGCATAGAAGCTGAGATCGAAGGTCGTATTGACCCACATCCCGAAGTAGGCCCCCAGGGTGATGGTTTCTGAATAGGCAACGTTGATCAGCCCGGTGAGCCGGTAGAGCAGGGCGAAGCCCATGGCGGCGAGGACGAGGGGAGCGTGCTCGGTGAGTCCGATGACCAGGGAGTCGGCGATGAAATCCATCAGGTGCCGGCCTCGCTCGGGTCGTCGGGGAAGTGGCCGGAGGAGAGGGACGCGCCAAGTCCGGCCTTCGGCCGGTCATCCGGCCGGCAGACTCCGCCCGAGGATGCCCGCTCCACACAACCTCCGATCATGCCCGCGCCGATCATGGTTGGACGACTGCACCGTGCAGTACGACTTCGAATCCTCTATTCTCGATAATCGATTACTTGGGAGACTACGGACTTGACCCGTTGCTCGTCAAACCTCACCGGAGAGTATGTTGCAGTGGTGCAATGCATGGAAGGTCCAACAGTCTCCGCGGGCGCCAGGACCGGCAGCGGAAGCTAGTGAGGAGGATGGAGATGGCGAAGCGACTCAAGTTCCTGGTCGGGGGCGTATGGCGTGAAACCACGAGTGGGGACTACTACGAGATCACCAACAGCAGCACCGGCGAGGTGATGGCCGAAGCGCCCCGTTGTACCGCCGATGAGGTCGATGCCGCGGTCGAAGCCGCGGCGGCAGCGTACCCGGCCTGGCGGGACACTCCGATAACCGAACGGGTCCAGGTGATGTTCCGCTTGAAGGATCGGCTCGAGACCAATCTTCACGACCTGGCGGTTCTGCTCTCGACCGAGATGGGCAAGAGCTACACGGAGGCGCGGGGGGACGTGCTCAAGGCAATCGAAGTTGTCGAGCTGGCGTGCGCATTGCCGGCCACGATGATGGGCGACTCCCTGATGAACGTCTCTGATGGCTACGACACCGTCACGTTCCGGGAGCCGCTCGGGGTGTTTGTCGGCATAGCGCCGTGGAACTTCCCGGCGATGATCCCGATGGGCTGGATGATGCCGCTGGCGGTGACGACGGGAAACACGTTCGTGATAAAGGCTGCGTCCTTTGTTCCGCAGACTGCTATGCGCATTGCCGAACTAGCCCAAGAGTCCGGGCTACCGCCCGGGGTGATCAATCTGGTTACCTGTTCCCGCCACGAGGCCGAGCGGCTTCTGACCCACCCCCTGGTGCAAGGGGTCAGCTTTGTGGGTTCGACCGAAGTCGGACGGCATATCTATGCCACGGCTGCAGCCAACGGCAAGAGGGTGCAGGCGCTCACGGAGGCCAAGAACCACGCGCTCATCATGCAAGACGCGCCGATCCGTGCCACCGCCCAGCGAGTCATCAATTCGGCGTTCGGATGTGCCGGGGAGCGCTGCATGGCTTTGCCGGTCATTGCCGTCGAAGACTCGATTGCCGACGAACTCGTCGCAACCATCGCCGAGCTGGCGCAGACGCGCAGGATCGGGCCGGCCTACGAGGAGGCAACCGAGCTTGGGCCACTGGTCAACGCCGGGCACAAAGACTTCGTGATGAACTGGATCGACAAGTCTGTCGGCGAAGGCGCTCAGTTGGTGCTCGACGGGCGAAACGTCGAGGTGCCCGATCATGAGGGGGGCTACTACCTCGGGCCGACGGTGTTCGATCACGTGACCGAAGACATGTCGTGTGGACGGCAGGAGGTCTTTGGGCCGGTGCTCTACGTCAAGCGGGTCTCCAACTTTGACGAAGGTGTTGAGCTGATCAACTCGAGCGAGTTCGCCAATGGCGCTTCTATCTTCACCCAGAGCGGGTACTACGCCCGCGAGTTTGCCCGCCGCATTGACGCCGGAATGGTCGGGGTCAACGTGGGCATACCGGTACCGATCTCTGTGTTCCCGTTCAGTGGGCATAAGAACAGCTTCTTCGGCGACCTGCACGTGATGGGGAGCGACGGAGTGCGGTTCTACACGGAAACCAAGGCCGTCACCAGCTACTGGTTCGACGAGGAAGCCCTCAAGGGTGAAAAGGTCGGTACCTGGGAAGGGACGATCACGCGGACCTAGCACCTGGTACTTCGTAGCTGCAATCGCAAGAGAACAGCGGGGCGGAGAAGACTGGTTGCCGGCTCAGACGTGTTTGCCGACCTCCCAGCCGGAAGGGCCGATGAGGCGTTCGGCAACCTCGCGCGACGGGTCCTCGAGCCGGGTGGCCAGAGAGTCGTTCCACCGGTTCAGGAAACCGTAGAGGGAGACAACGGCCAGGATCTCGACGATCTGGCCGTCGTCCCAGTGGGCGCGCAACTCCGCGAACTGCTTGTCGGTTACCCCGTTGGGGACCGACGAAACGCTTACCGCAAAATCGAGCGCCGCCCGTTCTGCCTGTGTGAATAGATCGCTGTGGGGATAATCCCACACGGCTCGAACACGAGCCGCCGCAGCATCAGATTCGTTCGCAGAGTAGATGGTGTGCGCTTGGCAGTACCGGCATCCGGTGGTCTTGCTGGCCACATAGCCGATGAGGGATTTCAGCTCGGCGGGGACGGTGCCGTGGGCGGGATCCATAACCGCTCGCCTCAGGTGGATGTATCCCAGGACGATCTCGGGACGGTAGGCCATGATCCGGGCTCCGTTGGGAACGAAACCGAAGACCTGCTCGTAGAAGATCCCCAGATCTTGGAGTTCGGGGATGGCATCGAGCGACAGTGGCTCGAGTCTCGACATGGTTGTCAGGCCATCGTCCGACGGACCGTGTCCACGATCCGCTCGACCGAAGGAATTGCCAGGTCTTCGAGTTCGTCGGCTGCCGGCAAGGGGATGTGAGGCGTGGTCACCCGCACGATCGGTCCATCGAGGTCCCAGAACATCTCTTCGGTCACGATCGAAGCGATCTCGGCCCCCCAGCCTGCCAGGCGCGGGTTCTCTTCGACGGTTGCCAGTCGGGACGTCTTCGAGACTGAGGCGAAGAGCGTGGCAGTGTCGAGCGGTACCAGCGATCGCAGATCGATCACCTCCGCACCGATACCGTGTTCGGCCAGCTCTGCCGCCGCCTCCAGCGCTTTGGGGACCATCGCCGCCAGGGCGACGATGGTGATGTCCGGTGCCTCTCGCAGCACTCGGGCGGTGCCGAGGGCGTCGACGATTTCTCCGTCGGGAACTTCGCCTTTGCCGGCAAACAAGGCCTTGTGTTCGAAGAACACGACCGGATCGGGGTCACGAATGGCACCCGCCAGCAACCCCACCACATCGGCCGGGGTGCTGGGAGCGACCACTTTGAGTCCCGGCACGGCCATCGCCCAGTTCTCCAGGCTTTGGGAGTGTTGTCCGCCAAACCGGGCTCCGCCGCCGTTGGCCGTCCGGATCACCAGCGGCAGGGACACCTGACCGTCGGTCATGTAGCGCGTCTTGGCGATCTGATTGGCGACGATATCCCAACAAGTGGCGAGGAAGTCGCTGAACATGAGTTCGCCGATCGGCCGCAGACCGTTCATGGCGGCCCCCATGATCATGCCGGTGATCGCCTCTTCGGAAATGGGGGTGTCGCGAACCCGTTCGGGGCCGAATCGTTCCAGCAGTCCGGCAGTGGTCTTGAAGACGCCGCCCGCCTTGGCCACGTCCTCGCCGATCAAGACTACGGACGGGTCGCGTTCCATTTCCTGGGCGATGCCGCGGGCAACCGCGTCCCGATACGTCAGTTCCGCCATGCCGAACCTCCATCTGCCCACACGTTGGTCATCAGTGTGTCCGGGCCCGGCGCCGGCGCCGACTTGGACACCTCGGTCGCCTCGTCGACCTCAGCAGTAGCGGCCGTCTCGATGCGATCGAGCTCGTCCGGTTGAATTCCAAATTCCTCGAGCCGAGTCCTGTAGAGGACGATTGGATCCCGTGCCATCCACTCCGCCACTTCTTCGTCGGGCCGGTACTTGCCGGGATCGGCCCGGGAGTGACCGCCGTGGCGATACGTCTTGGCCTCGACGAGGGACGGGCCGGCGCCGTCGCGCGCCCGAGAGAGAACCCGCTGCGCGACTTCATACACGGCGTCAACATCGTTGCCGTCCACGATGATGCCGTCGAGTCCGTAGGCCGGGGCCCGGTCGGCGGCCGGGTGCTCGACCGGGGTCACCTCGTCGATCGGCGTGTACTCCATGTAGAGGTTGTTCTCGCACACGAAGACCACCGGCAAGCTCCACACCGCGGCCATGTTGACGGCCTCGTGAAAGGCTCCGATGTTGGTCGTACCGTCCCCGAAGAAGCACACGGACACCTGACCGGTATCGCGTACTTGTGCGGCCCAAGCCGCTCCGGCAGCCACCGGTAGATGCGCTCCAACGATTGCGTAGGAACCCATGGCACCCTTGGCGACGTCGGTGAGATGCATCGACCCGCCCTTGCCGCCGCAGATTCCGTTCTCTCGCCCGAGGAGTTCTCCCATCAACGCGTCCATCGGCGCCCCGCGCAGCAGTGTGTGGTTGTGCCCCCGATAGGTGCAGAACGTCATGTCGTCCGACCGCATCGCGGCGGCGAATCCGGCGGCAACGGCCTCCTGGCCGAGACCCAGGTGGGTGGTGCCTTTGAGCAAACCTTGCAGGAAGAGGTCGTAGGCGCGCTTCTCGAAGTATCGGGCACGCACCATGTCTGCGTAGAGACGCAAGCGGGTTTCGGGACTTGGTTGTTGCATGATCTGGTTCTCCCGTCTCACAACGATCGGGGGGTGGGCGGGGAGCGAAGAACGGTGGAGGATAGGGGATCGGCGCGGCGGCCCCCAACGGCTCGCCGCGGAGGGAACGAGGCGAACGGCGTCACACGACCCAGGGATGGTCGAGGTTCAGGTTGACGGAACCACATGAAGGTTCGTATGCTCCATTTAATCGATTATCGAAGATAGAGGATTCGGCACCGTAATGCACGTTCGGGCCTCTTCGTTGCGACCCGGCCGGGAGGTTCATTGCTGACGACCACGACTGCAACTTCCTTCCCTGCGGCGGTCCCCTGATTATGGCAACCGTCGCGCTCTTGGGGACGCTCGACACCAAGGGTGTCGAGTACGCCTTCCTTCGCGACAGGATTGAAGAGCAGGGTTGTGACGTCATCACCATCAACGCCGGGGTTCTCGGCGACCCGGACTACGAAGTCGACTACACGCGACGGGACGTGTCTGAGGCAGCCGGAGCCCTCCTGAAGGACATCGTGCAGGCCGGCGATCGGGGGGCTGCGGTCACCACGATGGCCCGGGGCGCGGCGGCGCTCGTCCAGGAACTCCACGTTGAAGGTCGCATCGATGGCGTGCTGGGCGCGGGCGGATCGGGAGGATCTTCGATCATCGGCCACGCGATGCGCGCTCTGCCGGTAGGGATGCCGAAGGTGCTGGTTTCAACAATGGGGGCCGGCGACGTCGGCCCCTATGTCGGCACCTCCGACATTGCCATGATCTACTCGGTAGTCGACATAGCCGGGGTCAACGCCATTTCCTCGCGGATTCTCACCAATGCGGCGGCGGCCGTCTGTGCAATGGCGAAGAGCTACGCAGAGTCAGATACCGACGCCGGCGAGAGACCTCTGGTCGGGGCCACCATGTACGGGACCACGACTCCGTGTGTGAATCACGCTCGCCGATGGCTGGAAGCCGCCGGGTACGAGGTGCTGGTCTTTCACGCCACCGGCACCGGCGGCCAATCAATGGAAGCCTTGATGAGCAGCGGCCACATCACCGCCTCGCTCGATGTCACCACCACCGAACTGATCGACGAGATCGCCGGGGGCACTATGACCGCCGGTCCGAATCGCCTCGAGACGGCCGGTGCCCTCGGGCTGCCCCAGGTGGTATCGCTGGGCGCCGTCGACCAGGTCACGTTTACGCCTCCCAATACCGTACCGGTGGAGTACCGGGAGCGGACGCGGTATGCGCACAACCCCAGCGTGACGCTGGTGCGCAGCAATCCGGACGAAAACGCCCAACTCGGACGGTTGCTGGCGGACAAGCTCAATCGGGCGACCGGCCCCTTGACATTGTTCATTCCGCTGGGAGGTACTTCGCAATACGCCGGGCCGGGGGCGGTGTTCCACGATCCCGTCGCCGACGAGGCGCTTCTTTCGAGCCTCAAGGCCAACCTCAATACCGCAGTGGAGGTGATAGAGGTCGAGGCGCACATAAATGATCCAGAGTTTGGATTGGCGATGGCGAAGAAGCTCGACGAGCACTACCGGACGTGGGTACACGGCGGGTATGAAAGAGAGGAGGGCGTAACAGGGAGAGATGCGCTGGTCACGGGGACAACCCGGGGTTGACAAGCCGGAAGTCGAGCCAGGAAAGGAGCGCGCTGCATGGCCGACGAAAGCAAGATCGTCAAACAATTCCTCGGAGACGAGGACTTCCCCATCGAATGGGACAACGAAGGGGAGAAGGGGCTCTTCTGGGTCTACGACGACCTGCACTGCCCCCAGCCGCTATCCCCGATGTACTTCGACATCGGCGGTTGGTGGCTGACGTGCGACCACATGTTCCGGCGTTTCGGCACGCCGTTCGCCGCGGACTGGATCGCCAAGAACGTCAACGGCTATCTCTACACGGCGGCCGTACCGGCCGACCCGGACTTCAAGCTGGAGGCCATGGAGTACGGCAACGTGTACTACCCCCGAGTACCGAAGGACGACCCGGAGTACGCCGCCAAGATCGGCACCTACCTGAATGCGGTGCTGCCGACCTACGGACTCAACTTCGCAGACTGGTGGGAGAACCGACTCGTTCCCGAGATGCGGAGGAACTTCGACTATCTGGAGGACAAGATCGACCGGTGGGAAGAGATCCCACTCATGGAGTGGGCCACCATCCTCGAAGACGCCATGGACATCCACGATCGCCATTGGAAGATCCACTGGATGCTCAACTTCGCCCAGCTGTCGGGGACGCTCAACCTGCAAGCGGTCATGGAGGAGGTGAGAGGCGAAGCGGACAACGTGTTGCTGGGACGTCTTCAGAACTCGGCCAAGGATCGCAACTGGGATTCGATCGAGGCCCTCTGGAAGATGAAAGAGGAAGTCAAGGGCGACGCCGAACTGTCGAGTTTGTTCTCCTTGGAGACCGGCAGTGAGGTGCTGGCGGCTCTTAAAGAATCAGAGCGCGGGCAGAGGTTCATCGCCGAGAAACTCAAGCCTTATCAGCGGGAGTTTGGCTGGCATGCGGTGTGGAGCCATGAGTTCATCTTCCCGAGCCGCTACGAGAAGGCCGAGCCGGTGCTCGAGGTCATCAAGGGCTACATCGAAACGGACTACGACTATCCGTCGACGGTGCAGCATCTGGCCGACGACATCAAGAAGGCCTCCGAGGAGCTGCTGGAAGGTCTCGAGGGTGAAGCCCTCGAGAAGATGAATGCGGCCAACGAGATCAACTTGAAGATGGCCCCGCTGACCCCCGACCACCACTTCTACATCGACCAGGGCAGCAATGCTCACGTGCGGTTGGTGTTGATCTGCATTGGCCGGCATCTGGTGAAGATGGGGGTGCTGGACGAAGCCGAGGATGTGATCTTCCTGAGGTACAACGAGCTTCGCTATTTCATGGGCGATCCGGAGGGTTTCGACGCCCAGAGCATCATTGCGGAACGCAAGGCCGAGCGGGAAGCCGCCTACACGGTCCGCCCCAAGGACTGGATCGGGACCGCCACCGAGTCTCAGCTCGAGTTCCCGTATCTGAGCCTGTGGGGATTCCCCGATCGGCTCTACATGGAGCAGCCTGAGGCCGAAGACCAGATCGGCGGTCTGGCCGCTTCGCCGGGCGTGTATCAGGGAACCGCCAAGGTGGTGCTCAGCGTCGACGAATTCGACCTGGTCAACAAGGGCGACATCCTGGTCTGCCAGATGACGAATCCGGCCTGGGTGACACTGTTCACCAAGATCTCAGCGTTGGTCACCGATGCCGGCGGCCTCACGTCGCATCCGGCTGTACTGGCTCGCGAGTTCGTCATTCCGGCCGTGATTGGGACCTCGGTGGCAACCACCAAGATCAAGACCGGAGACCGTCTCCGGGTCAACGGATCGACCGGCGTCGTCGAGATACTCGCTGAGGAGGTCAAAGAGGGCGACGTCGTCGGGGCAGATCTATTCACGACATGACCACTTCGGCCGAGCGGCGCTCCGATCCTGTAGCGCGCAATGTGTTGAGCGCCCAGGTGAAGGATCGGATCCTGCAGTGGATTCTGGAGGGTGAGCTGGCGCCCGGGTCTCGGATTGTCGAGACCCGGGTGGCCCGCGAGCTCGGTACCAGTCAGGCGCCGGTGCGGGAAGCTCTGCGCGACCTGGCAACGCTGGGTGTGGTCGAGATGCAGCCCTACCGGGGAGCCCGGGTGCGCCGGCCGAGCAAACGGGAACTGGTGGAGGCCATGGAGGTACGCGCCGAACTGGAGGCGATGGCCGCCCGCCTGGCTGCCCCCCGAATTACCGACACATGTCTGGCCGAGCTGCGCAATCTGATGGCGGACATGGCGAAATCGGCAGACTCGGGAGACGCCCACGAGCACGCCCTCAGCAATACGGAGTTCCACGCTGCGGTGATGCGCGCCGCCGGCAACCGGACGCTGGAGCGGACCTGGTCCATGCTTGAACCGTTTGCCCGAACATACGTTACGGCGACGGTGCCCGGGATCGATCTGCACTGGTTGGGGAAACGGCACCATCCGATCCTTCAGGCCCTCGAAGCTCGGGACCCGGAGCGGGCTGCGGAGGCTATGAGACGGCATGCTGAGGAGGCCGAAGCCCTGGTCGAGGAGATGGAGGCCACTACAGCAGACGAAGAAGAGGAGGCACTGACCACCTAGTGGCCCGGCCGGTGCCGGGCGTTTGAAGCATGGCATGACACGGATGAAGTCCCGCCGGTTTCGGGAACTGAGCGCGGGAGGGGGGTCGCGCCGCGGAAGGAGATCATGAGCGAACTGCAGCTAACAGAAGAGATGTCGGCCGGAACGGCGCGTTTGCGCGTCGATGTTCACGGCACCGAACCCCGGGATCATGTGCTCGAGGATATGAACTTCCTCAACTACCGCCTGGCCGATGTTCGGATCGAACCTCAGGTGTCGCTGGCGACTCCCGACATCGTGTGGAATCAGGACGCCCCTATGTCGATCTACTACGCCGATGGAGTGATGACCTTCAACGGCCAGTGGGCGCCGGGACCGTTGCAGAAGGTTGTGGTCGCCATGCTGGCTCTGAAGATGGAGGCCGAAGGTCTTCATCCTTTCCACGCTTCCGCCGTTCGGTATGGGGACAAGACCATTGTGTTTCTGGGAGGTGAGTCCAACCACGGGAAGAGCATGGGTCAGATCGAAGCGTGCCGGCGCGGTGGAATGCTCGTCTCGACCGAGACCACCGTCATCAACGAGGACGGGGTAGCGGTGATGGGCTCCAAGGACGTGTTCCTCAAGAAACGGGCCAAGGGCACCGAACGGGCAGACAAGGCGGCTCCCAACCGCGGAGTCGAGAAGTTCTTCGGCGAGATGCCGACCTGGGAGATCTACGACCAGCCCAGCAATGTGGATGTGGTGGTGGTTCCCGCCATCGACGGCAACTTCGATGCAAGCCTGGTCGAGATGATTCCCTTCGAAAGACAGTTTCAAACGCTCCATTCACTGCAGAACTACTACCTGTTGAACGAACTGCTGGCGCCCGGGTTCCCGATGCCTCTCGTAGACACCGAATCGCTCCGTCACGCCCGAGCCGTATTCCTGGAGAGCTTCTGCACTCGCCCGTACTACTTCGTGCGGGCGGCCAACCCGCAGGTCCTGATGGACGAGGTCGACCGAGTGTTGTGAGGGGGATGTGCGTGATGGGTGAAGATTGCCGATGAGAGGATTCCAGTACGCTCGGCCGGTGACTGTGGGGGAGGCGGTGGCGCTTCTGGATGAGTACGGTCCCGACGCTCGTTTGCTGGCCGGAGGGACCGACCTCGTAATCGGTTTCCGAGATGGATCAATCCGGCCGAAGGTCGTGATCGATTTGAAGCGAATCTCCGAGCTCCGGCCGTCGATCGAACATACCGGGGAAAGCATCTCGATCAGTGCTTGTGCGGTCATGACGGACATCGTCGAGCACGCCGGCGTGCGGGAGCACTTCCCGGCCTTGGTCGAGGCGGCCCAGGTGGTCGGTTCGGTTCAGATTCGCAACCGGGCCACCCTCGCCGGCAACATCTGCAACGGTTCGCCGGCCGCCGACACCGCCCCGCCGCTTCTCGTCTACGACGCCATGGTGGCCGTCTCCGGACCCACCGGGGCACGGCGTATGCCGATCGACGAGTTCATCGTCGGACCGAAGAGAGTTGCGCTCGAACGCGGTGAGCTGGTCACAGCGATAGAACTACCGATCCCCGATCCGCCTATCGGATCCGCATACACGCGGCTAACGCGACGATGGGGTACCGATCTGGCTTCGATCACGTTGTGCTGTGGAGTCGACGGCGCGGGGGTCACCCGGCTGGCCTACGGCAGCGTCGGCCCCCGAGCCTTTCTAGTAGTCGACGAGAGCGGCATCTTGGCCGATCCCCACATGTCGGATGATGCCAAAGCGCCCTTGCTCGACCGGATGTTCGCCGAGGCCACTCCCTCACCTCGCTCGATGCGGGCCAGCCCGGAGTACCGGCTGGCGATGCTCAGGGTGCTGGGAGCGCGGGCCCTGCGAACCGCCATCGGGCGGCTCCCGAAGGGATCAACCACATGAGCGACATGCTGCAGATCGAGGTGAAGGTCAATGGAGCCCAACGGTTGATCGATGTGGCCGTTCACCACACCCTTCTCGACGTGCTGCGGGACGATCTCGAACTGACCGGCACCAAGGAATGCTGCGTCGTCGGTGAGTGCGGTGCGTGCACGGTACTGGTCGATGGTCGGGCCATGAACTCCTGCCTGATGCTGGCGGTGGAAGTCGACGGATCCGAGGTCACGACTGTCGAGGGTCTGGCTACGGACGGCCGACTGAGTCCCCTGCAGGAGGCTTTCCTCGACGCCGGCGCAGCCCAGTGCGGGTTCTGCATATCCGGCCAGTTGATGGCCGCTCACGCCCTCCTGTCCCGCATCCCCCATCCGACGGTCGAGGAGGTCAACGAAGGCTTGGCCGGCAATCTCTGTCGCTGTGCCGGATACGAGCAGATCACCCAGGCAGTTCTGATGGCCGCCGAGGGGGGTGATCGATGATGCGTGCCGATTCCACCGGGGTTGGTGCCTCTGCCCAGCGAGTCGGCGGCTACGGCCGGGTCACCGGGTTGCAGCAATACTTGGCCGACATACGGCTTCCAGATGTACTGCACGTCAAGCTGGTGACCCTCGATTGCGCGCGCGCCAAGATCCGGTCGATCGACACGACCGCGGCAAAGCAAGTACCCGGTGTTCGGCTTGTTATGACGGCCGCCGACCTCCCTCAGCCGGTTCCTCGGTTTGGACCCCAGTTCCAGGACCGGCCGATCCTGGCGGACCGGGAGACGAAATACCATGGTGAGCCCATTGCAGCAGTCGCCGCAGAGACCAAGGATGCCGCAGAAGAAGCTGCCGAGTTGGTGCAGGTCGAGCATGAGGTCTTGTCCGGCGGAGTGTTCAGTGTCGCCGATGCCCTCAATCCGGCCTCTCCACTGGTGTGCGACCCGGCATTGCGTCCCGACGACCCTCTGGCCGACACCAACACCCGACGGGAACACCGGTTTGGATGGGGTGACGTCGAGGCGGCGCCGGCTGATCTGGTCGTCGAAAACTCCTACGAGTTCCCGATGGTCACCCATTTCGCCATCGAACCGCACGGCTTCATGGCCGCTCCCGACGGAAACGGGATCGCGGTATGGAGCACGATTCAGCATCCCTACCTCCTCCAGAAGATGATCGGCCAGATCCTCGACTTGCCGCTGGCCAAAGTGCGGGTCTTTGCTCCCGATCCGGGCGGGGGATTCGGAGGGAAGCAAAACCCGAAGCTGGAGCCGCTCCTGGCGTTCATGGCTTTGCGGACCGGCAGGCCGGTACGTTTGATCTTGACCCTGGATGAGACATTCCAGGCGGTGCGTCGATCCTCCGCCGAGGTCCGAGTGCGGACCGGTTTCAAGAATGACGGGACCCTCGTGTTCGAAGACTTCGAGGCCAACTTCCTGGCGGGTGCCTACATCGATATCGCCGACCGGGTGGTGAGCAAAGGCAGCTACCTGGCAGCAGGTCCCTACCGGGTGCCCGCGGTGCGCATCCTGGCTCGCACCCTCCTCTCGCACCTACCCCCTTCGACCGCCTTCCGAGGCTTCGGAATCCCGCAGGTCACCTGGGCGCGGGAGTCCAATCTGGACGAGGGTGCAAGGGTGCTCGGCATCGACCGGCTCGAGCTGCGGTTGCGCAACCTGGCCCATCGTGGCGAAGAGTTCGTGCCGGGCGATACCCCGGCCGACGGTAACTGGAAGGAGACGGTGCAGAAGGCGGCTGATTTGATCGGATGGGGGACACCGCTGCCCCCCGGGAGAGGGCGCGGGCTGGCCATCGGCGTCAAATCGGGACCAACCACTGGACTGTCGTATTCAACCGTCCGACTGTTGGCCGACGGCAGCGTGCTGGTCTACTCGGGCACGTCCGACATGGGACAGGGAGCACGGACCGTCTTTGCCCAGGTGGCCTCCGAGGAGTTGGGCATACCCCTCGAACGAATCTCCGTCGTGATGGGCGACACTTCGGTGGTTCCCTACGATCAGCAGACCTCGGCGAGCCGCTCGTCGGTCCTGATGGGAAACGCCGTGTTGCGCGCCTGCCGGTCCATTCAGGCACAGCTGCAGGCCCTGGCCGCCCGTTTGTACGACATCGACGAAGCCGAGATCGAAGTCCGGAAGGGCCTGGTCCGTCTGCCGGATCGGACGATTCCGATGGTTGAGGTGCTGGAAGCCGGCCTGGGTCGTCTGGGCGGTGAACTGACCGGTCATGGCGAAATGCGCAAGGACGCCGTGCCCGACCACCCCCTGGGGGGGACCGCGGCCTTCTTCGAATTCAACTGCACTGCCATAGAGCTGGAAGTCGACCCGGAAACCGGCCACATCAACATCGTCCGCCACGTAACCGTCAGTGACGTGGGCCGGGCCCTCAACCCGATTCAAGTGGCCGGCCAGGATGACGGCGCGGCCATCATGGGCCTCGGCCACACGATCATGGAGCACATCATCCTCGATGAGGAGGGCCGGATCAGAAACATCGGTGCGATCGACTATCGCATCCCGACCAGCCTGGACCTTCCACAGGAGCTGGTCAGTGCCAGCATCGAGAACGCCGACGGTCCCGGGCCGTACGGGGTCAAAGGCATCAGCGAGGGTGCCCTGCTGGCCGTGTCACCGGCGGTAGCCGCGGCGGTCACCGAAGCCACCGGTTTGATCATTCGCGATTTGCCGCTCACTCCCCAGCGGGTGTGGGAGGCGATGAGGGACTCTGCCAAGGAGGCAGGATGAGTAGGTACACCGAAGTCGGCCCGATCCGTGATATTCCCGCCGAGAAGATTGTCGAGGCGGCCCAATCGGTGAAGGAGGGGCGGTGGTATTCGCTGGCGACCTCCCGATTCCCGGGGATGCCGCTCTTTCCGGGCCATCCACCGTTCCAGGTGCTCAACTACCGCACGCCGCCGGGGATTCGAGCCGAGAATGCCCAGCCTTGGGGCCCTCCCAACGAGGCCGGACTGGGATATATGGCCGAGTACGTGATGGCGACTTCGCATTCCGGCGCACACGTCGACGCCCTCGGCCACATGACGGTCGGCGAAGGCAACCACTGGTACGGTGGCGGCAACACCGCCGACCACCTCACCGACAAGGGTCCGACGGTGGGAGACGCTGAGAAGCTCCCGCCTTTCTTCACCCGTGGTGTCCTGCTCGACGCTCCGGGATTCCGGGGAGTCGAGGCACTTCCCGCCGGGTCACCGGTCGATGCCGGTGAGATGCAGGCCATCGCCGACTGGGAAGGCGTCGAAGTCAAGCCCTGGGACGTGGTGTTGATCCGAACCGGGTATCTGGCCTTCTGGCCGGACGGTGAGAAGATGGCTGCCCACAAGACGGCGGGACCCGATCTCTCGGCGGCGGAATGGCTCCTCGAGCGGGGAGTGGTGGCCAGCGGAACCGACACCGAGACCTACGAGGTGCAGCCGGCGCCCGATCGGGGCAGTCCGGCCAATCCGCAGCCGGTCCACACGAAACTGCTCATCGAAAACGGTATCTACTTGCTGGAGAGCGTCTATCTCGAGGAGATCGCCCGCGACCGGGTGTACGAGTTCCTGTTCGTGGCTCTGCCGGTGAAGATTCGTGGCGCCACCGGGTCGATGGTAGACCCCCTGGCCATGGTGTAGGAGGAGAGATGAAAGCGCTCGTCGCCACGGGACCCAATGAGTTCTCCGTCCAGGAAGTAACGGAGCCGGAACCCGGGTATCGCGAAGTCCTGGCCCGCGTTCGGGCGGTGACCATCTGTGGAACCGACGCCCATCTCCTACGCGGCGACTACCCCGGGTTCTGGCCGCCCGGGTACCCGTTCATACCGGGTCACGAATGGGCCGGCGAGATCGTCGCGCTCGGGCCGGGGGCGGAGGACCTGGGCTGGTCCGAGGGTGATCGGATCGCCGGCACCTCCCACGATGCCTGCGGGGTGTGCCAGAAGTGTGTCGAAGGCCGGTACAACCTCTGTGAGAACTACGGCAAGGAGGGCCTGCACCGCCAGTACGGCCACAATTACCAGGGGGCATTTGCCGAATACGTCGTGCACGGGGTGAAGGCGATCTTCCACCTACCGGAGGAAATCGACTTCCCAACCGGTGCCACCCTCGATCCTGCTTCGATAGGTCTCCATACCGCCAACCGAGGGGGAGTACGACCCGGAGACAATGTCGTGGTATTCGGACCTGGCCCGGTGGGGCTGCTGGCAGCAGATGCGGCGCTGACCCGCGGCGCGGCGAGAGTGATTGTGATCGGCAAGCCTTCCATTGATTGCGACCGGCTGGAGCTGGCCCGGAGTATGGGGTTCGAGGCCATCGACTACGAGGGGATCGATCCTGTCGAGGCTGTTCGGGAGTCAACCGGCGGGCTGGGCGCCGACGTGATCCTCGATTGTGCCGGGGTACCCGAAACCTTCCAATGGAGTATCGCAGCCCTCCGCAAGGGAGGTAGATGCGCGGCGGTGGGGATCCCGGTCGAAGGGGTGGCGCTCGATCTCCAGGAACTCGTCCTCTACGAGAAGGAACTGGTCGGCGTGCGAGCCACCGCTGGTGAGATGCGTCATGTCATTCCGCTGGTTGCGAACGGGAGAATCAGAGTCAAGAAACTGATCAGCCATCGCTTCCCTCTGGAGGAGTTTGGTGAAGCACTCGACACGTTCAACGAACGTCGTGGTTGCGCTATGAAGGTGATCATCGAACCCTGAACGCGACCTGAATCAGTCCTATGACCTACACCGTTCTTCTTGTTTGTGCAGGCAACGTCGGGCGATCGCCACTGGCCGAGGTGATGGCGAGGCGCTTCCTGGCGGAGGGGATGGGGGTGGACGACGGCGAGCTAGAGGCGAATGGGATTCGAGTTCTTTCTGCCGGCACCCTTGCGCCGCCCGGAGTCCAGGCATCGGCGCGCGCCGCCACCGTAGCCGAAGAAATCGGCATCACGATGGGCGTGCATCCGTCCCAACGGATCGATCAGCAGATGGCCGGCGAAGCGGATGTGATCTTCTGCATGGACGGCACCGTGCTCGACCAACTCGTCCGGATGGGCCTTGGTGCAAAATCCGAGCTGCTGGATCCATCCGGCAACCCGATTCCGGATCCGCGTGGGAAGGATCTGGATTTCTACCGGACGGTGCGAGACACCATTGCCGTTGCGCTGACCCAGAGAGTTCCGGAGATTCTCGCCGACGCCGGCAAAGTCTGACCTACCGGACCAACCGTTCTCCCTCGACTCTGGAGATCCCTATCGCACCACCGGCGCCAGGTGCTCGGCGAACACCCCCAGCACCGCCGGGTCGTGGGGGGCCGGGAAGTGAGCGATGATGTGTTGGGCACCAACCTCCCGGTAGGCTGCGGTGAGCTGGGCAAAAGCCCCCGGCTCGATATCCGCCTCCGCCTTGACGGAGATCTCGATGTCGGCCGGGTCCCGCCCGAGTGCTGCGCAATGCGAATGCAGTACTTCGATCTTGTGTCGCAACTCCGCCGGCTCACCGTTGGGGAAGTTCCACTGGTCCGCCCAGCGGGCTGCGATGCGGAGTGTGCGCTTCTCGCCCTTCCCGCCGATGACCAGCGGTGGGCGAGGCCGTTGGATCGGTTTGGGTTGGCACATGGCGTCGGTGAGCCGGTAGTGGCGCCCGCGAAAGGTGGTCCGTTCCTGAGTGAGGAGCCGATCGATCACCTCACAGGATTCCTCGAGTCGGTCGAAACGCTCCGGCCAGCGGGGGAGTGGGATTCCATAGGCGTGGTGCTCTTCCTCGCTCCAGCCTGCTCCCAGACCGATCTCCAGTCGCCCTCCGGAGGCGACGTCGAGCGTTGCCGCCATGTTGGCGAGTACGGCCGGGTGCCGGTGGGTATTGCCCGTGACCAGCACCCCGAGCCGGATCCGCCGAGTCAATGCGGCCAGATAAGACAGCATGGTCCATCCCTCGAAACACGGTCCGGTGGGATCACTGAAGATTGGATAGAAGTGATCGAACGTCCAGCCGGCCGAGTAGAGGTCGATACGATCGCCCTCGAGCCAGAAATCCCGCATGGGAGCCCACTCCGTGTGCTGGGGCCGGGTCTTGAATGAGACTCTCATGGATCGCCTTCAAGAGTGTAGGGAGGAAGGGGGTTCATGGCACCGACCGGGTGGCAGGAAGAGCGGCAGTGCGGCGGCTTCGTACGTACAGCATCAGGACCGCAGCTATCGCCAGGGTCCCGGTGATTGTCCACCAGGCAGTCCCGTAGGACATGGAGTCGGCCAGCCACCCGAAGGCGGCCGGTCCCAGTGCTGCTCCGACGAGTTTGCCGACCTGGGTTATGCCGGTGGCGGCGGCCGGAGCTCGAGGATTGTCCTTGACTATCGCAAAGGTGAACAGACCCGACCAGCCCCATCCGGCCGCGAACGCCACGAGTCCTCCCACGAAGAGCCCGGCGTCGTCTCCCAGATTCAGCACGATCACCCCGGTTGCCCCTATCAGCAACATGGTGGCGACGGCCAGAAGATCGGATTCTCGCTTGCGATCGATCAACCAGCCGGCAATCACCCGGACGGTGATTCCCATAACGCTTCCGGCCGCCAGCAGGTATCCGGCAATCCCTTCCTCGATTCCGATGTCGACCGAATAGCTGACGATGAACGACGCCAGGGCGTCGATCCCGCCGATACCGAGCCCTACCGCGATGGAGAGGATCACCAGCAGCCGAAGTTCGGTTGAGGGTCGCCGCGACCCGGTTTGGTCTGCCACCGGGCCCGGACCGGTGGCGAAGCGATAGTCCGGGGCGGGAACCGCCAAGGCCGTAGCCAGCGCCAGGAGGGCGCCACCGAAGAAGGCCCAGCGCCATCCAATGGTCAGAGCAATTGCGGGCACGGCTAGGCCGCCCAGGAGGGTCGAGGTTGGGACTGCGGCGTGTTTGAGCCCGTAGAACAACCCGTACCGTTCGACGGGCACGCAGCGAGCCACGGCCAGATTGGCGGCCGGGTGACCCAGTGCCACGGCCACACCTGCCGGCACGAATATCGCTGTGAGGCCGGCGGCCGATTGGGCCAGCCACCCGGTGGCGGCCAGCGACGCTCCGGCCAGCAGCGCAGCGACCTTCAGGCCCTTTGACCAGCCCCACCGTTCGACGAGGGCCCCCATCGGAGCTGAAGCAATTGCGGCCGATCCGAAGAAGACACCCAGCGCGATGCCGAGCCCGGTGAGCGACATTCCGATGTCGGTGCGGATCTGCACCGCCATACCGGCCGTCATGAACCCGGTCAGAATGGCAACCGTATCCGTGGCCATCCCGGACGCCACCGCCCGCCAGCCGATCGGTGAGGTGGCGGGTCCGGCCATCGGGTTTCCTATCGGTCCGGACGCGACCGGATCTCAACCAGACCGAGGCCTCGGCTCCCCCAGCTCACGCGGTCAGTTTGTCGTAGAGCGATCCGGCGTTGTACTCATTGATGTAGTCCATCATGTACTCCTGGCCGATGTCGACCGGGTACCGGTCCTTGAAGTGGACTCGCTCGACGGTCTCCTCACGGGACCATCCTTTGGCGACCGCCACCGCCACCGCCGTCTTCCATTCGAGCAGCATCGATCGTTGATCGTCGAGGGCCGCTTTGGTCGTAACCGGACCGTGGCCGGGGATCAAATGATCCACGTCGAGTTGCCGGATGGTTTCGAGGGCCGCCAGCCACTGGTCGACGTTCGAGGTCATCAACCAGGTTTGGCACTGGTTGAAGATCGTGTCGCCGGTGAAGACCGCTCGCTCTTCCGGGACGTAGACGGCTATCTGCCCGGGTGTATGGCCCGGCGTGTGGATCAGTTCGAACGTATGACCGCCTACCCGCAGGGTCAGGTTGCCGGTGAAGACGAGTTGCCCCTTGTTGGGATCGGCGTAGTACACCTCTCGATCCGGGAACAGTGCCTCTCCCTCCGGGTCATCGGTGGGAAGGGCTTCCGCCGCATAGGCAAACGGGTCGAGTTCCGGTCCGACGACCATGAAGTTGTCGTAGACCCCCTGATGATGTGCGACGGTGCCGGCACCCTTGAAGAAGTAGTTCCCGAAGATATGGTCGACGTGGTGCTCGGTGTTGATCACATAGCGGATGGGACCATGCGATTCTGCTTCCTCCCGCAGCGCCACGGCTTTGGTCGGGAGTTGGCCGGTGTCGATCACGACGACCCCGTCGGAGGTGACCACGTAGCTGTAGTTGCACCCCCGCACCTTGGTTTCCGTGAAGATGGTGGGCGTCACATTCTCCATGAACTGGCCTCCTGATGGCTATTGGGTGGCGGTCAAGCCGCCGTCGATGGTCAGAATCTGTCCCGTTACAAACGCCGACGCCTCGGAACAGAACAACAGGACGGGACCGAGGAGGTCCCTCGTCTCTCCCACGCGGCCCAGCGGGACACGGTTGACGATTGCCGCCTTGAAGTCCGGGTCGTCGAGGAGCATCGCCACCTGGGGAGTGTCGACAAAGGTCGGGGAGATAGCGTTGACGGTGATGCCGTGCTTGGCCCACTCGGTGGCCCACTGGCGGGTCAGCGAGTCGATCGCACCCTTGGCTGCGACGTACGCTGAGTATCCGGCATTGATGCCGAGTTGACCGCGCACGGAAGAGATGTTGACGACCTTCCCTCCTTGCCCGCCTTCGATCATGGCTCGCACCGCGGCCTGCGTGGCGAGCAACGTGGTCCGCAGATTCAAATCGAAGATCCAGTCCCACTCGGGAACGGGGTAGTCCTCTGCGTCGAACAGGACCTTGCCGGCCCCTCCACCGATGGCGTTGATGACGATGTCGAGCCGGCCGAAGTGGTCGACCGTTTCAACCACCGCCCGGTCGGCGTCTTCCTTTCGGGTGAGATCGGCAGCGATCGCCAACGGTTGCGACCCCGCCTCCCGCATCCGGCTGCAGGTTCTCGCCAGCCCGTCGCCATCGCGGTCGACAACCGCTACCTGGGCCCCGGCTTCGCACACCCCGGCCGCCAGGGTGGATCCGATGCCGCCGCTGCCACCGGGGATGAAGGCGACCTTGCCGTCCAGTCTGAACATGTCTGTTGGGCCCATGTCTTTTCCTTTCCGGGCCGGCCCGGTTGGCTACGTAACAAACTCTCGTATTGCCTCGGCTGTCTTCCGGGGCGAGATACCGTACTTCTCGAGGAGGGCATCGTTGGGGCCGGATTCGCCGAAGACGTCCTGTAGCCCATGCCTCTTCATGGGTAGGGGAGCGTGTTCGGCCAGCGTTTCGGCGACCGCTCCACCTAGCCCACCGACAATCGTGTGTTCCTCGGTGGTCACCACCCGGCCCGTTGCCGTGGCGGCGCCGGCCACCGCGTCGACGTCGAGAGGCTTGATGGTCGGGAGGTGCACCAGGTGCACGCTGATTTCTTCACCGGCAAGGATCTGGGCCGCCTCGAATGCCCGGGAGGTCTGGGTCCCGGTGGAGAACACCGTCACGTCGGTTCCTTCCCGAATGGTGACGGCCCTACCGACCTCAAATCGATAGGTGTCGTCGAACAGAATCGGAGAATTGGGCCGCGTCAGCCGCAGGTACACCGGCCCCGGATAGTCGATGATGGCGGCCAGTGCCTGCCGGGTTTCGATCTCGTCCACCGGGGCGACCACGGTCATGTTGGCCATCGCTCGCATGATCGAGATATCGTCGAACATCAGGTGGGTCTTGCCGGTCATTCCGGCCAGCAGGCCCGCATAACCGGCCATCAACTTCACATTGAGCTTGGGTTGGGCAATCAGCACCCGGATCGAATCGTGGGCGCGCGACACAATGAAACAGGAGAAGGTGCTGACGATCGGGACCAATCCGAGTGTCGCCATCCCAGCGGCCATGCCGAGCATGTTCTGTTCGGTGATGCCCATCTGGAAGAACCGTTCTGGGTGTTCGTCTTCGAATATGTCGGTGCGGGTCGAGCTGCCGGTGTCACCGTCGAGCACGACGATTCGCGAGTCCGAGCGGGCGAGTTCGGCGATCGTCTCGCCGAAGGCGACCCTCAAGGCCTTGCCGGGAGCGAGCGCAGTCATGCTCCACCCCCTTCGCTAGCACCGAGTTCGTCCATGGCGATGGCGAACTCCTCGTCGGTAGGCACTCGGCTGTGCCACTTGTAGTTGCCTTCCATGTACGAGACGCCCTTGCCCTTGATCGTGTGGGCCACTACCGCCACCGGACCTCCCGGTGCGGCGCGGGCCTGATCCATGGTGTCCAAGAACGCCTGGACGTCGTGGCCGTCGACCTCGAGCACCTGCCAGCCGAACGCCTTCCAGCGGTCGGCCAGCTGGCTTCCGGTGTAAGGGGTGATGCGCTCGGACGTGGTCTCGCCCCGCCAGCCGAACTGTTGGAGTTTGTTGTGGTCGATGATGGCGATCAGGTTGTCGAGTTGGTAGCGATTGGCCACGTGAGCGCCTTCCCAGACGATGCCTTCGTTGCACTCGCCGTCACCGAGCATGACGAAAGTCGTGAACCCGCGCTGCTGGACCCGAGCACCGAGAGCGATCCCCAGTGCAGCAGCGAATCCGAGACCCAGCGACCCCGACGACATGTCCACGCCGGGGGTGACGGTCATGTCGGGGTGTCCCTGCAACCTGGAGTTGATGGCATCGAAGGTCTGCAGCTCCGCAACGGGGAAGTAGCCGCGCATCGCCATGATCGTGTACAGCGCGATCGAGCTGTGGCCCTTGGAGAGTACAAAACGGTCGCGATCCGGCCAATCGGGTTCTTCGGGCCGGATGTTCAAGACCCGAAAGTAGAGGGCGGCCAGCATGTCGGCGGCCGAGAAAGGCCCGCCCACATGGCCGCCTTTGGCGTGCGCAACGGCTTCGAGGATGTGGATCCTGGCTCGGCGGGCGATGTCGGCGATATCGGCGGCGCTGTACTGCGGGCGGGTCTGGGTCATGCTGTCTCCTTCGCTGCTCACTCCTCTTCTTCGTACGAGCCCGGCACGACCGGGGGAGAGAAGGAGGTGACCATCTCGAGCGGGTCGGGACCATGCGAGACGGTTTGGTGGTGTAGACCGACCGGGATGTACACGCAGGTGCCGGGCTTCAGCACGGCAGTACCCTCGGGGGTGACCAACTCTCCGTGTCCGGAGACGATGTAGATCACTTCCTCCTGAGAGGGATGAACATGCCCTTCCGGTGCCGAGTCGGGTGGAAAGACGGAGTATCCGATGGTCAGGTTCTTGGCGTCGTTGATCGCCGGCCCGATGTAGTGGTACCAGTCCCTGCCGGGTAGCTCGAAAACCTCTGCCTCTTCTCTGGTGACCGCTCGCAGTTCCATCCGGCGCCTCCAAGACTCGACAAAAGCACGGATAATCGATTATCGAGTACTGACGATAGTCCTCGTCGACACAGGCGGCAAGGGAGGTGGATTGAGCCGTTCTTGCGTGAGTTTCCTGCGGTATGCGC
>DHIO01000002.1:0-155 GCA_002403855.1 Acidimicrobiia bacterium UBA4744
CTCAACCACAACTACATCGGGACCGAGCACATCCTCCTGGGCTTGATTCATGAGGGCGAAGGAGTTGCGGCCAAAGCCCTCGAGTCGCTCGGCATCAGTCTCGATTCTGTCCGCACCCAGGTGGTCGAGATCATCGGCCAAGGACAGCAATCACC
>DHIO01000002.1:481-5828 GCA_002403855.1 Acidimicrobiia bacterium UBA4744
TTGAAGAAGGTGCTGAAAGAGATTCGTACCCGCGGCGACATACTCCTGTTCATCGATGAGATTCACACGCTGGTTGGGGCGGGGGCTGCCGAGGGGGCGATCGACGCGGCCAGCATCCTCAAGCCCATGTTGGCGCGCGGTGAGTTGCAGACCGTCGGCGCCACCACCCTCGAGGAGTATCGGAAGTACCTGGAAAAGGACTCGGCTCTCGAAAGACGGTTCCAACCGGTCCAGGTCGATGAGCCGACCGTGTCGGATACGATCCAGATCCTGGACGGCCTCAAGGACCGCTACGAGGCGCACCACAGCGTGCGGTTCACTCAGGGAGCCCTGGTGAGCGCCGCCAACCTGGCCGATCGCTACATCTCCGACCGGCATCTCCCCGACAAGGCCATCGACCTCATCGACGAGGCGGGAAGCAGGATGCGCATCAACCGCACCGGCGCTACTCCCGAGCTGAAAGAAGTCGACGAGAAGCTGACCGACATTCGCTCAGAGAAGACGGAGGCCGTGCAGGCCCAGCAATTCGAACGCGCGGCTCAGCTGCGAGATCAGGAACGTTCTCTCATCGCCGATCGTGCCGAGCGCGAGCGTGAGTTGAAGGAAGCCGGGATGTCCAACGACTGGGTGATCGACGAAGAAGAGATCGCCGAAGTCCTGGCACTGTGGACGGGCATACCGGTGCACCGGTTGACGGAGGAGGAGACCGCCCGGTTGGTGAACATGGAAGACGAGCTCCACAAACGTATCGTCGGTCAGCACGACGCCATCGTTGCCGTCTCCAAGGCCATTCGTCGCACCCGGGCCGGCCTGAAGGATCCCAAGCGCCCTTCGGGGTCGTTCATCTTCCTGGGACCGTCGGGTGTCGGGAAGACGGAGACGGCCAAGACTCTGGCCGAGTTCCTGTTCGGTGACGAAGATGCCTTGATCCAGCTGGATATGTCCGAGTACATGGAGAAGCACACCGTCAGCCGCCTGGTCGGCTCGCCCCCCGGATACGTCGGCTACGACGAGGGTGGGCAGTTGACCGAAGCCGTCCGGCGCAAGCCCTTCTCGGTGGTCCTGTTCGACGAGATCGAGAAAGCCCATCCGGATGTCTTCAACACCTTGTTGCAGATCCTCGAAGATGGACGTCTTACGGACGCGCAAGGCCGGATCGTCGATTTCAAGAACACGGTCATCATCATGACCTCCAACCTCGGTACGGCCGACCTCCGCAAGAAGGCGGTGGGGTTCGTGGCCGAAGGGGAAGAGGTGACCTACGAGCACATGAAGGCCAAGGTGATGGACCAGCTCAAGAAGCACTTCCGCCCCGAGTTCTTGAACCGGATCGACGAGGTCATTGTCTTCCACGAGCTCACCATCGACGAAGTCAAGGAAATCGTCGACCTGATGCTCAAGCGGGTCCACGATCAGCTGAAGTCGCAAAGCCTGTCGCTCGCCCTTTCCGACGCCGCGAAGGTGCACCTGGCCGACAAAGGGTACGACCCCGAGCTGGGCGCCCGTCCGCTGCGTAGGGCCATCCAGCGTCTTCTCGAGGATCCGTTGTCCGAGCGGGTCCTGCTGGGCGACTTCAAGGCCGGAATCACCATTGTGGTCGATCTCGACGAGGAGACCGACGAGTTGATCTTCGAGGAGGTCGAGGCGCCCGATCAACCGCCGATCGAAATGGCCGGAAGCGAGTAGGCCGAGCCGCAGCAGTCGGTTATCGAGAAGGGNNACCGTTCGATGGTGCTCGCCCATGGTTCCCGCCTCGGGTCCCAGCACCGCCTGGTGCCACAGGAAGTAGTCCAGCGCCGCAGTAACGACCGGGTTGCCTCGGCGCTGCAGAGCTTCGGTGAGCCGGTGGCCGGAGTAGACGGTCGCCCAGCGAATGGCCAGCTCCCACTCGCTACCGGCCGGGATCAACTTTCGATTGTCGACGGCCTGTGCCAGATCCGGCTCGTAACGCAACACCTCGAAGTGGCGGAGCACCATCGGCAGCATGTAGTCGGGGTAGACCGGGAAGGTGTCGAGACCGGTGAAGTCGATGCCACCGCCGGTTGCCATCATCGCTGCGCTCAGATAGGCCAGCTTTCTGAACGCCAAAACCCCCGCCTCCGACGTCCATTCGTCCCGGTAGGGAGGGAAGTCCGATACCAGCCGATCGACCACACCCGGACCATCGAACTCGGCGTCTTCCACCAGGTTGGCGAAATGCCCGTCCCATCGCTTGGCGACGACGTTCGACACTTCCTGGAGAACGCGGCGTCGTTCCGGGATCAACTGCAAGACACCCCGACCGGCGAAGAACCGTTCCGCGTCCTCATCGTCCCACCTCGTGAACAGTTCGGTTTCCAGTCCGCTTCGGCCTGCCGGCACGCCCCGCGTGAAGCAGGCGAACAATGCCGGCGCGTCGAACAGTTCTGTGCCCTGGTGGACGGTCGACCACCTCTGCTCACCCTCCGGCGGCCACAGGCAGGCGAGCACCGACACCGACAACCCACAGAAGTCGAGCCACACCTCGGGGTGACGCTGAAGCGGCAGGCCGGGGTAGTCCCAGGCGGGCGTCGGGAAGTTGAGGGAACGCCACTCTCGGGCGAGGACCTCGACAGCTGAGTGATCGACGGAAACTCCCCAGCCGACCGGCGGCGGTGAGGTCCGGATCGGCATACGATGCATATGCCGATTATGGCGCCTCCCGAGCGCCCGGTTGGTCCGGTCGGATGGGACCTCCGACCCTCCGCTACTACACTTGATAGTGGCGGGTTCGGAGGAACCCGACCGAGGACCCTTTAGGAGGATTTCCGACCATGAGAAAGCGACATTGGTTTGTGCTCGTCTCCCTCTTGGCGGTGTTTGCCCTGGTAGCCGCAGCGTGCGGTGATGGCGACGCCGAAGAGACGACGACGACAGCGGGCGAAGAAACCACCACCACCACCGCCGCCGAGGAGATGATCGGCGAGGGCGTGCTGATCGGCATGGCTTACGACGTCGGCGGTCGCGGCGACCTGTCGTTCAACGACCTGGCCGCCAAGGCCTGGGACGACGGTAAGGCGATGTACGGGTACGAAGGTTCCGAGCTCGAACCTACCTCGGGCGGCGAGAACCGCGAGGAGAACCTTCGGCTGCTGATCGACGGCGGCCACAACATGATCATCGCCAACGGATTCGCGTTCAACCAGAATGTCGGCCGGGTAGGCCAGGAGTTCCCGGACGTGTACTTCTCGATCACCGACGACTGTGCCCTGGCCGAGGACTTCTCGCTGCTCGACCTGCCCAACGTAGCTTGTGTTCTCTTCGCCGAAGAGCAGGGCTCGTTCCTGGTGGGCGTTGCCGCCGGCCGCACCACGGAGTCCAATACCATCGGCTTCATCGGTGGTGTGGAAACCGACCTGATCAAGAAGTTCGAAGCCGGATTCGTGGCGGGAGTGGAAGCCGTCAATCCCGACGCCGAGATTCTGATTCGCTACTTGACGCAGGCTCCGGACTTCTCCGGGTTCACCGCCCCTGAACTCGGCAAAGAGGCAGCACTGGCCGAGTTTCAGCAGGGCGCCGACGTGATCTACCACGCCGCCGGCCTGTCTGGATTGGGTCTGTTTGAGGCCGCCGGCGAGCTCAACGAAGGCGGCACCAAGGTGTGGGCAATCGGGGTCGACTCCGACCAGTACAATGTCCTCGCCGAAACCGCCCCGGGCCTGGAACAGTACGTGCTCACCTCGATGTTGAAGAGAGTCGACGTCGGACAGGCGACGGTCATCAAGGACTTCCTCGAGGACACCTTCCAGAGTGGTGTCAACCGGTTCGACTTGGCCGTCGATGGAGTCGGCTATTCCACGTCGGGCGGATTCCTGTCGGATGAGCTCCAGGCCGAGATGGAGGACTTCAAGGCGAGGATCATCAGCGGCGAGATCGTCGTTCCGACGGAGCCGTAAGCCAAGGCCGTTTCAACCTGCTAGCGTGCGCCGGGTCCGGGTTCTCTCGGACCCGGCGCTGCGGTATGGAGGGTTGTGGAGCAAGCATCGGCCGTTGAGCTGCACGGAATAACCAAGCGGTACCCGGGCGTAGTCGCCAACCGCGACGTCGAACTGGTTGTCAGCCCCGGTGAGGTCCACGCGATCGTGGGCGAGAACGGGGCCGGCAAGTCCACCCTGATGAAGATCCTCTACGGGATGGTGCAGCCCGACGAAGGCACGATCTTGGTGAACGGCACGCAGCTCAAGATGCGTTCCTCCAAGGACGCCATCGATCTCGGCATCGGGATGGTTCATCAACATTTCATGCTGGCCGACAACTTCACGGTGCTCGAGAACATCGTGCTCGGCTCCGAGCCTCGCTCCGGCGTCGAGATCGATTTCCGTTCCGCCAAGGACAAGATCGTCGAGCTGGGCCAGACCTACGGACTCACGCTCGATCCGGAGACCCTGGCCGAAAACCTCTCGGTCGGCGAACGGCAACGGGTCGAGATCATCAAGGTCTTGTTCCGCGGGGCGCAGATCCTCATTCTCGACGAGCCCACGGCCGTCCTGGTACCCCAGGAGGTGACGGAACTCTTCGGATCGATTCGCGACCTGACCGATCAGGGCGTCACGGTGATCTTCATATCCCACAAGCTCGACGAAGTGCTCGAGATCGCCGACCGGATCACCGTCATGCGGGGAGGGCAGACCGTTGCAACCGTGAGTTCGGACGAGGTGGACTCTCGACAGCTGGCGGAGCTGATGATCGGATCCGAGCTTCCTTCCCCGGAGACCCGTGAGTCCACGGTGACCGATCAAGTCGCTCTCAGCGTCGCCGGCCTCGGTGTCGAAGATGAGACCGGCCGGTGGGTATTGAAAGACATCTCCTTTGCCATCCGTCGAGGTGAGATCGTGGGCGTGGCGGGGGTCGAGGGGAACGGGCAAGCCCAACTGGTCGACGCCCTGCTGGGAATCCTGCCGGTCACAACGGGCGTGCTCGAACTGACGGGAGAGAACATCGCGGAATGGCCGTGCCGGCAACGCCGGGAGCAGGGGGTTGGCCTGATACCCGAGGATCGTCACCGCCAGGGTCTTCTGCTTCCCTCGCCGCTGTGGGAGAACTCGGCGCTCGGGCACCAGACGGTCGAACCCTACGCAAACGGACCCTGGATCGATCGCAAGGGATCTCGGACGCAAACGAGTGACATCATCGATGTCTTCAACGTGAAGACGCCCGGCGTCGATGTGCCGGCGACCGCCCTCTCGGGAGGCAACCAGCAGAAACTCGTGGTAGGTAGGGAGATCCTGGCCGATCCCAAAGTGCTCATCGCCGCTCAGCCCACGCGCGGCATCGACATCGGGGCTCAGGCCGATGTGTGGGAGGAATTGAAGAAGGCTCGCGCCGCCGG
>DHIO01000002.1:5888-11525 GCA_002403855.1 Acidimicrobiia bacterium UBA4744
TATTCCGGGGCCAGTTCGTGGCTCAACTCGATCCGAAGGAGATCACCCCCGAGATCCTGGGCAGCTATATGACGGGCGCTTCCATGGAGGAGGCGTCGTGAAGGGGAAATGGGTCGTCCCGCTGGTTGCTCCGACGGTGGCGATCCTTTTTGCCTTCGGGGTGGCCTCNNGCCGTCGCGGTGGGTTTCAAGATGGGGCTCTTCAACATCGGAGTCGAGGGCCAGTACCTCATTGCGGCGCCGATTGCCGCCTGGGTGGGTGGGGTAATCGACCTGCCGGCGTTCTTCCACATATCCGTCATGCTGATCGTGGCGATGGCGGTGGGAGGTTTCTGGGGTTGGATTCCCGGCGAACTCAAGGTGCGCCGCGGGGTCCACGAAGTCATCTCGACGATCATGATGAACTTCATCGCCATCGGACTGGGCGCCTACCTCCTCATCAACTTTCTCCAGGAGGAGTCCGATTCGCTCACCGTCGCTTCGCCCCTCATTCCGGAGTCGGGTCGTCTACCTTCCCTGAATCCGGTCCTGGAGGCCCTGGGTGTCGAGGTGAGGGCCGGCTTCGAGCTTGGGTCGTTCTTGTTCATTGCCATCATTCTCGGTTTTGTCTATCACCTGCTGGTCAACCGCAGCCGGTTCGGCTTCGATCTGCGCGCCAGCGGCCTCAACCCTCCGGCCGCCCGCGCCAGCGGCGTCGATCCCAACAAGATGATCGTGCGGACGATGGTTATCAGCGGGGCTATCGCCGGTCTCGTGGGCATGGAGCGAGTGCTGGACTTCTTCCATCAGTACACGTCCGACTTTCCCAGATTGCTGGGTTTCAACGGAATCGCCGTAGCTCTCCTCGGTCGCAACCATCCGGTCGGGATGGCCTTCGGGGCGCTCCTGTTCGGGTTCATGGACCGGGCCGCGTTGATACTCGACCTGCGCGGGGTACCTCGAGAGATCGTGACGATCATCCAGGGCATTGTCGTGCTGGCGGTCGTGATCGCGTACGAAGTGATCGCTCGACTGCTGGAACGCCGTGCGGTTCGGGCGGCGGCTCTGGCGACCGCCGGACCCGACGAGGCAATGGAGGTCACCGCATGACGGCACCCCCGGAACTCGAGGCGATGACTCCAGAACCGACCAAGAAGGGTTTCCTGATGGGGTCCCCGGCGGGGCGGATCCTCGTTTGGGGGCTGGCGGGTGTCCTCATTCTGGCGATTGTCGAAGCCATCACCGGTACCGAGGAGCTCACCAGACGTGGAACGGCCAGCGCAGCATTGCGTCTCGCCATCCCGATCATGCTGGCGGGCCTGGGCGGCCTCTACTCGGAGCGGGCGGGCGTCGTCAACATCGGCCTCGAGGGCATGATGATCATGGGCACCTGGTTCGGTGCCTGGGGGTCCTGGATGTTCGGCCCATGGGAAGGTGTACTCATCGGATTGATCGGTGGAGCGATCGGTGGCTTGATTCACGCGGTTGCCACGGTGACCTTCAACGTCGATCACATCGTTTCGGGGGTTGCCATCAACATCCTGGCTCTGGGTGGCATGCGATTCCTGGCCGCCATCGCCTACGCCGACGTGGCCGGAGGTAGCGAGGTGCAATCCCCGCGCGTCGAAGGGGTGGGGAGCTTCAGTCTTCCCTTCCTGGCCGGGGGAAGCCTCTTCGGCTGGGAGACACCCGACTTCTTCGGATGGCTCGAGGACCAGGGTTGGTTCTTCCTTTCCGACCTCGGCGGGGTGCTGCGCGGGCTCACCGGGGACGTGTCCTGGCTCACCTTGATCTCTCTGGCCATCGTCCCCTTGAGCATGTGGCTTCTGTGGCGGACGGCTTGGGGTCTCCGGCTGCGTTCGTGTGGCGAGAATCCGTGGGCCGCAGAGTCGCTCGGTGTGGCGGTGTACCGGATGAAGTACTACGGAGTGGTGATCTCGGGAGCCCTGGCCGGATTGGGTGGCGCCTTCTTGCCGCTGGTTCAGTCGGGTTTGTATCGAGAAGGACAAACCGGTGGTCGAGGGTTCATCGGCCTGGCGGCACTCATCTTCGGCAACTGGCGGCCCTCGGGAATCCTGGCGGGATCGGCGCTGTTCGGTTTCGGCGACTCGCTCCGGTTCCGCGGGCCGGAAGCGGTTCGGGCCCTGTTCCTTGCCGTTGCCATCGGATTGGTCATCTATGCCGGATGGAGCTTCTTCAAAGGCCAGCGACGCTCCGCCATCTTCCAGATCGCCGGCGCGGCGGTGGCGTTGCTCCTCTATTTCCAACTCGAAGACGTGCCGACCCAGTTGATCGGAGTCACGCCCTACCTGGTCACCCTCATCACGTTGGCCATTGCCAGGCAGCGCCTCCGGATGCCGGCCGCCGACGGAGCGCGTTATCGCAAGGGCGAAGCCGTCAGTTAGGTACCNNTCGTTGAAGGGGGTCTCGCCGGCCACGGCTTCGGCCGCGTACGTGCTGGTGACTTCAAAGGTGAGTTGCCGGGTGCGGAGCGTGGCAAGGACGATCAGCTGCGACCGGTTGTCGTCGTCGAGCTGATCGATGGACGGACGATCCGGCAGATCGTCGGTCACGATCTCGTAGCCCTTGACTCGGTAATTCTTCCGGAAGGCGTCGTCGTCCACCACATTCTTGAAAACGATCTGCTCGATGGCGATGGGCTCGGCGAAGGTGAAGACGATGGAGGCGTCGCGCCCCTGAGCCGATTGGTCGTTCCAATACCGGTCCGTCCCATCGATCACGTTTTCGCAGGCGAATCTATCGCCGGAAACCACCAGGGTGCTCGAGCAACTCACGGAAATCGGCACGATCTTCTGGGGGCTGGCAGCCGGCTGGGTGGTCGAAGTGGTGCTCGTCTCTGCCGGCGCAGGTTGGTCGTCGTTGCCGAAGATGGCGTTCCAGGCGAAGGCCAGTACCGCCACGACGGCGACCACACCCAGGATGATCGCCAGGGCGCGTGCCCCGGCAGTGGTGCGGATCATCGGTTGGGGGGCGACGGGAAGGGGACCCGGGGTGATGCGAGCTCCGCATTCCTCGCAGTGGCGGTTGTGAGCCGGGTTGGCGGCCCCGCAAGAGGGACAGCTGACCAGTTGCTGGACGGGCGCCTCGATTGGTTCGGCGGCGAATGCTTGCTCGTCGTCAACCGGTGGCGACTCGCTCAGGGTGAATTCCTCGAGATGGGTGTCGTCGAGCGGGTCGACCCATTGACCACAGTCGGGACAGAACTGTTGATCCTCGAACTGTGCGCCGCAGTTGGTGCAGGTCTGCTGCGTCAAGAGACTTCCTTCCTCATCGGCGGTATTGTGCCACGCGCGTGAGCTACTTTGTGATCAGAACCGCCGAGACCTGGACAATCGGGAGCATTGTGGGGGCAGTCCTACTGGTGGCGGTGCTNNCGATGGCCTTCTCCTGCACCTCTTGTGGCTTCCGGTCCGCCAAGTGGATGGGCTTCTGTCCCCAATGCCGTGCTTCGGACGGTCTCGTCGAAGTGGCGGAGGCCGTCTCGCGACGGCTGCAGACCGGACCGGAACCCGTTCCCCTGACCGAGACCGGGGGGTCGACCGTGGCGCGTAGTGCGGTGGGAATCGACGAGATCGATCGGGTCTTGGGAGGTGGGCTGGTTCCCGGTGCGGTCCTTCTGCTGGGCGGCGAACCCGGAGTGGGCAAATCCACCCTCGTGCTGCAAACCGCCGGGGCGCTGGCCGCCGGCGGGTCGAGTGTGCTCATCGCCACGGCAGAAGAATCCGCCGAGCAGGTCGGCCTGAGGGGCGACCGGCTGGGGATCGATGACGATGAGATCTTTCTGCTTGCCGAGGCGGACGTCGATGACATCCTGGCCGCGGCGGGTCGGCTCCGGCCGGATCTGTTGGTCATCGACTCGGTCCAGACGGTGATGACGGCGCAGGGCGGCAGCGCCCCCGGTTCGGTCGGCCAGGTGCGCGAGTGTGCCGCCCGCGTCATGCGGTATGCGAAAGACACGGGCACGGCGGCGGTGCTGGTCGGGCACGTCACCAAAGATGGAGGCATCGCCGGGCCGAAGATGCTCGAGCACATGGTCGATGTGGTGCTCTACCTGGAAGGGGAGAGCGAGTCGGGCCTGCGAGGGCTTCGGAGTCTGAAGAACCGTTTCGGTGCGACCCACCTGATGGGGTTCTTCGAGATGGCCCACCAAGGTCTCCGAGAGGTGGCGGATCCCTCGGCCGCTTTTCTGGCCGACTGGCGGGGAGCAGTCCCGGGCACGCTGGCGTTTCCAACGGTGGAAGGGCGGCGTCCGGTGCTGGTCGAAGTCCAGGCGCTGGTCTCGGCCACTACCTTTCCTCAACCCCGGCGAAGCGTACGGGGCGTCGAACCGTCCCGGGTCCACCAGATGCTGGCGATCCTCGATCGGCACGCCGGGCTCTCGTTTGCAGACCAGGAGGTGTACGTCAACGTGGTCGGAGGTCTCAAGCTCACAGAGCCGGCGACCGACCTACCGGTCGCCCTGGCGCTCGCCTCGTCGCGGTTGGACCGGCCCCTGGGCGCACTGGCTGCGTGGGGGGAGGTCGGCCTCACCGGCGAACTCCGAGCGGTGGCCCATGAGAAACGGCGGCTCGAGGAGGCTGTGCGTCTTGGAGTTCCGACGACCGTCTCTCCCCACGGGGGAGGGCGTCTTGGGGTTTGTGAGGCCCTGGACGTGGCCCTCCCCGGCTGGAAAGACGCCTAGCGGGTCGTTGTCGCCTGTCGGCTGGGACGAACAACTATGATCGTTCCGATGCCCTCGACATCTTCGGGACTCCTCGAGATCTTGCAGCGCCTGGCGCCGGGTACCCCTTTGCGGGATGCCCTTGGCAGGATCATCCAGCATCGCAACGGAGCACTCATCGTGCTGGGGTACGGTCCTGAGGTCGACGACTTGTGCACGGGCGGTTTTGAGCTCACCGACTCGGATTTCACGCCGGCCCGGCTGACCGAGCTCGCCAAAATGGATGGCGCCATCGTCCTCGACGACCCGTGGCAGAAGATCNNGTCAGTGAGGATCGGAGAGTTGCAACCCTCTTCCTGGGAGCCGAGAAGCACGAACTTCAGAGCCCAACAACCTTGGCCGCCGTAGTGAACCAGGAACTGTTGACGCTGGAGCGTTTCCGCCGTCGGCTGGACGAGGCAGAAGAGCGACTGACCCGTGAAGAGGTGGCCGACCTGATGACGTTCAGGGCCGTCGTGCAGGTCGTACAGCGGGCCGAGCTGGTGCGGCGCATCGGTCAGGACATCGAGAAGGATGCGGTCGGGCTGGGCGGCGAGGGTGGCCTCATCAGCCTGCAACTCGCCGATCTCCTCCACGGAGCCAACGAACTTCGCGATCTTGTCGTGCGGGACTACGTCCGGCCGATGACGGCCAAACGGCTGAGGGAGGCACAGGCGGAACTAGAGGGGCTTCCGACGGCGGATTTGAGCGATCCAGACGCCGTGGCCGCCTCCCTCGGTTTCGACCACCCCGATTCCCACACTCGTCCGCTTGGGGTGCGTCTGCTCTCCCAGGTGCCTCGTCTCCCCACCGCCGTCCGGGACGAGATTGTCAAGCACTTCAAGGATTTTCAGAAGATGCTGAGAGCATCGGTCGACGAACTCGACGAGGTGCCCGGGGTCGGCCGAACGCGAGCACTCCAGCTGCGTCGACTATTCG
>DHIO01000036.1 GCA_002403855.1 Acidimicrobiia bacterium UBA4744
GTTCGGTCCTGCTTTCGCTCCGCCAGGTAGCCGACGGCTGCTGCGGCCGCCACAAACCCGACCAGGTATCCGAGTGTCGGCCCGGTTGCGTAGGCCCAACCGCCGTTGCCTCCCTGGAAGAAGGGCAGACCCGTGAGCCCGAGCAGAACGTAGAGGCCCTGGCTGGCGGCTCCGGCTTTCGACCCCAGCGCGGCACCGGCCAGCAATACCGCGAATGTCTGGCCGGTGACCGGTACCGGCGTAAACGGCAGAGGAACCCGCACCTGGGCTGCAAGGGCCGTCATCAGAGCGAACCCGACGACCAGCGTCACGGTAATCGCCGTGCGGCGTGGCAAGATGCGGGTCGAAAGGACGGAAGGCGAGTAGGTCTGCACGTGATCACCCCAATCGGAGAAACGTTCCGTGATCCTATTGATCTTGTCGGAGCCGCAATGGTTACAGGCGGGTGGGCGGCATGAACCGCCGTATCGGGATCCTGGTGGTCATGTTCACCCTGGTGGTCGCCGCCTGTACCACCGAGGCTGAGGAGACGACGACCACGTCGTCCACTGCTCCCCCCACCACCACCACTTCCACCACGACTCCGCCCATCCTCACCGGTGTGGGTATCACCGATGACACCATCACTCTGGCGGCGCTGCTTCCGCTGTCGGGCACGCTGCAATCCTTCGGCCGGTCGATGCTCGAAGGTCATGAGGTCTATTGGGCCTATGTGAACGAGGTGCTCGGTGGGGTCGGCGGGGTCTATCCGGTGAGGGTGGTCCCGCTCGACACCGCCTACGACGAAGACACCGCCGGCACCCTCTGGGCGGCCAATCAGGATGACACATTGGCCGTTTCGTCGACACTCGGCAGTCCCATCACGGATGCTGTGCTCGGAGAAATCGGCGACCGCTCGATCCTGGTAGCCGCCGGCTCTCAAGCCGCGAGCTGGTCGTCGTCACCTCAGGTGGTGCTCAATCTGGCCATCCCCACCTTTCGGGACCAGATCGCGGGGGCGGTCGTCGCCGGCGGAGCCGAGGATCCGGTGGTGGCGGCCGACCCGCCTCTGGGGCTCATGTTTCAGGAGGGGGTCTACGGAGGCGACTGCGCGGCGGGATTCCGGCAAGCGACCGAACGCTATCCGCCCGGTGAGACCGTCACCGCCGGCCATCCGACCACCGCCACCGAATTTGCCGGCGATCTAGGCCTGATGCAGGAAGCCGGGGTAGAGACTCTCTTCGTGTGCTCGAGCAGTCAGGCACTGCTGCGCATAGTTGCCACGCTCGATTTGCTCGGATACCGCCCCACCCTGGTGGCCACCTCGCAATCATATGACGCGTCGCTGCCGGCCGCCCTCGGAGACGAAGGTGGAGAACCGGCCGGCCTCGAGTTGTTGGCAGATGTGTACCTGGTGGGCTCCTGGCCCGCCTTCGAGGGTGAAACTCCCGGTATGAAGCTGCTCAAGGACAACCTCGCCCGCTACGACACCCGGCTTCCGGGGCAGGTGGTCGACCCATGGTTCTTCCTCGGGTACACGCAGGCGGCCACGTTCCATTTGGTGCTCGAAGAAGCCCTGACCGAGGGTGATCTGACCAGAGACGGGGTGTGGGCAGCGCGCGATCGATTGGGCGACGTCGACTTTGGTTTCGGGTCGGGTCCGACCAGGTACGACGCCGACCGGATCCCGGTGGTGAACGATGTGTTCTCGGTCCCCGTCTCGGCGGACGAGGCCCAGTTCGGCATGCTGCCCATCGGCCCCTACCACTCCACGAGGTGATGCCCGAACGGAGGCGCCCGGTTGTCGGAGGTCCCCTCTCCGGTCCACTCCTACCGGACTCGCCACCTCTCCTTCTCCGCTTTCGCTCCGGAGGGAGGCTGCCTACTTCTGATTGGCCCAAGAGCGCGTTAAAGGGGCCTCGGTCCGCCTGCCGATACCTACTCTGTGCAAGCCCTGGTCCTGGCGTTCATCGTCACCGTGTTCGGCATCGGTCCACCCCCGTCTGCCCTCACTCCTGGTGTGCCACTGCCCCGACGGGCCCATGCCGAGGCCGTCACCCAGCAACTGGGCATCGCCATCGGCCGGCTCGAGATCCCGGCCATCGATCTCGATGAGCAGATCCGGGAGGGGGTCCACCTCTCGGTGATCGACCGGGGCGTCGCCCACTGGGCCGGGACCGCCGAAGGAGGCGGGGTGGGGAATATGGTGCTGGCGGGGCATCGAACCACGAAAACGGCACCGTTCCGCAACCTGGATCGACTCCGACCGGGTGACTCGATCACCGTTACCGGTTTCGACGGCCGATCTGCCGAGTACGTGGTGCGGGAGACGTTGATCGTCACTCCCCGGGACATGTGGATCGTTGAACAAACCGACGTCCCCATGCTGACGCTATTCGCCTGCCATCCGAAGCTATCCGCCCGGCAGCGCATCGTCGTGCGAGCCGAGTTGGCAAGCGTGCCGGTGCTGCAGTTCCCGTGAGGGCGGCCCGACTCTTCCGGGCAACCGTCCGGGATCCGTCACCTGCTCGCCCGTCTCCTACCACGAGCGGCTCGATAACATCCTCCGTGTAACTCTGAGTGGGCCCCAACCTTGGACGACACCTTTTCCGATCCTCGAGTCGAGCGCAAGCTGCCTCGTTGGCCGTTTGCCGTCGGCAGCGTGCTCATGGTCCTGGCCATCTTCTCGATCCTGCTCTGGAACGTCGAGCTGCCGTATCTGGCCTGGTCTCCGGGCCCGACGCCGGAAGTCGTGGACCTTGTCTCCGTAGAGGGAGCGGAGCAGTATCCGGTCGAAGGCGACCTCTACATGCTCACCGTTTCACAACAGGACCTGAACGTTTACGAACTGTTGGCAGCGGTGGCCGATCCTCAAGTCGATGTGCTCGAACGGACGGCGGTGCGTCCGATCGATGTGACGGAGGAGGAGTATCAGCGCCAGAGCCGGGAACGTATGGACGAATCGAAGGTGGCGGCGATCTCAGTGGCGCTGAGTCGGCTCGGCTACGACGTGACGGTCGAAGGCGACGGCGTCGAGGTGGTGTCGGTCCTCGAGGGGACACCCGCCGAAGGTGCCTTGGTGACCGGCGACATCATCACCGCCGTCAACGGAGAGACGGTGTTCGTGGCCACGGATGCAGTAGCCAAGATCAACACCTATCAGATCGGCGATACGATCACCCTCACCGTTTCCCGGGGCGAGGACGTCGTCGACGTGCCGATCACGCTGATCGAGCACACTCAGAACAAGGGCCAGCCGATGGTCGGGTTCGGACCGGCCACCTACAACTCCCGTTTCGTCTTCCCCATCGACATCGAGATCGATTCGTCGAATATCGGCGGTCCCTCGGCAGGGATGATGTACACGCTGGCAATCATCAACGTGTTGTCGTCGGAGGACATCACGCATGGCTTCCGGATCGCCGGGACCGGGACCATCTCGACCACGGGTGCCGTAGGGCCCATCGGGGGTGTCCGCCAGAAGGTGGTTGGGGCCACGCTGTCCGGCGCCGAGTACATCCTGGTGCCGGAGGCCAACTACGAGGAAGCGCTCACCGCCGATATCGACGGCGCAGAGGTCGTGGCGGTCGGCACGATCGACGATGCTCTGGAGTTCCTGGACGCTCTCGACGAAGCAGCCTGAGCTGCGCAGTCTGCAGTCGACCTGAGTCGGTCGTGCTCAGATTGGTCGTCGGACTCGAGCAACCGGACGCCGGGGGCGAGAAACGATAAGCGAAAAAGATGTATCTGAACGGTATCGTTGCCTCGATGGCAGATCCGCTCTCGCCCGATACGATCGCGCAGCGAACCTTTCGTCGGCGTCTGCGTGGTTTCGACCCGCAAGAGGTTGGAACTTTCCTGGAAGAGGTAGCCGCCTCCGCGCGCGAGCTGGAGTCGAGGCTCGAAGCGCTGGAGAACCGGCTGCTCGAGCTGGGGAACCGTGATCTCACTGCCGAGTTCGATCGCGTCGGCGAGGACGTCGGCCGTATCCTGCAGGACGCCCGCCAGGCCGCCGACGGCATGAGAAAGAGGGCGGCTGCCGACGCAGGGGTCGTTTTGGAGGAAGCCCGGGCGAGCGCGGTCGATTTGCGGTCCGACGCTTGGATGGCGGCCGAGAAACTCCTCCTGGACAGCACCAAGGAGGCCGCGGGCATAGTAGAGGCTGCCGAACGAGAATCCCTGGCGATCATTGGAGAAGCGGAAAGGGAAACCCACCGTCGCCAGAGTGCTCTTCGCCGGGAATCGGAAGAGACGATCCGTGCCACCAAGCACGAGGCGGAACGGGTGCTGATGGACGCCCGCGCCCGGAGCGACGAGCTGATCCAGGAGGCGGAGCGAAAAGTAGCTACGGCGGAATCCCGGGCCGCCGCAGTTGAGGAGCGGCGCACCGAGATGCTGGAGGAGCTGGAGAACGCTCGCCAGACCATCAGCAACCTCGAAGCGGAGATCGGAAAACGGCGAGAGGCGCTCGCCGGCCCATTGCCGACGGATGTCGAGTCATCTACGGTCAGACTCCTGACCGGCTCCGACCGCGAGGCCGCCGACACCGATGAAGAGACCGTCTGGGCCGAGGGGACGGAGGTGGTGAAGATCGTGCGCCCACCCGAGCGCCGAGCGGAGCTACCTGCGGAACCGGTCGACGCAGAGGCCATGGCGGCCGAGGTGGCGCGCCTGCGGACGCCGTCCGAAGAGGACGAAGCAGACGAGGCCCGAGCGCCCGAACCGGCCGCGGAGCCGCGCGAAGCTGCCGTGAGCCCCCGGATTGCCGAATCCCCGCCGCCGGCAGCCACCACCCGGCCGACGGCCGAGATAGACAACCTGTTTGCCCGCCTGCGAAGGGTCGGTGAGGGCACACCGTCGGTGGAAGCTGCTTCTCTCGAGGTCGAAGAGCCACCTGGAGGCCAACCCGAACCGTCGGCACCTACCGCCGATTCCAGCGACGAGGCGGATCCTTTCGATCTTCGTGACCGATTGCTTCTTCCCGTGGCCAATCGGGCCCTGCGTACCGTCAAGCGGGAACTGACCGAAGCGCAGAACATCGCCCTCGAAGAGCTACGGGTCGAGTCCGATGAGTGGGAACCGAGGGCGGCAGCTCTGACCGACCGCTTGGTTGGATCCGTCGCAGAGCTGCTCAGGGACGGCTATGCCGCAGGGTGGGCGGCCGCGGCAGAGGCAACCGGGACGGAACCGGCCGTCGAGGGGGACCGTCAGGGTGATGCGGCGGAGTGGGCCGGAACACTCTCGGAGACGTTCACCAGCGCGGTAGCCGAGGCTCTCGCCGAGTCACGTCGCGACGGCCATGGGCCCCGGCAACTGGCGGCCGACCTCTCCCGGGTATTTCGATCCTGGCGGACCGACGAGGCGGAGCGGAGGGTCCGCGATATCGCTTCCGGGGCGTATCACCGGGGGTTGATCGACGGCTTCGGCACCGTCGGCGTGCCGGCCTCGCGCTGGGTGACGGCCGGGCGCGGGTGCACCACCTGTCGAGAAGCGGCCGAGGCGGGGGCGGTCCCGCTCGGCTCGGCTTTCGAGGCTGTGGGGACGGAACCCCCGGCCCACCCCGATTGTGGCTGCACCCTGGTATCCGCCTAGCCGAATCGGATAAGCGGGGTATCCCTCATAGAATGACCGGGTGATCAGCCGAGAACCGACACCGACCCGTCCGCGGACCAGCCGGCGGGGACTCACGATCGCCATCGTGGTCGTCGTGTTGCTCCTCCTCACCTTGCGGGGACTGGCTACCTTCTGGACCGACTTCCTTTGGTTCCAATCGGTCGACTTGAGTTCGGTCTGGTCGACTCTCCTGCTATCCCGGGTGGCCCCGGTCCTGGTGTCGTCCCTCTTCGCGTTCCTTCTGCTGTGGGTCAATCTGCTGTTCATCGATCGAATCTCTCCTCGCTTCCAGCTCATCGAAGCCGGACCCGAAGAGGAGATCGTCGAACGGTTCCAGGAATGGGTAGAGCCCCGGATCCGGCGGGTCAGGCTCCTGCTGGCCGCCCTGTTCGGAATCCTGGTTGGGTTGGGCACTGCAGCGTGGTGGGAAGACATCCTGCTGTTCTTGAACCGGGGCTCGTTTGGAGCGGCCGACCCGATCTTCGACCGGGATATCTCCTTCTACGTGTTTCAGCTGCCGCTCCTGCGCGACCTGTACTCGTGGGGTTTCCAACTTCTAGTGTTGACCACCGTTCTGGTGGCGGCGCTGCACTATCTCAACGGCGGCATCCGCTTCCGCCAGGGTCGCGCCCCGTACGTCAGCCCTGGAGTCAAGGCGCACCTGTCCGTGCTGGTCGCAGTGCTGGCCATCCTCAAGGCGGCCGACTACCGCCTCGACTCTTACGAGCTGCTGTATTCGACGCGGGGCGTGGTGTTCGGCGCCAGCTACACGGATGTCAAAGCTCATCTGCCCGCCCTGACCCTGCTGGCCTTGATTTCGCTCTTCGCCGCCGCTCTCTTGCTGTGGAACATCCGGCGGCGCGGTTGGACGCTGCCCATCGTGGCGGTGGGTGGCTGGTTGGTGGTCTCGATCATCGTGGCCGGAATCATTCCGGCCGCCGTGCAGCGTTTCAGTGTCGTTCCCGACGAGCTCAACAAGGAGCAGCCGTACATCAGGAATGCGATTGACTTCACCCGCATGTCCTACGGGCTGGACAAGGTCGAGGTCCGGCAGTTCGCGGCGTCCGCCGATCTCGAGTACAAGGAAGGCATCGAGGCCAATCAACCCACGATCGACAACATCCGTCTGTGGGATCCGGCCGTGCTGACGGAAACCTACAGCCGCCTTCAGGAGATTCGCACCTACTACAGCCTGGACAATGTCGACGTCGACCGGTACACCATCGACGATCAACGCACCCAGGTGATGGTTGCCACCCGAGAGTTGGCCGAAGAGGCGGACGTGATCGAAGGATGGGTCAACGAGCACCTCGTGTATACCCACGGTTTCGGGGCGGTGCTCAGCCCGGCCAACACCGTCGATCCGGCCCAGGGTCAGCCCGCCTTCTTGGTCCAGGATGTGCCTCCTCAAGCCCAGGACCCAAGCCTGGCAATCGACGAGCAGGCCCGGGTCTACTTCGGCGAGAGCTACAGCAGCGATCGGTTCGTGATCGTCGGATCCCAGCAGCAGGAGGTCGATTTTCCGCTCACCGCCGAAGGACAGTCGGTGTCCTACAACAACTACGACGGTGCCGGTGGGGTCGAAATGGGCAGCATCTTCCGGCGGGCGGCGTTCGCTCTTCGCTACAGCGATCTCAACACCTTGATCTCCAACCAGTTGACGGCAGACAGCCGGGTGCTCATGGAGCGCAACGTGACCAACCGGCTCCGCAAGGCCGCCCCGTTCCTCTACGCCGACAACGATCCGTACATGGTCATCCTCGAAGGGCGGCTGGTATGGGTCGTCGATATGTACACCGTCTCCGACCGCTATCCATACGCGGCACCGGCCGAATTCTTCCGTTTGGGCACCGGGGAGGGAACACTTCCCAACTTCTTCAATTACATCCGCAACTCGGTCAAGGCCACCGTCGATGCCTACGACGGGACCATGACGTTCTATGTCGTCGACTCGACGGATCCCTTGATTACGGCCTACCGGAACATCTTCCCCGACCTGTTCGTAGACGGGTCCACGATGTCGACGCAGCTGATCGAGCACCTGCGTTTCCCCGAAGACATGTACCGGGTGCAGAGTGACATGTACGCCCTCTACCACATGACCGAGGAGGCGACGTTCTATCAGGAAGAGGACGCCTGGGAGATTCCCCGCGATCCTTCCAACGCTCAACGCGAGGAGGTGCTGCGGGGGAGGGCGTTCGAGGCGGACTTCAAGCCGATCACCCCGTACTACCTGCTGATGACGCTCCCCGAAGAAGAAGAGCTGTCGTATCTGATCCTGCAGCCGTTCAACCCGGTCGACCGCCCCAACATGGCATCGTTCATGGTGGCCAAGAGCGGCCCCGAGGACTACGGACAGATCATCGACTATCGCCTGCCCCGGACCGCCTTCGTCGACGGGCCGGCTCAGGTTGGCGCTCGCATCAACCAGAATCCCGAGATCTCTGCGCAGTTCACGCTCTGGAACCAGCAGGGCTCGAACGTCATACAGGGGAATCTGCTGGTGGTGCCGATCGAGGAATCGGTGGTGTATTTCCAGCCCATCTACCTGCAGGGCCAGCAGGACCCCCTCCCCGAGTTCAAGCAGGTGGTCGTGGTCTACAACGACCGGATCACGATGCGCGAGACCCTCGACCAGGCCCTGGCGGAGATCTTCGGGGGTGAAGTCGCACCCACCGAACCGGGCGAGGTGGATGTGAGCGGTGACATCGAGGAGCTGCTGCAGCGTGCCGATCAGGCCTTCGCCGACGCCGACGCCGCCCTCCAGGCGGGGGATCTGGGTCTCTACCAGCAGAAGATCTCGGAAGCCCGGCAACTGATCGACCGGGCGATGGAGTTGCTCGCCGAACTCACCGAGAGCTGACCACCCCCGGTTCTTGCGTGAGTTCCCGGCGGTATGCGAGGGTTTCTCACGCAAGTTCGGGCAAGGCGGCGTCGTCGCACAGGTCGTAGTTCCCTAACCCCGGCCGGGCGCCGGGCATTCGTCATAGGGTGCCCACCGACACTTCCGACGGTCCGGGCAACCCCGGGGATCAGCGGATTCCGGTGTCGTAGGACACGGTTACCTGGTCGCTGAATCCGGAGATGACATCCAGCTCGAAGGGTGGTGCGGTACCGAGCAGGCCTTCTACGGGCCGGGGCTCGATCCGGTAGGTGCCCGGTTCGAGCGAGATCTCGAAGAAGCCATCCGGGTTTGAGGTGACCCGGGCAACCTCCATACCGGTCTCGTCGACAACCACCAGGACGGCACCGTTGACCGGTCGGTCGGCACAGGCGGGATCGGGTGGGTCCTGTTGGACCGGACAGGTCGGCCCGGCCAGGACCCGGCCGGCCACGATGCCCGGCTCGCCCAGCGGCTGGAGGTTGCTTATGGAGAAGGCCAGGCCCCCGTCGACTGCGACGGCTTCGACGTCGAGCACCACGTTCGCCGGGTATCCGGATTCCGGGTCGTAGACCACCTCGACGTCCTTGCCCCCTTCGATGGTCTTCTGGATCAGGTCGAAGACTTGCTCGATCGTGTAGACGGGGCCCTGCTCCGGCCCGAGCGGGTTGCCTTTCCAGGTGGCTGAGGCTACCTGTTGGTCGCGGACGGTGATCTCGAACGGGCCGGTGAACTCCTCGGGGCACGGGCAATGGACGGTCATCGTGTATCGGTAGTCGGCGATGGCGGTGAACTCCCACAGGTTGCGGGCTTCCTGCAGGGCGATCAGGTCGCCGGAATCCGGCGAATCATCCGGCACATAAGGTGAAACCAGATCCATAGTGACGATTCCCGTGAACACCTCGGTCGAGTCGGCCGGATTCTCGGCTTCGACGTAGACCCAGCGGGGATAACCCATGATCGGATCCACCCGGATCTCGACCTCGAGGATCCCTTGGGCGATCAGAGCTTCCCGATCCGTGAACCACTCCTCGAAGTCGTCGAAGGTTCGATCGATCGTCACCGGAGTGACATTGTTGAACTCGCCCGGCCGGTCGAGGCGAGCCACCTCAACGATCCGATCGTCGACAACCTTGACGTCGAAGGCGCCCTGCTCGGTGCAGCCGCCACAGTCCACCCTCATCACGAACTGGTAGTCGTCGAGCTGTAGCGCTTCCCAGCTTCTCCGGGCTTCCAGCAATTCGGCCGCCGAGCCGACCGGTTGGAATTCGGTGAAGTCGGTGAAGACCCAGTGGGTTCCGCCGTCGACGGGGCGCATGTCCATATCGATCTGCACGTCGACCGGGGCTCCGGTTTGGGGGTCGTAGGTCACCTGCACGTCACGGCCTTCGTCGAGAGCTTGCCCGATCGAAGCGAAGACCTCTTCGACGGTGAGGAGATTCTCGCTGTCGACGGCCAGCACGGTTCCGTCCAGCACTGCGACCCGGCGGGGGTTTCGCCGGGCGGGAAGGCACTCTCCGCAATCGTCGATGAACTCGAAGGTGTAGTCGTCGGGCCCGGCCGAAGCCCACAGCGTGCGGGCGGCTTCGAATTCCGCTTGGGGAGAGCCGACGGGTGCCGTGGTTGTCGTAGCAACAGGCGTGCCATCGAAACCGGGCGCGCAGGCGCCCAACAGGAGAACGAGGGCCGTGACGATGATCCGTCTCCGCATGTCTCTCAGACGATCGGCACGTTGGATCGGTTCCCTGAGGGGCCCGTTGCGGTAGTTCCGGAGCCGTCGTACACTTGATGCACACGACGCGGGGTGGAGCAGTCTGGTAGCTCGTCGGGCTCATAACCCGAAGGTCGTTGGTTAAAATCCAACCCCCGCTACCAATTGGAATTGAGGGCACAGATTCAGGTCTGTGCTT
>DHIO01000045.1 GCA_002403855.1 Acidimicrobiia bacterium UBA4744
GATGAAGGCGGGAACGTCGGGCATGCGGGCGTCGCCCATCCACTTCTTCATCACCGGGGTGGCGGCGGCGGTCGCTCCCGGCAGGGCCCCCAACAGGTTGGGCACCTGGATGGGTCCGGAAGGGTTGGCCAGCGACGCCATCTTCAGCTTCTCGAGACGCTCCCGGTGGAGGATGTCCAGGCCGTAGAACGTGAAGTAGATGCCCACCTCCCAGCCGAGGCTGGCGGCGGTGGTGGCCAGGATCAGGGGCGGGTAGGCCTGGTCGAGCGTGCCTTTGGAGGCGACCAGCGCCAGCCGCTTGCGGCGGGGCGGGGCCTCGGCGATCGGCTCGACCATCGGTTGGGCGGTCATCAGGTGGCCCCCTTCTCGATCCAGAACACCTGGGTGGCGCCCCGTTCGTCGGTCCGCAGCAGGGTGTCGCCCCGCTGGCGGGCCATCGCCGGGATGTCCTCCAGCGAGCCGGGGTCGGTGCAGGTCAGCTCCAGCACCTGGCCGGCTTCGAGCTGCTCGAGCGCCAGGGCCGCCTTGTAGACGGGCAGCGGGCACAGCAACCCGGAGGTGTCGAGGGACTCGGTCACGTTGATGTCGGTGGACATGTCGGTTCCTTTCTCACACCCGGGGGATGCCGTCGTCGCCCAGCAGTTCTGCGAAGTAGCTGGTGTACTTGAGCCCCGAATCGGGAGACACGCCCACCGCGATCTCGTCCGGGTCGAGGCCGTAGCGGGCGGCGGCGTGGACGATCGCCCCGGTGGAGGGGCCGACCATCAGCGCTTCCTCCCTCCACAGCCGCTTGGTCACCTCGTAGGCCGGCTCGTCGTCGACCCGCACCACATCGTCTATGACCGACCAGTCGAGGATCCCCGGCTCCTTGGCTTCCCGGAACGATTTGAGCCCCGGCAGGCGGTGGCCCGGCTGCGGCTCGATCGCCACGATCTTGACGGTGGGGTCCTGCTCCTTGAGGTAGCGGCCCACCCCGGTGAGGGTGCCGCAGGTCCCGAACCCGGCGAAGAAGGCCCCCACCCGCCCTTCGGTCTGCCGCCAGATCTCCGGGCCGGTGGTCTCGTAGTGGGCCGCCACGTTGTCGGGGTTCTCGTACTGGTTGGGCATCACGTAGCGGGTGCCGCCTTCGCTGGCGGCCAGGGAGCGGGCCAGGGCNNCCGCAATCCGTCGAGCAGGTAGGCGGCGGCCCGGTCCTTGATCGACCCGAACGGGTTGAGCCACTCCAGCTTCAGGTAGAGGGTGGTGCCGGGCGCCGCCCTCTTCACGCGAACCAGCGGGGTGGGGTGGTCGGCATCGGGGAGCAGCTCGCGGATGTCGTCGTAGCGCTGAGCCGCCCGGTCGGTTCTGAGTTGTGGTGGTGTGTCCAATCGGCTGATCATCGGTACTCCTCGGCATAAGAAAAACCCGCTCCGGTGGTGATGCCGGTGCGGGTCCTGAATGACCTGGGTTGGTGGTTGGTCTGTAGGCCTAGACGCGACCCTCCCCGCACGACACCGTCGTACAACAACAGGCGCAGGCGGTCGGATAGGTCTTCATGTGGCAGAGGATTCTACGTGCGGTTGTGAAATATGCAAGGGCCGGTTTGGAAAAACCACCCTTAGCGCGCTACCAATAGACGCGCCCTGTGCGTGCAATATCCCCTACTGATTGTCATGGAAGAGCACATCACTTCCCTTTCGCGTCGCATCGGCTGGATCGTACTGGCGGTCGCCGCCTGGACCGGCTTCGTGTGGATCACCCGCATCGTGAACCTCGACGGCGCCGAGGCCGGCTCGGCGGTGGTGTGGAGCCGGATCGTCATATCGCTGGCATTCGCGGCGGCGCTCCTGTGGATCGGAGCGGCGTGCGTGCTGCAACGGTTGACCGCCCCCCGGGCCGCCGGCTACGTGCTGCTGGCCTTCGGGGTGTGGATGGCCATCTCCTGGCTGCCGGAAATCGTCGAGCGGGTAGGGTCCGCCGACGAGACCGTGGCGTTCCGGCTGGTGCACATCGGGCTGGCGCTGGTGTCGGTCGGGTTGGGCACCCTGGCCGCCACCCTGGGACGGAAGATGATCCGGGGGCTGATCCCGGACGCCGCCGCCCACGCGGCGTAGGTTGCGGNNCGGGAGCCCGGCCGGTCTCGAGGAGGTGGCTCAACGCTCGGCGGGTGACCGTAAGGGTTCCGCACTTTCGGATGGGCCCAATCTCAGGGCCCCGAGTCGAGTACGACTCGGGCCATTTCGATGTCGGGGACGTCCCACCCCTTCTGCTCCATGAGATCGAGGTAGGCCCGGCGAAACAGCAACGTCACTTCGATCGTCGCGGCACCGGCGGCAGGAACCGCGAACTCGTAGCGGGTCGTGTCGGCCGCGCCTGCGGCGATCCGGTTGTCGGAGAGGACCCGGGTCGGATTCCAGTACGCCCCGGTCGGCGAGACCTCGGTCCACAGTTCTTCGAGGACCTTGGCATAGGCGGTTCCCGGGAGACCGGAATAGTGCCCGGTGGTCGGGTCGCCGAGGCCGCCCCAGGCCGGCACCGTTGGGCCGGCCAGCTGCTCCAGTCGGGCGCCGGAGGCATCGACGGCGTCGACGAGGAGGATGAGATGGCGCAGCGGCGAATCGGTGGGGACGTGGTGGCCGGTCCGGTCGTTGGTGATCGTGACGACGACCTCGATCCGATCGGGGCCCAGAACCAATTCGGCGGTGAGGGCAACGGCATTGCGCAGCAGCTCCTCGTCGCTCGCCCCCGGCATGAGATGGGTGCGGATCGTGTCCGGATCACGGGCCAGGCCGCCGGCCTCCGGCGGGACGAAGTGGGTAGCGCCGGTCGCCGGCATGTGGCAGTCCTGACACGTCTGTCCCGTTTCCGGGTCGCTGTAGGGACTGCGCAGCCACTCGCCGTAGGAGTCGTAGACCACCGTGTCCCAGAACACGGCGAAGTGGCACGGGGCGCAGTAGGCGCTTTCGGTCTGGAGCGGCGAATGGACGTCCTCGCCCGGGGCCACGTCGTCGAACGGCCCGGCGAAGAACTGATGGCCTTCCGGCGGCCGGCGGAGCTCGATCGAGAGAACGCCCGGACGGTTGGGGAACGGCATGGCGGTCTCGGGGTCGAGGTCGACCTCCCAGACCTTATGGCAGAAATCGCACGTGATGCCCTCNNACCGGGACGTGGCAAGCGCCGCAGTTGCCGGCGGTGTCCGGGAAGTCGAGCTTGTATCCCGGCCCGTAGTAGGGCCGTCCGGGATCGGGCGGCAGCGGGACGAGGCCGTAGTCCCGGTTGGTGACGTACCGGGTCGGCGGGCTGGGTCGACCTCCGACATCCGTTCCCAGATACATCGTGAGGAATCGGGGATTGCGGGCCGAACGGCCGTGGGCGTCTCGCTGCCATTCATCGACCGGGAGGGTGAACCCGAGGTCGGTGCCCGCCCCGGCATGGCATGCTGCGCAACCTTGGTCTTCGCCGGTGCCGGCGGCACCCACCGTGAGCCACTCGTAGCCGGGGTTGTCGGTGGCCGGGATCGGATGGAGGGAGAACTCCACCTCGTCCCCGGGCCGGTGTTCTTCGCCGCCGGCGATGTAGTAGCCGGGAGCGGAGGCGCTCAAACGTACCGGCGTTGGGGCGTCGAGGGAGAACGACCCGGTCGCATCGGAGAGGACGAAGACCTCGGTGGCCTGCACGCGGACCGTTGCGCCGGCAACCGGCGTCCCGTCCTCGGTCCTGACGACGCCCCTGATGGTGTCATCCGAGGCGCAGGTAGCGAGCATCGATGCGGCGACCACCAGGCCGACCAGCGGCAGGGTCGGCCTTCTCATCCGGACCGTCTGGAACGACGCCGCCGTCTGCCCACGAGAGCGAGGGCGGCCAGAAGCGTGGCCCCACCTGCCCACAGGATCCAGGGGCTTCCGTCGTCGCCGGCGGGGGCCGATGCCGCCGGGGACGATGCCGTTGCCGCCGTCGTCGGGGACTGTGTGGTCGGGGGTAGCGGCTCCGGAGGTGGTGTCGTCGTTGTGGTCGTGGGCGCGGCGATGGGCGCCTCGGCCGGGGGATTACCGGACAGATCGAGCCGGTAGACGCCCTCGCCCTCGGTTGCGGCGTAGAGGTGGAGGCCATCCCTCGAAATGGCAAGAGCGTTGACGGCCCGGGTGCGCAGGCCCGTGTTGATGGCCTGCCAGGAGAGCCCGGCGTCGTCGGAGCGATACACGCCGCTGCCGATGTCGGCGGCATAGACGATGTCGGAGTGCTCGGGATCGAAGACGAAGTCGACGAAGGCCGACTCGGGAGCTATGCCGGCGGAGATCCGCTCGAAGGTTTCGCCGCCGTCGACGCTGCGGAAGATCCCCCGCGACCCGGACAGCACGATCCCGGGATCGGTGGGATGGATCGCCACGGCGTAGACGGCGATGTCGTTCCGACTGCTCACCGTCTTCCAACCGGCACCGGCGTCTTCGGAACGGAGCAGGCCTTGGTTGACGGTGGCGGCAAAGACCCGGTCGGGGTCGAACGGATCGACCGCCAGGCCCGAGACGTGGGCCGCCGCCGCCAGGTCGTCGACGGCCGGGCTCCACCTGCGGCCGCCGTCGTCCGTCCGGTAGATGCCGCCGCCGGCGATCATGTCGTCGAAGTAACTCGGGGTGAAGAATGCCCCGACTCCGGCGTAGGCGATGCCGGGCTGCGACGGAGCGAAAGCGAGGGACCTGACCGCCTGCCCGGACGGCAGGGCAAGGCTGCGGTAGTCCCATTCCTCTCCGCTCCCGAAGGCGATGCCGCGCTCGACGTTGTCGGCCTCCAGCATGGTTCCGTCCGACGCGATGGCGAACGCCATGCCTTCGAACGTCGGCCACGGGTCGAACGGCGATTGGCCGGTCCAGGTGCCGCCGCCGTCGGTGGAAACGAACAGACCGGAGCGCCCGGTCACCCACACCCGTCCCGGGTGATCGGGATCCACGCCGATTCCCCGGGTTTGGGCTCCCGTGTAGCCGGTGCTGGCCATCGTCCAGGTCCGGCCGGCATCGGTGCTGAGGAAGTTGCCGCCGCCGTAGGCGTTGATGAACAGCCGGTCCGGATCACGGGGATCGACCTGCAGGTCGATGGGGAAACCGCCCCGCACCGGGGGGTCACCCCAGGCAGACTCCGGCGGCGTCATCGCCCTCCAGGTTCGTCCTCTGTCTTCGCTGCGGTACACCCGGGCGCTCGAGGCGGCGTAGGCGATATTGGGATCGGCGAGGGCGAACTCGACGGAATGAAACCCCTCTATCTCCTCGACGGGATCACGGAGGACCGGTGTCCAGGTCTCCGCTCCGTCCGTGGTGAGGTACACGCCGGTCCCGCCGTAGTAGACGTTGGACCCGGCGGCGGCGAGCAGGGTTTGCGGGTCCTCCGGATGCATGAACAGGCTGCCGATGTAGAGGTTGTCGAGGCCATCGTTCGTGTTGCGCCAGGTGACCCCGCCGTCGGTGGTCTTGAGAACGCCCTCGCCGCCGGGGGTCCCGAGCCCCGGGTCGGAGTTGGCCGCTTCCCGGTCGAAGATCCCGGTCGACACGTACACGGTGTCCGGAGCGGTCGGGTCGATCCAGATGTAGCGGGCGAGGTTGTCGCCCCGCCACACCGGGGACCAACCGGCGCCTCCGTTGGTGGTCTTGTACACGACGCCTTCGACCATGTCGAACCCGCGCCCGGGACGTTCCGGCCTCCCGCCGGCCCACGACGAGATCTCCGCAGCCGCCCACACGACATCGGAGTCGCCGGGATCGACGGCGAAGCCGCGGAATGTGATGCCTTCGTTTTCCACAACGCCGCTGTCGCGTTGCGCCCAGGAGTAGCCGCCATCCTCCGACCGGAAGATGCCACGGACGTTCTGCGTCCCGGCCCACACGATGTCGGGATCAGACGGATCGATCGTCGTGCAAAACACCGGGATGGCGTCGCCGCTCGGACCGGTCCGGGTGGTGATGCCGTCGTTGGCGGGGAACCAGGAGGCGCCCGCATCGGTACTCATGAACATGCCGGCCCAGGCGTCGGTGACGAGCATCGTGTCCGGAGCGTCGGGCCGCATCCGCACGTCGTAACCGAGGCCGCCGAGGGGACCGCCGGTGCGGATCCATTCGAGGTCGGAGAGCGGTGCCGTCTCCTGGGCTCCGGCCGGCGGCGCCAGCAGTGCGACCAGGGCCACCAGCATGAAAGCTCGACGGATCATCGTTCCTCCCGTAGGGCGACGCCCGGGTCGTCCTCCCAGTATCAGGCAGCCGGCACGGACGGGCTAGGGGCGATGGTCACGAGAGGCGAAAGCTCCTGGAGGTGACGGAAAGCCGTCGACCGCCTCGTCGAGGAGGGCTTCTCCAAGCCGGGGCCGGTCCGGTCCCTGGGGCCCGAGCCGCCCCCCAAGCGCGTGCTGCCGCCGGCGTAGCTCCACGGTCCACCCGCCCGTCGGAGAGCGGCAACCGACCGGCACTAGACGCCGACCGGTTGGCTGGCTCGGGGCAGCCCGATCCACCGCGGGGTACGGCGCATGTACTCCTCGTAGGCGGCGCCGTACTTGGCGACCATGACGCGTTCNNACGAGGAATGAAGCCAGGTACATCGGGTTTCTCGAGATCGAGTAGACGCCGTGCGTCATCGGCTCACCGAGGGGAGCCGTGGCGAACGTGACCGAGGCGGTCAGCATCATGATGATGCCGATGCCGCTCACGATCAGCCCCGAGTAGAGCCACCAGTTGCCCCTCTCCAGCGGAACGAAGAAGCCGTAGAGCAGCGTGGCCGGCATGAGCACCGCATGCGTGAGGAGCATCCCAATCCGGTAGGCCGGGCCGGTGTCCTTGAAGTCCGGCTCACCCTCCATCCTGGCTTCCGGCTTGTTGCCCCACACCATCAACGGGAGGAACCCCGCAACCAGGGAAGCCACGATGATGATCCAGGCGTTCCACAGACCAAACTCGAAATCCGGTACCAGTGTCATGACATCCTCCCGGCTCACAATTTCAAGCATATGGCAGCAGCAGCACGGCGGATAGAGGCCAACGGATCCGGCGCGGGAGGGCACCTATCGCAGCGTGCCGGCCGCGTAGGGACCCAACATTCCGACAACCCGAGACTGTCCGGATCGAGCCGGACGACCGACCGTCGACATGCCAACCAGGACCGCTTGCCTGGGGTTCAGCCCACCGCCGTGTCCACCCAGATCATGGCGAACAGGACCGCCAGGTAGATCGTCGAGTAACGGAAGAGGGCCATCGAGCGTTCCGGGCTGCGGATCAGCCGGGCCGCCTCGACGACGAACAGCACCCCGAGGATCAAGGCGGCGATCGGATAGAGCACGCCGGTGGGGGCCACCGGCCACAGCAGCAGGCTCACCGCCGTCAACAACAACGAGTAGCCGAGGATGTACCAGGTGGTGCGCCGCTCACCGACCACCACCGGCAGCATCGGCACCCCGGCACCGGCGTAGTCGTCCTTGTAGCGCATCGCCAGCGACCAGAAGTGGGGCGGCGTCCAGCAGAACACGATCCCGAACAGGACCCAGGCCGCCGGATCCAGACCCCCGGTGACGGCCGCCCATCCGACCAGCACCGGGGCCGCCCCGGCCGCTCCCCCGATGACGATGTTCTGCGGGGTGCTGCGCTTGAGCGCCATCGTGTAGACGAACACGTAGAAGAGCAGAGCCCCGGTGGCCAGCAGCGCCGCGGGCAGGTTGACGAACAGCCACAGCCACCCGAACCCGATCACCCCCAGGGCGATCCCGAACCAGAGAGCATGGGCGGGCGGGACCGCATCCCTGGGGAGCGGGCGGCGGGAGGTGCGGCGCATCACCACGTCGATGTCGCGGTCGAAGTAGTTGTTGATGGCGTTGGCCCCGCCGGCGGAGAGGGTGCCGCCGATCAGGGTGGCGATCACCAGCCAGGTGCCCGGCCAGCCCCCTTCCGCCAGCACCATGGCCGGCACGGTGGTGATGAGGAGCAGCTCGATGATCCGCGGTTTGGTGAGCGCCACGTACGCCCCCAACCCGGCCCATCCGCTGGGCGGAGCCGCATGGGGATCGGTGATCGTCACCTGGATCGGGGTCGGTTCGTCCACGGACCCGTAGGTTACCGCTGCGAGAGGGCAGGGAATCCCAAAAGGGATCACGGGACGGTGCCTCCCCCGGCGCCAAACGGCAAGGAGCAGGCAGGCCCGCAGCTCGCCGCTCAAAGCTTGCAGCCCGGAGCGCAAAAGCTGTTGAAACCCGCCCGGGAGGACCTTATAGTGCTGCCCCACTCGGGGTGGAGCTTGGTGTGGGCCTCAGTTTCCTCCCACGGTCCCCGAGCCAGTACGTCGACCGTTCGAGGAAAGGACTGCACGATCAACCGCACGCGGCGCCCCCGATGGCTCCGGTTCTCCCCTTTGTTGCTGCTCGTGCTGCTCAGTGCCTGCATCCAGGATTCCCCGATGGATTCTCTGGAACCGGCCGGACCGGTCGCCGAGCGGATCGACAGCCTGTGGTGGCTGGTCTTCTGGATCGCCGTCGTCATCTTCGTGCTCGTGCAGGGCGCCATCCTCATCACCGTCGTCGTGTTCCGCGACCGAAAAGGCCGCAAGGAGCCCAAGCAGATCCACGGCAACAACAAGCTCGAGGTGATGTGGACCGCCATCCCCGCCCTGATCCTCGCCGGGATCGCCGTGCCGACCGTCCAGACGGTCTTCGACCTCACCGACCGGCCCGACAACGCCCTGCAGATCGAGGTGATCGGCCACCAGTGGTGGTTCGAGTACGTCTACCCCGATCAGGACATCACGACCGCCAACACGCTGGTGATCCCGGCCGGCCGGCCCGTCGAGTTGTTGCTCACCTCCGAGGACGTGCTCCACAACTTCTGGGTTCCGCAGCTGGCCGGCAAACGGTATCNNTCCGGCCAGGAGACCTTCCTGACGATCGAAGCCGACCAGCCCGGTGAGTACCTGGGCCAGTGCGCCGAGTTCTGCGGTCTCTCCCACGCCCTGATGCGGGCCCGGGTGATCGCCGTCGACGACGCCGGGTGGGACCGGTGGGTCGCCGAACAGCAGCAACCGGCCGTCGAACCGGCCGAAGGGTCGCTCGCCGCCGAAGGGCAGGCCACCTTCCTCAACGCCGGCTGCACCCGCTGCCACGTCATCGAAGGCGTCTGGGAGGACGTCTCCCGCCAGCCGCCCGCCCCCGACCTGACCCACTTCGCCGCCCGCACCATGTTCGCCGGGGCCAGCTTCGAGCGGACGACGGAAAACCTGCGGGATTGGCTGGAAAACCCGCCGGCGATGAAGTCCGGCTCGTTCATGCCCAACCTGGGACTGACCGACGATCAAATCACCGCCCTCGTTGCCTACCTGGAGACACTCGAGTGACCGCAGCCACCACCATCTTCCGCCGGCCGAAGACCACCTCGGGTTTCTGGGGCTGGGTGACCACGATCGACCACAAGAAGATCGGCATCATGTACGGCTACACCGCCTTCTTCTTCCTGATCATGGGCGGGCTGGAGGCCCTGCTGCTGCGACTCCAGCTGGCCGGACCGGAGGGTCAGATCCTCTCCCAGGCCGAGTACAACGCCATGTTCACCATGCACGGCACCACGATGGTGTTCCTGGTAGTGATGCCGATGAGCGCCGCCTTCATGAACTACCTGCTGCCGCTGATGATCGGCGCCCGGGACGTCGCCTTCCCCCGCCTCAACGCACTCAGCTTCTGGATCTTCCTCTTCGGCGGGATCTTCCTGTACTCGACGTTCCTGTTCGGAACCACCGGAGCCCCCGAAGGCGGGTTCCTGGCCGAGGAGGCCAGCCGGCTGGGATCGGCACCCAACGGCGGCTGGTTCGGGTACGCCCCCAACACCGAACCGCAGTTCTCCCCCGGCACGGTGCTCGACTACTGGTCGATCGGTCTGCAGATCATCGGTCTCGCTTCGCTGATGTCGTCGGTCAACCTGATCACCACCATCTTCAACCTGCGGGCCAAAGGCATGCGCCTGCTGCGGATGCCGGTGTTCGCGTGGATGTCGCTGGTCGTCAACTTCCTGCTGATGTTCTCGATCCCGATCATCGCCGTGGCGCTGTTCATGATCACCTTCGACCGTCAGTTCGGTTCTCAGTTCTTCCAGACCGCCAACGGCGGCGACCCGATCCTCTGGCAGCATCTCTTCTGGCTGTTCGGCCATCCCGAGGTGTACATCCTGATCCTCCCCGCCATGGGCATCGTGTCCGAAGTGCTGCCGGTCTTCAGCCGCAAACCGCTGTTCGGGTACGCGGCGGTGGTGTTCGCCGGAGCCGCCATCGGGTTCCTCGGGTTCGGGGTGTGGGCCCACCACATGTTCTCGTCGGGGATCAGTCCGGTCGCCCAGGCCGCCTTCGGGCTCTCGACCATGACGATCGCCATCCCCACCGGCATCAAGATCTTCAACTGGCTGGGCACCATGTGGATGGGCCGATTGCAGTTCACCACCCCGATGCTGTTCGCCATCGGGTTCGTAGCGATGTTCACGATCGGCGGACTGTCGGGCGTCACCCACTCGATCGTCCCGTCCGACTGGCAGCAGACCGACACCTACTACATCGTCGCCCACTTCCACTACGTGCTGTTCGGCGGCGCCATCTTCGGGATCTTCGCCGGGCTCTACTACTGGTTCCCCAAACTGACCGGCCGGATGTACTCGGAGCGGCTCGGCAAGTGGCATTTCTGGCTCATGTTCCTCGGCTTCAACCTGACCTTCGCCCCCATGCACTGGCTCGGTCTGCAGGGCATGGTCCGCCGCACCTGGCAGTACGCCGCCGACATGAACCTGGGCCCCTGGAACATGGCGGTCACCATCGGGGCGTTCATCATCGCCGGTTCCATCCTGATCTTCATGTGGAACTGGACGGTCTCCCGCCGGCGCGGCGCCGAAGCCGGTATCGATCCGTGGGACGCCCGAACGCTCGAATGGACCATCCCTTCGCCACCCCCCGAGTACAACTTCGCCGAGATCCCCACCGTCACCTCCCTCGACGATTTCTGGCATCGCAAGTACTCAGAAGACGAAGAGGGCCGGGCGGTGCGCCGGGAGGAGGCCGGCACCCTGGTCGCCGATCTGGAATACAGGGGCAACAATCCCGAGAAGCCGATCCACCTGCCTTCGCCGTCGTACTTCCCGATCCTCATCGGGATCTCGATCATGCTGATCGGCTACGGGATCGTCTACAACTCGTTCGCCTGGGGCATCGCCCTGCTGGCGGCCGGGGTGCTGGGGACGGCCACCTCGTTCATCGGCTGGGCCCAGGAACCCGCCGAGGAACCTGCCGAAGAGGAAACGGACGGGGAGGAGCACTGATGGCCGACCTCGCCCACACCGACGAGCACGAGACCCTCGGAGTCGACAACCGCAAACTGGCGATGTGGGGCTTCCTGGCCTCCGAGTTCATGTTCTTCGGTGCCCTCATCTCCACCTACCTGCTGTACAAAGGCCGGGCGGGGATGCCGCCCCCCTACCCGCGGGACCTCTACGACATCCCGTTCACCTCGATCTCCTCGTTCGTGCTGCTGATGAGCTCCCTGACCATGGTGATGGCCCACAACGCCCTCACCCGAAAAGACCAGGCCAACGTTCGTACCTGGCTGCTGGCCACCGCCATGCTCGGCATGGTGTTCATCGGCGGCCAGGTCTACGAGTTCTCGACGTTCGTGCAAGAAGGCATGACGATGCGCACCAACGCCGCCGCCTCCGGTTTCTACCTGCTGACCGGCTTCCACGGCACGCACGTGCTGGTGGGGATCATCATGCTGCTGTCGCTGTTCGGGATCTCACGCCGCCAGGGCGGGCTGTCCGAGGCCAAGGGCCTAAACCTGGAACTGGTCGGCTTGTACTGGCACTTCGTCGACATCATCTGGATCGTGATCTTCACGGTCGTCTACCTGATTCCCTAAAGGAGACCGCTGAGCAATACATGTCACGCATCTCGACGACCATGCATCACCACTCGCGGCGTTCTCGGTTTCGCCGGTACTTCGCCAGTACAGTCGAAACCTGCGGCCCGGCGACCGGCGCGCCTGGTCGCCGATCTACACAACGGCATTACTCAGCAGACTCCTAGGAGAACACCCATGGATCAGCCCACCGAAACCCGGGAAGTCCACACCGCCGAGGGACATCACCACCCCACCCCCCGCCAGTACGTCCAGATAGCCTTGCTGCTGGGGCTGCTGACCGCTATCGAGGTGGGCCTCTTCTACGCAGAACCGTTCTTCGGGGACCTGGTCGTGCCGGCCCTGCTGGTCCTGGCGGCCGTCAAGTTCGGTCTGGTGGTCGGCTACTACATGCACCTCAAGTACGAGAAGCGGTTCCTCACCCGCCTGTTCGGGGGCGGGTTCGTACTGGCGCTGATGATCTACGCGGTGGTGCTGGTGGCGTTCGGCATCATGGCCAACATATGAGCGCGGTGCTCGCGCAGACCTACCTTCCCCTCACCGAGGTGGCCCCGTTCAACCCGCACTACGACGTGCTGATCCTGGTCGTGGCACTGGCCGGCGGGTACCTGTACGCGGTGCGGCGGATCGGCCCGTACCAGGTGCCCGACGGGACCCCGCCGGCCACCGCCAAGCAGATGGCCTGGTTCTTCGGCGGCGTAGCGGCCCTCTTCGTGGCCGCCTGGTGGCCGATCCACGACCTGGCGGAAGAATCGATGTTCACCTTCCACATGATCGAGCATCTGATCATCGGGCTGGTAGTGCCGCCGATGCTGCTGTTGGGCACTCCTCGCTGGCTGGCGGAGTTGATCGGGGGGAGCCCGCGAGTGCTGCCCATCGTGCAATGGTTGAGCCGCCCGGTCCCCGCCTTTTTCTTCTACAGCATCATCCTGGTGGGCATCCACTGGCCGGCCGTCAACGAACTGATGGTCACCTCCGACGTTGCCCATTTCCTGATCCACGCGGTGTTCTTCATCTCGGCGATCTTCATGTGGATGCCGGTGCTCAGCCCGCTGCCGGCAGTGCCGCGCATCCCTCCCCCGGCCCGGGCGTTCTATCTCTTCCTCCATTCGATCATCCCCACCGTGCCCGCCTCGTTCCTGACGTTCGGGACGACCCCCATCTACGACATCTACGAGACCTTCCCCAAGCTGTGGGGGTTCGACACCATCACCGACCAGACGGTGGCCGGCCTGATCATGAAACTGGCCGGCGGGCTCTACCTGTGGGCGATCATCGCGGTGATCTGGTTCCGCTGGTACGCCGAGGAGCAGCGCTGGGAAGCGATGGAACGAGAACTGCGAACGTAAGCGGGTTTCAGGTTTCAGGTTTCGGGTTGCGGGTTTCGGGTTTCAGGTTTCNNCCGGTGAGAAGGGTGAGCATGCCGAGGGGAACGGCCAGACCCGCGGTGGCATCCACCGCAGCGGCGACCGCGCCGTCCACGAACCTCGGTCCGGTGGCGACGACCCGGTAGGCCTGTCCGGAGGTGGGCTGGGCGGCCGCCAGGATCAGGTCGTTCACGGCGTTCACCGTGACCGCGATGAGGCCCTGAGCGCACAGGTTGTGAGCGTCGCAGATCTCATAGGCGAGTTCATCGAGCCCCGAGAAGTTGGGATCGGGCCGGTAGACGGCCGCACCCGATTCCTCAAACGAGGTGGATCCGTGCTCGCCTTGGGTGACCCACCGCAGTGTCAGCCGGTCACCGTCGGGATCGAACGCTCCGTTGAGCAGATCCATGCGAAGGTTCTGATCTTCGGCAACCGTGAAGGCGAGATTCCGAACCCGGGGCGGGTGGTTGACGGTTCGCTCGTTCGGGCGGGTTGGTTCCAGCGGTTCATCGGGTTCTGATTCCGGTTCCGGCGGGAGCGGGGTCCGGCCGGCATCGGTAGAAGGAACGGCATCCTGGTCCCCCGGCTCACCGGCTTCCGGTTCGGGTTCGGGCGTGTCNNGCTCGTCGCCCTCATCGCCATCTCCCGGCTCGTCACCTTCGTCGTCACCGGGCTCATCGCCCTCATCACCATCACCGGGTTCGTCGCCCTCATCGTCTCCCGGCTCGTCACCCTCATCGCCATCACCGG
>DHIO01000048.1:0-806 GCA_002403855.1 Acidimicrobiia bacterium UBA4744
TCCCGGGTCGGCAGCTAGTCCCTCCGGTCTCTGTCTGCCGGGGACGCCGCCTCCGGCGCTCCGTCGAAGTAGCCGGGGCGCCTGCGGCGTCAGACCGTTCACAGCGGGCAAACCCGAGGTCCGGGACCCTGCGGAGCTCACCTCGAGCGAGGATCGGGCCAGAGAGTTCGGCCGCCCTCGCTCCTCGGGCCCGCCCGGTTCGGCATCGGCGGGCACCTACCGGCACCAACGCGCCGCCGTGTTCGAACCGGGTAGGGTTCCATCCTCGAAGAGAAGCGCAGGGGGACCATGACCAATCCCGACCCACGAACGCAGGGTCGTTCCGTACGCAAGAGAATCCCACGGTCGAGCCACGGGAGCTGGTCACCCGCTCCCGCCCGGCCGGATCCGGTGGAGACCATCGAGGCCCAGAATGCCGACCGCCTGTCGTGGCTGGTCCCGGTCCGCCGGGCGCGAATGGTTGCTTCGCCGTTCACCTTCTTTCGCGGCTCGGCGAGGATCATGGCCGCCGACCTCGGCGCCGTGCCCGACACCGGCCTGACGGTGCAGCTCTGCGGGGACGCCCACCTGGCCAACTTCGGCGTGTACGCCTCTCCGGAGCGCAGGTTGATGTTCGATGTGAACGATTTCGACGAAACGCTTCCGGGTCCATTCGAATGGGACGTGAAGCGGCTGGCGGCGAGCATGACGATCGCCGGTCGCCATCGTGAGTTCGACTCCGAGGTCTGCCGCCGGCTGGCGGTTGAAGCGACCCGGGCTTATCGCGAGACCATGGCGAGGATGGCGGAACGAGGCTGGCTCGAAGC
>DHIO01000048.1:849-1579 GCA_002403855.1 Acidimicrobiia bacterium UBA4744
CAGCCTCGACGATCGGATGCGCAGACTGCTCGACCGCTACCAACTGCTCGATGTCGCCGTCAAGGTGGTCGGTGTGGGGAGTGTCGGCACCCGATGTTTGGTAGGGCTGTTCCTCGGCCGCAATCGATCCGACGTGTTGTTGCTCCAGATCAAGGAAGCCGGGTCTTCGGTGCTGGAGGAGCATCTTCCCGAGTCTTCGTACGAGCATCACGGCCGCCGGGTCGTCGAAGGTCAACGCCTCATGCAAGCCACGAGCGACATCTTCTTGGGGTGGAGCGACTCGCTGTCGGGTCGCGACTACTACTGGCGCCAGCTCAAGGACTGGAAAGGTTCTGCGGACCTCGAAAAGGGATCCAGCGGAGGCATTCTCCGCTACGGACACTTGTGCGGCGCAATTCTGGCTCGGGCCCACGCCGTCACCGGCGATCCGGCGGCGATCACCGGATACCTCGGCAAGGGCGAGGTCTTCGACGAAGCGATGGGCGATTTCGCCGTTCGCTACGCCGGGCAAAACGACGCCGACTACGAAGCCTTTGTCGGCGCCGTCCGCGAGGGCCGGCTCGAGGCGGCCGAACTAGCGGAGTNNGGCCGGCGCCTCGGTCTGACGGCTACCCATCACCAGCTTCACGACCGCTGCAACCACGGCCAGCCCGATGAGGGCGAAGACCAACAACCTCACCAGGCTGCGGCCGCTCTCAACGACATCGTCGACTGCACCGGCCGCTTCGGC
>DHIO01000048.1:1731-1873 GCA_002403855.1 Acidimicrobiia bacterium UBA4744
TCGGGGCGTGAGCAGTGGCGACTGCTTCGGGCCGGTTGCGCGGCCCCGACTTTCGATCGAACCGGCCGGCATGGGTCTCGAGGGTGAAGCTGCTACGGTTCACTCACCTCGATGCAGGGTCCGCCGGCGACCTCGAACCGGT
>DHIO01000048.1:1948-4314 GCA_002403855.1 Acidimicrobiia bacterium UBA4744
GCCGCCACCGGAGCGGCCGTCGGCCACTTCCGCAAGCTCGGCCTCGCCGACGACTACCTCGACCGGCTCGATCAAGAACTGGCCGCAGGGCGCACGGCGCTGCTGGTGGTGGTCGACGGGGCCGACGTGGAGACGGCGGTCGATGGCATCGACGACTACATCCGCCTCGACCACCACCGCGTGCGGCCGAAACCGGCCACCTGAGTTGCACCCGACTTCAACTTCGAGGAATTGCCAACTCTCCGGAGGAATCCATCTGGGTAGGGCGGGCGGGGACTCTGGTCCCGGCTGTCTCACTCCGGCTCGGGCGTCTTGCCCAGCCACAGGAAGATCCGGTTGACGAGCTCGCGGGTGATCATCAGTGCCAGGATCAGAACCACGATCTCGATGAAGTGCCCCAGGTCGACGTGATCGCCGAACACGATGTCCACAACTTCGAGGATGAAGAATTTACCAAAGAAGAGGATCGCGAACATCGACACGATACCGAGTACGCGGTAGATCGTTCCCTCGCGCTGCTGGAAGAAGTGGCTGACTCGGTGCTCAAATCCCATCACGAAGTCGAGCAAGGCCTTGAGTAGGGCCGCGGTGAAGATGGAGATCGTGAAAGAGTCGATGACGATGGCATCCACGTGCTCGACGAACAAATTGAGGACGACGGTGTAGACGAGCACGTCCGACATCCAGGAGAAGAAGACCTCCTGTTTCCTCGTGATGGTGACGGTGCGTGGGGTGTCCGGTGCGGTCATCTGATACCTACTGGGATGTTGGCAGACTACGCCATAGCCGGCTTGTTGCGAAACCTGTCGGGGGACCTGATCAAGCGCGGATCACTCGTTGGGGGTGTGGGGCGGTTCAATCATGCACGTTTCTGCTCCGGCGCCCGGAGCGTGTCGATCATTCGGTTGGGGGTGTGGTCGACTCGTTGGTGTCTTCGTCGGTCCGGTATGTGACCTCGTAGGTCTTGGCGTAGTTGCCTATGGCCGAGGAAACCAGGGCGGCGGTGGGGAGGGCCAGGAAGGCGCCGACCGGTCCGGCTATGGCCCCCCCGGCCAGGGCGGAAGCGAAGGCCGTTCCGCCGGTGAGGTTCATGGTTTCGGCGCTCAGTTTGGGGTTGAGCCAGAAGTTCTCGACCTGATTGAAGGCCAGCACGAAGCCGCCCAGGATGAGTGCGGCGGTCGGTCCTTCGACACCCAGGGTAATGAGAATGGGAACCGCCGACCCCAGGTAGATGCCGAAGACGGGAATGAACACCGTCACAAAACCCCCGAACACCGCCAGGGGAAGAGCCAGCGAGACCGGCATCCCCACCAGTGCCATGGTGGTGAAATACCCCACCCCCCAGATGGTAATCAACAGCGTTCGGGAGTAGAAGTAACCGCCGGTCTGGACGATGGCCTCATCGAGAGTCCACGCCAACCGCTGCTGGGTAACCGGCGGGAACCAGCTCAACACGGTGCGGGTGATTCGTCGGGAATCGGCCACGAAGTAGAACGTGAACATGGCGATGGTCACCACGCTGAACACGAAGTCGGCCCCCGCCGAGGCGATCCCGCCGATCGTCCCGAATGCTTGGTCGCCCCATTCACCCACTGCCGTCTCGAATCCCTCCGAGCCGGTCAACGCCGCCGCCTCGTCGACCAGCTCGAATCCGAAGGTATCGTCGGTCCACGAATTGAGCGACGCCGCCCACTCCGGGCCGCTCTGACCGACTTGATCGGCCAAATCGCCGATCCCCGGAATCAGAACGACCACCATCACTATCAGAAACACCAGTCCGGCCGCATAGATGACGCCCACCGCCGCTCCTCGACGCCACCCGTACCGCTCATGGAGCCAGCGAACCGCCGGCTCGAGCGCCAAACTGAAGAACAAGGCGATCACCATCATCGCTACCAGACTGCGCATCCGGTACAGGATCCAACCCAATGCCAGAGTGGCTACCACCGCCAAGATCACGCGCCAGATCAACCGCCAGGCGATGACGTCCTGAACTCGGGGAGAGGGTCCTTCCGGCCCGGCACGTAATCCGGTCGGGTCTTCAGGAGCGCCTTCGTTGCGCGGCCGGCCGCCTCCATCCGGTTCATGGTCCATGGAAGTACCTCTGGGGATGGGGTTGTTCAGTCCTCGCTACCGGCCAGGTCGGCCCGCAAGGCGTCGAGGGACGCATCCAGCTCGTTGTTGAACGACGCCCAGTTTTCCTCGGCCGCCTCTTGGGCTGCCGCCAGCTTTACCCGGGCGTCCTTGATGCTCTCGTTCAGCGCCACCATGCCGGGATCAACGTCCGCCCCGGTGACCTTTCCTTCTACCGTCAGTCCCAGACGGCGCAATTCGGTCCGGGTCACTCCCAGATCGATGCTCAGCTG
>DHIO01000048.1:4358-7081 GCA_002403855.1 Acidimicrobiia bacterium UBA4744
AAGCGCTCGTTGAGATAGGTGGTGATCACCGCGATTCCGGAGAGGATGTAGAAGACCGTGAAGAGCTTCGAGGCGTCCGTCGATGGTGCCAGGTCTCCGAACCCGACCGTGGTGACCGCTACCGTGCTGAAGTAGAACGAGTCGACCCAGCTCCAGTCCTCGATGGCGTGGTAGACGACGGTTGCCGTCGCCAGGAGGATCACGACNNGCGCTAGCATCCGCCGCAACGACGAACAATGGAGGCTCAGTCATGACTCACAAGGTACTTCCCGAGGATTCATCCTCAGTGAAGCGATTGCGCTTCTCGCGATGGTTCGTGTGGTTCGTGTGGGCCTACTTCGTCTTCATCCTCGTCATCCTGAGCCTGGCCTTCTTCATGTTGCTGTTCGGCGCCAACACCGGGGTGGGTTTTGTCGACTGGGTCTACCGCAGTGCCGACCGCGCTATGGAGCCGTTCCGGGGAATATTCCCGACGGCAACGGCCGGAGGCGAGTCGATCATCGACTTCTCGATCCTCTTCGCCATCATCGTCTACGGGATCATTGCCATGGCCGTCCAAGCGCTCGTCAACTTCATCGATCGCAAGATCGCCGAAGAGCAGTCCACGGCGCTCTATGTTGCTCAGGAGGAGCAGCGGCGCCGGGAAGTGGCGCAAGCGTCGGCGGCTCAGCAGGCAGCGGCTCAACAGCAGGCGGCAATGGGAGGGGTGGCCGCCCGGCTGGCGGTCGAGCAGACGGCCGCCCAACAGCGTACGGCCGATGCCGCCGAACGTCTGGCCGCCGAACAACAGCACCGCCCCAGCCCGCCACCGCCCCAGAGCTGACCTGAGACGTCGGACCCACCATCGAGGCTCGATTCGACAGAAGAACCTGATCATACGCCCGGGAAACGACCGTCCTACTTCCGACGTGCCGGGGCCTACTCGCGGAGCCTGTCTTGGAGCTCTTCGAGCCGTGCCCTGAGCCGGGCGACGTGACCGGCTGCGTCGAGGTCGCCTTCGTCTTCGAGCGCGTCGAGAACCGCCTGGAGCGAATCGGCCACGAGCTCGGCTTCGGAGGAATCGGCGCCCTCTGCGCTGAGGTAGTTGATCAATCCGTCGAGGAGCCGTTTGAAGATCGCTTCCTGTCCGAGGACATCCGTGATACCGGCACTATCGAGCATGTCGCGGGTTGTTGCGTGCACCCGGGCCAGCATCAAGGTGGTGCCGAGCCGTTCGAGATCCTCGTTGAGCTCGTTGAGCATATCGGCGCCCGGAACGTCCAGTTCGTACGTCATCTCCAGGTCGAGGAGCACGACCTGCACGGGAGGTTCGGCCGTCTGCACCCGGCCCACGATGGCAGAGCGCATGCCGGCGGCATTGGCGAAGAACAACTCGGAGTTCGGTCGAATGAGCAGCAGACCCGGCACCGTTCGGCTCTCCGGATGGCGGTCGACGTCCCCGAATGCATCTCCGCCGACGAGGCGGCCCAACTCGCTGACGTTGGGGCGGCTGACCCGCCAAATGAGGAGCAGGAGCGACATAGCGACGGCGATGCCCAGGGCCAGCAACGCCTCGAGAAGCAGCGTGGCCGTGAGGGCTCCCATCGCCAGGACGAAGTCCACCTTGCGCAGCGACCACAGCCGGCGCATCTCCGGGACGTTGGCCATGCCGGAGACGGCGACGACCACAATGGCGCCGAGGGTCGCTTCGGGGAGTGGGGCGAAGAGTGGTGTCAGGAACAGGGCCACCCCCATCGTCGCCAGGGCGGCTACCACGAGCGAAACCGGAGTCCTGGCTCCGGCCCGGTCGTTGGCCGCCGACTTGGATAAGCTGGCTCCGATGGCGAACCCCTGGAACAACCCGGCGCCGGCGTTGGCCGCCCCGATGGCGATCATCTCCTGATCGGGATCCACCTGGTAGACGTGCCTGCTGGCGAACTGGCGTGCCGGACCGATTGCTTCGGCAAAGGCGAGCAGCCCCAGTCCGAGACCGCCGGCCACCAGAAGTCCGATGTCGCCCGCCACGAGGTCGGGTATCGCCGGAGCCGCCAGGCCGGAAGGGATGTCCCCGACGACTTCGACCCCGCGCTCCTCTAGGCCGAAGAGAGCGGAGACAACGATGCCGTAGACGAGCGTGACGAGCGCGGCGGGAATGCGCTCGAACCATCGTTCCAGTACCAGCATCACCACCAGGCTGGACAGTCCCACGATCACGGTGCGGGCGTGGGCTTCGGGGATGCCCTCGATGAGTTCTACCAGCCGCTGGAAGAAGTTCCCTTCCCCGGACTCGAGTCCCAGCATCTTGGGGAGTTGCTTGATGGCGATGACGAGGGCCAGCCCGAACACGAAGCCGGTGAGGACGGACTCCGAGAAGAATTGCGATAGCTGCCCGAAGCGCAGTAAGCCGGCTACCACCATGACCAGGCCGGTGATGAGGGCCAGGGCCGCCGTCAGGGTGATGAACTCGGCCGATCCGGTGGCGGCTCGCTCCCCGATGATCGAGGCAGACGTCACCGCCACGGCCGACGACACTGCAACGACGAGCTGCCGGGAGGTCCCCAGCAGGGCATAGAGAATGAGTCCGGCCGGGGCAGCGTAGAAGGCCGTCTCGGGGGGAACGCCGGCCAGTTGGGCGTAGGCCATGCCCTCGGGGACGAGCAGAGCCACCACGGTGAGTCCGGCGATGAGGTCCGGTCGGAGCCACGCCGATCGATAGCCGGGAAGCCACCGCAGCACCGGCAGCC
>DHIO01000048.1:7177-20619 GCA_002403855.1 Acidimicrobiia bacterium UBA4744
GTCACGCCCTGCGGGGATAGGACGACGAGAAAGAGACGGTCGATGTTGAAGAAGAATGCGACGAAATCGCGCCCTAAAGTCGTGGGGGCGGTACTCCTGCTGATGGTTCTGGCGCTGGTGGCCGGCGCCTGCGACGGCGAGTCCGGCATAACGCTGCCGGAAGGCGGCGTTACCCTGCCCGAGGCTCCGGAGGGTACCGAACCCCCGGCCACCACTCAGCCTCCAGCCACTACCCAGCCTCCGGCCACTGAGCCCCCGGCCGCCACCGAGCCGGAGAGCGGCGATGAGGTGCCCCTGTGGCTGTTCATCCTTCTGGGGATCATTCTGATCGGTTTCGTTTCCTATTTTGCCGCTCGATCGGGAAGCAAGCAGCCGCAACCGCAGGTCCCTCCGGCCCCGATGTCGCCCCCGCAGTGGCAGGAAACCGCCCGCGCCGCCTACGCCGAGTCGCGGTGGCTCCACGACGAGTTGACCGTCGGATTGGCAACCTCGCGAGGTGACGCCTTGTACGCAGCGTCTGTCGGAGCCGCGGCGTCCGATCCGACCTACGAGGCGGCCTGGAACCAGTTGCCGGCCCGGTTCAATGCAGCCCGGGACGGGCTCTATCGCGTCGAGTCGATGGTCCCCAATTCCCAGGTGGCCCAACTGGCCACGCTGTTGGCGAACGATCTGAACGGAACGCGGGCGTCGGTGGACCGGATGGCCGAGGCGCGCCGCGCCCGATTGGCGATCGAGGCCGACCCCTCCCAGCCGGCGAATGCCGCCGATGAGGCGCGGGCGGCGGAGATGCGGTCCGCCGATGATCTTGGAGCCGATCGGCGGCGGCTCGGAGATGCCATCCACAACTTCTCTTCGGTGATCTGACGGACGGTACTCTCGATGAAGCTCCCCGATCTGAAGTCGCTCTTCAACCGAGAGACGCTTCGGGACGACGGGATGGCCGGACTCGTTCTCGGAGTGGAGAGCGTTCCGGACGGTCTGGCCAGCGGCCTGCTGGCCGGTGTCAACCCCGTCGCCGGGCTCTACGCCTACATGTTCGGGACGATGTCGGCGGCCTTGTTCACCAGCACCGCCTTCATGGCGGTCCAGGGCACCGGGGCGATGGCGATCATCGTCGCCGATGTGGACCTGGTCCATTCCGGTGACGACCCGGCGCGGGCGTTGTTCACCTTGTCGATCCTGACCGGCCTGGTCATGCTGGTGGCCGGGATCTTGAAGCTGGGAACGATGTTGCGTTACGTTCCCAACTCGGTGATGGTCGGCTTCATCTCGGCAGTCGGCGTCAATATCGTGCTCGGCCAGTTGGGGGATTTCACCGGTTACGACGCACAGGGGGCGAATCGGGTATCCAGAGCGATGGATCTGCTCCTCCATTTCTGGCGAATCGACCTCGCCACCATCACGGTGGGCCTGGTGACCGTCGCCCTCATCGTCGTCCTCCGTCGGACTCGCCTGCGGGCGCTGGGGATGGTGGTGGCGATCGTCGCCGGGTCGGGGTTGGCGGCAGTCTTCAACGCGCTGGATATTGAGATCGTGCTGCTGGGCAACATCGCCGAGGTGCCCCGGGCTCTGCCGTTCATCACCCTCCCATCCTTTGCCGACATGCCGGCCTTGATCGTCCCCGCCCTTTCATTGACTTTCGTCGGGCTGGTCCAGGGAGCGGGCGTCACTGCTGGTTTTCCCAATCCCGACGGGTCGACGTCCGATGTCTCTCAGGACTTCATCGGTCAGGGGGCCGCCAACGTCGTCTCCGGGATCTTCCAGGGGATGCCGGTCGGCGGCTCGATGTCGGCGAGCTCCCTCGTGGTCTCCGGAGGGGCCAAGAGCCGGGCGGCGCTGATCATCGCCGGGCTGGTGATGATGGGCGTGGTGCTGCTTCTGGGAGGGGTTGTCGAGTACATCGCCATGCCGGCGCTGGCCGGCCTGCTGATCGTCGTCGGCATCGAGACCGTCAAACCTGCCGACATCATGGCCGCCTACAAGACCGGCCAAATCCAGGCGACGGTGATGACCGTGACGTTCATTCTGACCTTGCTGATCCCGCTGCAGTACGCAGTGCTCGTCGGAGTGGGGATCTCGATGATCCTCTACATCGTGCGGCAAGCAAACCAGGTGGTGACCAAGCGGCTGGTCGTCGAGGAGGGCAGGGTCCGCGAAGAAGAACCACCGGAGGAGATTGCGGCCAACGACGTGATCGTGTTGCAACCTTACGGGAGCCTGTTCTTTGCCGCTGCGCCCGTGTTCGAGCAAGAACTGCCCGCCGTTACCGAGACCTCGGTCAACGCGGTGGTGATCATCAGGCTGCGCGGCAAGAGCGACGTCGGGTTGACGTTCATCGACGTCTTGGAGGACTACGCAGAGTCCCTCAACGCGGTCGGGAGCAAGCTGATGGTGGTCACGGACGGCGAGCGGATACTCGAGCAGCTAAAAGCCACCGGCGCCGCCGACATCATTGGACAAGACAACATCTATCGAGCTACGGAGTGGCTCACCGAGACGGTCACCAAGGCAACGCAGGACGCCCAGGCATGGGTGGGGGAACGAGAGGAGCGTACAGATGAGGGCGAGTGATCAGATCGATTGCGCCGCCTGGCGGCTACAAACCCCGGGCCGGGTGCGAGCAACTGCAGGGGGCGCCGAACGGTTCGAGAAGACGGGATGAGGGAAGGCATGGCAATGAAGGCGCCGGGAAGGCTCATGGCGGGCGCATTGCTGGCCGTGGTTCTGGCGTTGGCCGGCTGCACAAGCGCTGACGGAACCGGAACACCGACGACCGCTGCCGGGGACGCTCCGGCGACGACCGAGGCACCGGACACAACCGCACCGGAACCGACCGAGGCCCCCGAGGACGGAGATTCGACCGAGGGGGAGCAGGAACCGGCTCCTGAGGGGGACGAAGGCACTTCAGACTCCGTACCCGTGTCAGAGCCGGCCGAAGTGCCGGTCTGGGCTTGGGTGGTAGCCGGNNATGCCCATGAACGAATACCGGCCGGGATCGGCTTTCACGGGTGTCATCGGACGAACCGTCGAGGAATCATCACCTGCCTGGCCCGAACCAAACCGGGCTCGAGAAGGTTCACCCAACGTTCTGTTCATCGTGCTCGACGACACCGGCTTCGGGCAATTGGGCGCGTACGGCGCTCCCATCGAAACTCCCAACCTCGACCGCCTGGCCGCCGGCGGCCTGCTGTACAACAACATGCACACCACCGCGCTGTGCTCTCCGACCCGGTCCTGCATCCTCACCGGCCGCAACCACCACTCGAACGCCATGGCCTGCATCACAGAGGGATCGACCGGCTATCCGGGATCGAACGGCAACATCCCGTTGGAGAACGGGTTCCTCTCGGAGATGCTGCTCGACGAGGGCTACAACACCTACGCCCTCGGCAAATGGCATCTCACCCCGGCTGATCAGATCTCGGCGGCCGGCCCGTACATCCGGTGGCCGCTGGGACGAGGCTTCGAGAGGTACTACGGCTTCCTCGGCGGTGAAACTCACCAGTACTACCCCGAGCTGGTGTTCGACAACCACCAGGTCGAGCCGCCCAAGACCCCGGAAGAGGGGTACCACGTCACCGAGGATCTGGTCGACAAGGCCATTTCGTTCATCGCCGACTCGAAGCAAGTGGCCCCCAACAAACCGTTCTTCATGTACTTCTGCACCGGCGCCATGCACGCCCCGCACCACGTTCCCAAGGAGTGGTCGGACCGCTATGCGGGCGCCTTCGACGACGGCTGGGAGGCCTATCGGAAGAAAGTCTTCGAGCGCCAGAAGGAACTGGGCATCGTACCCCAGGATGCCGAGCTGTCCCGCCATGATCCCGACGTGCCCGAATGGGGCTCACTCTCCGCCGAGGAGCGCAGGCTCTATGCCCGGATGATGGAGGTCTTCGCCGGCTTCCTCACCCACACCGACCACCACATCGGNNTGGAAGAGAACCTGGCGGCCCTCGATGCGCTCGGCGGACCAACCACGTTCAACCACTACGCCTGGGGTTGGACCTGGGCGGGCAATACGCCGTTTCGGCGGTGGAAGCGCGAGACCTACCGGGGCGGGATCTCCGACCCGTTTGTCGTGCACTGGCCGGCCGGAATCGAGGCCCGGGGCGAGGTGCGCACCCAGTACGCCCACGCCATCGACATGGTGCCTACCGTGCTCGACGCCCTCGGAGTCGAAGCCCCAGCTTCCATCAAGGGTGTGACCCAGTCGCCCATCGAGGGGATCAGCTTCGCCCACACCTTCGACGCCGGTGACGCGGAGTCGCGCCGCCGCACGCAGTACTTCGAGATGATGGGCCACCGGTCGCTGTACCACGACGGCTGGCGGGCCGTGTGTCCCTGGCCGGGGCCCTCGTTCACCGAGTCGGGAGGGTTCTTCGGCGACCCGATCTCCAAAGAGAAACTGACCGAGCTGGACGCCGAGGGATGGGAGCTCTACCACGTCGACCAGGACTTCGCCGAGAACCACGATGTCGCCGCGCAGAACCGGGATCGCCTGATTGCCATGATCGGCACGTGGTACGTCGAAGCCGGCAAGTACCACGTGCTGCCGGTCGACGGCCGCGGCACGGCACGCTTCGCCGAAGAGCGGCCTCAGATAGCAGTCGGCCGCACCAGCTACACCTACTATCGGGGCACGCAAAAGGTGCCGACCAACGCCGCGGCCATCGTGCTCAATCGTCCTCATTCGATCACCGCCGACGTGGAAATCAGCGCCGGTGGAAGCGACGGGGTGCTCGTCGCTCAGGGTGGCACCGACGGCGGCTATGCCATGTTCATCAAGGATGGTCGGCTGACGTGGGTCCACAACTACGTCGCCCGCGATTATCTGTACGTCGTCGCGACCGAGGACGTGCCCGAAGGCCGCCATGCACTCCGGTTCGAGTTCGAGGTGTCGGGCCCGCCCGATATCGCCAATGGACGAGGCGCCTCCGGTACCGGCCAGCTCTACATCGACGGCCGCCTCGTCGGCGCCGCGGAGGTGCCGGTCACCAGCCCATTGTCGATCGGCCTCACTTCGGGTCTGATCGTGGGCGAGGCTCCGGGCGCGCCGGTCTGCCCCGACTACGAACCGCCCTTCGTGTTCGAGGGGACGGTCCACTCGGTCACCATCGACGTGTCCGGTGAGCTGATCGAGGACGACGAGGCAACGACCCGCAGGCTGCTGGCAAGACAGTAAGGGTGAACGAAAGGGTCTCCGGGACCAAGCGAGACGGCTCTCCTGTAGCCTGGGGCGACGTGCCCGTAGAGCGACCGACGCGGAGCGAAGCGGTCGGCCCTCGTCGCAGAGCAAGATAGGAAGGAATTTCTCCGGTTATGGGTTGGGTACCCGAGACTTCGGCCGGTCGGTGGTGAAACTCCGGCTCCCCTTCCAACGTGCGACGCTGCGCGAGGACGCCGTGGCCGGTGTCGTCCTGGGCGTGCAGAGTGTCCCCGACGGCCTGGCCGGCGGTTTGCTGGCCGGCGTCAACCCGCTCTACGGCCTGTACGCCTACATGACGGGCACCTTCACCGGCGCCTTGACGACGAGCTCGGCCTTCATGACGGTGCAGGCCACCGGGGCGATGGCAATCGTCGTGGCCGACGTTGCGATCGTCCACGAAGGAGACGATCCAAATCGTGTCTTGTTCACCCTGGCGATCCTCACCGGGATCGTGATGCTGGTGGCCGGACTCCTCAAGCTCGGGTCGGTCCTCCGGTTCGTTTCCAACGCGGTGATGGTCGGATTCATCAACGCGGTCGGGGTCAATATCGTCTTGGGCCAGTTCGGCAGCTTCACCGGATTCGAGTCGGAAGGCGCCAACCGAGTTCTCCGGGCGCTGGATACTCTGCTGAGCCCNNTCTTCGGGATGGACGGGGTGGCGCAATTGCGCGACATTGCCGACGTTCCCCGGGCGCTTCCCCTGCCTCTGCTCCCGGACTTCCGCAGTATGCCCGCCCTGCTCGTGCCGGCCTTTGCCCTGGCGTTCGTCGGCCTGGTCCAAGGCGCCGGGATCTCTGCCAACTTCGTCAACCCCGATGGGTCGTATCCGGAGGCGTCCCGGGACTTCATCGGTCAAGGGGCTGCCAACATCGCAGCCGGCTTCTTCCAGGGGATGCCGGTCGGTGGTTCGATGTCGGCTACCTCGCTGGTGACCGCGGCCGGTGCCAAATCGCGTCAAGCCAACTTGATCGCCGGGGTGGTGATCGCAGTGGTCATCCTGGTCTTCGGGGGCGTGGTGGGGCTGGTCGCCATGCCGGCCATCGCCGGCCTCCTCATGGTCGTCGGTTACCGCACCGTGAAGCCCCACGACCTGGTTTCCGTGTGGAAGACCGGGGGGACGCAGGCGGTGGTGCTCGGGGTGACCTTCGTCTTGACCATGATCTTCCCCCTCCAGAACGCGGTTCTGGTCGGCGTCGGTATCTCGGTGATCCTCTACGTCATTCGCCAGTCGAATCAGGTCAAGATCAAGCAGTGGACGATCGACTCCGACGGCACCGTCGTCGAGCGGGAACCGCCCGAGGAACTCGAGCCCAACGAGGTAGTAGTTCTCCAACCCTACGGCAGCCTGTTCTTCGCGGCCGCCCCGGTCTTCGAGGAAGCGCTCCCGGCGGTGTCCGAAGCCGGTCGGAATTCCGTTGTCATCCTCCGCCTGCGAGGACGCAGCGATGTCGGCTCCACATTCATGGACGTCCTGAGCCGGTACGCCGACTCACTTGCCGCGGTGGGCAGCAAGCTGGTGATCGTCTCAGGTGACGAGCAGCTCAACACCCAACTGGCGGTTACCGGGGTGACGACTGCGGTGGGTAGTGAAAACATCTACACGAGCGACGAACGTGTGGGGGCGACCGTCCGGCGGGCACATTCCGAGGCTCTGACTTGGGTCGAGTCGAACCGGTCCGACCCCGACTGATTCGAGCTTGGCGCCCTGCATGTGGGATTATCGTCACGCCGGTCCGGCGATACTTCGAGGTACGCGGGCCGACCGCGTCGAGCCGCACCCGGGAGCGAAGGGAACGTTGTGAAGCAAGACGGATTGGAGTCCGGCGGGAGGTGGGGTTACCGATGATGCCCGCCGAGAACCTGCGGGACCGCCTCGGCAAGCTGGCCAACGACATAGCCGCCCTGGTCGTGCAGACACTTGATCTGCCGGGACTCGTGTCGGAGATCGACGTCGGGGCCATTCTCGATCAGATCGACATCGTCGAGATCGTCGACCATTCGGACCTCGATGCCATCCTGCAGGAGGTCGACACCAATGCCGTTCTCGATCGGGTCGACGTCGACCGGCTGCTGGCGCGGGTGGATGCCGACGCGTTCCTCGAACGGGTCGACATCAACGCCCTGCTCGACCGGGTGGACGTCGACGCTCTGCTCGACCGGGTGGACGTCGACGCTCTGCTCGACCGGGTAGATGTCGACCGCGTCCTCGCCCGGGTCGACATCGATGCAGTGATGGATCGGGTGCCCGTCGACGAACTCGCCCAACGGGCCGGCATACCGGAGATCGTGTCGGACAGCACCAGCCACATGGCGGCTTCCTTCATCGACTTGTTGCGGCGCCAAGCAGTCGGGCTGGATGTGATCGTTTTCGGCACGGTGCAACGATTGCTCCGCCGCCGGGCAGCCGACCTGCCGCAACAGCCTCCGGCTCTGGTGATCGGGGAGGGCCCATGAAGCCGGCCCGGCACGACGTCACCGGCAACTACGCCGGGGCCGTGACCCGGCTGCTCGCCCATGCGGTCGACGTTGCCCTGGCCGGATCCCTCTTCGTGGTCGGTGCGGTGGCACTGGATTACGTGCTGCGGACGATCTTCGGCCTCGACTCGATACTGGGCTCACGGGGCATCGGTTACGCCATCGGCGTGGTCGTCTGGTTCTTTCTGTACTGGTGGGCTTCTATTTCCATCGCCGGCAAGACCCCCGGCAAGGCGTTGTTGGGACTGCGGGTACTCAGGAGGGACGGCAGCATCCTGCCGTCCTCGCGGGCCGCGCTGCGAACTGTGGCTCTCCCGCTCAGCTATCTCCTCTTCGGAGCCGGGTTTTTGGGGATCGTGCTGAGCAAGGAGCGCCGGGCCCTCCATGACTGGATCGCCGGGTCGGCAGTCGTCTACGACTGGGGAGGCCGCACCGCCGAGCTACCGACGCCGATCTCGGCGTACCTGGCCAAACGGTCCGCGGACCAACTCATCGTTCGAGCCGGTTCGGCAGACGCGGCCGGTCTCGACGGTGTTGATACTGATCACGAAGAAGGTGCAACTCAGTAGCGCGTCGCCGCACATCTCAGTCCTTCTCATCGGAATCACCCACGGTGGGAGAGTCGGACGAATCACCCACCCGGCCGTTGGGCGATGCCGGGATCTCTTCGGAAACCGACCGGCTTCGAATCAGGAGCGCAACGCTGGCCACACCTACCCACACGGGGAAGGCGTACCTCATCAAATCGACGTAAGCAAACAGTCCGAGCAGAGCGAGTCCGAGCACGTACCCGAGCAGGGAGAGCCAGCGGGGGAAGGCCCCGGTGCGGAGCCCCAGCGTCGAGGCCGAGAAGATGAACAAGCTGCCCAGGCGCGGTGCGTGAATCGCCAGTAATGCCGAGCCGACTGCCCGCATCATCACACTCGAATCCGGCTCGGGCGGACGCCCCGACAACTCGGAAACCAGGGCGGGAGCCGCTGCGGCCGCAGCCCCGACCAGCACCAGAGCCCCGAAGAGCAAGCCACCACCCAGGAACACGGTGGAGAACAGTTTGTCCTCGCGGCTGCCGATGCGCCGGCGGATGACCGCGATGAACCACAGCAGGCCGATTATCGAAACCGGAACCAGATTGAGGCCGATGAGCACCGGCCCAAACGCGTCCGGGTCGTCGTAGAACCGGCTGATCTCATCGGGAGGAGCATCGATGGCCGGAGCGTCCGACATGAGCAGCAGGGCTGCCACGAACAAGACCGAGAACACGATACCGGCGATAGCTGCGGATTCGATCGATCGTAGCGACCGTCGTATCCGGGAGATCCGGTCCTGCCGCCGGCTCATCGTGCCGGGTCGCCGGAAAGAGCGCTCTTGGGTCGGCGCATCTCGAAAACCACCTCGTTCCCTTCGCCCAGCGTACAGAACCTTTTCCACATCTCCGGGCAAGAGCCGCGCCTGCCGGACGTCCGCGCCTCGGAGGCCACCCGGGATCGCGGCCCCTGCCGGCAACGTTTGTGAGGTCGCTCTACTCCATGGGAGCGGCCATCGCCCCCAGCGCGATCAACGTCTCGGGATTGAGAAAGTCCTGGGCGATCAGGATCCCTCCCTGGCTGCGGAGGGCATCACGAAGAGGAATGGCCCAGGTGTGCTCGAGGACGACGAGGAGAGCTGCTCCGCCGGCGGGAATGTCGGCGGCGATCGACTCCAACGCCTCCTCATCGAGGCCGTACTCATATTCTTGCTCGGAGATGAGTGCACCGGCCTCGGCACCGAGCAGGGCCGCCTCTTCGCCGCCCATCCCGAGCCCGATCAGTCCACCGACCCACGCTCCATACGTCATCGCCTCGTCGAGGCTCAGTTCGCTCAACTCGGCGGCGACCACCTCACCTTCGGGGTCCTTGTACACGCCGAGAAAGTCGACGATTCTCACCACACCCGAGTCGCTGGCATCGAGCAAAGCTTCGATGACGCGCCCGTCGGGGGTCGGCGCCTCGAATCCGATGACGAACAGCTGTAGCGGTCCCATGGCAACTCCTTCGTGTAGCTCACTGCCGGTTTCCCGAGACCGCGNNTCATCACCGTGCGGTCTCGAATGCGAGTGCTCGATCGATGTCGATTGAGACCCTAGTCGACCGCCGGGTGCTTGGATCGGAGGATTTGATGACGTCCGGCGCTGAGGACCCTACGAGCCGGCCCGCTTCCCGACCCGGGGGCGGGGACTCCCGACCTGCGACGGCATGGGTGGTGACACGTCCCGACCGTCGATCGGCAGTGATGCGCCGTGGCATTGCTTGGTCTTGCGCCCGCTGCCGCACGGGCACGGCTCGTTCCTTCCCGCCCGAGCGATGGACTGGCGGAAAGCCGTTTCCTCACCCGCCAGGACCTGCATTACGGTCGAGGCGTGTCGCCCGTTGCGCATGGCGTCGGCCATGATCCTCATCGGCCGATCCACGTGCCGGAAGAATGCCTTGAATCCGGCACAGAGGTAGTTGAGGCCGGGTTCGCCGTCCGGGGTGACCAGGAACCGGTTCTTGGGGCATTCTCCGTGGCAGGCGAAGCGGACGTCACAATCCAGGCAGTACTGGGGCAACCCGTCGCGCTTGTCCTGCCCGAAACGGTATTGCTGCTCGGAGGCGACCATCGCCCCCATGTCGACGGAAGCGATGTTGCCGAGACGGAACTCCGGGTCCACGAAGTGATCGCATGAGTAGAGATCGCCGTTGTGCTCCAGCGCCACCCCCAGTCCGCAGGTTTCGTTGAATACGCACATCCCGGACGATTCCATGCCCATCCAGTTGCGCAGCGAAGCTTCGAAGGTCTGCACGAAAACCGAGCCGACGTCGTTGTGAACCCATTCGTCGAAGACACCGATGAGGAAGCTGCCGAACTGCTCGGGCAGGACCGACCGTTCGGAAGCGTGGGCACCCCGGAGATCGGCGGAATTGCCGTGTTCGTCCACCCGTTCGATGACGGGGATGAACTGAATCCAATCCGTGCCGGCGTCGTCGCGGAGGAACCGGTAGACCTCGAGCGGATAGTCGCCGTTGACTCGGTTGACCGTCGTCAGGATGTTGAACTCGACGCCGTGCTTCTGGAGCAGGCGAAGCCCTCGCATCACCTTGTCGAATGATCCCTCGCCCCGTTTGGTGACCCGGTAGGCGTCGTGCANNCCGTTGGTCTGCATCGTGTTCTCGAAGGTCATCCCCGGCTTGCGGTACTTCTCCTGGAAGGCGATCGCCCGCCGGTAGAAGTCCACTCCCATCAACGTGGGCTCTCCGCCCTGCCATGCCACCGTCACCTGCGGGATGTGATGAGCCTCGATGAGCTGCCGAATGTAGGAGTCGAGGGCCTCGTCGGACATGTGGAACCGGCTTCCCTCGTAGAGCAGTTCCTTGTCGAGGAAGAAGCAGTAGGTGCAGGCCAGGTTGCAGATTGCCCCCGTCGGTTTGGCCAGGACGTGGAAAGCGGGAGGCGCCCAGGCGGGAGTCGGGTGCGGTACCGCTCCCGCCTTGCGGGCGGTCGGATGGGGCAGCCAGGTCACCTGCCCCGTGCCGTCGCTCATGATCCATCGCCTTCCTGTCGTTTCCGCCGGCCCGGCTCGCCGTTCCGTGGGGAGCCATTGTGGCTGCCGAGCCGAATAATTCCTCGCAGACTAGAACGCCATCCGGGTCCGGGGCCCGTTAGCGCCGGCGGGCCCAGGTCGAAGGAACGTCGGAACCGCCCTCTACGGTGTAGCGAAGACCGCTCTTGAACAAGAGTGGATCGGGGGCGATCCGTCCGGCGGCGAGTCCTTCGCCCAACCCAAAACGTGCCGCCTGCTCGACGAGAGCGGCCGGAGCGTAGGAGAACGTCTCACTGAGCGTTCGAAGGTCGGCGGCCGAGTTCATCTTCATCAGGATCAGGTTGTCGCATTGTGACAGGACGTTTTGGTGGACCTTCTCGGGCCGCTGTGTCGAGAGCAGCAGGTACAGGCCGTACTTGCGGCCCTCACCGGCAATCCTCACCGCGTGCTCGGTGGCGAGCGCTTGACTGGGGCTGACCGGATGCTGGGGGCAGATGTTGTGCGCCTCATCGATCACGATCACCATGGGCTGCCGCTGGTGCCTCCTCTCCCACAACGTCCCGAGCAGTGCCGCCGCTGCAATCGAGCCTTCTCGTTGCGTGGGCAGACTCCCGAGATCGATAACCAGCATCCGCCAGTCTTCGGGAATGGTCTTCGCAATCGAGGGTTGGTCGGCATCCGCCCACAGCGACAGATCGGCCACTCCGAGGTTCTCGATTCGCAAACCGAGGCGCCGCTGATCGTCTGCGAAGGAAGACCGAACCTGGTTCAGGACGTCGTGAAGGGAGTACTCCGTGCCCTCGAAACGCTGGATGACGCGTATGAAGGCGTTGTATTCCTCGGGATAGGTCAACGGATCGAGGCCGAGCACCATCGTCTGCTGGTCGACGGTCAGCCTGCTGAACCAGACTTGGATCTTGTCCGGCGAGTTGCCGCCGCCGAAAACGCGGATCTTGGATGTCACCGCTCCAAAACGGGACGAAAGCGAGCGATAGTCCTCATCCGACAGGCCGGTGTCCTCTTGGGGTCGGAGGGAGACAAGTTCCACGTAGTCCGAATTCGGGTCCGCCACCGCGATCTTGATATCCGTGTTCAACATGAGGCGTTCGAGGATGATCCCGAGCGTGTAGGTCTTGCCCGAACCGGATTGTCCGCACAGGAACGTGTGCCGCCCGAATCCCGACGCCTTCAGCGTCGCCGGCACCCCGGGCATGCGCTGCACATCGCCGAGTTCGATCCCCGCCGCCGAACCGACGGACGACAAGAGGTAAGCGGCTACGCGCTCGGGATCGGCTACGTCGACGACCCCGGCCGTGAACACCGTGGAACCGTCGACGGGGCTGGAGTCGCCGCTCGCGTCCAATTCGGCCAGGAGGTTGCCATGTCCGGTGATCAGATCGGTGGCCTCACCGGCGAGGCCACCCACGGATTCTTCGAGTACCTGGCCCAGGAAAGCGCGGTCNNAGAGATTAGGCGATCGACCTCGAACCACATCAAGCACCGCTGCCCGCCCATGGCCGGCCGCTTTGAGAAGTGGCGGCATGTTGGCCCGGCAGCACTCGCCCGGCGGGACCGTTCCGGCTGTGACGCGCTACTCGATCCTCAGTTGTCGGTTGGTCGACTTCAGACCACTTCGTCGCCGTGGACGGTGAGCCCGTAGATGATGAGGATCATCAACACCATGATCAGGATCGACCAGACCGGATAGACGTTCAAGAACGCCAACTGCCCGATGAGAATCAGACTCGCCCAGATCACGCCGAGAACCCGTGACCATGTCTGTCCACTGCCTATCCCGAAGGCGATGATCAACTGGACGGCACCGAGCGCAATCAGTATCCAACCCCAGGCGGTGATATCGAAAAGCAGGATTCCCTCGGTGGTGAACGCCACCCATTCGTTGTTGAACAGAATCACGATGCCGTAGATGATGTTGAACACCCCGGCCACTGCGGCCATGGTCGCTGCGAACACAACCCACCCGCTCGTGACTGCCACATAACGGTCGGTTGTCATCGTTACCTCCTCGTCCCTAGCGTTCATATTCNNATGGGGCGACTACTGGGCCACCGACCTGAGTTGGATGCCGGTGATGGAGATGAAGATCCCCAACACGACGAAGTACAACCCGGCGATCCAGGCGATGACGGTGATCGTCGGCGAAGGCCACGACACCACCACGACGCCCGCCAGGATCGAAAGAAG
>DHIO01000048.1:20662-52004 GCA_002403855.1 Acidimicrobiia bacterium UBA4744
ACTTTCAGCGTCTGGTCGGGCCACGCCAGGACGATCACGCCCACGGCGATCGTGATGAGTCCCACGAAGAGGACCGTCGTCCACGCTCGGGCGATGGACAGGTCGACCGTTTCGTTGCTCGGTTGCATGTAAAGCTCCTTTGCCTATTTGGTCCGGCTGCGGCCGGGCTGACCGCCGAACGACCGTGCCGACATCCTAGGCTCTTGATCTTGCCCCCCGGCGGGCAATCGGGGAGATGGTCGCGGAGGCTGGGCTACCCGAGTGTCTCTCTAAGAGGTCGACGTGCGTCGGTGCGGCGTCTCGCCATGATCGGGTTCCGTGTCGCGCCTCGGCCGCGTCGGGTGATCCCGGGTGGCGTGTCGGCAACGCGGTTGGTACAGTGGCTCGGGCCGAGGCCGCTTTTGCGGCGCCCGGCCCCGGACCTTGGACCACGGGCAAACCGCCTGAGGCAGACGGTCTTGGGGAGTGGCAGTAGCAAGCGTCGCTTGCATTTCATAGGAAAGGCGTTACATGGGCCTCTTGGACATCTTTTGGACGATTCTGTGGGTATTTCTGTTTGTTGCGTGGATCTGGGTCATCATCGGCGTGATGACCGATGTGTTCCGCAGCGACGACTTGAGCGGCTGGGGGAAGGCGTTCTGGATGATCTTCATCATCATCGTCCCCTGGTTGGGTGTGCTGATCTACCTGATCGCNNTACATACAGAGCGCGGCGGGGACGAGCGCCTCGACCGCCGACGAGCTTTCCAAGCTGGCCGGTCTCAGAGACTCCGGCGTCATCAGTGCGGACGAGTTCAACGCCCAGAAGGCCAAGCTGCTGGGTTGAGCCCCAACGCATTCATCGATATGGGGTGGCCCGCCGGGCCACCCCCGACGTTTGCCACGACTCGGCCGGGGTTGACATGCCCGGGCCGGTCATGATCAGGCGGAGCCGGCGCGCGCCGAACGCAGCCCCAGCATTCGGGTGAGTTCGGCAGCGGCCAGCAGGATCTGCACCTGGTAGAAGATCCACAACAGGAACATCACGAGGGACCCGGCCGCTCCGGAGAGCGAGGCCGTGCCGAACCTGGAGAAGTAGAGACCGAAGAGGGCCGATCCGGCGGTGGCCAGCAGGGCGGTGACGGCACCTCCGATGAAGGCGTGCAGCCACCGTACGTTCACATTGGGCAGGAACCGGAAAACGACGGCGATTGCGCAGATCCCCACTACCCAGGAGATCAACGTCGTGAGCAGGGGAGTGAGGGATTCGAGAATGGGGGTGTCGCCCGGTAGCGCCCTCTGGGCCCATCCGATGAGCCTCTGTATCAGCAGGCTGGCCATGAGGACTGCCGCCGACAGGAGGACGACCGAGAACGCGACGATCCGTTTGCGGAGGGTGTTCTCGATTCCGAACTGAAACGGTGCGTGCCAGATCAGGTTGAGCACGTCCTGCAGTGCGACGAAAACAACCGAAGCGGCGAACAGGAGCGTGGCGGCGCCGATGAGGCCCAGGTTGGCGGTTGATCCCTCGATCTGAGCTGTAAGGGCGGAGGCCAGACCTTCGACGTCTCCCTCGACCAATCCTCCGAGCCTTTCGATCACGAGGGCCTGCACCTCGTCCTGGGAGAAGATCAATCCGGCGACCGCGATGAGAATCGACAGGAAGGGGACGATGCCGAAGAGGGAGTAGTAAGCCAATCCGGCCCCGAGGCGGATCACCCGATCGTTTCTCCACTCGTGATAAGCCTCATTGAGCAGATCGACGATCGCTCTCACCGTCTGAAGCAACCGTCTGGTCATGCGCACCCTGGAATCTCTGCGACACGGCCATCCTACGAGCCTGAGCGGGCGCGGATGCCTATCGGTCCATCGGTCGGAACCGACCCGGCGGGGCGGTTCCTCAGGCCCTGCGCCGCAAGGCTGTTGCTGGAAACGACGGGCCCGCGTTGTCAGTTGCCGAGCAGCTTGGCCTTNNTCGGTTTCGGCAGGGGCGGGTGCCGGTGCGGCGGGTGGGGGAGCTTGTTCGTACACGACCTGCTGCGGCGGAGCCATGGCGGCCTGACGACGGCTCATCCTGCGGGACGTGCGACGGGACGTCCTTCGGGCCGTGCGTCGCATCGAGCGGCGGGCTGGGGGCATGTCTTCCTCCTTGGTAGCCCTCAGAGTATACGGGGTTGGGGATTTCGGNNCTGGAATCGGTCGAGATCACGTGGGTCACCGGGCTCGGGGCTCTCGCCGTGCTCGTCGTCGGAGTCATTGTTGCCCGGGTGGCCCGCCGATCCATCCTGGCGTTGGGGGAGCGGACGGATCTCGCCAATCCTCACATGTTCAAGATCGCCGCCCGGGTCGCATCGTACGGGATCATGCTGTACGCCATCGGCGCGGCCCTGGGTTTTCTCGGTTTTGAGGTCGTTCCCATGCTGTCGGCGCTGGGTATTGCCACCGTCATTCTGGCTCTTGCATTGCGGCCTCTGTTCGAGAACTTCGCGGCCGGGGTGACCCTGCAGACCCGCCGCCCGTTCGAACCCGGCGACGAGGTATCGCTCCTGGGCCACGAGGGCCGGGTGCTCGACGTCAACGCACGGTCCGTGGTGGTGGAGACCCGGGGTGGTGAACAAGTCCACGTTCCGAATCGTTTGGTGCTCGAGAACCCCATCATCAATTACACGGCGACGGGAAGCCGGCGCTCCAAACTGGAAGTCGGACTGGAGTACGACACCGATCTCGAACGCGCCGCATCGGTCATGCTCACCACCGTGCAGGACACCACAGGCGTGAAGAGCGAGCCGGCGGCCACGGTCCTGGTGCACACGTTCGATGATTCAACGATCAACGCGACCATACGGTTCTGGCACGGACCGGAGATCGCCACCGCCTGGGATGTTCGGCATCGGGTAGCCGTCAATGTGAAACGGGCGCTCGACGAAGCGGGCATCACCATCGCCTTTCCGCAGCGAGTGCTCTGGTGGGGGGATCAAACCGCCGCCGATTCGGAGGTCGGTTCGGCCGGTTGATGCCGGCCGGCCGGCAATCCTGCGGGAAATCCAACGGGATGCAGGGATCCCCTCCGGATGTACAATCCTTCCCCCCAATCAGAGAGGTGGAAATGACGGAAAGGGATGAGGGTCGCGGCGAGGTCGAACCCGGCCCAATCCAGGAGTTTCCGACTCCGGCGAATGAGGTTCTCGAAGTCCACATAACGCGCAGGTCGATCTGGCAGGGGATCGGCGCGATATTGCTCACGCTGGCTCTGCTGTGGGCGATCCAGGCGGCGGGTCCGATCGTGGGCTGGCTGGCCATCTCGTTCTTCTTCAGCCTGGCGTTGGAGCCGGCCGTGCGCCGGATAGTGGAGCGGCGTGGATGGCGGCGGGGAGCGGCGGTGGGCGTGATCTACGCGGCCGGGCTCCTGTTTTTGGTGTTGATGATCGCGGTGATCATCCCGGCCATCGCCCAGGTGGCGACCACCATTGGGGAGAATGGCGCAGATTGGCTCAGGAGTATCGATGAGTTCGCCGAAGACACCTTCGGTTGGGATCTGATCAGCGAGACCGGGGCCGCCGACATCGCCGCCGACACCGACGCCGCAATCGGCGGATACGCAGACCAAGCGTTGGGAGCGGTCGCCAATGTTGCCGCGTCGACTGCCAACGCGATCTTCGCTTTGGTGACCATTGCGATGTTCACCTTCTACCTGACTGCAGCCCAGCCTCAGCTCCAAAAGGCGGTGTTGAAGCTCTTCAGCCCGACGATGCAGCAACGAGTGGGCTGGACCTGGGACCAGGCAATCGAGCAGACCGGCGGGTACTTCTATTCTCGTTTGATCCTGCTGGTGATCAACGGATTGGGGTTCTACGCCACCATGGTGCTGGTGGGGGTCGACCCGGTCGTGGCGATACCCCTGGCGCTGATCGGCGCGTTCATCTCGGTGTTCATTCCCGTCGTCGGGGTGTATATCGGGGGAGCCATTCCGGTTCTGTTCACGTGGGCCACGACCAGCATCACCGGGGGGCTGATCGTCATCGGGTATGCGGTCGTGTACCAGCAGATCGAGAACTTCTGGCTGAGTCCCAAGATCACCGCCGATACCATGAGCCTCAACAGCGGTGTTTCGTTCGGAGCGGCGATGGTCGGGGGAGCTCTGGCCGGTCCGATGGGGGCGTTCACCGCTCTGCCGGTGGCTGCTCTCATCACCTCCTTCGTTTCCAACTTCACGACCAGCTATGAAGTGGTCTATGAGTCGGAAAAGGCTGCTTCCAGGAGCCGGCGGCGCAAGGAAGGCGAGGGCGTGACGAGCCGGCTTCGACGGCGGAGGCACAAAGACGACGCCGGACCGGATACAGGGTTGGAGCAAAGCGAGACGTAGCAGGCGGGCGTGGCCCTCAGGTGAGCCTCGTGGGACTCCCGCGCGTCCGCTGAGAGAGGGCCGGCTTCGCGTCAGTTCAGTCACGTTCAGGAGCATGGAAACCGGCCCCGGACCTCGATGCGGCGGAAGACTCCGGCCGGGAAGAACTCCTCTTCCGGGAAGGCGGCCGTTCAACCGCGCCGGAGCCCGGCCGGAAGCGTCACTACGTCTCGTACCTTCGTACACTCTCGACAAACAAGGAGGCAAACCAGATGGCCGTAACCTCGACGATGATCCCCCTCGGCACCAAGGCGCCCGACTTCTCTTTGCCGGAGCCGCGTTCCGGCGAGACCGTTTCGCTCTCCGACTTCGCCGGCAAGGACGCCCTGCTGGTGATGTTCATCTGCAACCACTGCCCTTACGTGCAGCATGTCCGGCACGGCCTCGCTGCTTTTGGGCGCGACTACGAAGACAGCGGACTGGGCATCGTCGCGATCTCGTCGAACGACATCACTTCGTACCCGACCGACGGCCCGGAACAGATCGCCGCCGAAGCTGAGGAAATGGACTACCGCTTTCCCTATCTGTACGACGAAAGCCAGGAAGTGGCCAAGGCGTACAGTGCCATTTGCACCCCCGATTTCTTTCTTTTCGACGCCGAAGGCAGCCTCGTGTATCGAGGACGGTTCGACGAGACCCGGCCCAACATGCCCGGCAAGGTCACCGGCAACGATTTGCGGGAGGCGGTCGCAGCGGTCCTCGGCGGGCGAGCAGTCTCGACCGACCAACTCCCCTCGATGGGGTGCTCCATCAAATGGAAGCCGGGTAACGCACCCGCCTACGCCTCGTAGCGGGCCGGGAACCGACCATCCTCGGGACGGGAGCGTGGCGCCGCTGCGTCCCGTTGTCTGCGAACGTCGCCGGGGCACCGACGTCGAGCGGGGCACACTGGCGTCATCCCGCTCGCCGGTCCGTACTCTTGAGGTATGTCCAAGGAAGAGCCGCTTCGCCTAGAAACCGATCGGTGCCGGCTGCGGCCGGTCGGAGCGGGCGATCTCGATGATGTCTACCGGGTATTCGCCAGCAACCCGTCCTTCTTGACACTCAGAGAAGACATCGCTGCCGCCCCCGGCGGCTACGACCCGGTGGCCGTGAGGCAATACTGGGAACTGGCCGACCTCGACCCCGACCGGCACCTGCTGCTCGCCGCCGATCGGGAGACCGGAACAACCGTCGGCCTGGTGGACTTCGTCGATCGCTCGCCGGCGGATGGATTGCCGTGGATCGGCTTGGTCATGGTTCACCGCTCCCATCAGCGCCGCGGGATAGGCTCCGAGATCGTGCGAGCCATGATGGCCCACCTGGCGTCGATGGGGAATCCCGGCGTGCGCATGGCGGTCATCGAGGGGAACCAACCCGGCCTCGGCTTTGCCCGGAGCGTCGGGTTCCAGGGCTACGGAGGGGCTGAGGCGTCGACACCGGGGGCGTCCCGGCGGGTAGTGCTGATGGAACTGCCGCTTCCCCTGTCGCCACCGGAGAGTTAGCAGAGGGGCGGCCGACCTCTAGCTCTCGCCGGGCAGGTCGACGTCAGCCGGCCCGCTGCACCGAGTATCGCCCAGCATCGTCGGCGATGAAAACGCTTTCGCCCTTGCTCAGCGGCTCGATGATGATTCCGGTCAGCCCGTAGACGGCCGCCTCGTTGGTAGGACTGTGACCGACGGCGAGGGCGTGGCCACCCTCTGGCAGCATCGAGAAGACCCTCCGCAGGCCCCCGGCCAGCGCCCGGGAGTCGGCGGCCACCAGGTCCGGGTCGGCGGCCCGGAGGGACTCGAGGTCTCCGGCGCCGGCGGCCCGGTACGCCGCTCGCCAACCGTCCTCCACCTGCGAGCGGAGCTCCTCGACCACCACCACGCCGCCGGGTACCGTTTCCCCGAGTCCGCCGAGCAGGCAACCTATGGTCTGCGTGGCCCGCTGCGCCCCCGACGAGGCGGCGATCAGGTAGCCGCCTTCCAGGCCGCGCCCGATTTCGACCGCGGCAACCACCCCCTCCGGAGTGAGCGTGTCCCCGTCGTTGGCCGTGTGCCGGAGCAGCGTGATCGTTTTCACGAGACCTCCGTCGCATGATCCTACCGCCGGCGACCAGGGACGATAGCGTCGTTGCCTCCGGTGCTGGAGGATCGCCTCCTAGCCGATCACCGAGGAAGACTGGATCGAAGTGCCCGAAGGCACGGTGCTCGGCGCAAGAGCGCGACGTCGCACGGTAGGGAGAGACCTCCTCGCTCACTCCGCAGGGTGGAACTCACGGATTCGCTTTCAAGCCTGCAGGTAGGTGAGCACGGCCAGTACCCGCCGATGGTCGTCGGGGGCGGGGAACAGTCCGAGCTTCATGAAGATCGATGAGATGTGTTTCTCCACGGCCCCGGCACTGATGCCGTACGCCTGGGCGATGGCGGCGTTGCTGCGTCCCTCGGCCATGGAAGCGAGCACGTCCAGTTCTCTGGAGGTGAGCCGATCCAGCGAGTCCTGGGTGCGGCGGCGCTTGACCAGTTGGGAGACCACNNTGGGTTCCGGCACCGATGAGGTCGGCCGCGTAACGCTCCTCCACATACTGAGATAGCACCAGGATCGCCGTGTTGGGGCGCCGCCGCCGGATCTCGATGGCCGCCCGGAGGCCCTCATCGGTGAAGGTCGGTGGCATGCGCACGTCGATCAGAGCCAGGTCCGGCTGGTGTTCCTCGGCAGCGTCCAGGAGAGCCTCTGCGTCTTCTACGGCGGCGACCACTTCCATGCCGGCATCTTCCAGCAGACTGCGCAGCCCCTCCCGGAGCAGGACGGAGTCTTCGGCGATCACGACCCGCACGGCACTTCCGCCTTGACGATGGTGGGGCCTCCTTCAGGGCTGTTGATTGTCAACTCGCCTCCCGTGGCCGCCACCCGGTCGGCCAGCCCGCGCAGCCCGTTCCCACCGGCGTCGGCACCGCCGACCCCGTCGTCCTCTACCTCGACGGTGAGCCGGTCGTCGATGCGGTGTACCGAAACAGAGACCGCCGAGGCTCCGGCGTGTTTGGCGGCGTTGGCCAGCGCCTCGGCGGCGACGAAGTAGGCGGTCGACTCGAGCGGCGCCGGCAGCCGTTCGGTGAGGTTGGAGGTCACCTCGACCGGTACCGTGGACTGCCCGGCCAGCGCCGACAGCGCCGCGTCGAGACCCCGGTCGCTGAGTACGGCCGGATGAATGCCTCGGGCCAGGTCGCGTAGCTCGATGATGGCCTGCTTGGCATGCTGGTGAGCGCGGTCGACCAGTCGACGAGCGGCTCCGGGTTCGGTGTCCAGCTTCTCCCTTGCCATGCCGAGCTCCATTGCCAGTGCTACCAGTTGCTGCTGGGCGCCGTCGTGCAAGTTGCGTTCGATCCGCTGCCGTTCGAATTCGGCGGCACTGAGGCCCCGCGCCCGGCTGACCTGCAGGTCCCGGACCTCTTCGACGAGGGCTGCCTTGCGGGTCGGGCCCAGCAAGCCCGCGGCTATGGAACCGTGGACTGCGGCCAGGCTGCGGATTACGGCCGGTACCAGGAGCAGCAGCAGGAGGCCTACTCCGGCCGCCACCAAGGCGCCGGGTAGGGAATCGATGACCAGCCACGTCCATCCCTCGGATACGAACCCGAACTGGCCGTCCGGGAACCAGCGGTAGGTGACCGGTGCAGCCAGCAGACCGAGCGGGATTGCGAGTGTGATGCCGGTCAGGGTGAACCACAGTATGCCGAGTGGCAGGAGCAAGATGAGGTAGGCGAGATCCCGCCACGTGGCCGGATCTCCGAGCCGGCCCGGCCGGCGTTCCCTCAGGGGCCCTTGCGGGTCGGACCGGTAAGGGGTGGGGATCGAGATCCCGAGTCCCCAGGCTATGAAGCGCCGTTCCGTTACCGCCGCTCTCCTCCAGAGAACGAACGCAAACCACAGGATCGGCAAACCGATCCACAAGATGATCGTCGCCAACCCCACCGAGATCAGCGTGATGAGGGTGGCGAACCAGAAGATCCCGACCGGCAACGTGGCCAGGAGATAGCCGGTCCGGGTCCAGGTTCGTCTTCGGAAGAGGCTCTGCCCGGGGCGGCCGCTCCGGGGGCTTTCGTCACTGCGTGTCATGTGTGCTCCTCGCCAGACCGGCCCAACCTATTCCTGCAGCGGTTCGGCAACCAGCCTGCCATCCACCCCCTCCCCTCGGGGGTTAACCCCACCATGTTGGCAGGTTGTGCTCGGCCGGCTCTTCCGGCAGCAAGGGTGTTCTCGGTTCGCGTCCGGCCGTCAAGTCAGAGGCGTCCCGGTGCTTCCGGCATCGTTGCGGAAGAATGACGCCGTCGGGGGCGTTGTGACGAAATGTAGACGTGACCACCCGGGGATCAGTAGCGGCCGATGAACACGCATAATTGCGACAACGCCATCGCTCAGTTGTACTTTTACCTCGATGGTGAGATCACTTGGTGGAAGAGGGTCCGCGTCAAGAGACACCTCGGCCGCTGCCAACGTTGTTCCGGTGCCTACGGTTTCGAAAGCCATCTCCTGAGAGTCATCNNGTGCGGTAGATGTCGATCTCTCCCGACTCGGCGAGGCAGGCGCTGGTCGCCTCCTCGCCTTGTTTGAACAGGTGGGTGCCGGGGCATTTGGAGATCGGCTTTCCAACCTCGGAGAGCATCTCGACGTCCTGGTGCTGGAGGGGCGGATAGTCGGGACGGCCGAAGGACCGCGCGCTCCAGGCGAGATGCTGCTGATCGACGGTCTCACGGTTGGGGGCCGTCGGACGACCGAGAGGTTGCCGCTCATCGGGTCAATCTCTCCCAGCCGCAGCGGAGGAAGGCCAACGCAGTCTCACGCTGGTCGGCAGCGGCGAGGACTTCCCGATACGAGAGGCTGGCTCCGTTGAAGTTGGTGTCGTTCCAATACGAGTCGGATCGGTCGATCTCTCCCCAGGCGGCCACGTACAGGTACGGTTCCGGATGGGCGTCGTCGCCCGGCGAGGCCCCGTAGCTGGCCCTTTGCCCACGGTCGGAGGAGCCCATCTCAAAGGCCGGGTCGAAGTGCTCGGGCCAAAGCTGTACCCGGGCGACGTCCTCAGCACCGGGGGTGCGGCGCGCCTCTTCGAGAACCGACGTGGAGAACCCGAACCACCCGCCGAGGGCGTCGGTGACCGCCGGTTCGACGTTCAGGTGGTGGTCGGCACCGACCGGGTCGAGCGGATCATGGAATCCGTCGAACCAGACGTCTCGATAGGAGATTCCGAGGAAGTGGGTTGCGGCCGCCAGGGTGGTGATGGGGGTGGAGCGGACGTCTTCGCCTTGCTGGTGGACCAGCAGATTCTCTTCAATTCGCACCTGCTCGCCGGCGCCGAAGAAAGGGGTGCCGAATCCGCGGTGGGTATAGCGCAGACCCAGCTTGCCCGTCTCGGCGTGCCGCTTGGGAGCAATAGCGTAGAAGGCCAGCTGATGGAGATGGCGCCGGCCCTCGTCGTACCCGGCGGGCAACTCTCCTAGGCGCCGGTGGGCACCCAACCAGTGGTCGGTCGCATAGCCTGCCAGGTCCGGGTGGGTGGCAACGATTTCGCCCCAGGTGATGCCCTCTCCGGGAATCGGTGTGACCACCGTCCCGGAGGCGTCGGACGGGTCGGTGGGGTCGTCGGCGAACCAATCCGGGTTGGTGTCAGCAGGCGGCGAAGGCTCCAGGACCCGGGCTTCATGGCCGTGAGGCAGCCGGGCTGTGGCCTCGGCCCGGGCGTTGCGAGCAGTCGGCGCGGTCATCACTGTTCTCCTCGGGTCGGTGCGGGTCAGCCGGCGGGGGAGGGGTCGTTGGTGGGGCGGCGCCAGAAGGCGGCCAGTTGGGCGGCGCCGGCTGCCACTCCTACCACGGCGATGATCAAACCCGTCCATTCGTCGAACGTGCCATCGATACCGATGGCGTTGTCGATGGAGGCGGCGCCGGGCCCCAGCATTGCCAGGGCGAGGGCGGCCACCGCCAGTGTGGCCACGTATTCGTATCCCTCATCGGGTCGTTTGAAAACGAAGAACCCGGCGAAGCGGTGGATGGAGCCGAAAGCCACGGTCATGGTGGCGATCAAACCGGCGGCCGCGAAGGAGGTGAGTAGCCCGGCGGCGAGCCCCAGACCGATGGCGAGTTCGCCGGCGGCGGACGCCTGGGCGTTCATGCGCGGTTGGCGGAATCCCTTGGATTCGAACCACGAGGTGGTCCCGTCGATGCTGCGCGCGTGGTTGATACCGTGGGCGAGCATCACGAAACCCAGCCACACGCGGAGGATCAGCAAGGCGGTGTCGATGGCGTTCATGATCCGGGTCCTCTCGTCGCTCGGGGCAGTCAATGTCGGATGGCCGATCATTCTGCCGCCAATGTCGCACAGCCGACCAATTGTTCGGGAGTCCGACGGTCGCGGGTCCCGGATCTCGGCCTCGATCTACGTCCCGGGGGACTCACACCAGCTGTGGATCCGTCGACCCCTCGACCAGGGCCGGTCCCCGGTGGTCGACGGCGGCCCGTACCGCTTCGGTCAGCCGACCGGCGTCGGTGACCCGGCCACCTGTGGCGCCGCACAGCTCGGCGAGGGCGGCGAAGTCGGGATTGTGCAAGCTGGTCTGCCACACGTGGACGTACAAGCCATCTTCACCGTTTCCAGGAGGCGGAGGGGGCTCCGGTGACGTACGATGCCGTCTACCGGTTGGTCGAGTGGCGCTCAACCTTTACGGGCCTCTGACGCAACTGCACCGACGGTCATGTCGCGGTGAGACTCGGGCGGTCGACCTTGAGGCAAGCGCCGAGGCGATGCCGATGGGCCGAGCCCTACTTCGGCCGAAGAGAGGAACGGCCATGAACGTCGTCCAGCCGCGCTCGACGAGAGCCGAGAGCAGACAAGGAGAATTCCGGAATGGAACTGGGAATGATCGGCCTCGGCCGAATGGGAGCAAACCTCGTACGGCGGTTACTCCGCGACGGTCACCAACCCGTCGCGTACGACCTTGAGAACCCGGAACTCGAGGGCTTCCCCGGTCGTGTCTCGGACTCGGGGGAGGGTAGGTGGACCGTGTTGAGTGCTGAGGGCGTCCCGGCGCCCTTGCTTTCGGCGGCCCTCTACGGCCGGCTCGACGCACGCGGCCGTGACGAATTCGCCAACCAGGCGCTGTCGGCGATGCGCCGGCCGTTCGGCGGTCACCAACCAGGTCCCGCATGATGGGTGAGAGCTACGCCGATGCGCTCATCCTGTTCGGGATCAGCGGTGATCTGGCCCGCAACAAGCTGTTCTCCGCTCTCTACAACCTGACCGCCGCCGGCGGCCTCGACATGCCGGTGGTCGGCGTGGCCTCCAGCGACTGGAGCGACGAGCATCTGCGTCTTCGTGCTCGCCAGGCTCTCGAGGAGGCTGGTGAACCGATCGACGACGAGGTGTTCGCCCGGTTGGCGGCCAATCTCTGCTACGTGGCCGGCGACTACCGGGAACCGGCCACCTACGCCGACATCACCAAGCGGGTGGCAGACACCGGGTGCACCGTTTCGTACCTGGCGATTCCCCCCGGCTTGTTCGACGACGTCGTCGAGGGCCTGGCTTCGGAGGGGCTCAACCGTCGGGGCCGTGTGGTGTTGGAGAAACCCTTCGGTCGCGATACTCAGTCGGCCGCCGAGCTCAGCGACATCGTCCACCGGCACTTCCCCGAAGAGCGGGTGTACCGGATCGACCACTTCCTCGGAAAGGAAGCCGTGCAGAACCTGATGATCTTCCGGTTCTCCAACACGATTCTGGAACCGGTCTGGAACCGCCACTACGTGCGCGGAGTTCAAATCACCATGGCCGAGGACTTCGGAGTGGAAGGACGGGGCTCTTTCTACGACACGGTGGGAACGTTGCGCGATGTCGTTCAGAATCACCTTCTCCAGGTGCTGGCATTGCTGGCCATGGAACCGCCGGCATCCGAGGATCCAGACGCCCTGCGGGACGAACGGGTCAAGGTGCTCAAAGCCGTCGAGACGCTCACTCCCGACGACGTGGTGCGCGGCCAGTACGTCGGCTATCTCGACGAACCCGGCGTGGCTGCGGGGTCCGACACCGAGACCTTCGCGGCGGTGCGCCTCGAGGTCGACTCGTGGCGGTGGGCGGGAGTGCCGTGGATCATCCGGGCCGGCAAGGGACTGGCCTCCACGGTCACCGAGGCGGTGGTCGAGTTCGTCCGCCCTCCCCGGCCTCTGTTCGCCGCCGCCGACTGCCACCCCGGTCCGAATCGGTTGACCTTCCGCACCAAACCCGACGAAGAGATCAACCTGTCGATGCAGGCCAAGACTCCCGGAGCATCCATGGTGAGCGGCCCGGTCGAACTGCACCTCCAGCACGACCGGATCAGAGGCCGCGATGCCTACGATCGTCTCATCGGCGACGCCCTGCGCGGAGACCCGGGTCTCTTCGCCCGGCAGGACGGAGTCATGGAGGCGTGGAGGGTGGTGGAACGAGTACTCACCGATCGCCGTCCGGTCGTTCCCTATCAGCGGGGTAGCTGGGGTCCGGTCGAGGCTCGCAGCCTGCTCGGCACCGACTGGACCTGGGCTGCCACATGAGCGAACGTGAAATCGCGTTGGTCCATCGGGTGCCGTGATGGACGTCGTTCGCGCCGGTTCCGATCTGACCGAGGCTGCCTCCGAAGTACTCATCCGATCTCTGGCCGACTATCTCCGGGATCGACGACGGGTATCGGTAGCGTTGTCGGGGGGCCGGACTCCGTGGCCGGTCCTGAGATCGCTGGCCCGGGCCGATCTGGACTGGAACCGAGTGGACATCTACCAGGTGGATGAGCGCGTGGCTCCGGCCGGCGACCCCGCTCGCAACCTCACCGGTCTCACCACCGCATTGACAGACCACGTCCCGGCCAGGATCCACCCGATGCCGGTCGACGCCCCGGACCTGGAAGCCGCGGCCCTCCGCTATGCGCAGGAGCTTCCGCGGCCACTCAACATCGTCCACCTGGGTCTGGGGGACGACGGACACACCGCCTCGCTGGTTCCCGATGATCCCGTGCTCGAGGTCGACGATCGCCTGGCCGCGGTCACGGGACCGTATCGAGGGCACCGTCGCATGACCCTGACCTTTGGCGCCCTCGCCGAGGCCGATTCGATCGTGTGGATCGTCGCCGGTACCGACAAGGCCGCCATGGTGGAGCGTCTGTTGGCCGCCGATCCCAGCATCCCGGCCGGCCGGGTTCCTCAGGACCGGGCCGTTCTGGTCACTGATTCGATCTAACACTGGAGGAACACTTGACACCTATCAACACGACCGGCGAGTGGAAAGCTCTCGAGACCCTCAAACAGCAGCAGGGAGAACTGGACCTGCGGCGTGTCTTTGCGGTCGATCCGGATCGCGCCGACCGGCTCACCTTCACGGCCGGCGAGCTCCGGGTCGACCTCTCCAAACACCTGGTCACCGATGAGATCCTCGCCGCCCTGACGGCTGTGGCCCGGCGGGCGAGGCTCCCCGAACAGATCGAGGCCATGTTCGGCGGTGAACCCATCAACGCCACCGAAGACCGGGCGGTGCTCCACACCGCGCTGCGGTCCGCTCCCGGTGACGAGTTCACCGTGGGCGGCCGGGATGTGACCGCCGACGTCCGCCAGGTGCTCGATCGGATGGATGCCTTCGCCGAGCGGGTTCGTGAGGGCGCCTGGCGGGGCCACACGGGGGAGCGGATCCACCACGTGGTCAACATCGGAATCGGTGGGTCGGATCTGGGTCCGGCGATGGCCTATCGAGCGATGCGCTCCTACGTCCATCCCGACCTCGAAGCGCATTTCGTTTCGAACATCGACCCGGCGGATTTGGCCTCTGTGCTTCACGTCGTCGACCCGGCTACCACGCTCTTCATCGTTGCCTCCAAGACCTTCACGACCCTGGAGACCCTTTCCAACGCCCGCAACGCCCGGGCCTGGCTGATCGACCGGCTCGGCGACGAGGCGGCGGTGGCGCGTCACTTCGTGGCCGTCTCGACCAACGCCGAGGAGGTGGCTGCTTTCGGGATCGACACCGACAACATGTTTGGGTTCTGGGATTGGGTGGGCGGACGGTATTCCATGGACTCGGCGATCGGGCTCAGCCTGATGATCACCATCGGGCCCGACGCCTTCCGGGACATGCTGGTCGGGTTTCGCGCCATGGACCAACATTTCCGCACCAGTCCACTGGAGCGCAACGTTCCGGCGCTGCTGGGGTTGATCGGGGTCTGGTACCGCAACTTGCTCGGCTACCCGGCCTACGCCGTGCTGCCCTACAGCCAGGACCTGGACCGGTTTGCCGCCTATCTCCAGCAGCTCGACATGGAATCCAACGGCAAGCGGGTGCACCTCGACGGATCACCCGTTGAGATAGACACCGGACCGATCGTGTGGGGCGAGCCCGGCACCAACGGACAGCACGCCTTCTACCAACTGCTCCACCAGGGCACCACAGTGGTACCGGCTGATCTGATCGGGTTCGTCCAACCGGTCCAGGATCTGGGAGGCCAGCATGATCTGCTGATGGGCAACTTGTTCGCTCAGGCCGAGGCGCTGGCCTTCGGCAGGACGGCCGAGGAGGTGGCCGCCGCCGGCATCCCTCCCGAACTGGTCCCGCACCGCACCTTCCCCGGCAACCGGCCGACTTCGGTGATGCTGGCGCCCCGGCTGACACCATCGGTGCTGGGCCAGCTCGTCGCCCTCTACGAGCACAAAGTATTCACCCAGGGGGTGATCTGGGGGATCAATTCGTTCGACCAATGGGGAGTCGAGCTCGGAAAGGCACTCGCCACCACCATCATCGGTGAACTGACCACCGATAGCCGGCCGGACCTGGCCCACGATCCGTCGACCAACGCCCTGATCCGCTACTACCGACGAGAGCAGGGAAGGCCGTGACCGGCCAGGTCTCTATCCGTCCGGATCTGATCGACAACCTCGAGCGAACCTGGGCCAACCTGGCCCGCCCGGGAGCCCGGTGGACCGGTGCCGAACGATTGACGATCGCCGACGAAGCGCGGCGAGCCCGGAAGCAGAGACCACCCGGAGCGACGCTTCCGGCCGCAGCCATCGACGCCGCTCGCCTCCTGGCCGCCCGCCCGGCGGCCGCCCGCCGCGGGTGGCTGGAAGACCTCGTGGCCGGCGGGCTGGACTACGAGCGCTTTGTCGAACTGGTGGGGGTTGTTTCCCGGTTGGTGGCCATGGACACGTTCCGTCACGCTCTCGGCCTCCCGCCGGAGCCTCTTCCCGAACCGGTTCCTGGTGAGCCCTCCGGGAAGGTTGCTTCCCAGGCCCGGAGGGACCGGGCCTGGGTGCCGATGGTGGGTGCCGCCGGCGTCACTCAAGCGTTGTCGCTGGTCCCTTCCGAGAACACCGAACTGGAGCGTTTCCACGGCCCTATGTATCTCACCTTCGATCAGATGTCCGACCCGGCGTTTGCGAGGGGACTGACCAGACCGCAGATGGAACTGGTCGCCGCCCGCACCTCGGTGGTCAACGAGTGCTTCTACTGAGTGCTGGCGCACACGGGGATGCTCAGTTGGAGCTCCGAGATGACCCACACTCCACTGGAGGTGCGAGCGGTCGCCGATCCGACGATCGATCCGCTGACTCCGGGTGGGGTTGCCCTGCTGGCGTTTGTCGACGCGGTCTTGTCCGGCGGTGATGTCGCGTCCACCGCCGCCGCGGTCAGGGCTGAGCTGGGAGCGGCGGGCCTGGTCGACGCGGCCGCGGTCATCGGCAACTTCCAGATGATGAACCGAGTGGCCGACGGAACGGGCATACCGGTGGGCAGAGGATCCCGGATCCGCAACGCGGCGCTCATCGACCAGCTCGGATTGGACCGGTTCGACCATACCGACGAGGAGAACACCCACCCATGACCACCCACGCTTTCCGGACCGAAACCGGTGTCGAGGTGCCGGCCGTAACCGCCGATCAGATGCGCGAAGTCGATCGTGTGGCCATCGAGGAAGTGGGTCCCAACCTCTATCAGATGATGGAGAATGCCGGCCGCAACCTGGCCTTGACGGTCCTCGATCGGCTCGGCAGCGGCTGGCTGTCTCTGCCCATCGTCGTCCTGGCCGGCACCGGCGGCAACGGCGGGGGCGGGATCTGCGCGGCCCGTCATCTTGCCAATCGGGGAGCAGATGCCACCGTGGTGGTTTCGGATCCGGCGGGGCTGACCCCGGTCCCGGAGGAACAACTACGGGTCTATGCGGGAACCGCCGGCAAGCTGGCTTCGGTCTCTGAGCTCAAAGGACTGGGGGCAGGCCTGGTGGTCGATGCGATCATCGGCTACAGCCTGGGCGGGGCTCCACGCGGCCCGGCCGGGCGGATGATCGAGTGGATCGGCGACCAGTCCGCACCCGTCGTCTCCCTTGATGTGCCTTCCGGTACCGACTCGACCACCGGCGAAGCGCCCGGCGCTCACGTGAAGGCGGCGCTGACCCTGACCCTGGCTCTGCCGAAGACGGGTCTGGGCGGGTCGGCCGCCGGAGAGGTCTGGCTGGCCGACATCGGCATTCCCGGCGAGGTGTATCGGCGGGTGGGGGTCGATATGACCCCGGAGGTGTTCGGAGACCGCTACCGGGTGAAAGTGCGGCCGGTATGACGGTCGACCGGCGCGAAGTGGTCGTTCTCGACGTGAACGAGACGCTGCTCGACTTGCGTGCGCTCGCGCCTCGCTTCGAGAAGCTGTTGCCGCCGGCGCTGATGGGCGTTTGGTTCTCCCGCATGCTGCGCAACTCGCTGGTCGCGCTGGCTACCGGCCAATACGCCCCTTTCGACCGCCAGGGAGTGGACGCCCTTCTGACCACGGCGAGCAGCGCCGGTGTGGAGGTGACCGAGGCCGAAGCCGTCGAGGTGATCGCCGGGATGAACGAACTGCCACCCCATCCCGACGTGGTTCCGGCCCTCGGGCAACTCGCCGGTGCCCGCATCAGGATGGCCACCCTCACCAACTCGGCCCTGGGGGTAGCGACGGCCCAGGTCCGCAATGCCGGGCTCGAATCTTCTTCGAAGCCGTGTTGTCGGTCGACGAGATTCGCTCCTTCAAACCGGCGCCGGAGACTTACCGGTTCGCCGCAACGCAACTCGGCGTGCCGGTCGGCAGCATCCGGCTGGTGGCCGCCCACGATTGGGATGTCACCGGAGCCATCCGGGCGGGAGCCCGCGCAGCCTTCGTCGCTCGCGGCGGTGCATCGCTCGGTCCTCTCTCCGAGATTCCGGACATCGTCGAACCCGACCTAGTGGCAATCGACGGGGCGATCCTGAAGGGGTAGAACCTGACCACCGGCCCCGCCCTCCCGACCGGGGAGGGGCACTCAGGCTTTCATGCTTCCGCGCTCCATTCGGCGGTCGACTGGTCAATGGGCGGCTCGCAGTCCCATGAGCGCCAGCAGCAGCACGGTGAGTCCGACGGCGAAGATCCCGGCCTCACGGTGGCGGCGAAGGGCGACGATCGCCGCGGCTCCCAGCGCCAGGACCACAACCGCCTGGGCAATCGCAACTCCGTCCGATTCTGGCAACNNGGTGGCACGCCGGCGAAGCAGAGCCTCATGAACCCGGGTTCTCCGATCCGGCACGCCGAGCCGGGGGTCAGGTTGACCTTGGCCTCCTCGAGGATTCGGCGCCACAGCACGTCTTCCGCTTCCCACGTGATTTCATCGAGGAACGGCCGAACGTCGACCAGGAAGAAGAACCCGGCTTCGCCCGGGAGGTAGGGGATCCCGGCCGTGTCGAGCGCTGCCGTGACCCCAGCGTAGGAGTTGGCAAGGCGCAGCCGATTCTCGCTGAGGAACCCGTCGACCCAGTCTGCGTCGGACAACATCTCCCCGAGGAGATTCTGCGTGGGACCCGAGACGCAGGCCCAATACGCCAGTCCGTCGACGGCCTGAATCACTGCTTCACTCTCCGAAACCAGGACCCCGCAGCGCAATCCACTGGCTGCCAGGTCCTTGCTGACGGCCCAAACGAGGTGCACACGTTCCCCCAGCTTCGGCCGCAGCCTGGCCGCGCTCAGGAACGATGCATTTCCATGCACAGAAAGGGCGAACAACTCGTCGAACACGACGTGGATGCCCCTGTCCTCCACCCACTCGAGCACTTCTTCGAGATCACGACGGGTGTACACGCGGCCGAGCGGGTTGCTCGGTGAGGTGAACAGAAGGGCCCGGACCCGACGGCCGGCCGATCGGTAAGCGGCTTCGAGCTGGTCCGGCCCAAGACGGAAGCCATCGGCCGACGAGGCATGCACCGGCACGATGACAAGCCCGTCACGGGTCTCGAGGTCGGCCCAGAAGCCGGCGTAGCTGGGCGTCGGCACGAGAACGGCTTCCCCCGGATCGGCCAGGGTGTAGAAGAGCAGTTCGAGCACCGATCCCGCCCCGCCCAGCACTGCCAGGTGCTCGGGACCCACGTTCCGGCCGTAGAGCTTTCGTCCCAGAAACTCGGCCAGGCGGCTGCGGAACCCATGCGCTCCGATCATCTCGTCGTATTCGACGGCCGTGGGCGGCACCGGGCGAGCCGCCGTCAGCTTGGGCTCTAGGAGATCCCACACCAGCTTGTTTTCGGCGATACACAAGTCGATGTAACCGGCGGGGTTGTCGGTCGGATCCCACCGGTCGTCCATCCGCTCGAAGTGTTCCCGGATGTACTCGGCCGTGGGCGGGTCGTTGACCATCCGCCGGCCCCGACGCGACAGCGAGGATGTCATGAGCCCAGGTTACGAGTCCTGGGCAGGCCGGGGGTTCGCGACGGACGGAGAATGTCTGGGTCTCCTGACAGGAAACCAGCCTGATTGCTAGGTTACTGGCATGACGAACACCTCTTTGCGGGATGTGCGAGAGACCGCCGGGTTGACGCAAGCGGAACTGGCCTCTCGAGCCGGGGTGAGCCGGCAGTTGGTGGGAGCGGTCGAGGCCGGACGCCATCAGCCGCGGGTGGACGCCGCCCTGGCACTGGCGGCCGTGCTGGGCGTCGAAGTGACGGCCCTGTTTGGCCCCGAAGCGGTTCCCGTCGACATCGTTTCCGGGTCGAGACCTTCCGACCAATCACTGGTCCGCGCCGGGCGCGTGGGGGACCGGACCGTCACTGCGCCTGTTCGAGTAGGTCCCGATGGGTGGGACATCGCCGACGGCATGGTGGAAGCCGGCAGGCTGACTTCTTTCGGGCGCCGCAGGCCCGGTCTCGTGGTGGCCGGTTGTGAGCCCGGCCTGGAGGTTCTCGAGCGGATACTCCGCGAGAGCGGGAGCGGGGCGGTTTCCGCTTCCAGTTCGAGTGCGGCCGCCCGCGCCGCCCTGGCGGCGGGGAGGGTTCACGCCGCGGTCGTCCACGGGCCGGAACACGAACCTTTCCCGACGGTGGAGGGTGTCGAAGTCGATCGTTTTGGTGTGGCTCGCTGGCGAGTCGGACTGGCCGGGCCACCCGACGCCGCCTCGGGCTGGTGGCGGGAAGCCCTCTCCGGGCGGGTGCCCGTCGTGCAGCGGGAGCAAGGTGCCGGGGTGCAACGTACGTATGAACAGGCGGCAGGGGCGGAAAGCGGTGCGGTGGCCGGTCCTCTGGTCTCCACTCATCTAGAGGCGGCGCGCCGGGCGGTGCTCACCGGGATGCCGGCGGTGACGATCGAGCCGGCAGCCCTGGCGGTAGGGGCGTTGTTCCATTCCCTCGACGTCCATGAAGCGCAGATGTGGGTTACCCGGGAATGGCTCGGCGATCGGCCGGTGCGCGAGGCACTGGAAGTGATCGCCGGCCGGCGGTTCCAGCGGCGGCTCGAAGCGGTCGGCGGGTACGACCTCCTCGGCTGTGGGACGCGGGTGGCATGATCGCCGTCTCGGAGCCGGCCCGAGCCCGGGCGGTTGTCGGGTTCGCGGCGGTGCTGGTGGTGACGGGCTGCGCCGGATCGGGAAATCAGAGCACTGTGCTGGTGTCGGCGGCGGCGTCGCTGACCGATGCCTTTGTGGAGATCGAGGCAGCGTTCGAGGAAGCCAACCCGGGCGTCGATGTGGTGCTGAACCTGGGGGGCAGTTCGGCGCTGCGGGAGCAGATTCTCGGTGGAGCGCCCGCCGACGTGTTCGCTTCGGCCAACCCCTCGAACATGGCTCAGGTACGGGAGGCCGGTGAGGTAGACGGGGAGCCAAGGGTGTTCATCCGCAACCGGCTGCAAATCGCGGTGCCGGCGGGAAACCCGGCCGGAGTGACGGGGCCGGCCGATCTGGCCCGGGAGGAGCTTCTCATCGGGCTGTGTGCAGAGGCCGTCCCGTGCGGCGAGTTCGGCAGGCAGGCGTTGGCCAATGCCGGCGTGTCGGCCGCGGTCGACACCAGGGAACCGGACGTGCGCGCCTTGCTCACCAAGATCGGGGCGGGGGAACTCGACGCCGGGATCGTGTACGTGACCGACGTTGCGTCATCTGTCGGCGAGGTCGACGGTGTCGACATTGCCGATGCCGACAACGTGGTTGCGGAGTACCCGATCGCCGTACTGACCGGCGCTCCCAATCGTGACGGTGCAACGGATTTCGTCGAGTTCGTGCTTTCCGACGAGGGCCGGGCGATCCTCGTCAAACACGGGTTCGAGTCGCCATGACGGGGTTGAGGAAACGCCGAGTGAGCCGGCCGCCGTTGGTACTGGTGGCGCTGGCCGTGCTGGGCCTGGCCGTTTTCGTCGTCCCCCTGCTCGGGCTGCTCGCCCGGACCCCGTGGCGAGATTTGCCGGCGCTCCTCACCGGAGAGATCGTCGCCGATGCTCTCCGCCTGTCGATGGTCTCGTCGCTGGCGGCGACGGCCCTCTCGGCGGTGGTCGGTGTTCCGCTGGCCTGGGTGCTGGCCCGGGTCGAGTTCCCCGGCCGATCCATCGTGCGCGGGCTCGTGTTGCTGCCGCTGGTGATCCCGCCGGTGGTGGGTGGTGCCGCCTTGTTGTTTGCCCTGGGCCGGCGCGGACTGATCGGCGAACCGCTCAACCAGGCAACCGGGCTGGTCTTGCCCTTCTCCACCTGGGGAGTGGTTCTGGCAGTGACCTTCGTGGCAATGCCGTTTCTGGTTATCACCGTGGAGGGAGCCTTGCGCAACCTCGATTCCCGCTACGAAGGGGCGGCCGCAACTCTGGGTGCCAAACGCTGGACCGTGTTGCGTCGCGTGACCTTTCCGATGATCGCCCCCTCGCTGGTGGCCGGGTTGGTGCTCACCTGGGCGCGGGCCCTCGGCGAGTTCGGGGCCACCATCACTTTCGCCGGCAACCTCCCGGGCCGCACCCAGACGCTCCCTCTGGCAGTCTTCGTCGCCCTCGAGAGCGACCGGGACACGGCAGTGGCATTGAGTCTGCTCATGGTGGCCATATCCCTGGCCGTTCTGGTTGCCCTCCGGGGGCGATGGTGGAGATCACTGTGACGAGCCGGTCGGGTCTCGACGCCCATCTTGTCATCTCCCGGGGTGGGGGGTTCACGCTCGACGCTGCATTGAAGATCGAGGCGGGCGACACCGTCGCCCTGCTGGGACCCAACGGCGCCGGGAAGTCGACGGCCGTCGGAGGGCTGGCCGGCTTGATACCCCTGGATGATGGGCGGATCGCCCTCGGAGACCGGGCGCTGGACGATCCCGCTCGGGGCGTGTTCGTGTCGCCGGAGGACCGGCGGATCGGCGTGGTGTTCCAGGACTACGTGCTCTTTCCCCATCTCACCGTCATGGACAACATCGCTTTCGGGCTCCGCAGTCGCAACGTGCGCCGCCGGGATGCTCACCGGCGGGCGGCGGAGTGGGTGGAGCGGCTCGGTCTCGGCGATCTGGCCGGTCGCAAACCACCTGCCCTGTCCGGAGGGCAAGCACAGCGCGTCGCACTGGCCCGGGCCCTGATCGGCGAACCAGAGCTTCTGCTGCTCGACGAACCGCTGGCGGCCCTCGACGCCAGCACCCGAGTTGAGCTGCGCCGCACCCTGGCCGACCACCTCGGCCAGTTTCCGGGTCCGCGATTGCTGATCACTCACGAGCCCACCGAAGCCTTCCTCCTTGCCGACCAGATCCATGTCATCGAGGGGGGCGCCATCATGCAGATGGGGACTGCAGAAGACATCCGACTCCGTCCCCGTTCGCGCTACATTGCCGATTTGGCCGGTTCCAACCTCATCGTCGGTACCGCTTCTCGAGGCACCGTCGGCACCGGCACGGTCGACCTTCAGGTGGGCGACACCTACATCGCCGGCCCGGTGCTCGCCACCATTCATCCGCGGGCCATCTCACTTCACCTCCACCGCCCGGAAGGCAGCCCCCGCAACACCTGGGAGACCACCGTTGCCCGCATCGAGCACTATGGAGACCGGGTCCGCGTCCAGACCGGTGCCCCGTTGCCGCTGACCGCCGAAATAACCCCCAACGCCGAGCGGGCCCTTCAACTCCGGGAGAGGTCCGCAGTCTGGGTCTCGATCAAAGCGACGGAGATCGGGGTCGAGGCCGCCTGAGACGCGTCCGGACCCGGGGTCTACGGGGCGAGTGAACCCCAGGGAGGTCGAGGTCGGCGGTCGGCATGATTCACGATGCGGACTCGGAGACGTCTTGGGAGTAGAAGCGTCTCCGGGCCCAGAGGGCTACGTAGACGAGACCCACCAGCACCGGGACCTCGATCAGGGGTCCGACGACTCCGGCCAGCGCTTCGCCGGAGGTAACGCCGAACACGCCGATGGCCACGGCGATGGCCAGCTCGAAGTTGTTGCTGGCGGCGGTGAAGGCGACGCTGGTGTTCTTCTCATAGGAAAACCGCAACCTGAGCCCGAGGGCGAAGGAAACCAGCCACATCAGTCCGAAGTAGGCGAGCAGGGGAAGGGCGATGCGGGCCACGTCGAGGGGTTGGGCGGTGATCGTCTCACCCTGGAGGGCGAAGAGAATCACCACCGTGAACAGCAACCCGTAGAGCGCCCAGGGAGCCAGCTTGGGGAGAAACCGGGTTTCGTACCACTCGACGCCGCGGCTCCGTTCGCCCCACCGCCGGGTGAGATACCCGCCTACGAGCGGAATACCCAGGAAGACCAGCACGATCCGGGCGATGTCCCACATCGACACGTCCAGGCTGGCGGTGTCGAGCCCCAGCCAGGCCGGTAGCAATTCCAGGTAGAAGTAGCCGAGCAGCGAGTAGGCGACGATCTGGAAGACCGAGTTGAGCGCCACCAGCACCGCGGCAGCTTCGCGATCGCCGCAGGCGAGGTCGTTCCAGATCAGCACCATGGCGATGCAGCGGGCCAGTCCGATGATGATCAATCCGGTGCGGTACTCGGGCAGGTCGGGGAGCAGCAACCAGGCGAGGACGAACATCAGGGCGGGGCCTATCAGCCAGTTGAGCACCAGCGAAGTCACCATGAGCTTGCGGTCGGTGGCGATGACCCCGATCTGCGAATAGCGGACCTTGGCCAGCACCGGGTACATCATGGCCAGCAGGCCGAGAGCGATTGGAAGCGACACGGTTCCAATCTTGACCGTGTCCAGCCAGTCGTTGAGGTCCGGAATCAGCCGGCCCAGTCCCAGACCCACGACCATGGCGGCGAGGATCCACACCGGGAGGAACCGATCGACCACCGAGAGCCGGTCGAGGGCCGGTTCGGCGGACGCCGGTGAACCGGCGGTCACCGCCGTCCTCCCGGAGTCAGCCGGATGGGGAGAGACTCCTGGACCCGGTCGAAGGCGGTCGGGGCGAGCCGGTAGTCGACCCACCGTCCTCGCCTGGACGTTTCGACCAGGCCTACCTCCCGTAACACCCGCAGGTGGTAGGAGAGCAGGTTGGGGGCGACGTCGATCATCTCCTGCAGTTCACAGACACATTGCCGGCCGGAGGCCAGGTCATCGAGGATCTGCAGCCGGATCGGGTCGCTCAGGGCCGAGAGGATCGCGGCTCGTGCTTCAAGGGAGGTTGAATCAAGAATCGTTGAATCCACGGCCGCATCGTCTCAACCGCAGTCACATGCACGGTAGAGGCAGTGGTCCCGCCGGACCGGACCGGTCGACCCTCCCCTTCGTGGCAGGGGTGCGTTTGGGTCACGGGTTGAGGCTGCACCATCAGTCCGATCTCGATGCCTGTACCGGAAGGGCAACGACACGATTCGGTTGGTGCGGCCGACGATCATGCGATCGTGGCCTTGATCACCGAACCCGAGCCCGATCCCGTCGTCGGTGAAGTCCCTTCGATAGTATCGCCTGGTGGCTGGAGCATTACGGCTGGCCGTGGTGGGCGTCGGCAGAATGGGGGCGTTCCATGCGCGCACCCTGGCAGGCATGGAAGGCATCGATCTGGTCGCTCTCGCCGACCCGATCGCCGAGCAGGCGGAATCTGTCGCTGCGGATACCGGCGCCGAGCCGTACCCATCGCCTGCTGCGCTCCTGGGGCGGGACGACGTGGAGGCCTGGCTGATCGCCACTCCGACCCCCACCCACCCCGATGTGGTGGCGCGGGCGCTCAAATCCGGGCTCCATGTGCTGTGCGAGAAGCCCCTGGCCCTGGATCCCGATCAGAGCCACGAGCTCGAGGTCCTGGCGGCAACGGCCGGATTGGTGTTGCAGGTCGGATTCTGGCGGCGCTTCTCACCGCCCTGGGTGAAGGCGAAGCAGCTCTTGGAGGAAGGGGCCATTGGTCGTCCCCTCATGGTGCGGCTGGCGCAGTGGGACGCCGACCCGCCGCCCGCCGCCTTTTGCGATCCGCGAGTCAGCGGTGGTCTGGCTATCGACTGCGGCGTGCACGAATTCGATCTCGTCGAGTGGATGACCGGGTTGACCATCGAGAGTGTGACCGCTCGCAATCTGCCCCTCGTAGAGGAATCGATCCGTGACGTGGGGGACGTCGACAACCTCCTCGCGCTCCTGGATCTGACCGGAGGTGCCGTTGCCACGGTCGATCTCACTCGTAACTGCCGGTACGGCGACGATGTGAGGACGGAGATTCTCGGTGAGGACGGAGCCATCTTCGTCGATCTGCTGCCCTCCGCCCGAACCAGGCTGGCTTCCGGAGCCGGCATCGAGATCGCCGTCGGGTCTGAAACCGCCGACGCCGTAGCGGCCGGTATCCGCGCCCAGGCCCAAGCCTTCGCCGCGGCGATCGACGGTGAAGCAGTCGACGTCCCGGGTGCCGCCGCCAGTAGTCGGGCGGTGGTCCTGGGTCGAGCCGTACAGAAGTCGGCGGCGACCGGGGTGCCGGTCTCTCTCGCCGGCTGAACCCGAGCCGGCGGGTTCGCAAGACGAGCCGGGCCGGCAGGACTCGCACCCGTTAGGGTGGCGGGTGAGGAGCCACGGCAAAGGAGGCACCATGAGCGGGCTCGACGGCAGAGTCGTCGCGATCACAGGGGCAACGTCGGGGATCGGGGCGGCTACCGCTAGGTCGGTGGCAGCGGCCGGGGGGTCGGTGGCCGTGGGAGGGCGCCGGCGGGAACGCCTCGACGACCTCGTTGCAGAGATCGGCGGAGTGGCAGTGGAGATGGATGTTCGCGACCCCGACGGATCCCGGCGCCTGGTCGAAGCGGCCCTCGAGGAGTTCGGTCACCTCGATGCCCTAGTGGCCAGCGCCGGCATCGGCGCCTACGGCGGGATCATGGACCTCACCGATGATCAGCTGCAGGACATGATGGACATCAACGTGGCCGGCACGGTATGGCCGATCCGGGCGGTGGTTCCCCACTTCCTCGAGGCGGGGCAAGGCGACATCGTCATCGTGGCGTCGGTCGCCGGACTTCGCGGTGCCGGTGACGAGGCGGTCTACGCCGCCACCAAATTTGCACAAGTCGGCCTGGCCGGGGGGTTGGATCGGGAGTTGCGGGAAGAGGGGATCCGAGTGAGTACCGTCTGCCCCGGCGGAGTAGCCACCGAATTCGCGATGGGGGCCGGGAGAACTCCCGGCATGCCCGGCCTGGCCGAGATGCTCCGTGCCGAAGATGTAGCCGCGGCGGTGGTCACCGTGCTCCAGCAGCCGCCGACGATGCGGACCCTCGTCTGGTCGATGCGCAGTATTCACGAAGCCGACTGACCCGGCCCCGTCGGTGGCCGGCCCGGTCATCGCCGACGGCCATTCGCTACAGGCCGCCCGCCGGGGGGCCGGTGGTGGCGCGAACCACCAGCGTCGGGGTGAGCACGACGTGGCGTGGTTCAGTCCGGCCCTCATCGAGCCGTTCGATCAGCAGTTCCACCGCTGTGGCGCCCAATTGGTGGCGCGGTTGATCGACCGTGGTGAGCGATATGTGCTGCAGCCCGGCCAGCCAGGCGTTGTCGTAACCCATCAGAGACACATCATCCGGCACGGAGTGGTCGGACTCTGAGAGCGCCTGGAGCGCACCCAGGGCCGCCAGGTCGTTGGCTGCGAAGATGGCCGTCGGCCTCCGGCCGTCATCGAGAAGCTGCCGTACCCCTCGGGCCCCTCCCTCTTCGGTATAGCTGCCGGTGACGACCATGGGTTCCAGGCCGTGTTTCCTCATAGCGGCCTCGTATCCCGATCGCCGCCGTCGCGCTCCCGCCCCGCGGCCACCGTCGATGTGGGCGATGTGTTGATGACCGAGAGAGTGCAGGTGCTCGACCGCCATTCGGGCACCGGCTCGATCATCGCCGCTCACGCTGTCGACGATCGAGGAGCGGGTGGCACGGGCGATCAAGGCCACCGGAACCGAGCTTCCGGCCTTCTCTATGGTCTTGGAGTCGAGCAGCGTGCCGGCCAGGATCAGACCATCGGTCTGCAGCTCCAGGAGCGTCTCGAGGGCCGCTGCCTCTCGCTGAGGCACCCGTTTGCCGCTGTTGAAGAGCGCCCGGTAGCCGGTGGCCAGGGAACGTTCCTCGATACCGTCGACGACATCGGCGAAGAACGGGTTGTGGAGGTTGGAGAGCATCACTCCGAGGACGTACGAGCGTTGCCGGACCAGGCTGCGGGCCACGGCGTTGGGGCGGTAGCCGAGCTCGCGGGCGGCTTCCAGCACGGCCGAACGCTTCTCTTCGCTGACGTGTGGAGAATGCCGCATCACCAGTGAGACGAGCGATTTGGAGACCCCCGCTCGTTCGGCCACATCCAGAATGGTCGGACGACCCACCACAGACTCCCTATTGACGGGCAAAGTATATCGAGACGGGGCTTGGAACGTTCCACAACACCTCGGTCCTGTCTTCGGTCCCGGGCCGGCCGGCGTCAGGTCGTGGCCCCGATTAATCGTGGGCGCCGATCACCTGCTGGTCGTAGTCGACCACCGCCCCGGTCATGAAGCCGGATTGGGGGGAGGCCAGGAACAGGACGGCCCGGGCCGCATCCTCTGGATCAATGAGGCGGCCAAAGGGGAGTCTCGTGCCGGCATCTTCGAGCCAGCCGTCGCCGGCGCCGTGGTATTCCCGCTGAATACGGTCCTCGGCCGGGGTGGACATCCACCCGGGATTGAGCGCATTGACGCGGATGCGGTGCTTCAGCAGGGCGTGGGCGGTGTTCTTGGTGTAGACGGCCAGGGCTGCTTTGGAGGCACAGTACGTGGCGATATAGGGCTGGCCGGCGTGCGACGAAATCGAGAGCACGTTGACCATCGTCCCTTCAACCTCTTCCCGGATCATCAACCGGGCAGCGCCCTGCATGAGAAACCAGGGCGCCTTGGCGTTGACGGTCATGATCCGATCGAAAAGCTCAGGCGTCGAGTCCCAGATGCCGTCCCGGTCGGTGATACCGGCGCTGTTGACCAGCACGTCCACCCGACCGAATGCCTCATCGGCCGCCTGCAAGATGGACGCCGGCGCCTTCGGGTCGCTCAGGTCCGCCTCAACGAACAGCGTTTCTGCGCCGGCGCCGTTGAGTTCCTCGACCATGGTGGCTCCCCGGGCGGCGTTGCGACCGGTGATCACCACGCCGTCTGCGCCTCGACCCACCAGCTGTCGGGCGACGGCCGCGCCGAGTCCCTGGGTCGAGCCGGTCACCACCGCGACCTTTCGGTCAAAGTCCATGTTGTCCTCCGATCCTTCTCCGGGAGTGTACGGAGCCGCCGACCCCGGGCCCGCGGTTCAATCGAACTCGGAGATACGAACCGGGCGACGCTCCTGGCGCGACCGCCCGGCCGCCAGAGCGGCGACGAACGCGGCCCGCGCCTCGGCTGGCGGACACGGATTGGCAATGCGCCCCTGTGCCAGATCGACGAAGGCGTGGATCTCGGCCCGGTAGGCCGCGGCAAAGCGATCCAGGAAGTCGCGATAGGGAGGCCCGGCCGGTGCCTCGACGGCGGGCTCGACCGAGCGGAGAGGCGTACGGTCATCCCATCCGACTGCCACGCTGTCTTCCGACCCGTAGATCTCCATCCGGATGTCGTAACCGCTCGGATTGTGGCGGGCGGCGGTGAAGACCGCCGCTGCTCCACCGGACAGTTGCACGGTTCCGGCCCCGAGTCCGGCGTCGCCGAAGGCCCGGTAGGGTTCGAACGCCGGGAACTCGGCGCCCCCCACCGCGAACACCTCAGTGATCTCCTGGCCGGTCACGAACTGGATTGCGTCGAAGTCATGGATCACGAGATCCCGGAAGAGATCGCCGGATGTGGCGATGAACGGTGCGGGCGACGGGGCCGGATCGTGACCGGCGGTGCGGACGAGGTAGACGTCGCCGAGCCGTCCCGACCGCACGAGGTCGCGTGCGGCTACGTAGCCGGCGTCGAAGCGGCGCTGCATGCCGACCTGGAGATCGATGCCCGACGTTGCGACCGCCTCGAGTGCGGCGTCGGTCGTCTCCAGATCGAGTGCAATCGGCTTCTCACAGAAGGTGGGGACGGCGGCCGCTGCAGCTTGAGCGATGAGGCCGGCATGGGCGGCTGTGGCGGCGGCGATCACCACCGCATCCACCAGGCCGAACAACNNCCGAATCGCATCAGGACGGCCGCGTCACGAGACGACGCCGAGGTGCGAGGTCATCGGCAGGCGGGGATCGGGTTGTTGTCCGTCCCAGGTTTCCCGGACCCAGGTCTGGGCGGGATCGTCGGAGGCCTGCCAGATCCGTTCGGGGCCGGGTCCGGCCATCACGTTCAAGAAGTACATGTGGTGGCCGGGTACGGCCACCGAGGGCCCGTGGTAGCCACACGGGCAGAGCACCGCGTCGCCGTCTCGAACGATCATGGTGGTGTCGAATTCGCCGTCCTTCCACTCGCGGAAGAGGCCGTAGCCGTTGTCGCCCGAGAACCGGAAGTAGTAGATCTCCTCGAGTTCGACTTCGGGAGCGGCCGGATCGAACGTGTCGTGCTTGTGGGGCGGGTACGAGGAGAAGTTACCGGCCGGGGTGATGACCTCGACCGCCAGCAGCTTGTCGGCCAGCGGCACTCCCGCCATGAGGAAGTCCGTGATCTGCCGGGAGGACCGGCCCGCCCCGCGCACCATGACGTTCACCTCTTCGGCCGGCCCGTAGGCGGGTTCCATCCGCCGGGTCGCCCGCGCCATGGCCAGCGCAAACTGGCCTCCCGCCGGTGAGCCGAGGCGGAATTCGGCGTCGAGGGGGATGTAGGCGAAATCGCTGACCCGGCTGAAGACCGAGTCTCGCCCTTCGAGTTCGAACCGATGGCCCTCCACCTCGACGGTGCAGCTCCCGCGCAACGGCAGCACGGCCAGCTCGTTTGGGCCGGTCTCCAGAGTCCGGGAGGCTTCGGGTTCGAGATCAACGACATGTAGTCCCGAGTAGGTCCACCCGGCATCCTCCGGCGTGATCCGGACCGGATCACCCCCGGCGGAAGCGCGGCCGTCCGGTCGGTAGAGGTCCTCGACGGAATAGGTCATGATGCCTCCTTGGGCCGGTGCCCGACCGGGGCGGGTGGTCCCGATTTGGATGTTGGGGGGCCATCGGTCACGTCATACCCCGCGCCGCTGGTGTTTCTTCTCGGCGTCGAGTTCGGCCCGGGCGACGCGGACCTGCTCGCGGTCCGAGACCTCCGGGATACCGACCTCCCACCATGCGCCGCCTTCGGTCCAGTCGTACTGCGCCACCTCGATGACGATCACGTAGCTGCGATCGGCTCCCTTGGCCCGTACGAACGCCTCCTTGAACTCGTCGATCGTGGCCACCTTCTCGCTGATTGCCCCCATGGCCGCGGCGTGCTGGGCGAAGTCCACCCGGAACATGCGCTCGTGCCGTGTCGTGTGGAGGAGGTTGTTGAATTCCTCGCCGCCGGTGTTCACCTGGAGGCGGTTGATGACCGCATATCCGCCGTTGTCGCAGATGATGAAGATCACCTTGTGCCCGGTCATCACCGTCGAGTAGATGTCCGAGTTCATCATGAGGTACGAGCCGTCGCCCACCCAGCTCACCACGTCCCGGTCGGGCAGGGCCATTTTGGCCCCCCACGCTCCGGCGATCTCGTAGCCCATGCACGAGTACCCGTATTCGGCGTCGAAGGATGCGATGGACTTGGAGTGCCAGCCCATGTTGAGCTCACCCGGGAGCCCGCCGGCTGCGCTGAGCTGATAGTCGCTCGGATCACAAACCTCGTTGACCGCCCGGATCACCTGGGCATACGTCGGTGGTTCGAATTCGCGGCCGGTGAATTCGTCGAGGTAGCCGTACCAGGCCCGGCGTTCCTCGGCGCCGTGTTCGAGCCAGGCCGAGGGAGCCCGGTAGTCCCCGATGGCGGTGTCCAGTTCGCCCAGTGAGACCTTGGCGTCTCCGATCACCGACACCGCCTGATGTTTGGTTGCGTCGAAACGTCCGACGTTGATCGAGAGAAGGGTCATGTCTTCGTTCCGGAAGACGGACCACGAACCCGTAGTGAAGTCCTGCAGTCTGGTCCCGACGGCCAGCACCACGTCGGCTGCTTCGGCCATGGCGTTGGCCGACGTGCTGCCGGTGACGCCGAGCGGGCCGACGAAATTGGGGTGGTCGGCCAGCAGCGTGGCCTTGCCGGCCACGGTCTCCGTCACCGGGATTCCGTGCCGTTCCGCGAAGGCGGTGAGTTCCGCCACGGCCCCGGAGTAGTGGACCCCGCCGCCGGCGATGATCAGGGGGTTCCGGGCGGCGATCAGCACCCGGGCCGCCGCCTCGACTTCGCGGGGGTCGGG
>DHIO01000048.1:52030-196850 GCA_002403855.1 Acidimicrobiia bacterium UBA4744
GGGTCGACGAAACGATGCTGGAACGTATCGCCGCTGAAAATCAGAACGGGCAGGCGGTTGGCGTGGGCGGTGGCGGCTGCCGTCACCATGTTTGTTGATCCGGGTCCCACCGACGAAGTGGCGATCATGATCTGGCGGCGCCGCTTCGCTTTGGCGAACGCCACCGCGGCGAGTGCCATCGACTGTTCGTTGTGTCCACGCCAGGTAGGGAGCTCATCCTGCACGGGCTGCAGGGCTTCGGCCAGTGAGACCACGTTGCCGTGTCCGAAGATGCCGAACACGCCTGCGAAGAGGGGCGCTTCCCGGCCGTCGATCACGGTTCGCTGGGCGATGATGTATTTGACGATTGCCTGGGCCGTCGTGAGCCTCACCGTGTTCATGTCGTTTCTCCTCCCGCGTTGCGCACAGATGAAAGGTAGTCCCGCATCGAGCCCCGGAGCAGGGGCTCGAGTCCGGTCGTGAGATAACGCGCCCCCCGCGCTCGCCATCTGGCTGCCTCGGTGGGGTTGGCCACGAAGATCCCCAGAGCCTTGTCGCTGCCGGTGACCACATCGGTGACCCGTTCCATCGCCCGTTGGACATCCGGGTGAGAGGGGTTGCCGACGTGGCCCAGCGAGTGGGCGAGATCGGTCGGCCCGATGAAGACGACGTCGACTCCGTCAACGGTGACGAAGTCCTCGATATTGGCTACCCCTTCGGCCGTCTCGACCTGGACGACGACGAGCGTCTCCGCGTTGGATCGCCGCACGTAGTCGCCGATCGGTTCGGGTACACCAAACCGGGCCGAGCGAGTGGCGGCCAGCCCGCGCGATCCCCGCGGTTGGTACTTCGCCGCCCGGACGGCTGCGTCGGCGGCGGCGCCGGTGTCGACCCACGGAACGTGAAGACCATGGGCGCCGGCATCGAGGAACCGCAGAATGGCGGACGGTTCATTGGTGGTCACCCGGACGATCGGGGTGACGGCGTGCAGCTCACACGCCCTGGACAGATCTTCGAGGTCGCGAGGATGCAGAGAACCGTGCTCGGCGTCGAAGACGAGGAAATCCCAGCCCCCGAGTGCGACGAACTCGGCCAGGGTGCCGGCCGGGTAGCGGAAGAAACATCCGACGACCGTTTCGCCCGCTGCCAGCCGCCGCTTGGTGTGGTTCTCCAACACCATCGGGGCTAGCCCTCCAGTCCGTGCACGACGACCGTCTTGAGTTCCGTCATCTCCTCGACGGCATAGCGGATGCCTTCTTTGCCGATGCCGCTGCCCTTCAACCCGCCGTACGGCATCAGGTCGGCCCGCCACAGGGGCGTCCAGTTGATGTGCACGTTGCCGGCGTCGACTTCTCGGGCGAATCGCATCGCATGCCCGACATCGTTGGTGAAGATGCCGGCCCCCAGGCCGTAGCTGGAGTCGTTGGCCAGGGCGATGGCGTGGTCGATACCCTCTGCTTTCGTCACCCCCAGCGTGGGGCCGAAGACCTCGTAGTCGGAGAGCTTCATGCCCGGAGTCACGTCGGCCACCACGGTGGGGGACAGCCTGGCGCCTTCGCGTTCTCCTCCCATCACCACCCGCGCCCCGGACGCCACTGCCTCATCGATCCACTCCGTCACGCGGACGGCTTCCTCCTCCGCGACCATTGCTCCCATCTTCGTGTCGTCGAGGAGCGGGTCGGCGATCCGGAAAGCAGCGACGGGTTCCCGCAGTGCGTCGAGATAGTCCTCGTAGATTTCCTGGTGGGCGATGACCCGTTGCAGCGAGATACAGACCTGCCCGGCGTTGACGTAGCCCCCGGCCGCGCTGGCGGCGGCCGCCGCCTCCAGGTCGGCGTCCGGCATCACGATCATCGGGCAGTTGGCTCCGAGTTCCAGTGACAGGCGCTTCACTCCCGCCACCCGGGTTATCTCCTCGCCGACCTGCGTGCTTCCGGTGAACGACACCTTTCTGACCCGCGGGTCGCTCACCAATGCCAATCCCACCGAACGTCCCCCGCCCGTGATGGTTTGCAGCGCCGACGCAGGGAGACCCGCTTCAATCAGCTTCTCTGTGATGGCCAGCGCTGTGAGCGGTGCCTGTGAGGCGGGCTTGAGGATCACGGGGTTGCCGGCGGCCAGCGCCGGAGCGATCTTGTGCACCACCAGCAACCCGGGGTAGTTGAACGGGGTGATGGCTACCACCACGCCCGTCGGGATCCGCAGCGTGAACCCGAGCTTCCCCTCCGCCCCGGCCTGGGCATCGAGGGGCAGGGTTTCGCCGCGCAACTGGGTACCTTCGAAGGAGGCCAGCCGGAACATCTCGCCGAGCCGGGATGCTTCCCCGCGCGCTTCGGTGATCGGCTTGCCGACCTCGAGGCACATCGTGCGGGCGATCTTCTCCGAGTCGGCATCGAGCAGATCGGCCGCCTTGCGCAGGATCTCAGCGCGAGCGGCCCCGGGCATGGTTCTCATCAGGGCAGCGCCTTGTACGGCAGTAGCCAGAGCCTCTTCGACCTGTTCCGGAGAGGCCGCCGGGACCCGGTCGATCACTTCTCCCGAGAACGGCGCCACGACATCGATCTCCGCCGGTGATCCCTGCCAGCGTCCCCCGACGAACATGTCCATGGAGGTCTCCTCAGTCGATCCGCAGGCTGGTCACGTCTTCCCATGTTCCCGAATCCCAGGAGCGGGCCATGGCGGCTTCGACCTCGGCGGCGGCGAGCGCTTCGGCGAAGCCGACGGTTCCCTGGTGGCCGGCCACCACGGATTTCAGGAACTCGAGCGCCTCGATGACCTTCAGGTCCTCGTACCCGATGGGGTTTCCCCCTCCCGGAACGATGTTGCCGTGGTGGGGGAAGGTGTCGCCGGCCAGCACCCGGGTGAACCCGTCGGTTGGGGTTTCCTCGGGTAGGTAGAGCTGCAATTCGTTCAGGGTCTCGAGGTTCCAGGCGGCCGCCCCCCGCGCACCGTTCAACTCGAAGGCCATCTGGCTTTGCGGACCGAAAATGGACCGGTCGGCCTCGAGGGTGCCGCGGACGCCGCTGTGGAACTCGACCAGCGCGCCGACGTAGTCCTCGTTGGTCACCCGGCCGGTCGGGTCACCCGGCCTACCCCGGTCGTAGTGGGTGCCAGTGCCCGGCTTGGGCAACGGGCGGTCCTGAATGAAGGTTTCCCTGGCTGCCACCACCCGCTTGATCGGGCCGGCCAGGTAGTGGGCCATGTCGACGGTGTGCGACATGATGTCGGTGAGCACCCCGTAGCCGGCTTCTTCGAACAGATATCGCCAGCTCAACACGCCCAGCCGATCACGCCCGTACATCGTGAAGAAACGCCCCCGGTAGTGGGTGAGGTCTCCGAGCCGCCCCTCGTCGATCAGTCCTTTCAGGTACTGGACCAGGGGTGCCCAGCGATAGTTGAAGCCGGCCCCGGTGACGACCCCAGCTTGCCGGGCCGCGTATTCGATGGCGGCGGTCACCTCCGGGGCTTCCCCCACCGGTTTCTCGCAAAACATTGCCTTGCCGGCCGCGGCGGCCGCCTCGGCAATCTCACGGTGAAGCTTGTTGGGAGCTCCGATGTTGACCACCGAGACGTCCGGGTGATCGACAACCTCCCGCCAGTCGGTGGTGCTCTCCTCGAACCCGAAGTTCTCGCGGGCCAGCCGGGCCCGGTCCGGAACGTTGTCGGCCGCCATGACGAGGCGCGGCACCAAGTCCTCTTCCGGGAAGTGCATAGGGATGCGCCGGTAGGAACGGGAGTGCGCCTGTCCCATCCACCCGAATCCGACCACGCCGATGCCGATGGTGGTGGTCACTGTTTACTTCTCCTGCAGTGTCGGGGTTCGTAGCGGCCAGACATCCGGGTTGACCAGATGGGGCGGACGTTGGCCGCGCAGGACCAGGAGCGCCTGGTCGACGGCGCTCTCGTAGAGCCGGGCTTTGCCGGCGCCGGTGGCCGCGGCGATATGCGGCGTCACGACGACGTCGAGGCGGTGCAGCAGGGGATGATCCGGCGGGAGCGGTTCGGGATCGGTGACGTCCAGACCGGCGCCGAAGAGCGCTCCGGACTCGAGCCCCTTCAGAAGGGCCGAGTGATCGACGAGTCCGCCCCGGGCAGTGTTGATGAGCATCGATGCCGGCTTCATCTGTTGAATTGCCGTGCCGTCGATCAGATGCCTGGTTTCGTTCGTGAGCGGAACGTGCAGGGACACCACGTCGGCTTCGGCCAGGAGAGCGGCCAACGAGTCGACCGGCTCTATTCCGAATGCCGCCATCGTGGAGTCGTCGATGAACGGGTCGTGCGCGATCACACGCATCTCGAGCCCCACGGCCATCCGGGCCACGGCCTTTCCGATTCGCCCGACGCCGACCAGGCCGAGGCAGCGGCCGCCCAGCTCGAAGCCCCGATGTGCTGCAAAGAAGTCGCGCCCGCCGCCGCGTAGGGCCTCCTGGGCGGCCGGGAGCCGCTTGGCCACTGCCAGCATCAGGGCGATCGTGTGTTCGGCGGTTGAGGTCGTCGGCGCGTCGGGAGCGTTGCAGACGGCGATACCCCGATTGCCGGCCGCCGCCAGGTCGACCTTGTCGTAGCCGATTCCGGTGCGGGCGATGACCCGTAGCCCGGGAGCCCGGTCCATGGCCGGGCCGTCGTAGGTGACCAGGGAGGAGGCGATGACCGCCTGAGCGGGGCCGACCGACGACAGGAGATCCTGGGGCGTGGCAGTACCGGGTCCGAGCACCCGGGCGACTCCTTCGAGTTCCGCGGCGATGTGGTCGGGGACATCCCGCTCGAACCAGATCTGGAACATCCCCCGACCTCCGAAACCGCTTGACACCGACTCGAGCCGGAGTATACCGTTCTCGTTGTTGGAACGTTCCACAGGTATTTTGGAACGATCGTCCGGGTGGAGTCGGCGAAGGAGACGGGTCTTGCGAGTGGGGCTGGTCGGGGCCGGGAGAATCGGAGCTTTTCACGCCCGCACCCTGGCCGATCATCCCGAAGTCTCTGAGATCGTCGTGACCGATCCCATGCCGGATCGCGCTGAAGAGGTGGCGGCGGAAACGGGAGCAGACGTCGCCGCCGACGCGGCAGCCATGCTCGATCGCATCGATGCCATGGTGGTAGCGGCCGCCACCGGGGTTCATGCAGAGATGATGCATATGGCGGCCGGCGCGGGATTGCCGGTGTTCTGCGAAAAGCCGATCGCCACCGACCTCCCGGCTACCGATGCGGTCGTCGAGCGCGTCCGCGCGGCCAACGTGCCGGCCCAAATCGGATTTCAGCGGCGGTTCGACGCCGGCTACCGGAGCGCCAAGGCCCTCGTCGATTCGGGACAGATCGGACACCTGTATTCGGTGCGGACAACCACTCACGACCACGAACCGCCGCCCGAGGGCTACCAAGACACGGGCATCTACCGCGATACCCAGATTCATGATTTCGACGTCCTCCGCTACGTGACCGGGCAAGAGGTGGAAGAGGCCTATGCGGATGGCTTCACGATCACCACCGCGGCGTTCGGCGAGGACCGGCCGATCGACACAGGAGTGGTGGTCCTTTCTCTGACAGAGGGAACCAAGGTGATCATGTCGGGCATTCGCCATGATCCCCTCGGGCACGATGTCCGGATGGAGTTGTTCGGCACCGAGGACAGTGTGGCCGTAGGACTCGAACCGAGGCTACCGCTGCGATCCCTCGAGGAGGGGGTACCCGGTCCCCAGGAGCCGACACCGAAGACCTTCCTGGATCGGTTCGCCCCCGCCTATCGGGCCGAATTGGCGGCGTTCATCGAAGTTGCGCAAGGACGCCGGGCCAGCCCCTGCACTCCCGACGACGCCCGTGCGGCACTGCGGATCGCCATCGCGTGTGATGTCTCTCGAGAACAACACCGACCCGTTGCGTTGAAGGAGATCACATGACCAACCTGATGTCACGCATCGCCGGAGCGCCCATCACCTGGGGCGTAGACGGCTCTCCCGGTTGGGGGTACCTCATGGATGCCGACCGAGTGCTGCGCGAGATGGCGGAGATTGGCCTGCGGGCAACCGAGCTGGGACCGGACGGCTACCTGCCCGCCGACCCCGATGAGCTTCGGAAGAAACTCGACGGCTACGACCTGGATCTGATCGGCGGATTCGTACCTGCTGTGCTCTACCGGTCCGATGTGGAAAAGGAACAACTTGCGTACGTCGAACGAGCTTCGCGCACTCTGGCCGGGTGCGGGTCGCATGTTCTGGTTCTGGGACCCGACTCCCATCACCCCGGTTACGACACCTCCGTCGAGATGACCGAGGACGAGTGGGCGACATTTCTGAAGAACCTCGATTCGGTCATCGGCATCACCGCCGAGCACGGGTTGACGACCGCCCTGCATCAACATTGGGGGATGGCGATCGAGCGCCCTCACCACGTGGAGCGTCTGCTGAACGACAGTGAAGTCGAGTTCTGCCTCGACACCGGTCACCTCTACCTGGGGGGGGCGGACCCGGTGGAGGTAGCGAGAGCCGCGCAGGGGCGCGTCTCGCATGTTCACCTCAAGGACGTTGATGCCGGTATGGCCGAGCAAGTGCGAAACGGTGAGCTGGCCTTCCGCCGAGCGGTCATCGACGGGATCTTCAAACCATTGGGCAAGGGTGCCGTCGACATCGCCGGGTTCGTTTCCGAATTGGAGCGGTCCGGCTACCCGGGATGGTACGTCCTCGAACAGGACAGCGTTCTCGATGGGGACCCTCCGGAGGGAAAAGGTCCAATCTCCGACGCATGGACCAGTCTCGAGTATCTAAGGTTGGCGTCTACCTAGTCACATTGCCCCGCTCCTGAACAGGGGTGGGGGCGCAAGGACCCACCTTTGGTGGGTCGAAACAATCGAAAGAGAGGAAGGGTATGAAACGCAGTGTGTGGCTTGTACTGCTACTGACATTCGCCCTCGTCATCGCAGCTTGTGCCGGTGATGACGGGGCCACGACAACCGCCGGGGACGGAGACGGCGCCACGACAACCGCCGCGGACGGAGACGGCGAAACGACGACGACCGCCGGCGACGGGGACGGCGGTGCCGTCACCCAGCGAGCCTTCCGGTTCGTGGTCGTATCGCACGGGCAGGCTTCCGACCCGTTCTGGTCCGTAGCGCAGAACGGCGTCAACGATGCCGGTGAGGACATGGGCGTCACCGTCGAGTACCAGGCGCCGGGCACCTACGACATGGTGGAGATGAGCCAGATCATCGACGCCGCCGTGGCGTCCGAGCCCGATGGCCTGGTGGTGACGATTCCCGATGCCGATGCGCTCGGTGACTCGATCCGTGCCGCGGTGGCGGCCGGCATCCCGGTGATTTCCATGAACTCGGGCAGCGAGGTGTTTGCCGATCTGGGCGTGCTGGTCCACGTCGGCCAGACCGAGTATGCGGCCGGCCTCATCGCCGGTCAGCGGTTTGCCGCCGAAGGTATCGGCAGCGCCATCTGCGTCAACCAGGAAGTCGGCAACGTGGCGCTCGATAACCGCTGTCAGGGCTTCGAAGATGGTCTGGGCGTCGAGGTGGACGTGATCCCGGTCGAACTGGCCGATCCGGTCGGCACCCAGGAGACAATCTCCGGCACGTTGCAGGCCAATCCGGTGGAGGGCGTCCTGACGCTGGGTCCGACGGGCGCGGTGCCGGCTCTGGCAGCCCTCGAAGACAGCGGCTTGCTCGGTCAAGTAGCGCTGGCTACGTTCGACCTGGGACCGGAAGTCCTCGAGGCAATCGATCAGGGCAACATGCTGTTCGCCATCGACCAGGCGCAGTATCTGCAGGGCTACCTGCCGATCGTGCTGCTGACCAAATTCAAGGAGACCGGGGCGCTGCCGCTCGGCAGTGTCGAGCGAGTGATCCTCACGGGTCCGCAAATCGTGACGTCCGACGTCGCGGCGGACGTGATCAGCTTCTCGGAGCAGGGTCTCCGCTAGGAGCACTACCGATTGGGGCCCGCCGACGGCGGGCCCCAATCACCTATGACCGCAAAGCAGGGAGGATCGAATGGCCACTGAAACGGCGCCGCCCAGCCCGGCGCCACCACAAGCAGACGAACGAATCCGACAGGTAAGCGGTCTGAGCCGGTTGATGGCTCGACCGGAGCTGGGAGCCGTTGTAGGGGCGATCCTGGTCTGGGTGTTCTTCGCCATCGTCGCCTTCGAGAACAACTTCGTGAGCTGGGCGACCACTGCGGCGATCCTCAACCGGGCCGCACCGCTCGGCATCCTGGCCATCGCCGTTGCGCTCCTCATGATCGGCGGGGAATTCGACCTCTCGATCGGCTCGATCGTCGGATTCGCCGGCATGACCATCATGGTGTTGGTGACACCAGCCGATGCGGGGGGGTTCGGGTGGAGCCTCTGGCCGGCCATCCTCGTGGCCCTCGTTGTTGCCCTGGTGACGGGGTTCTTCAACGGGTTCCTTGTGATCAGCACCAAGCTGCCGTCGTTCATCATCACCCTGGCCACCCTCTTCATCTTCCGCGGCTTGACCATTGCCTTGACCCGGGCGCGTACCAACCGCACCCAGCTCGGCAACCTCGATGAAGTCGAGGGGTTCGCCCTGGCCGACGCTTTGTTCGCAAGCCAATGGGAAGTGTTCGGGGCCCGGTTCCGGGTAGCCATCCTGTGGTGGATCGGGTTGGCGGCCATCGCCACCTGGATCCTGCTCCGCACCCGACAGGGAAACTGGATCTTCGGCTCCGGCGGTGACGCCAACTCGGCTCGTAACGTGGGTGTGCCGGTGAACCGGGTGAAGATCGCCCTGTTCATGACGACGGCCTTCGCCGCGTTCCTGGTGGCCGTGATCCAGGCGGTCCAGTTCACGGGAGCCGACACGCTGCGCGGATTCCAGCAGGAGTTCGAGGCCATCATTGCGGTGGTGGTGGGCGGAACGCTGCTCACCGGCGGGTACGGGTCCGCCATCGGTGCTTTCTTTGGTGCCTTGATCTTTGCCATGGTGCAGCAGGGCATCATCATCACCGGTGTGGACGGTGACTGGTTCCAGGTGTTCGTGGGAGGCGTTCTCGTGATCGCAGTTATCTTCAATAACTACATTCGGCAGAAGGCGGCAGCACGATGAGCAACGGAACCCCCCTCCTGGAGATCAGAAACGTCTCGAAGTTCTTCGGCAGCGTGATCGCCTTACAGGACGTATCGGCGTTTGTGCGGGCCGGCGAAGTCACCTGCTTGCTGGGCGACAACGGCGCGGGCAAATCAACCCTGATCAAGGTGCTGTCGGGAGTCCACAAGCCCTCGGAGGGCGAGTATTTCTTCGACGGCGAGCAGCAGGAGTTCGAATCACCCCGGCAGGCTCTGGAAATGGGCATCGCCACCGTCTATCAGGACCTGGCGATGATTCCGCTGATGTCCGTGTGGAGGAACTTCTTCCTCGGATCGGAACCGACCAAAGGTTGGGGACCGTTCCGAAGGTACGACTCCGAATTCGCCAAGGCAACCACCAAGAGCGAGATGGCCAAGATGGGCATCGACATCCGCGACCCCGATCAGACGGTCGGGACGCTGTCGGGCGGCGAGAGGCAGTCGGTGGCCATTGCTCGGGCCGTGTATTTCGGCGCCAAGGTCCTGATCCTGGACGAGCCCACCGCGGCTCTGGGCGTCAAACAGGCCGGGGTGGTGTTGAAGTACATCCTCCAGGCCCGGAATCGGGGGATCGGGGTGATCTTCATCACTCACAACCCTCACCATGCCTATCCGGTCGCAGACCACTTCGTGATCCTTCGCCGTGGCACGGTGTACGGAGACTACACCAAGGCGGAGCTTCCGCTCGAGCAACTGGTACAGATGATGGCCGGAGGCGCCGACCTCGAGGTGCTCCAGCACGAGCTGGAGCAGGCCTCCCAGGAAGGTGGTGCCGAGGCCGAAGCACTGGCCGAGACGGCCGACGCGATCGGGTCGGAGCTCGAAGAGCTCGGCGAGAAGGCCGACGAGGAAGCATAGGAGAGATAGGCGCCTTGCGCCGGAGCCGGGTTCTCCTTGCTCCGGCCGGGGCGGCCTTCTCGACTGGGCGCGATGCAGAGGTGAGTCTTCGAGTCATGATGTGGGCCAGGCCGATGGTGGTGTCGTCAGGATCCCGCTGCCCAGCGGCGCACGATCTCGGATGCCCGGTCGGAGATTCGGATATTGCCGTGATGGGCCCGCCGGCCCAGGACCACCTCGACGGTCGCCTCCGCGTAATGCTCGGACGGAGTCGTTTCCCACGAGTCTCCCTCGAACCACGGTGCCGAGGACGGGAACCCTTGGGCCGCCCGGAAGGCGGTGCGCAGGTCTGCCTGGTCGGGGCAGACGAACTCGAGGTGATGGGCGAACTCGTGGATCATCTGATCACGCAGATTGGGAGCCGTACCCGGGACCCGGACGACTACCGTGGCCCTTTCGGGGCGGTATTCGCCGCGCGCATCGAGCTCCCACGCCGCACTGAGCACGACCGGGTCGATGCAGTGTCGGCGGGCCGGGTGCACGGCGAGGAAGTCGCCCCAGGTCTCGACGGCCAGCGCCCGAAGATCGTCCGGCACGGAGGCGTCGAAGGTGATCTCGGGCGCCGGATCGGGCCGGGCTGCCCAGGCTACGCCGGTCGCCAGAGCGGCGACGATAGCCACGACAAGAAGTGTTCGGCGCACGAAGGCAGCTTACCGAGAAGCGTCAACCGACTATCGCGCTCAGAAGGCGTCACCCATCAGCCCCATCGATCTGAAGAGAAAGGAAAAACGATGAAGGACATCACACTCATCATCCCCCAACGAGGTGGAGCGGTCCCCGAGATCTGGGAGTCGCTCGGCGCGGCGGGCATCAACGTGGAAGCAGCGGTGTCGTTCGCCCGTGAACACCATCGGGTGGTGCACGTGGTCGTAGAAGACGCCGTTGTGAGCCAGGCTCAGCAGGTTGTAGCCGATGCCGGGTTCATGATCGTCGACACCCGTGAGGTTCTGGTCGTTCCGATGGAGGATCGTCCGGGAGCCCTGGCCGAGGTGGCCCGCACGGCGTACGAGGCGGACGCCGAGGTCTACCTGCTTTCCCTGGCGACCAACAACCGGGCGATGCTGGGCGTCGTCAACCTGACCGCGGCCCGGGAGGCGTTCGGCCTCTAGGCCTCGCGCACGAAGGGGCATGGAGATCACGGACGGGTCCGGCACACTCCCCGCCATGGAGTATCCGGACTTTCGCCTCGACGGTCGGGTCGCCCTCGTTACGGGCGCATCGATGGGCATCGGCCGGGATCTCGCCAGGGCACTGGCCGCGGCCGGGGCCCGAGTGGCCGTGGCTGCTCGCGACCTCAGGGCTCTCGAGGCCCTAGCGAATGAGATCGAGGCCGAGGGTGGGGAGGCCCTGGCGGCGGAGCTCGATATTCGCGACGTGAGCCGGATCGGCAATGTGTACGAGCAGGTTCGCCGGCACTTCGGATCCCTCGATGTGTTGGTCAACAACGCCGGCCTTGGTGCCAATCATCCGGCCGAGGAGGTCACCGAGTCCGATTGGGATGAGATGATGGCCGTCAACCTGCGCGGGCTGTTCTTCTCCTGCCAGGCCGCCGGACGCATCATGCTTGCCCAGGGCTCCGGGCGGATCATCAACATGAGCTCGCAGGCCGGCGTCGTCGGGATTCGCGACCACGCCGTGTACTCGGCCGGAAAGGGAGGGGTCAACCTTCTCACCAAGGTCCTGGCATTGGAGTGGTCGAGCCGGGGCGTGACCGTGAATGCGGTGGCTCCTACCTTCATCTACACCCCGGGCACCGCAGAGCGCCTGGATCAACCGGAGTACCTGGAGGGCGTCCTCGAACGCCTGCCGATCGGCCGGGTGGGGACTACCACCGACGTTGCCGCGGCGGTGGTCTATCTGGCGTCGCCGGCGGGTGCGATGGTGTCGGGACACGTCCTGTTGGTCGATGGAGGCTGGACCGCGCAGTAGCCGATCGGATAACGGCTTCTTCGGCGGTGCGATGACGCCCGCCGGTGAGCCCCGGCGTCTGTGCGTCGAGCAGCGATGCCAAGCAAGTGCCCGGCCTTCTGGGCTCTCAGGCTCTCGGATGCTCAACGAATGTCCGCACGGCCTGCGCGACGCGATCGGACGAGATCCCGTACTTGTCGAGCAGGGCGTCATCCGGGCCGGATTCGGCGAAGGTATCCGGAAGTCCGATGCGTTTCATCGGCACGAGGTGACGTTCGATGAGGGTCTCCGCGACTGCGCCACCCAAACCGCCGAGGATCGTGTGCTCCTCGACCGTCGCCACCAGGCCCGTTTCTGAGGCGGCCTCGACGATGGCGTCGGTATCGAGTGGTTTGAGGGTCGGAACATGAAGCACGTGAGCGTCGACTCCCCCGGCGGCCAGGGCCTCGGCTGCTTCCAGAGTTCGGGTCGTCTGCACGCCCGTCGAGATGAGTGTCACGTCCGAGCCCCGGCGCACGACTACGGCCTTGCCTATCTCGAATCGATAAGCGTCGTCGAACACCAGTGGAGCCGGTTGACGGCTGAGCCGAAGGTAGACGGGTCCGTCGTACTCGGTAGTCGCCCGGATCGCTTGCCGGGTTTCGGTCTCGTCGGCGGGCGCCACCACCGTCATGTGGCCTAGAGCACGCATCACCGCCAGGTCATCGAAGCTTATGTGGGTCTTGCCGGTCTTGCCGGCCAGCAACCCCGAGTAGGCGCCGGCGATCTTGACGTTGAGGCGGGGTTGGGCGATCAAGACCCGAATCGGGTCGAGGGCCCGGGCGGTGGCGAAGGCGGCGAGGGTGCTGATGAACGGGACGTACCCGATGGTCGCCAGTCCGGCCGCGACACCGAGCATGTTCTGCTCGGCGATCCCCATTTGAAAGAACCGATGGGGGAATGCCTTTTCGAATATGTCGGCGCGGGTTGAGTTACCGAGATCGCCGTCCAGGATCACAATGCGCGGGTCGTGGGCTCCCAGTTCCGTCAGAGTCTCGCCAAACACCACCCGCTGCGCTTTTCCGAGCGTCACGTCACTCACCCCCCGTCTCGCCCAGCTCGGCCAGGGCGGCCCTCAGCTGGTTCTCGTCGGGTACCTGGCTGTGCCAGGGGAAGCTGCCTTCCATGAATGACACCCCCTTGCCTTTGACGGTGTGCGAGATCACGACGGTGGGACGTCCGTCGCCATATCGGGCCACCTCCAGCGTGTCGAGCATCCCGGCCATATCGTGCCCGTCCATCTCCAGCACCCTCCAGCCGAAACTAGACCAGCGGTCGGCCAGTTCGTTCTCTCGGTACGGAGGAAGACGGATCTCAACGCTGTCGCCGTGCCAGCCGTACTGCTGGAGCCCGTTCTGATCGACGATCGCTACCAGGTTGTCCAGACCGTACCGGGTCGCCACGTGGGCGCCTTCCCAGACAATGCCCTCGTTGCATTCACCGTCACCGAGCACGGCGAAGGTAGCGAAGTCGTGGCCGCCGGCTTGGCCACCCAGTGCCATCCCGATCGCCGCCGAAAAACCGAGTCCGAGTGAGCCCGACGACATGTCCAACCCCGGCAGAACCGTCATGTCGGGGTGCCCTTGCAGCCTCGAGTCGATGGCATCAAAGGACTTCAACTCTGCGAGCGGGAAGAAACCTCGTAGCGCCATCACCACGTACAGGCCGATCGCACTGTGCCCCTTGGAGAGCACGAACCGGTCCCGGTCGGGCCAGTGAGGTTCGGTGGGACGGATGCGCAGCACCCGGAAGAAGAGGGCGACCAACAGATCCATCACCGACAGCGGTCCACCGATGTGGCCGGCGCCGGCATGGGCAACTGCACGAAGTACTTCCGCTCGTCCCCGCCGGGCCAGGTCTTCGAGTTCACCAATGGTCATCACATCGTCCGTCATGCTCAACCCTTCACCTCGAGACTCCGATGCACCGCCCGCCCGTCGGTCATCCAAGACCAAACCCCGGGTGGGTCCACGTCGGGATTGTTCTGGAAGCCTAGTTGTCGGTAGTCGAGGCAAGCGCGGCCTTGCGATGGGAACTGAGAGCGCCGGCTGCCGAGCGTCGGGTTGACGACACAGGCGGGAAGACGGCCGTTGCGGCAGGCGTTGGGCGGAAAATGAGCGAGAGTCGACGACCCGCAGTCCGGTGGGGGGTGTGGGTCACGGGCGGACTCGTGGCTGCTCTGATCGGTTTCTTGCTGATCGCCCCGCCCGACCGTCCCGACGCAACCGAAGCATTGGGCGTGCTGGCCGATCCCAACCAGGTGTACAACCCGGTGAAGGCCGGCGAACCCCTTCCGGACGGCTACCGGCAGCTGCTGCGCCGCGATTCGATCCTTCCGGTCTACGACCCCGTCTTCACATCATCCGAGGAGGTCGACTGGCCGGCCGACAGCCTCGTCATCGGAGTCGCCGGGGCGGAAACGGCCAAAGCCTATCCGGTGACGCACCTCAACTCCCGGGAGATGGTGATCGATTCCCTCGACGGCATCCCCATCCTCGTCACCTGGTGACCATTGTGCGGTACGGCGATGGTCCATCGCCGCGAATTGGACGGAACAACTCTGGTCTTCGGAAACCAGGGCGCCCTGTGGGGCAACGCCATGACCTGGTGGGACCACGACACCGGATCGATATGGAGCCAGCCGCTCGGTAGGGCCATCCTCGGTCCGCGGCGGGGAGCCCGTCTCGAACTCCTCTCGTCGACCTTGACCACCTGGGAGGCTTGGTCCGCCTCGCACCCCGATTCACTGGCTCTGGACGTGCACGGGTGGGCCACGGGCTTCGACCTGGACCAGATGGCCATCGTGGTGGACCTGGGAGCCGAGTCCGCCGCCTACGACGTTCCGGCTCTTCGGGCGGTCGGTGTGGTCAACGACGTGGTGGCCGGAGTGGAGGTGGCGGTGGTGATCGATCCCGAAGATGAAGAGCGCTGGGCGGTGTTCAGCAGGCGCCTCGACGACGGCGTTGTCGAACTGGATCTGACGAACGAGGGTCTGGTCGACCCGTCCTCCGGAACCGTTTTCGATCCGTTCCTCGGGATCGGACGATCCGGCCCACTGGCCGATCAGTCCCTGGACAAGCTCCCGGCTTTCACGTCGTTCCCGAGCGACTACGACACGTTCTTCCCCGACGGCAAGACCTGGCCCTAGATGTTCCTGCTTCCCGGCAACCAGGGGGCTCAGATCAGCGCCAACTCGACGGAGGAGCGGTCCCAACAGCCGTGCGCTTCTTCAGGCCAGCGTCATGACCCGATCGGGGCGGAGCAGAAACGGCGGCAGAAAGGCGGGGATGTTGGAGAACGGGAGCACATCGGGGTGGAGGGTGATTCCCAACGATTCCTTCATGAACCTGCGCCGGGCTTGAATCCGCTCCCAGGCATCCGGGAACCGGGCGGCCAGCTCGACGCGAAGGTCCTGATCGGCGAGCGCGATACCGTCCTCGATGTTGGTAGTGAAGTACTCGCTGCCGGTGGCGGGAATGATGTCGACCTGGAAGGCCATGCCGGACTGAAGCTCGATTGTCGATTCCGGCCATATGGGTGAGTTGACCCACTCATCGAGGTGGATCTGATGACCCGGGTTCAGAAAGATCCCGAAGAACGGATCGCCGAGGTGGCCATCGATGATCTTCTGCAGCTCCCCCCCGATCTGGCCGACGTGGAGCGCCTCGTACCACTCGGCCACCGCCTCGAAGTAGGGACCGACCAATCGCTCGACGTAATCCTCGATGTCGGTCGGGAGCTCTGCGGAGTCCTCGAGCACGAAGCCGGCCCGGCAGTTCAGGGCTCCCCAGATGCCGAAGGCCACGGTGAAACGATCACCGCGCTCGATCCGTCGATCGCCGGGACTGAGCAGCCCCAGCGAGGCACGCTCTCCGGCCGTCAGCATCAAGTGACAGGAGAGGGGCATGCCGTTCCAAGCCAACAGCCGCACCGCTTCACGTTCCGTCATCCCCGGCCGGAGTCCGAAAAGCAAGTTTCGGACCCCTTGTGAGGTCTGGCAGGCGGCCCATTCGAAGAACGCCAGTTGCTCCACCTCGTTGATCACCCGCAGCCCATCGGCCGCGTTGATCAGCAAGTCGGTGGCGTTCACTACGGCTCCGTTCTCTCCGGTAATGCGGCGCAACTCGTCGATGAGGTAGGCGGGGGTATCGATCATCTCCGGAGCGGCATAGGACTTCCAGCCCACCACCCCTATCCGGCCGTACTTCTTGATCCCAGCATCCGACAGGATCTCGGCCAGCGGTCGGGAGCGGTGGCGAGGCTGGCTCGGCAAGCTGAAATCCTGGAACAGTTCTACGTCCATGGTCTGCGGTGAGGCCTGCGCCATTCCGACGCATTCGTTGCCGACCAGAACGGCCGGGTTGCCGGTTGGGCCGACGACGAGGAGTGCTTCTTCGAAGCGAGGATCAAAGCCGGTCAGGTAGGCCAGGTTGGCGCTGTGTTCCCGGTCGGCATACACAACCAACCGGTCGTAGCCTTGCTCGTCCATGCGGGTCCGCAGCCGCTTCAGCCGCGCCTCGTAGACGGCTGCCGGGATCTCGGGCATCGCCGCAGGGATGCCGAACTCGGGCAGGCGAACCTCCGCCAGTTGGGCCTTCATGTCTACTCCTCGGGCAACTCCCACAGTTGCGCCTGCGAAGCGCCTCGTTCGATGGTCCAGAACCGGCCGGCCTCAACCGTGAGCCAGGGTCCCGTTTGACCGTCGGGCCACTGTACCCGGACCTCNNACGACTACCTCCCGCTGGATGGTGTAGTCGCCGATGTTCAACTCAATCCAGGCACCGATGGCGTTCCGGTTCGGCCCCGATTGCTCCAGTTGCAGGGCGATCCAGTTTCCCATGGGGGCGGGTTCGGCGGCGTCACCCCATCCGACGTTTCGCCGCAGGGTGACGTTCTGGCGACGGTTCACCTCGACCAGATCCAGCATCCCGTCCAGGTTGAAATCAACCAGGGCTGCGCCGCGGGTCCGATCGAAGTTGAGGATGCCGGCCGCTTCGGCCCCTTCGACAAAGGTTCCGTCCGGTTGACCCAGAAGGAGATTGTTGGGGTCTTCGGCCGCGTAGTCGGGCATTGCCTCGACGTTGCCCTTGGAGATGAAGAGGTCGATGAACCCGTCGTTGTTGACATCCTGGAACTCCGGATGCCACGCAGTGGACGGGTACACCTGGTTGGCGGTGAAGGGACGGTGGGCGGTGACGCCGCGCCGGATGGCGAGGTCCGAGTAGCTGGGCCGGTCGGCCCCTTCGCTCAGACTCTGGAGCTTGTTATCGCCCTGACTGGTCAGGAACACCTCGGGCAGGCCATCCCCGGTCACGTCGAAGCTGGCGATTCCCATCCCCCAAATCTGCATCTTCTTCCAACCTTCTTCGCGGGTATACAGACGGGGCGGTTCGCCGTCGGCAATGCGCCAGAGCTGCTCCTCGCCGTCGCGGTAGTAGTGCTTGTCGTTGGTCATTCGCAGATCCCCGCGACCCGACCGGTCCCAGTCGCTGAAGAGGATCGACAGGGTGCACCACCCCGGCGCTAGGGGAACGGGAGCCGCATAGCTTGCTCCGTTCTCGCGGGGCCTCATCAGGACGTTGTCCGAACAGGTTCCCGTCCGCCCGTTCGTTTCGTCCAGGGCGACGTAGTTGCCGAACGCCAGGGTCGGGAGGATGCCGCCGTTCTCCCACTTGGCACTGAAGGCGGCCGTCCACTCGTCGCCGCCCTCAACTCCCCACGTTTCATTGGCGCGGTCGAAGCGGCAGTCGCCGAGCCCCCGCAAGAGCACGTTCTCGCCCACGCGCAGGACTGCCAGATCCGTCCGTCCGTCGGCGTCGACGTCGAGCGGGTAGGCGCCGGATACTTCGGTGAGGCGGGTCGCAGGCTCGAGCACGTGGGTGAAACGCAGTGCGCCTCCGAGGGGGCTGTCGTTGCGATACAAGGAGGCAGGCTCGACACCGCCGGCGAAGTAGAGGTCGGGTTTCCCGTCGTCGTTGCAGTCGAAGACGGCGACGCCCCCTCCGACGAAGAACGTCCACTCGCCTTCGTACGTGTGATCGATTCCGGCGCCGACCGCTTCCTCCACGTAGCGGGGCGGATCCAGTGCCTCGTCCGGCGCCCTCGACCCGAGCAGCGACGGGGCCAGCCAGATTGCCAGCGCCGCCACGAGCACCGTCGCTCCGCCGGCCAATACCCATCCCCTCCGCGCCCGCCTCTGGTCTGGGGCCGGCTCAGCCATCGGCAGGGTTGCCGTAGTAGTGACGGGCCATCTCCCAGGCGGCCCGACCGATTTCTGCGCCCATCACCCGGCCCGCAAAGTCGTCGGCCCGGACGTGGATTCCCCCGTACAGCCGAGAAACGCCTGCTTGATCCGCCGCGTCGGCGTAGGTGGCCCACTGGAGCACAACGTCGGTCTCGGGCCCCGCCTCGAACTCGAGCGAACCGGCGGGAATCGTCCACTCGCCCAGACCCCCGGGGAAATACTCACTGCCCGTCATGGCTGCCAGTACCTCGGCCGATGCCCGGCTGAACGTGCTGTGCCCCGACACATACCCGGCGAAGGATGGTGTTACGAAGGTGGGTGCCTGGTAGGGGACCCACTCGGTCGCCAGGATCCAGTCGACCCCGCCCGTTCCGGACTCCGGGTCCGTCGGACTGCCGGCGTAGGCGCGCACGGCGATCTCGCCCTCATGACCTCCGAGGGCTTCGTGACGCTCGCCGGGAGCAGTGCTGGCGACGGTGATGACCTGGACGAGATTAGGCACCAGCGGGAGTCCGTCCCGGTGGTACGAAGCGCCATCCGGATCGCTGGACTGGCCCAGCCCCCCCATGTAGCGGATCATCGAGATCGGGCGGATGTAGTCGTAGTGGCCTTTGGTCCCCCAGGCGGCGACGGCCGCGTCGTGATTGGCTCCGTTGAGGGCGAGGTAGAGCTTCACATCCCACTCGAGTCGGTCGACGATCGAGCCGCCTCCGATTCTGAGATCCGGGGAGAGGAGATCGGAGACGGTGTTGGCAATGGTGTTCCAGTGGCCGGGAGGGGTTTCAGAGTCCGGGCCGTCGGCCCAGAACTCGGCGACTACCCGTCCGAAGTCGGCCTCGTTGACCATATTCGGCCGGTACGGGGCGCCGGTCGCAGGATTGTCCGGGTAGCCGGCGCCGTCGTTGGTGCCGAGCGGGCTGGCTCCGATCGTTCCCGGCGAGCCGTCGATCGAGACCCCGGCGGCCGGGTCCAGCAGGCTGCTGTAGCGGAGCACTTCGACCACTGCCTCCTTGTAGGCCTGATCGGACGACGGGTCTCCCAGATAGGGAGGGTCACCGGGATCGATCGGCATGCCGAGCGGACCCGGGTCGGGCAGCGCGAATCCCGTCACGTAGCCCCAGTGGGGGTCGATGAACTCCTGAACGGCGTTCTCCACCAGGATCCCGTTTTGCGAGATCATCTCCTCGATCTGCAGCGGCTGCCAGCGGTTTGGATCGATCAAGGAGGTTCCCGGCAAATCCACGACGAGGGGAGGGTTGACCGGCGCGTAATCAGGATCGACGTAGCCCTCGGCTTCGTTCGACCCGTCCTCCATCCCGGCTTCCAGCACCACCCGGGCGATCCGGTTGCCGAGCGCCGCCGGCGAGTCGCCCTCCACGGTCATCACGTCGATCGGATAACAGAGCGCTTCCATCAGACCATCGAATTCGGTGATCGAGTCGACGGCCCCGACCGAGTCGAGGTAGCGAGCCTCCAGCACCCGAAAGGCCGCATAGCTGATCGCCTCGTCGCGGGCGGCGGCCGGATCCGGGGCCGTGTGCTTCTCGTCGACGAAGACGCCCTCGGCGTTCGGGTCGAAGGCGGCCCACGCGTCCCACATGGCCGCCGAGGTGTGGAACAGATTCCGGGCATGGACGGTCGGGGCCGGAACGTCACGGCGGATGGCATCGAGCAAGGCCTCGTTCCAGCGGCGTGCCACCGTCCACCCAGGATGGTCGGCGATCGGAGGGCAGGCCGGGTCGGGTGACCATACGCCGGCGAGCGCGAGTCCGCTTGCGGTCAGGCCCGCCAGCATCAACACGCCGAACAGCAGTATCAAACGTTTCAGTCGGGTGGACGGCATGGGTCGGTTCTTTCGACGTCTCCCAGAGGTGAGCCGGGGCTCGAGACGTTGGTCGGCAAGGAAGCCGCTTCCTCGCCGCGTGGGATCATGGATCGTAGCACGGGGGTTTCCAGACCGGACATTCGCGAATCGCTTGCAGACTGGCAAATAGGGCCTTACAGTGTTGCGCCGCAGCGCACATTCACGTGCGTGATGTGTATCCCATGGAGGAAACCAAGCATGAGACTACGGACCAAGTTGCTGGTCTTGGTGGCCGTACTGGCGATGATCGCCGCGGCCTGTGGCGATAGCGCCGAGGAAGAGACCACAACTACGACGGCCGCCGCCGAGGAAGAAACGACCACCACTACCGCGGCCGCCGAAGAGACGACGACTACAACCGAAGCAATGGAAGACGAGCTGATCGTCGGTGTTTCCTGGAACAACTACAACGAGGAGCGTTGGGCCAAGTCCGACGAGCCGGCCATCATCGGCGCACTCGACGCGGCGGGTGTGACCTACATCTCGACCGATGCCGGGTCATCTGCCGAGCAGCAGCTGGCCGACGTTGAGAACCTGATTTCTCAGGGAGCCAACGCGCTGATCATCCTCGCCCAGGACGGCACCGCCATCAAGCCGGCGGTAGCAGCTGCCCTCGAGCAGGGGGTGCCGGTGATCGCCTACGACCGTCTGATCGAGGATCCGGGAGCGCTCTACATCACGTTCGACAACGTCGAGGTGGGTCGGATGCAAGCCCGGGTCATCTACGACCTGGTGCCCGCGGGCAACTACGTGTTCATCAAGGGCAACCAGGCCGATGCCAACGCCGACTTCCTGCGAGGCGGCCAGCAGGAGATCCTGCAGGAAGCCATCGATGCCGGCGACATCGTCAATGTGGGTGAGTCCTACACGGACAACTGGGACCCGGCCGTCGCTCAGACCAACATGGAACAGTTCCTTACCCAGAACAACAACGAGGTCGATGCAGTGGTCGCCTCCAACGACGGCATGGCCGGCGGCGTGGTCGCCGCCCTGGCCGCTCAGGGTCTGGACGGCATCGTGCCGGTATCCGGTCAGGACGGCGATGCGGCCGCCCTCAACCGGGTCGCGCTCGGCACCCAAGCCGTTTCCGTGTGGAAGGATGCCCGGGAACTCGGCAGGGCGGCCGGGGAAGCCGCCGTGGAGCTCGCCTTGGGCGCGGCCCTCGGGGACGTGTCCGGCACGGTGATGTTCGATTCACCGGGCGGAAACTCCATGACTTCGATCCTCCTGGCACCGATCCCGATTACCCAGGAAAACCTGGACATCGTGCTCGACGCGGGTTGGATCGACGACGCAACGCTCTGCCAGAACGTGCCGTCCGGCACGGTGGATGCCTGCCCGTAAGACTGAAGACGAGCCAAATCGAGTGACTAATGCGTCTGCACCCCCGGTGGAAACCGGGGGTGCAGTCGCGCTACTCTGCCGATCTAGAGGTCGAGACAATTGACTGACACCACCCAAGATCTGACCACGAGCTCGACGCCGGAAGGCGGCGGAGACCGGGAAGGGCGCTCGATCTTCTCCCTGCTCCGCAAGGCGGAGATCGACACCCGGCTGTTCGGCATGATCATGGCGTTGCTGGTCCTGTGGGTCGGCTTCCACATCATGTCCGGCGGCACGTTCCTGACCCCTCGCAACCTCTGGAACCTGTCGGTCCAGACTGCGGCGGTGGCAATCATGGCCACCGGGATGGTGCTGGTCATCGTCTCGCGCAACATCGATCTCTCGGTCGGGTCGATGCTGGCTGTGGTCGGCATGGGCATGGCCTTGCTGCAGGCCGAAATCCTGCCCGACCTGATCGGCTTCGATCATTGGGCAACCTGGATCATCGCTCTGGCGGCCGGCCTGGTCATGGGAGCCGTGATCGGTGGTTTTCAAGGCGCCATCGTTGCGTACGTTGGTGTGCCGTCCTTCATCGTGACCCTGGGCGGGTTACTGGTCTGGCGAGGGGTGGCATGGGCCATGGCGAGTGGTCGCACTATCGCTCCTATGGACTCGACCTTCCAGCTGCTCGGCGGCGGTTCACGCGGCACCATCGGCGCAACCTGGAGCTGGATCGTGGGGATCGTGGCCTGTGTGGCGATCATCGTCGGGCTGGTCAATCGCCGCCGGCAGAGAAGCAAGTACGGGTTCACCCTGCGTCCGAAATGGGCCGAAGTTGCCCTAGGCGCCTTCGCCTGTCTGGCAGTTCTGGGGGCGGTGTGGGTGATCAACAGCTATCCCATGCCGGAGCGGCTGGCCATGCAGTATGCCGAAGAGCGCGGCCTCGTCTGGCCGGAGGAGGGTCTGATCATCCCGCTCGGCATAGCCATCCCCGTCATTCTCGCCCTCGCCGTGGCGCTGGCAATGAACTTCATTGCGACCCGGCGCCGATTCGGCCGCTACGTGTTCGCCATCGGCGGCAACCCGGAGGCGGCCGAGTTGGGCGGCATCAAGACTCGTTTCACCATCGTCAAGACCTTTGCCCTGATGGGCGTCCTCGTGGCACTCGCCGCAGCAGTACAGACGGCCCGTCTCAACGCGGCGGTCAGTGGCCTGGGTACTCTGACTGAGCTCTACGTGATCGCCGCGGCCGTCATCGGTGGGACTTCCCTGGCCGGCGGGATAGGGACGATTGCCGGAGCGGTGCTCGGGGCGCTGGTGATGCAGTCACTTCAATCGGGCATGGTGTTGATGGGAGTCGACGCACCCCTGCAGGACATCGTGGTGGGCGTCGTGCTGGTGATCGCGGTAGCCATCGACACCTTCTATCGGCGAAGGGCAACCTAGCAATGACTCAAGTCATGAATGACCGAACTCCGTTGGTTCAGATGAGGAACATGAGCGTTGCCTTCGGTGGTGTACACGCCGTTGACGACGTCACGGTCGACCTCTACGGAGGTGAGGTGGTCGCGCTCGTCGGTGGCAACGGTGCCGGGAAGACGACGCTCATCAAGACCCTCTCGGGAGCCCATCCCGCAGACTCTGGGGAGATCTACATCGACGGCAAACTCGCCTCGATCGACAATCCCAGGGATGCCAAGGAGTACGGAATCGAGACGATCTATCAGACGCTCGCCCTGGCGGAGAACATCGACGCTCCGGCCAACATGTTCCTAGGACGCGAGCTGAAGACCCGCTGGGGGACTCTCGACGAGGCGGCCATGGAGGACGCCACCCGCAAGGTAATGGGGCGTCTCAACCCGAAGTTTCTGAACTTCAAAACCCCGGTCAATTCCCTGTCGGGTGGTCAGCGACAGTCCGTCGCCATAGCCCGGACCGTCCATTTCAACGCCCGGATCCTGATCATGGACGAGCCGACTGCGGCGCTCGGCCCGGCCGAGACTGCCCAGGTAGCGGAGTTGATCAAGCAGCTCAAGGCGGAAGGCATCGGCATCTTCCTGATCAGCCACGACATCCACGACGTGTTCGACCTGGCCGATCGGATCAGCGTCATGCTCCAGGGCCAGCTGGTCGGCACCGTGAACAAAGAGGACGTGACGATGGACGAGGTTCTCGGCATGATCATCATCGGCAAGCTGCCCAGCGAAGTGACCGAGACGGAACTCGAAACCCTCCACTGAGCCCAGGTCTTGTCGGATCTGGGAGCCGACTCCAACGGCTAGACCGTTCGCCAAAGAGCCTGATTGACGAGGTTCTCGAGATGCTCCTGCCGCCCCGACACCGGGGCGGGATCGATCTCTCCGGAAGCCACCCGCTGCTCGAGGTCGGTCAGCGACAGACCTCCGTTGAGGATGCCGGTGCCGAGCGGGTCGGCCCATCCCGCGTAGCGGGCATCGCGGACGGCTTCGAGGTTCCCTTCTTCGATGAGCCGGGCCGCTACGAGCAAGGCCTGGGCCACCGTGTCCATGCCGCCGATGTGGCCGTGGAAGAGATCCGTGCGGTCGAGGCTTTGCCGGCGGAGCTTGGTATCGAAGTTGAAGCCCCCGGTGGTGAATCCGCCGCCCCGGAGGATCTCATACATGGCAATCGCCATCTCCTCGACCGAATTGGGGAATTGGTCGGTGTCCCACCCGTTCTGGGGGTCGCCCCGATTGGCATCCACGCTCCCGAAGATGCCGTTGTCGACCGCGTAGGCGACTTCGTGGTGGAAGCTGTGGCCGGCCAGGGTGGCGTGGTTCACCTCGATGTTGACGAACAATTCACCGACGAGGTCGTAGCGTTCGAGAAAACCGTGGACGGTGGCACAGTCGTAGTCGTATTGGTGTTTGGTGGGCTCCTGCGGCTTCGGTTCGATCAGCAGGGTCCCCTCGAAACCGGTGGAGTGTTTGTACTCGACGACCATCGTGAGGAAACGGGCCAGCTGGTCGGCTTCCTGTCGCATCCGGGTGTTGAGGAGCGTCTCGTAGCCCTCGCGGCCGCCCCACAGAACGTAGTTCTCGCCCCCCAGGCGGTGGGTGGCGTCGAGGGCGTTCTTCACCTGCGCGGCAGCGTAGGCGAATACCTCGGGGTCCGGGTTGGTCGAAGCGCCGGCTGCGAAACGCGGATGGCCGAAAGCATTGCTCGTGCCCCACAGGAGCTTGACGCCGGTTCGGGCCATGTGTTCTTCGGCGTAGGAGAGCATCTCGTCGAGGTTGCGTTTCGTCTCGGCGAAGGTGGCGCCGGCCGGGGCGATGTCCAAATCGTGAAAGCAGAAATAGGGGGTGCCGAGCTTGGCGAAGAACTCAAAAGCGGCATCCATCTTCTGTTTGGCGGCGTCCAGATCGCCGGGGTGGGTCAGCCAGGGCCGGTCGAAGGTGCCCGAGCCGAAGACGTCGCTGCCCGGCCAGTTGAAGGAATGCCAGTAGCAGACGGCTATCCGCAAATGGTCTTCCATTCGTTTCCCCAGAACGAGCCGATCTGGTTCGTAGACCTTGAACGACAAGGGATCGTCCGATTCGGGTCCGCCGTACGGAACGGGTCCTGGTACTTCGGTGAAGAATGTGTCGCTCACCCGAGCCTCCTCTGTCTTTCGTCAGAATCCCAGGTTCAACCCTGCTGGCCCGGCGAGCCTATCACAGGGGTTTGGGGCCCCGTGGGCCCCGCCGGCGCTGGTTCAACATCCACTCATCCGATAGAGTCCGTCGGTCCGTAGAAAGCTGCACGATGCCAAGATCCATCCTCATTTCGGGCGCTTCCGGACTCATCGGCTCGGCGCTGGTCCCGCATCTGCGCCGGCAGGGCAGCCGGGTGATCACCCTCGTGCGGAGGGAGGCTCGCTCCGATGAGGAGCTTCACTGGGATCCGGCCGCCGGGCACATACCAGCAGGCGCCGTGGAGGGTATCGACGTAGTAGTGAACCTGAGCGGGGCCGGCATCGGCGAAGAGCGTTGGTCGGAGAAACGCAAACGGGTGATACTCGACTCACGCGTCGATACCACTGGGCTTCTGGCTTCCGCCGTCTCCACCTCGTCCCAGCCGCCCTCGAGCTTCCTTTCCGTTTCGCCCATCGGCATCTACGGGCAGAACCGGGGCGATGAACTCCTCGACGAGTCGGCCGGCGCCGGCGACGACTTCCTGGCCCGGGTCGCCGTGCAATGGGAGAAAGCAGCCGAACCTGCGGCAACGACCGAAACTCGAGTGGTGCTCTTCCGGACCGGTCTGGTGCTGGCGGGTCGGGGGGGGCTGCTGGGCCCCCTGCTTCCGTTGTTCAAAGCCGGTCTGGGCGGGAAGCTCGGTTCTGGTGATCAATGGATGAGCTGGATCTCCCTGGATGACGAGGTAGCGGCTATTGCCCACCTGATGGATTCTTCGCTCTCCGGTCCGGTGAACTTGGTGGCTCCCCATCCGGTCACCAACAAGGAGTTCACGGCGGTGCTGGCCGAGGTGGTGGGGCGCCCGGCGCTGTTCACTATCCCTCGCTTCGCGCTCGGCATCCGGCTCGGGCGAGAGATGGCGGATGGAACGGCCCTGGCGAGCCAGCGGGTCCTCGCGGATCGCCTCACCTCCGACGGATTCGAGTTTCAATATCCGGAGTTGGAGCCGGCGCTTCGCCACGTTCTTGGCCGCTGACGGCGATCGCCGACGTCGGGTCGTCCTCGTGGCACTCTGCCCGGCCAACTCTTGGCAAGAGATATGGTCAAACGACGCGTAGGTGGCCGGGAGGGGGAAGCCGATCGAACACCGGGAAGACGATGCCCCCCTCGGCCTCGACCGTGAGCAACGCACCGACGGCTCGCGCGCTCAACGGCTCGGCGAACAGGAAGCCTTGACCGTGCAGACAACCGAGCTGTTTGATCTGCTCGTACTGGTCGACCGACTCGATGCCCTCGACGATGGTGTCGAGCCCGAGAGCGTCGCCGAGCTGAACTACCGTCTTGACGAGTTGGGGGACCTCGTTGGCGAAGCCCAGACGGGCGGTGAATGACTTGTCGACCTTGACGATGTTCACCGGCAACCGGTCGAGGTAGCTGAGCGATGAATAGCCCGTCCCGAAGTCGTCGATGGCCAGCAGCACACCCAGCTCCTTCAGTTCCTTGAGCTTGCGGATCGATGTCTGCATCATCACCGTTTCGGTGATCTCGAAAATGAGCCGGTCGGCGGGCACCCCCTCCTCCAGCAGGGTCCGGCGCACCTGCTCGACGAGTCCTTCGTCCGTCAGCTGGGCGGGGGACAGGTTGACCGCCACTCTGACGGGTGTATCGCTCTCCGGGTCGATCTGTTCCCAAGCCCGGACCTGATGGCATGCTTCCCGGAGCACCCAGCGACCGAGCGGCCCAATCAGGCCCGTCTCTTCGGCAAAGGGGATGAATTGTGAGGGCGGGATGTCACCGCGTTCCGGGTGATTCCACCGGACCAGGGACTCCACGGCGTCGATCCGGCCGGTTCGCATGTCGACAATGGGTTGGTAGCGGAGGGTCAGCTCTTCCTGAGCGATGGCCTCCTTCAGGTGGTGGCGCAGCTCCAGGCGTTTGTGAACCTCTGCGTGCATCGAAGGTTCGAACACTTGCCAGCCGCCCCGGCCGGTTCGCTTGGCGGCATACATCGCTGCGTCCGCGTTGCGGAGGAGCTGGTCCGGGTCTTCGTCTTGCTGGGCGAAGGCGATGCCGATGCTGACACGGGTACTGACCTTCTTGCCTTCCACGGAGAACACGGCATTGAGCTTGTCGGTTATGCGGTCGGCGACGGCGAGAGCCTCCGTCGTATCCGTGATGTCTTCGACCAGCATCGCGAACTCGTCACCTCCCAGTCGGGCGACGGTGTCACCGGGCCGGCAGGCGCCCTGGAGGCGCCCGGCCACCGCGATCAGCATCTGATCGCCGGCGGCGTGCCCCAGGCTGTCGTTGACGGTCTTGAAGTCATCGAGGTCCAGGAACAGGACCGCGATGAACCGGATCCGGTCCTTGCAGCGGTCCAGAGCCCGCTCGACCTTCTCACGGAACAGAGTGCGGTTGGCCAACATGGTCAGTGAATCGTGGGCCGCCTGGTAGCGAAGTTCTTCCTTGAGCTCGGTGAGCGCAGCCAGCGAGTCCTCCAGCCGCCCGTTCTGCAGCGAGACGCTGACCTGTCCGGCCAAGGTCACGAGGATGGCCAGGTCGCCGTCGGTCAGAGCACTCACGTTGCCCAGCTTGTTGGCGACGACGAACGCTCCGAGTACGTCCTTGTTGTCAAGCAATGGCGCGGCAATGTAGTCGGTGATAACGGGTCCGTGCCTGCGAGCCAGATTGGCCCCTTCGGCGAGGAGCATGCCGGAACGAGTGGAAACGACCTCTTTCCAGATCGGGTGCTCCTGCTCCAGATCTAGTGGCACCATCACCTCGAGGCGGTCCCCGGGTCCGACGGCCGTGCGGAACGAGTTGCCGGCCGGTCCGTTGGGGAACACGAGGATTTCCGCAAATTCGGCCTCGAACATGTCACAGGCGTGGCGGGCAGCGGTCACCAGTGCAGATTCGATCTGGGGCGACTGATGGAGATCGCGAGTTGCGTCGTAGAGGGCTTTGAGCCGCACTCGTTCATGACGCTGGGTTGCGTAGCCGCGATAGGCCATGAACAGGACGAACGGGGGGATGAAAGCTATCGCCGTCGAGGATGGAGCGCGGATCACCAAGGTGATGCCGATGATGGCCAGACCGGTGTTGAGTGTGGCGGCGATGGCACTCACGGCGTAGACCTCGAGGATTTCGCGGTTGTTCAAGTTGCCGCCGGTCATCCGAATGGCCGAGTTGATGAGGATGTCGGCGACGGTGAGTGCTGCGATGGCCGCCGCCATGGCTCCGATCCATCCGGCCGGACCCAGCGGATCGGCGACGGCAACAATCACCCGGAAGGCAACAATGGCCAGAACGGTTTGGAGAGCGAATTGGACAAGGTTGAAGGCGAGCTTGATCGGGGGCTGGCGCCGGCTGAAAGCCAGCACGAAGAAGTTGCCGACCAGCTGGGCGATGACGACTTCGAGGGGAGCCACCAGGAACAGACCGATCACCAGTGGGATCTCACTCATAGAGAACGAGTGGGCATCCCTCCGGAAGCGGAGATGGACGACCGTCAATTCGGAGAAGAAGAAGACGATGGCCAGGTGATACCAGCGAAGGGACAGATCCGGGTAGATCACCGGCAGATCGCGGACTGCATAGGTCAGCGCGGCCGCGGCCGCGGCGACGATGCCGGTCAGGGTCCACACACGACCACTTCCGGGCGCGGTCGCCCGGCGGAACCATTGCCCGGCATGATGGAGTGGGGAGATTCCCCGGGCCATCGAAAGCTCTCCTCGGGCGTCCTTTCCTAAGGAATCGGCAGCCGGCACCGGAAAATCCAGTGTGTTCTTTGGTTGCCTCCGGATGACTAGTAAGGGGGAGTGCCCGGGCGCGGATCCGAGCGACAACTAGACCCGCGGGCTCACGGCAGGTGCGAGGTATGAGCGAGACCGTCAAGACGTCTATCGGCACTCTATGGGTCGACACCTTCGGAGTGTTGTGGCACCGACTGGACGCAGACGCGCTGGTGACGGCGGAACACGCCGACGAAACGCTCCAAGCCGTCCTCCGGCTGACGGGCGGTAGGCATACCCCGGCGGTTGTGGACATCCGTGGAGTCGCCTTCGCCGACCGGGCCGCCCGCGATGGATTCGCCGGAGACGAAGACTCCAGCGGGGAGTCGGCCACGGCCCTGATCGTGGACAACGCTTTCAGCAAGCGTCTTGGCAATCTCTTCTTGCAGATGAGCAAACCCGGTCGCCCGGTCAGGATGTTCACCTCAGAAGAAGAGGCGGCAGCCTGGGCCCGAACCTACCTGCCCTGAGCTTTGGGCCCCACAAACTCGGGCGTCCAACCAAGCCGGCAACCAGTAGCCGCCAGCCGCAAGCGTCAAGCCGCAGCCGGTCGGTGCTTGGAACTGGGAGCGGAGCCAGGCAACATCGTCAGGATGTCGTGGGGCACCGTGCTGTTGCTGTTGGCCGGCGGGATGCTGGCCGGTTTCGTGAACACCGTGGCCGGGGGTGGGTCCGTGGTGACGATTCCCATTCTGGTTGAGATCGTGGGGGCGAGCGTTGCCAACGGCACCAACCGCATCGCCATTCTCATGCAGAATCTGGTCGGCGTTGGCGGGTTTCAGCGCGGCCGGGCCATTCCCTGGTCCGCGGTATGGCCGCTGGCTCCCCCGGTCATCGTGGGAGCGTTGGGCGGCGCATATGTGGCAACGACGATCCCCTCGGAGGCGATGCGCAGGGTGTTTGCCGTCGTGGTGGTGCTGGTGGCCGCTTCAGTGCTGGTGCAACCGTCCCGGTGGATGGGTGGTTCAGAACCCCGACTCCATCAGCCCTGGAAGTGGCTGGCCTTTCTCGCCATTGGCTTCTACGGCGGTTTCGTGCAGGCAGGGGTCGGTTTTCTCATGCTGGCCGGCCTGGTGCTGGGCAGCGGATTCGGGCTGGTCAAAGGCAACGCTGCCAAGGTGACGCTGATCCTGTCGTACACGCCGCTCGTTCTTGTTCTGTTTGCCTCGGCCGATCAAGTGGATCTCGCAGTCGGCCTGGTACTGGGGGCGGGCAACATGACCGGAGCCTGGATGGCGTCCAGCCTCGCCATCAAGAAGGGCGCCGCATGGATCCGCTGGGTGCTGATCGTCGCTGCCGTAGCGGCAGCGTTGAGGATGTTGCTGCTATGACGTTTCAGGTTCGAATGCTCGGGGGGGCATCGACGGTCACGGGATCGAAGTTCCTGGTGACGCGAAATGAGAGCAAGGTGTTGATCGACTGCGGCCTGTTGCAGGGTTCCCGCCGGCTCCGGGAGCGGAATTGGGATGACCCGTTTCGGGCCGGCGGCCTGCCGGACGAGGTGATGATCACCCACGCTCACATCGACCACACCGGGTTCCTTCCGCGGCTGGCCGGGGCGCTGGGCTTCAAGGGGGCCGTGCATGCCACGGCGGCCACCGTTTCGCTCCTGGGAGTCATGCTTCCCGACTCGGCCGGTTTGCAGGAGGAAGAAGCAGCCTATGCAAATCGCAAGGGCTACAGCCGGCACGAACCCGCCCTTCCCTTGTACACCCGGGCCGATGCCGATCTGGCGCTGCGACTGCTGACGCCTCGTCCGTACCACGATTGGTTCGAGGTTCCGGTAGGTCAGGCGCGGTTCTCGTTCGCGGGGCACATCCTGGGCTCTGCTTTCATCAGCCTCGAAGCGCAGGGAACCCGGCTGGTGTTCAGTGGAGACGTCGGCCGATGGGACGTCCCCGTCCTGAAGGACCCTGAACCGCCCCCACCGGCGGATCTCCTTCTTCTCGAGTCCACCTACGGCGACCGAACCCACCAAACGGGAACCGGGATCTCCGAACAACTCGCCACCATGATCGATCGCCTGGTCGCCCGAGAAGGCGTCATGGTGGTCCCGGCTTTCTCGATCGGAAGAACCCAGGAGGTTCTCTTCCGTATCCGACAGCTGGAGGATGAAGGCAGGACTCCTCGTCTGCCGGTTTATCTCGACAGCCCGATGGCCATCAGTGCGACCGAGATCTACCGGCAGCACCCCGAGGAATACGATCTGGAGATGCGGGAGCTCGTGTCGGCGGGTGCAGGGCCGCTGGAACCCGACCGATTGGAGATCACGCGAACAGTAGAGGCATCGAAGCGGCTCAACCGGCTCGAAGGTCCCGCCATCATCCTGTCGGCATCGGGCATGGCCACCGGTGGTCGGGTGGTGCATCATCTGAAACGTCGGTTGCCCCAGCGGCGCGATATGGTCGTATTCGTCGGCTATCAGGCTTCCGGGACGCGAGGGCGGTCGTTGATCGACGGTGCAACCCGGGTCAAGATCCACGGTGAGTGGGTGCCCGTCCGGGCACAAGTGGACCGCCTGGATGCCTTCTCCGCCCACGCCGATCGCGAGGAACTCATTCGCTGGGTTGATTCGGCGAGTCACCTCCCCGAGAGGATTGCACTGGTTCACGGCGAACCGGAGGCGCGCCGCGCCCTGGCCGAGGTTCTGCGGGAACGTCTCGGAGTGTCGGTACTGTTGCCGCGACAAGGGGCCAAGGTCATCGTGTGAAGTCGATATCCGCCAACGCAACTGGGGGGCTCGCGTAGGTTGGGGTCCGATAGGGCCTACCTCGCGGCCACGAGGACGACATGACCACGACCACGGAGTCGCCCGGGATCAACGGGCTGAGTGCGGCGGAGGTCCAGCAGCGTATCGATCGCGGTGAGGTCAACGACATCCCGCACGGTACGAGTCGGACGATCGGCGAGATCGTCCGTGCCAACATCTTCACGCGTTTCAACATGCTGCTCGGCGTGCTCGTGGTGATAGTCCTCTTCGTCGCTCCCATCCAGGACGCCTTGTTCGGGTTCGTTCTCGTTGCCAACACTTCCATCGGCATCGTGCAAGAACTGCGAGCTAAGCGGGCGCTTGATCGGCTGGCTCTCTTGAGCGCCCCGCGCGCCAGGGTCGTCCGGCAAGGATCCGTCGGTGAGCTGGCCGTCAACCGGGTCGTGCTGGACGATGTGCTGGATCTGCAGCCCGGCGACCAGATTGTCGTCGACGGGGTGATTCTCGCCGCCAAAGGATTGGAGGTCGACGAATCGCTACTGACCGGTGAGTCGGATCCAATCGCCAAACATCCGGACGACGCGGTTCTCTCCGGAAGTTTTGTTGTGGCGGGAAGTGCCCTGTATCGAGCTACCAAAGTCGGCAAAGAGGCCTATGCGGCGCAGCTCGCTGAAGAAGCCCGCAAATTCACTCTCGTCCGTTCCGAGCTGCGGGCCGGCGTCGATTGGATTCTCGGACTGGTCGGCTGGTTGTTGATCCCTACGGGGATTCTGCTGATCTGGAGCCAGCTCGAGGCAAACGAGTCCCTCAAGGAAGCCATCCGGAGTGCCGTCGCCGGCACCGTAGGAATGGTTCCCCAGGGTCTGGTGCTTCTGACTTCACTCGCTTTTGCCGTCGGCGTCATCAGGTTGGGAAGACAGAGCGTGTTGGTCCAGGAACTCCCCGCCGTGGAGGGACTGGCGCGAGTGGACGTTGTTTGCTTCGACAAGACCGGAACTCTTACGGAAGGCAAGTTGACCGTTCACGAGGTGCAATATCTGACCGAAACCCAGGACCTCATCCCTGCCCTGGGAGCACTCGCGGCCACCGACCCAACCCCGAACGGAACCGTCCGGGCGATTGCCGCCGCGTTCGCCCATCCCGTGGGATGGCGGCCGCAGGCCCAGATGCCCTTCTCGTCGGATCGCAAGTGGAGCGGTACTACGTTCGCCCGTCAAGGAACCTGGGTGCTCGGCGCACCGGAGGTGGTGTTCCCAGGCGAGCCGCGGGTAGTGGGCCGGGCCGAGGCACTGGCCGCCGACGGCTACCGCGTCCTGGCCGTGGGCCGTACGGCCAATCCGCTCGATGCCGGATCGGTGCCTGCCGGGTTGCGTCCCGTCGGGTTTGTCATCTTGGGAGACCGCGTGCGCGAGGACGCTACCAAGACCCTCGAGTTCTTCGAGCGCCAGGGCGTCCGCACCAAAGTCATCTCGGGCGACCACCCGCGCACCGTTGCCGCCATCGCCCGGCGGGTTGGAATCCAGGATGCCGACCAGGTGATAGATGCGCGAGACCTCAACGAAGACGATCCGCGCTTCGTAGATCAGGTCGAAAGAGGGATCATATTCGGCCGGGTCACGCCGCACCAGAAGCGCAAGATGGTGGCCGCCCTCCAGGCCCGCGGCCACACGGTGGCGATGACCGGCGATGGGGTCAACGACGTGCTCGCTCTCAAAGATGCCGACATCGGGGTGGCGATGGGTTCCGGCAGTTCGGCCTCGCGGGCCGTGGCGGAGGTGGTGCTGGTCGATGGTGATTTCGACAATTTGCCGGCGGTGGTGGGAGAGGGCCGCCGGGTGATCGCCAATATCGAACGGGTCGCCAACCTGTTCGTCACCAAGACGGTCTACGCGATGATCCTCGTGCTGGCCGTTGCGGTGGCCGGCCAGGCATTCCCGTTTCTCCCCCGCCACCTGACCCTGGTCGGATCTCTCACGATCGGCATCCCGGCTTTCTTTCTGGCGTTGGAGCCGACCGCCCGCCGGGCCCGGCCCGGTTTTGTGTTTCGGGTAATGAGGTTTGCGATTCCGACCGGAACCCTGGCCGCTTTCGCCACCTTCGCCGCGTACCGGCTGGCGCTGGCCGAAGGTGTCTCGTTGCCGGAGGCCCGGACGGTGGCAACTCTGGTCCTGTCGGCGATGGGCTTCTTTGCATTGCTGATCGTGAGCCGGCCGCTGACTCCGATTCGGCGGGCCCTGGTCGGCGGGATGGTCGGCTCGCTGCTGGTCGTCGTGGCGATTCCGTTTGGACGGGACTTCTACGCCATCGACCTACCCGGGACGACGGTGCTGCTGGCCGCCGGCGGCATTGTCGGGATTACCGGGGGGGTGATGTACTTCTCCCTCCGCACCATCGGTTGGTTGAAGCAGGTTCCGCAGATGCGGACCTTGGTCGAAGAGTCGGAGGTTGTGCTCACCAGGGTCGAGCAGAAGGTCGTTGAGGTGGCCGGTCCGGTCGTCAAACAAGCCCGAGGCGCGGTTCGCCGGGTTCGGCAGCGTTCCGCTACGGCCCTCAAGACGACCACGATCCGGGCGGGGAAACAGGCGCAGAGCTGGGCGGAAGGCAAGGCCAAGCAGCGCCGAGAGGCCCGGGAATCCGGCCGATCTTCTGGTCCTTCATCCGACGAGTAATCCGGTTCCTTCGAGGTATCCGACGTGGCCGGCCGGTACTGGCTATCTTGTTGAGCGAGCGACGAGAGGCGATATCGTGGCCATTCCCAAGCCTGAATTCAGTATCGGGATCGAAGAGGAGTATCTCCTCGTTGAGAACGAGACTCGAAACCTGGTGCAGGATCCTCCCGAATCGATGATGACCGATGCGGTGGCCCGCCTCGAGGGTCAGGTAGGTCACGAGTTCCTACGTTCTCAGATCGAGGTAGGTACCCGCAAATGCTCGAGCATCCAGGAAGCACGAGAGGACCTCGTCCGGCTCCGCAAGGAAGTCGCAGAGGTCGCCGAACAACACAATCTCGCCATGATTGCCGCCTCCACCCATCCCTTTGCAGAGTGGGGTGATCAGCTCACCACCGACAACGAGCGGTACCACGTCCTCGCGCAAGATCTTCAGACCGTGGTCCGGCGGCTGGTTATCTGCGGAATGCACGTTCATGTGGGAATCGGAGACGACGATCTTCGCATCGATCTGATGAACCAGGTGTCATATTTCTTACCCCATCTCCTGGCCCTTTCCACTTCCTCTCCTTTCTGGCACGGGCGGAACACAGGGCTGAAGAGCTACCGGATGAGTGTGTTCAAGGCGCTTCCCAGGACCGGACTGCCNNTGTGGTGGGATATTCGGCCCAGTGAGCGATATCCGACGCTCGAGATGCGAATCTCCGACATCTGCACGACGGTCGACGACGGGATTACCGTCGCGGCGCTCTACCTTTCCTTGTTGCATATGCTCTACCGTCGGCGGTTGCTCAATCAACGCTGGCGAACCTATTCGGACATGCTCATCGAGGAAAACGTCTGGCGGGCTCAGCGGTACGGGGTAGAGGGTTCTCTCATGGACTTCGGGATCGGCGAGCTGGTGCCGTACTCGCAGCTGGTCGATGAGCTGATCAACCTCGTTCACAAGGACGCCGACGAACTCGGGTGTGTCGAAGAGGTGGAGCGAGCGCGGGGGATAGTTGCCCGGGGGACGAGTGCCGACCGGCAACTCAAGGCCTACCAGGAGGCATTGGCCGCCGGCGCCGACAACCAAGAGGCACTGCGGGCCGTCGTCGACCTGCTGATAGGCGACTCCGTTGCGGGGCTTTGAACCGGTACCCGGCTCGAGCCGGTAGGCCCGATCAGACTCGTTCCAGAACCGCAGCTACCCGCGGATAGACTTCATCCGCCTTGCCGAGGCCGTTTACCCTTCGAACCAGCCCGCGCTGTTCGTAGTACTCGATGAGTGGAGTGGTCTGCTCCTCGTAGACCTCTAGCCTGTTGCGCACCACCTCCTCGGTGTCGTCCGGCCTCTGGACCAGGGGTTCTCCGCAGACGTCGCAGATTCCCTCTTCCTGGGGCGGCTTGCTCGCGACGTTGAAGATATGGCCCTTCCTGCACGACCGGCGGCCGGCGACGCGCTGAACGATCTCGTCGGCGGGCACGTCGATCACCGCCACCACTTCCAGCCCGTCGAATCCGAGCACTTCATCGAGAGCCTCGGCCTGAGCGATCGTCCGCGGAAACCCGTCGAGGATGAATCCGCGTTTGGCGTCCGGTTGATCGAGCCGTTCGGCGAGCATCTTGATGACCAGCTCGTCGGGAACGAGTTCGCCGGCATCCATGAACCGCTTTGCCCTTTGACCAAGCGGAGTCTCCTCGGCCACCGCCACACGAAGCAGATCTCCGGAGGCGATGTGCGGGATGTGCAACTCCACCGCCAACCGGGTCGCTTGCGTACCCTTCCCGCCGGCGGGAGGGCCGAGCAGGAGGATCCTGTGGTGATGGACTTCTCCCACTACCCGGTCAACTTCGGCGGCAGCTCCACCCTTGCGCTGAGCGTCCAACACGGCGATGGCGGTGAGGTTAACGATGTCCCCAACGCTGGCATCTCGCTGCAGCACGTGGACTGATTTGGAGAATCCGGTGAGGACGGGACCGATTACTTCTGCGCCGCCCAGTCGATGCAGCAGCTTGTAGGTGGCGTTGGCGGCGGTGAGGTTGGGGAACACCAGTATGTTGGCGTCCCGGCCCAGCACGTTGAACGGGTGGCGCTTCTGCAGCAATTCTCCGACCACGGCTGTGTCGGCGTGCATCTCTCCGTCGAGCGGCAACTCCGGAGCCTTCTGCCTGCAGATACGCACGGCCTCCCTGATGCGGTCCGGCTCCTCACCACGAGCGCTACCGAAGTTGCTGTAACTGATCATGGCCACCCGCGGCCGCACATCGAACTTGCGGAGTGCGGTTGCCGCCGTCGACAGCGCGATCTCGGCCAGCTGTTCGGCCGTGGGCGTGATGTTCACCGCGCAATCGGCGAAGAAGTAGGGTTGCCCGCCCACGATCATGATGTACACCGCGCTGACGATCGTTCGGCCCGGTTCCAAGGGAAGCACCTGCAGCGCCGGTCGGATGGTTTCGGCGTAGTAAGTGGTCAATCCGCCCATGAGCGCTTCGGCCTCACCCTCCTTCACCATCATGACGGCGTACATGTCGGGGTTGAGCACGGCCCGGCAGGCATCATCAAGGGTCATGCCCTTGCGTCTCCTTACGTCGAAGAGGGCCTTGGCATACCGGGCTCTATTGGATTCCTGTTCCCGGATGTCGATGATTTCGATCCCGTCGAGCGGGACTTCCATTTCCCCGGCCAGGCGTTCGATGTCGGCGGGTGGGGCGATCAAGATCGGTGTGGCGATCTTCTCGTCGGCCACCCGGCGGGCGGCCCGGATCATGCGGTCGTCGGCGGCGTGCGGATACACGACCCGGCGGGGCAGTTGACGGGCCTTCACGGTCACCGTGTGCATCAACCCGTAGGAGGCCTGGAACCGGGCTTTCAACTCCTCCTGATACGACTCGACATCAACCAGGGGCCGGGCGGCGACGCCCTCCTCTGTGGCCGTCATGGCCACCGTGGGGGCCACGAACCAGAGCACCCGGGGATCGAATGGTTTCGGGATGATGTAGTCGGGACCGAAAGAAAGGTGCTCGAGTTGGTAGGCGTCGAGCACGACGTCGGACACCGGTTCTTTCGTCAACTCGGCCAGCGCTCTGGCGGCGGCCACCTTCATACCTTCGGTGATGCCGGAAGCGCGGACGTCGAGGGCTCCGCGAAAGATGAAGGGGAACCCCAGCACGTTGTTGACCTGATTGGGGAAGTCACTACGGCCGGTCGCCACGATGGCGTCGGGTCTCGCCTTGCGGGCCTCGGGGTACGGGATCTCCGGGTTCGGATTGGCCAGCGCAAAGATGATGGGCTGATCCGCCATGGACTGAGCCATCTCCGGGGTAACGGCTCCGGCCACCGACACTCCAACGAAGGCATCGGCGCCGACCATCGCTTCGGCCAGAGTGCGGGCGTCGGTAGCACTGGCAAAGGCGGCCTTGTACGGGTTCATGCCATCGGTGCGTCCCTGGTAGATCACTCCCTTGGAGTCGCACAGGACCAGGTTTTCCTTGTCGACTCCGAGCTCGACGAAGAACTTCGCACAAGCAATGCCGGCGGCACCCGCCCCGCACATCACGACCCTCGTCTTGGTGATGTCCCTCTCGGTGATCTCCAGCGCGTTCAGAAATCCGGCTGCGGCGATGATGGCGGTGCCGTGCTGATCGTCGTGGAAGACCGGGATGCGCAAGCGCTCCTTGAGAGCCTCTTCAATCTCGAAACACTCGGGCGCCTTGATGTCCTCTAGGTTTATGCCCCCGACGGTCGGTTCCAGCATCTCGCAGAAGCGGACAACGTCGGCCGGGTCGTGGGCGTCGACTTCGATGTCGAACACGTCGATATCGGCGAACCGCTTGAAAAGCACTCCCTTGCCTTCCATGACCGGTTTACCCGCCAGCGGGCCGATACTCCCGAGCCCGAGCACTGCCGTTCCGTTGGAGACGACCGCCACCAGGTTGCCGCGGTTGGTGTACGTGAAGGCCAGCTCAGGCTTGCTGTGGATCTCGAGGCAAGGCTCTGCCACGCCGGGTGTATAGGCCAGGCTGAGGTCATGCTGAGTTGCCGTGGGTTTTGTCGACCGCATCTCAACTTTCCCGGGTCGTCCCCTCGAGTGATAGTCGAGAGCCTCGCTGAACTTCTTAGCTTCCGGCATCGGGCCTCCCAAAAGGGGGTGTCGATCGAAGCCTACCTGCCGGTGACCGACGCACCGTCCGGCCCTCTTCGGCACCCGCCGGGCTTCGAGACTCCGTCGGACGAGGTGATGGGCCAGGGATTCAGCAGATCGTTGGGCCCTCCGGGTCGGCCGGTGCCGCGTGGCCTGCGCATACCGGGTGGCTCGCCGGTCGAAGCCGGGTAAGAGACTCAACCGGGCCGGCCCGCGGCCGGCGAAGGGCTCTTCGGCGATCGTCCCCATAGCTCCCTGCAACTGCGGTGTGCCGGTTCTTGCCGGCCCGCCGTGCTTCCCCAACGACCCGGTCCGGCGTTTCGAAGCCGTTGTTCGCCCTTCCCTGAGGTACCCGGAGTGTCCCGCACTAGTGTCGAGAAGATGGACACGAGTATCTTCCCCGACGGGTTCCTGTGGGGCGCAGCCACCGCCGCTCATCAAGTGGAAGGAGGCAACTGGAACAACGACTGGTGGGCCTGGGAACACGACCCGGCCTCCCCCTGCGTGGAACCGAGCGGTGACGCCTGTGACCACTACCACCGCTACCGGGAGGATATCGAGCTCCTGGCAGAGCTCGGGTTCAACGCCTACCGCTTCTCCCTCGAGTGGAGCCGGATCGAGCCGGAAGCGGGCGAGTTCTCCGGAGCCGCCCTCGACCACTACGCACGGATGATCGCTGCCTGTCGAGAGGCCGGACTCGAACCGTTGGTGACCCTGCACCATTTCACGACACCCCGATGGGTGGCTGCCTGCGGCGGTTGGCGAAACGCCGAGACGGCGAAGCTCTTCGGGCGCTATGCGGAGCGAGTGATGGGCCGGATCGGCGACCAGGTCGAATTCGTATGCTCGATCAACGAACCCAATGTGGTCTCCACTAGGGGATATCTCGGTGGCCTTTTTCCACCCGGCGAGCACGACCCAACCCTCCGGGCGGCCGCCAATGAGACCTTCCTCGATGCTCACCGCCGGGCGGTCGAGATCGTGCGAGTCGCCGGGGCCAAGGTCGGGTTGACCCTGGCGATGAGCGAATGGGTAACGATGGAGGGCGGCGAAGAGATGGTGGCGGTGCTGCGTGGGCCTTATGAGGACGCGTTCCTCGAGGCCGCCCGTGACGATGACTTCATCGGCGTACAGACCTACACCCGGACCCGAGTGGGTCCGTCCGGCCCCCTGGGCCCCGAGGAAGGGGTGGAAACCACTTTGATGGGTTACGAATTCTGGCCGGAGGCGCTCGAGGTGACGATCCGCAGGGCCTGGGAAGAGACCGGACACGTTCCCGTCTTGGTGACCGAGAACGGCGTTGCATGCGCGGATGACGCTCGACGCATCGAGTACGTGCGCCGGGCGTTGCGGGGCGTGCGCCGGGCCCTCGAGGACGGCATCGAGGTACTCGGCTACACCTACTGGAGTGCCCTCGACAACTTCGAATGGGCGTTCGGCTACGGACCAACCTTCGGGTTGATCGGGGTCGACCGGATCGATCAGCGACGAACCGTCAAGCCGAGTGCCCACTGGTTGGGTGAACTTGCCCGTCACAATGGCGCAACGGAGAGAACTTGACGTCGGACGTCTTCGAGCTGAGCAGCCGTCTCGTCGATGAACTCGTCGACCTCTCGCCGATTGAGGCGACGTTCGTAGGCGTCGAAGGTCACGACCATTTGTGGGACGATCTGAGCCCGGAAGGGATCGAGCAGCAGAAGGCCGTGCTCGGGCGGTACCGGCGTGCATTTGCCGAATTGGCTGGGCCGCAAGACCACTGGGGACGGCTGGCGACCCGGGTCGGTCGCGAATACTTGGATGAGCACCTCGATACGATCGTCAACCAAGATCCATTCCGCGACCTCAACACGGTTGCATCACCCCTGCAACAAGTACGGCAGGTGTTCGACCACATGGACGCCTCGACGGTGGTCGGATGGGAGAACATCGCGACGCGAATGGAGACCCTTCATGAGGTGGTCGGCGGGTACCGGCGAACGCTCGAGACCGGCCGGCGTGAGGGAATGCGGGCAGCTCGCCGGCAGGTAGTCGCCGCCATCGAGGATGCTCGCATTCATGCCGGCCACGGCTCCTTCTTCGCTTCGGCTCCAGACCGACTCCGCGAATCGGGCCAGGGTCGATCAGGTCTTCAAGCACGGGTCCATACGGCTTCGAGACGGGCCCGGCAGGCGTTCGCGAACTTCGCGGCATACCTCGAACGCGAGTACCTCCCGGATGCCCCGCTCGAGGACGGCGTAGGGCCGGATCGTTACCTGCGGAATGCGCGCAAGTTCCTCGGCATGGATATCGACCCGGACGATTCGTACCGCTGGGGTTGGATCGAGGTGGCTTCCCTCCAGCAGCAGATGGCATCGGTTTCCCGCCGAATCGATCCGGACGCCTCGCTGCCCGAGGTGGTGCGGCTCCTGAAGACGGACGCGGCCCGCCGCGCTGAGAGCCCCGCCGAGTTCGTCCAGATGATGACCGAGCGCCAACAGCGAGTATTGGCAGAGCTCGACGGGGTTCACTTCGACGTCCCCGAACCGGTGCGCCGGCTCGACGTGAAGATCGCCCCTCCGGGCGGGTCGATGGGGGCTTATTACGTGCAGCCGTCCGAGGACTTCTCCAGACCCGGGGCGGTCTGGTACTCGCTCGGGGACCGGGACGCCGTTCCGTTGTGGGACGAAGTGAGCACGGCGTATCACGAGGGGTTCCCCGGCCACCATTTGCAGTGTGGGGTTCAGCTGTCACTGGCCGACAGGTTGAGCCGTCTCCATCGGCTGATGGTCTGGCATCCCGGCTACGGCGAGGGATGGGCGCTGTATGTCGAGCGGTTGATGGACGAACTCGGGTACCTGGAGAAACCCGATTACGTGCTCGGGCTGTTGTCGGCGGAGATGTTGCGGTCCTGCCGGGTAGTAATCGATCTCGGCATGCATTTGGGGTATCGCATCCCGGATGATGCCGTTTTCCGTCCCGGCGAGAAGTGGACTTTCGAGGCTGCCGTGCAGATGCTCACCGATCTGGCCTTCTTGGACCGCGACTACGCAGCCTCCGAGGTCATCCGTTACCTGGGGTGGCCGGGGCAGGCCATTTCCTACAAGATCGGCGAGCGGGTCATTCTCGACTTGCGAGCCGAGATGCGGGCTCGTCGAGGCGACGAGTTCGACCTGAAGGAATTCCACATTCGGGTGCTCGGTTCCGGTCCCGTCGGTCTGGACCATCTACGGGAGCTGGTGCTCGGGCCCTGATTCCGTTCTTGCGTGAGTTCGTTGCGCTATGCGCACGTTTCTCACGCAAGTTCGGAGGTGTGGCTCAACCCGTGCCGCAGGCTTCGGCCAGCGTCGGGTAAGGGTTGACGGGGTGCTCGCCGTCGGGATGGATCTCAAAGTGGAGATGCGGGCGAGCCCCTCGGGCGTTGCCGCTGTCTCCGACGTACCCGATCACATCGCCCGCCTGCACCGAGCCGTCCTCGCCGAACGCGTCCAGGTGCGACCCAACGTACAGGTGTCCGTCGTCGCCCTCGAGATCGAACTGGTATCCGCCGATACTCCCGGCCACCTGAGAGAGCAGGCCGCCGACCGGAGCCACGACCGGTGTGCCGGCCGGAGCGAAGAGGTCGTTGCCCTCGTGGAAGCGACCGCCCGACCGGGGGAAACCCCAGTCGTTGAAGAAGGCGGCGCCTTCGACCGGACACAACCAGCCGGGAGCGTCGGTGATCAGCGAGGCGCCGGCCCTGACCAGATCGGGGTCGGCGATGCGATTGAGTTCGACGAGATTGGAGACCGTGGTCTCGTAGCGGGCGGCGATCTCGCTCAGGGTGTCGCCGGGTTGCACGACGTAGGTTGGCGCCGGACCGGTAACCGGCTCGAACGTATGCTCGGGTTCGGTCAGCCGGAGCTGCGTGCCGACGTAGAGAAGATGAGGGTCGGTGATGCCGTTCGCTTCGGCGAGCACGGCAACGGTTGTTCCCGTCTTGCCGGCGATGCTTTCCAGGGTGTCGCCGGGCTGCACCAGATAGGTGTCTGAGCCGGGAATCACCAGCTCCTGACCAATGTAGATCTGATTCGGATTCGCGATCCCGTTCGCTTCGGCGAGAGCCGCCGCGGTGGTGCCGTGCTCCTCTGCAATCTGTGAGAGCGTGTCCCCGGGGGCAACCACGTATGAGCCGCCGGCAGCGGCCAGCATCATGAGCGCGGACATACCGGCAGCGAAGGAGCGGACATCCTTCTTCATCGCAGCCTTTCTCGGGTACCGTCGAGTCGGTTGGACTCTTCATACGTCGGCCGGTTGGAGACCCGTCTTGAGAAGAGCGTCGGGTAACTCCGACCGTTGTGATCTCGAGTTCCGAATGGTTTCGCTTCTGCGCCTCCTCGGGAACGCGATGCGTCGACGGCCGCGCCGGTTGATGGTGGCGTCACCCGGCGGACTTGCGGACTCGGAGTTGTCCGCAGGCGGCGTCGATGTCACGTCCCCGCGTATCTCGCAGGGTCGTATTGATGCCGTGTCTCCGCAACACGGCTTGGAAGGCTTCGATCCGGTCCGGGGGCGAGGGGAGATCCGGTGTCAGCGGGGTGGGGTTCAGCGCGATCAGATTGACATGAGCGTGTAGTCGATACGCGATGGCGGCCAGCTTGGTTGCCTGGTCGTCGGAGTCGTTGACGCCGTCGATCATCGTCCACTCGAGGGAGACACGGCGGTGCTTGGCCTCGAAGTAGGCAGCGGCGGCAGCTTCGACGTCGGCCAGCGGGTACCGCCGGTTGAGCGGCACCAGCTTGGACCTCAACTCGTCGTCGGCAGCGTGGAGACTGACGGCCAGGTTCACCGGCCACGGTTCTGCGGCCAGACGGCGCATTCCGGGCACCACCCCGACCGTCGAAACCGTGATTGCCCGGGCGGAGATGTCCATGTGGTCGATCATGCGTCTGATCGATTCTCTGACCCGCACGTAGTTGGCGAGCGGTTCGCCCATTCCCATGAACACGATATTCGTGAGCCGATCGGGTGAGTTCTTCATGCCGTGTGCCTCCAGGTGGGCTCGGGCGAACGCGACCTGGGCGACGATCTCGCCGGCCTCCAGGTGGCGCTCGAAACCGAATTGCCCGGTGGCGCAGAAGGTACAGCCGAGCGCGCATCCGGCCTGACTCGATATGCACAGGGTGGTGCGTCGCGGGTATCCCATCAGAACCGCCTCGATTGCTGCCCCGTCGGGAGTGCGGAAAAGCCATTTCCGGGTGGCGCCGCCATCGGCCGATTGCACAACTTCGACCTCGAACGGCCACAGGCGATCCGCCAGGTCGTCCCGCAGGACTTTGGGAAGGTTGGTCATGTGCTCTGCCGCCTGCACCGGATGCCGGTACAGCCATTCATGCAGCTGTCCGGCTCGATAGGAAGGCTCATTCGACAAGAGGGTCTCGAGAAGCTCCGGTTCGATGAGATACAGCACCCAACCCATGGTACGGGGTGTCCCGCTCGGTCGAACCTAGACTCTGATTGTCGTGGGCAGGATCCGAACATGAGAAATGCATCGCTGCCGCCTCCCCGGCGGGACGAAACGCTCGACACAACCGAACTCACCGGGCTGTGGGTGTCCTTTGTGGTCGGGGTGCCGCTCGTGTTGGTGGGGATCCGCCTGATGACCGGGACGTCGGTGGGCGGACTGGGGCTGTCGGCCAGCCAGCTTCTCCTGGTGGTTCCCATCGGAGTGTTGGTCGGCGTAGGGCTTCTGGCTGCGGTCGCCTACGCGTCTTCCGTCGTCAGCGAGCGGACTCTGGTGATGATGAGACCGGCGTTGGGGGTGGCAGGCTCGTGGTTCTTCGTTCCGGTTGTGATCGTGTTCCTCGTGTCGCTGACCGCAGTGGAACTCGAGGTGGCCGGCCGGGCGTTCGCAGCTGCTTTCGAACTCTTCGGCGCACCGACCATCGACCGCTGGGTCGGCACCGTCGTCGTCGCGCTCATGTCCGCCATATTCCTCTTGATCGGGCCGCAGATGCTGGCCCGCACATGGGTCAAGTGGTTCGCGTTCTGGGTAGGACTGATCGTCATGCTGGTGCTGGTTTGGCAGATCGTCGCAGACCTCGACTTGAAGGCCATGCTCGAACAGGCGCCGGGGGCGCACTTCTGGCTGGGAGTCGACCTCGTGATCGGCGCGTCCGTGTTTTTCTACCCTTTGGTCGCCGACACCGCCAGGTTCGCTTCTGATCAGAGCAGCGCCACATCCAGCATCGGGGCCGGGTACGGCGTCACGGCCCTCATCGCTCTTCTGCTGGGTGGGCTCACCGCGGCTGCACACGGTCTCACCGAGCCGACCCCGGCGGGGATGGTCGCCGCACTCTTTGGATCCTCGGCCGGGGTGCTAGGGGCAGTACTGGCGGTGCTGTGGGTGGTGGCCGGTGAAGGCGACCAGCCGTTTGCCTTCCTCTACAGCGCTTCGTCGGCGGTTCAGTCGATCGCCGAGAGATTCCCGACCGGAGTGAGCAGAGTGCTGCTGGTCGTCTTGGCGGCGGCCTTGTCACTGTTTTCGGACGTGACTCTGTGGGAAGACCTGATCGGCTTGCTCCTCTCGATTCTCGTTCCGGTGTTGGGAGTCTTCCTGGCCGACTTCTTCTTCGTGCGACATCGTGGCTATCTGTCCGACTCGCTCTACGACCGGCGCGGCGCCTACCGCGGCGTCAATTTCTATGGGCTGCTGTCCGTGTTGTTGGGGTTCGTCGTCTTCCAGTGGATTGCTCCGGCAGGTCCGCCCGACTGGGTTCGGTTCGTCGAGGAGTTGATTCCGGGCAGGTCGCCCGTCGAAGCGGCCGGCGTCCCGCCGGTGATGATCACACTGGCGTTCTCGTTCGCTATCTACGCCTTGATCGGACGGTGGCGGATCGAAGAGGCTTACTACATGTCCAAGCTGCGCTTCTGAGCTTCCGGGGCTAGAGCGTTGTTGCGGCCATCTCTGCCAGTGGACTGCGCACCGATTTCTCCAGGGTCACGTGGCCGAACAGCGGCGATCCCTTGAATTTCTCGATCAGTGCTGCGACCCCGCCGAACGGCGAGATGTACGGGTTGTCGACTTGTGACAAGTCCCCGCAGAAGACCACTTTGGCGTCTTTGCTCATGCGGGTCAGGATCACTTTGAGGGTTGGCAGTTCCAGGTTCTGAGCTTCATCGATGATTACGAATTCACCGGTGATCGAACGGCCGCGCAAGTAGGTGACCGCCGCCATTTCCAGCACATTGCGCTCCGACAGTTCGGCGATTGCATCTCGGGCCGACTCCGGGCCACCGTCTGCGAACAGTGCGTAGAGGTTGTCGTGGACGGCCGCCATCCAGGGCGCCAGCTTGTCGGACAGATCCCCGGGAAGGTATCCAACCTCCTGTCGCCCGACCGCGATCAGCGGGCGGTAGACGGACACCCGCCGGTACCTACCCGACTCCAGAACCTGTTCGAGAGCGGCGGCCAGCGCCAAGAACGTCTTACCGGTTCCCGCCATACCCATCAGCGAAACAGCCGGGATATCGGGGTTGAGTAACAACTGCATGGCGAACACCTGCCGGAGGTGCTTGGGCTCCACCCCGAAAGCTCGGGGGCTGCCGGAGACACGGGTCACTACGGTGTCGGGGTGGGTCTCGATCACGTGTCCCAGCGCCGACTGGGAGGGTCCGCTGCGGAGTACCACAAACTGGTTGATGAGGGCATCGATGCCCGGTAGCGAGACCTTGTTTTCGGCGAAGAGCTGATCGACGACCTGGGAGTCAACGTCGACCTCGATGAAGCCCGTGTACAGCTCGTCGACGGGTACCGTATCGGCCCGGTAGTCCTGTACCTCAACTCCCAACTGGGCTCCTTTGATGCGCAGCGCCGAGTCCTTCGTCACCAACACGGGACGCTCACCGTCGTCACTCAGGTTCAAGCAGGTCGCAAGGATGCGGTGATCGGTCGTCGACGGATCAAAGACCGAGGGGAGTCGCGGTGAATCCGTGCTGTTCAATTCGATGCGCAGCGAGCCGCCCACCGGCAGGTCGACGGCGACACGAAGTCCTCCCGGTTCCGAAGCACCCAAGCCCTCGAGAAGGCGAAGAGCGGAACGGGCGTTGGCTCCAACCTCATCCGAGCGGTTCTTCTGGCGATCGAGTTCTTCAACGACAACCAGGGGAAGCACAACGTCGTGTTCGTCGAATCGGAAGAGGGCGTGGGGATCGGCGAGGAGGACGCACGTGTCGAGAACGTATCTACCGGCCAATCCGCATCTCCTTGTCGGCGGCGTACGGTCAAGCCTCGACGTTCGGGCCCGGAAAGGCAAGGATCTCGGAGGACGACGAGGTCCAAGGCGGGTGAGGTTCCGGCGTCAGTCCCCTTGGAACCCGGCCAGGAACGCCGCTTCCTCTATCCAGTTCTCTACCCGGTCGGTGGGAACGCTGATCGTTTCGGCCAGGGGTTCTGCCTCACCGGCGGCGAGTCCGGCCAGGGTGGTGATCCCGGCGTCCTCCAGCCGTGCTGCGTAGACGGGGCCGATGCCTTTGATGATCGTGAGATCATCGTCCTGGGAGGGTTCTTCCTCGAGTGGCGGGTGCGGTGCCACACGGAAGGCGGGTGGGTCGGGCTCGCGGGGGAGCGCCAGCGAAATGAACCGATCGCGCATGATCCATATCACGGTACCGAGGAAGGCGAGCAGGCCAAGGAGGCGGAGGATCTTCTTCACCGGATCAATCCTAACAAGTGAGCCGGATGCTATCTCCAGCAGGCTCGGGACGGGGTCCAGTGTTTCCAGCCACCTGCCTCATAGACCAGCCAGGCCGAGACCGCCGTGTTGGCATGGACGTCGTAGATGTCGGCGCCGGCCCAGCCGGCCGACCCGGACCGCTCCGCCCAGAACCTGGGGATCTGTTGGAAGAGACCTGCGGCACCGGACGAAGGATTGGTCGCTCCGGGCTCCCAGCGCGACTCACAGTAGGAAACCTTCAAGGCCAGCTCGACATCCTCGGGGGCGAAGAACACAGAGATGATCGCCCGAACCTCCGCTTCGCTCATCCTGCCGCTCACCGGTCGGCTGGTAGCGGGTGGGCTCGTCGTCACGGTAGCGACGGTGCCGGGGTTCGGTGCCGACGTGGTGGTCGTCGAGGTAGCAGACACGGCCGAAGTTGGAGGGGTCACTTCAGGCCGCTCTCCCAGGAGATCCGCAATGAGGGCATCTTCCGCCGCCGGGTCGGCCAGGCCCGGAGTCGAGCGCAGTCCGCTGCCGAAAGCGAATGCGACAACACGACCCGAAGTCGTGCCCCAGTCGGTCCCGGCCGACTGCGGCACGACCACCGTCGTAGATGTGGTTGTGGTGGGTGCGGTTTCCGGCGTGAAGGCCGCGAACCCGGCAACCGCCAGCAGCGCAACGATGAGCCAAAGGGCGAACGCTGCCAAGCGAGCGAAACGCATGATGTTTTCCGCCTCCTCGTCCCAGCCGGTCCAACGCGAACCCGGTGCGGAATCCAGAGACCCTAGAAGGAGTTGGAATTCAATGCCAAACCGCAGGTCGGGACTTCAACGGGGAGGTCCTGGGCTCAGCCGCTGGCGGTCGGTACGATCGCGAGACTGTGCGCGTCGACTACTACCTGCCTCCGCTAGGTCTCCCCGCCGCCGGCGATCACGCCAGGCGGGCCAGGACATTGGGATTCGACGGCTTCTTCACCGCCGAGACGAACCACGATCCTTTTCTCCCGCTGGCAGTGGCGGCAGAGGCGGCTCCTTCTCTTCAGTTGGGAACGGGCATCGCCGTTGCCTTCGCCCGTTCCCCCATGGTGGTGGCTCATGCGGCCTGGGATCTGGCGGCCGCGAGCCAGGGCAAGTTCATTCTTGGTCTCGGAACCCAGGTGCGGGCCCACATCACCCACCGGTTCTCGATGCCCTGGGCGCCACCGGGACCCCGCATGCGCGAGTACGTTCAAGCGCTGCGGGCCATCTGGAAAGCCTGGCAGGAGGGTGGCCCTTTGCGTTTCAAGGGCGATCACTACCGGTTCCTGTTGATGACCCCGTTCTTCGACCCAGGTCCCATCGACCATCCCCGCATCCCGGTCTTCATCGCCGCTGTGGGACCGTATCTGACCAGATTGGCCGGAGAGATGTGCGAGGGGCTTCATGTCCATCCTCTCCATACCGTCCGGTATCTCGATGAAGTGACCCGGCCGGCACTCCAGGAGGGAGCCAGGCGGGCCGGGCGCCACCCGGCTGAGGTAGCCGTTGCTGCGGCGGTGTTCGTGGCTACCGGCCGGACGACAGACCAGATCAAATCGGCCAGGCGGGCGGCACGAAAGCAGATTGCGTTCTACGCCTCGACCCCCGCGTATCGACCAGTCCTTGATCTCCACGGCTGGGAGATAGGACCGGATCTCAGCGCTCTCGCCCTGCGGAGGGAGTGGGATGCCATGGCCGATCTGGTCGATGATCAAATACTCGACGAGGTCGCGGTGACGGGGCCACCGGAAAGCCTCGGTGAGCTGCTGCGAGAACGGTATGGGAAGAGGTTGCAGCGCATCGCTTTCTACGGGGCGGGACCCGGGGTGACGCCCGGTATCGACGATGACGATTGGGCGGGCATCATAGGGGCGATCCATTCGTGAGACTCCCTACCGTCCTTTTCATCGTTAGTACTTTTCTGGCCGGGTGTTCGGCCGAAGGCGGGTCGTTGCTCGGCGCCACCGAGGAACCGGCACCTTCGACCAGTACCTCGACGACTACGTCGACTACGGCCGCACCTTCCTCTGCGACCGTGTCCACCACCACGTCAACCACGACTACCCTGCCGTCTCTCGTTGTCAGCTTTGCGGGTGATACCTCGTTTACGCACGGCCTGGCCTCCTATGATCCCTTGGGGGAGGTAGACGGTCTGCTGTCAGCTCCGGATTTGACGTTGGTCAACCTCGAGACGACGATCGCCGAGGCGGACGTGGGTCGGGCCTACGCCAAGAAATACACCTTCAAATCACCGCCAGAATCCGCCGCCTTGCTCGCCCAGTCCGGCATCGATGGTGTGGCGTTGGGCAACAACCACCTTCTCGATTACGGCGAAGCAGCCCTGCTTCGCACGCTGGAGGTGTTGGACCAGGCGGGGGTGGCGCGGGCCGGAGCAGGGGAGAACGAGGCGGGGGCCTACGCCCCCATGGTGTTCGAAGCGGCCGGGCGCCGCGTCGCGGTTCTCTCGTTCTCCCGTGTCCTCAGCCAGTCGTCGTGGGCGGCGAACGAGAACCGGCCGGGGNNTATCAGCGCCAGGCTGCTGCCGCTTGGGTCGAGGCAGGCGCCGACCTGGTGGTGGGCAGCCACCCGCATGTGCTGCAGGGAGTCGAGCGGATCGATGATGCGTGGGTTGTGTACTCGACCGGCAATTTCGCCTTCCCCTCGGCGCGCGGCCTGTCAGACGACAGCGCCGTATTCGAGTTCACGGTCGACGGGACGGGTGCCGCTCTGGTTGCCCATCCGGTTCACATCATCAACGGCCGCCCGCATCCCCCGTCGGATGAGCAATCGGCCGAGATTCTGTCACTGCTCTCCGGGCACTCCTTCGGCTTCGCGTTCGATGGAGACGGGGTGGCGGTCCCATCTGAAGCATCCAGCGCGTGCGACTGAGCAGATAGGCTTCAAACCCGCAAGCTACCAGCGTCAACCGCCAAGCTGGGGCCGACCGTACGCGCCGCAATTCGGGAGTCCTGCCGGTACGTTCGAAGCCTGGAACCTGAGACCTACTACTTGCTGAGCAGGTCGGCCGGCAAGTGTCCGACGTCGTTGACGCCGAGCAACTGGGGGCCGGGCAAGGCCATGGTGGTTATGGACGCGTTGGCCAGCGGTCCGAACGGTCCGCCGAAGGCCGTCCCGGTGACCCCGGCCACCCACAACGCGAGGATGGATCCCGGACCTCCGTGAGTCGATACCACCGCAAGGTCCTGTTCGGTCAGCTCACTTGCCAAGTCTTCGAACGCGTTTACAACCCGGACCCGCACATCGGCCCATCGTTCTCCGTCCGGGCGGATGACATCTTCCCCTTCTCGATACCGCTGCCAGGCGTCCGGCCAGCGCTGCGCGATCTCGCCGGCCAGCAAGCCGCCCCATTGCCCATTGGATATTTCCCGCCAGCGCGAGTCGGTTTCGACCTCGAGTTCGAGGTCGTGAGCGACACCGGCAACTGTGTCCCGGCAGCGTCGAAGATCGCTGGAGATGACGCGGGTGATGGGCAGGACCCGCAACCGACGCGCCAGGGCTCCGGCTTGGCGCCATCCGAGCGGCGAGAGGCCGACGTCGTTCTGACCGATGAAGCGCCGCTCGGCGTTGCCCTCGGCTTCGGCATGGCGGACGAGCAGCACGGTCGGTCGGCTCATGGGCAGCGATAGTACCCCGTCGTCGACGGCTCAGCGGACCGCCGCCAGCGCGGTCGGCGACCGGGGATCGGTGGCGGCGGTGCGGAGACCGGAATCGGCGATTCGGATGAGGGAGACCGGTCCCCAGCCCGGTTCCAAATCCCCGGCGGGTTCCACCAGATGTCCTTTCTCGGTGAGGGCTTGCGCGGTCTTTTCGCCCGCGGCGGCCTCCAGTCGAACCCGCTCGGGTTCATGGTCGAGCACCCAGCGGGGACGGGCCTGTGATTCCGCCGGACTGAGGCGGTGATGGAGGAGGTGGGCGGCGACTTGAAGGAGAAGCTGAGGTTGGTACGACCCGCCCCGGGTTCCCAACAGCAGCGCCAACCGGCCCTGCTCCGTCCACAAGGTCGGAGACAAGGTATGGAGCGGTCGTTTTCCGGGGGCCAGCTCGTTCGGGTGACCGGGCTCGAGGTTGAAACAGGCACCGCGGTTGTGCAGGAAGAAGCCACTGCCTTCGGCGCCGATGCCACTGCCCAAGCCGGTGAAGTTCGATTGAATGAGGGAGACCCCGATGCCTTCCCCGTCGATCACACACAGAAAGGCGGTGTCGCCCGGGACAGAGGACACCGGCGGCCACGGAGCGGTGGACCGGCGATCGATGTGATTCAGCCGATCCGACAGACGAGAAGATCGCAGCAGATCCGAAGGCGATAGCGGAGCGAAGTCGGCGTCGGCAACCAGGTCACCCAACTCCCACGCCACGGCCCGGCACGCCTCGATCAACAGGTGGTAGAAGTCCGGATGATCCGGGTCTCCCGGCGGATCGAGTCGTTCGAACAACCAGGCCGCCGCGAGAGTCGAGTATCCCTGGGAGTTGGGGGGTACCGTCCACCCGGTCGACCCGAAGACGTCGAGGGCCAGAGGCTCGACCCAATCGCTCCGGACCTCTCGCAGATCGTCCATGGTGACGTAACCGCCGGTGGCCCGTGCGATGGCCGCACCTGGTTGTCCCTCGTAGAACGCTCGCCGGCCTCCAGATGCGATGCCTTCGAGGGTCGACGCCAGCTCGGCGCGGACCACCACATCGCCGGGCGCGGGCGTTCGGCCGTTGGGGTATAGCCCGACCGTCGAGGACAGAGGGGCCGGGCGGTCCTCAAGACCCCGCAGGGCCGCTGCCAGCTCAGCCGAGACGGTAAAGCCTTCGGTGGCGTGGCCGATGGCCGGTTCGAGGACCCGGTCGAGGGGGAGTCGGCCGAAACGCTCGGCCAGTACCGACCACCCGTCGACGCAGCCGGGTACGGTCACCGCAGCTGGATGGTCGTATGGAACAGCCGACAACCCGCCGGCGCGCAGCGCCCCGGCATCGACACCGGCCCCGGCTCGCCCGGAGGCATTGAGTACCGCCGGGAAGGGATCGCCCGGTCGGAGAACCATTGCGAACAAGTCGCCGCCGACCCCGCAGGTCTCCGGAGCAACAACGCCCTGGACGGCGTTGGCGGCAATGGCGCCGTCGACGGCGTTGCCGCCCGCCGCCATGACCTCCAGAGCAGCCACAGCCGACAAATGATGAGGCGCCACTGCGGCGTCGCCGTATCCGGATATCCGACTCGTGGGTATCGAGGTCAACGGCGGAGCTGCGGTACCTGGCGATTGAGAGCGTCGAGCACGGCCCGCACGGCCGACTGCGATGGGTCCTGGCCGACGAGCGCCGACCCGACCAGCAAGCGTTCCTCGCCCCCGCTCACCATGACAATCTGGGCAACCGCCACCGCACGATTGCCGACCATGGGCGTCTCCACTGCGGCGAGGGCCAGTGCGATGTCGTCGCCGATGGCCTGCTCCAGAGCATGGAGGGTGGATTCTCCTACGAGGCGCAGGCGGGTGGCGGCGGCGCTGGGGCCGGTTGCCTCACCGACGAACATCTCGTTCTGCCAGCCGAGCGTTACCGAGACGTGCAGCTTGGTACCTTCCGGCACTTCCTTGATCTCGATGACGGCGGCCCGTTCCTTCTGCCCGATCTGTTCGTTCTCGATCTGCACGACCGAGATCACCCGGCGGTCGATCGTCAGCCCGAAAGAAGCCATGGCCAGCGACTGCACGTCCCGCACGACCTGTTTGGCGGATTTCCCCGGCGAAGCCAGTACGTGCACTTCGCTGATGGTGCCGTTGTCGCCGACAATGCGGACGGCATCCACGGTGGGTAGTCGGCAGAGAGTCTCTTCCAGTTCTCGTTGTTTCACGCCGCCAGCGTAGCGCCCGGCCAGCCTCCGGCTCGGCTTTGGACCCTTGAGCAGCGGGGGGTCGGCTGCTAACTTGTCCACAGTCGTCACGCAACGTGGCGGCTCGGGCCGGGAAGAGGTCGGCGCGCTGCCGATTTGGCCCGGCGTCCGAGGTAGGGAGTGGGGCTGCCTCCGTTTAACTGACAACTGAAGGTTTCCCCGTCCATTTCGGTCGGGGAGGCGCACCGGGCTTGCTCGTCAACCCTTGAGTGTCATCCAGCGAAGCGGATCTGCGACCGGACACAGCGTCCCGTCGAGACTCAAGAAAACTGGAGGAACTCTCTTTGAAGAGCAAGCTCACGAAACTGATCGCTATTGCTAGCAGCCTGGCGGCGTTGATAGTCGCCGGGAGCGCAAGTATCAAGATTGGGTAGCGACGAGCCCGGAGCGCCGAACTTTCGGGAGGCGAGTGCAGTTGCACGGGGCCAAACGACGAAAGATCCAGATCGCAGCCCTCTACTCGCTGCTGGGCGGCACCGTACTTGCCGTCCTCATGTGGCGGCAGACTTTTCCTCCCCTGGCCTTGTGGCTGGCCTTCGCCACCGCCTTTGCCTTCTTCGACTGGCGCTCCGTCGAGGTCAACGACCGGATGTTGATGAGCCCCACGGTGATGGTGGCGCTGACCGCGGCCGTTGCCTTTGGTCCGGGCACGGCGGCCCTCGGTGTTGCAGCCATGGCCGCCTTGGGAGCGTTCAGCGCCGACGACTTCCGGCAGCGACGGTGGTTTCAGCCGATCGCCAACTTCGGACAGCTGGTGGTCGCCGCCGGCGTCTCGGTGTTCATCCTCGAGTGGTTTCTGGAGCGGGCCCTTTCCTCGACCGGCGACACGTTCTGGCTTTGGATTGCGGGCGGAAGCGCAGTGGCTGCCACCGTGTACGGGTTGATCAACTACACCTTCGTCACAGTGGCAGTTCGGGCTGTGTTCGAGAAACGCGATCTGCGGCCTTGGTCGAACCTTGGGCAACTGCTGCCTTCCTACCTGCTGATGGGCTTCGTGGGTGGTTTGCTGGGTGCCACCTACACGGTTCTACCGGTGGTGCTACCGCTGGTGTTTGTCATGTTCATCGTGGGTTACCTCTCCTTCGCTTCCTACGGGCAACTGAGGGAAGCGCACGAGGCCACACTGCGGGGCTTCATCAAGGCGCTCGAGGCGAAAGACCTCTACACACGGGGCCACACGGAAAGGGTGGCCTATTTCTCGCAACTGGTCGGGGAGGAAATGGGTTTCACGGGTACCCGCCTCGAGCGTTTGCGATGGGCGGCCCTCATTCATGATGTTGGAAAACTGGCCGTGCCTCGCGATCTGATCCGCAAGAAGGGAAGGCTCACCGAGGACGAATACGAAGAGCTGCAGGTCCATGCGCACGTCGTAGAGGAAATCCTGGCCGAGGTGGAGTTCCTGCGTCCGATGGTCGAGATTGCCTCCAGCCACCATTCCCACTTCGATGGCGGAGGCTACGGAGGTGTCGGCCACACCCATGGTGCCAAGCCTTCGCCGGAGGCCTGCATACTGGCCGTGGCGGATGCCTTCGATGCGATGACCAGCACCCGGTCGTACCGGATGGCGCTCAGCCAGGACTACGCATTCTCAGAACTCCGCCGAAACGCCGGATCGCAGTTCGATCCTGAGGTCATTGAAGCCTTGTACCGGGCTCTGGAGCGCACCACCGAGCGGTACGGCTCACCCCATCTGGCCAGCGAGGACGAAGCTCGACGGCTGGCAGAAGGGCGCCCGGTGACCAGCCATGGGTGACCCGCGCGTTCCGATCAAGTCGCCGTTGGTTCCGGTCATTTGGGCTCTCGGCTCGGCAGCTCTCGCATACCTCTTGATGGGTCAGACCCAGAAGTCGTTGCTCGAGATAGGGGTGTGGGCGATCCTCCTGGCGGAAGCGTCGTTGGTTTCTCTGCCGGCCAGCAGCGGCAATCGCCTCTCGCTGGCGTTCGCCGTTTCGGCCGCTCTCCCCTTCGTGCTCACGTCGGGTGGCGCAGTCGACCTGGCGGCCGCCGGGGCAGCTTCGGCTATGGGTCTGCTCGGCACCTGGATGTTCCGAACGCTGCGCAGCGATCCGGCCGAAGAGGTCATGGCGGCGGTGCTCCGACACGGGTTTGGGGTTGCGGCGTACCTGGTGGTGTTCGCCGGGGTCGAGTCGATTGCCGACAGCATCCCCGTCCCGGATGGGAGCACCGATTGGGTCCATCTGGTCGGCTTCGCGGTGGCGGCGTCCCTGTGGTTCCTCATCGAAACGTCCCTGTGGGCCTTCATGGTCTTCGGACGGAACCGGTTGTCCCGTCGATATCTGTGGCTGCTGGCGGTGAAAGACTGGACGGTCGTGCTCAGCCTGCTCACCACCGGGGCACTCTTCGGGTTTGCCTGGGCGGAGCTCGGGTTCTGGGCGATCGTCATTGCCGGCATCCCGTACGGGTTTGCCCATCTGGCCTTCTACCGGTACCAGGAATCGCGGCGCACCTACGGCCAGACTATCCGCGCTCTGTCGCGCATCCCCGAAGTCGCCGGCCTGTCACCCAAAGGACACAGCGATCGCACGTCCGGCATGGCCATCGAAGTAGGGCAGGATCTGGGCATGACCCCCGACGAGGTGACCGATCTCCAGTACTCGGCATTGATGCACGATATCGGCCGGATAACCCTCAACGAGCCGAGCATTCTCAAGATGGGATTCACGGACGAGGACATCGCCCGGTGGGGGGCGGAGATAGTGGCAGAGGCCCCCTATCTGTCGCACGTCGCAACGCTGGTCAGCCAGCAACACCAGCCGTACCGCCGCCCGGGCGAAGAGCGCGATCTCGAGTTGCCGATGGCGTCCAAGATCATCAAGGCAACCAGTGCGTACGATCACGCCACCATGGAATTGGGTTTCTCTCCGCTCGAGGCCCTGGAGGTCCTGCATCGCGGCGCAGCCTATGACTTCGATCCCGACGTAGTGCAGGCGGTCCGGCGCGCCCTCGAGCGGCGGGGAGTGGTTCCGGCCTAGCGCAGCGCTCACATCCGGACGTCGCTACCGCCCGCTGGCAGATCCGCCCTCCGTCCGCTGACCGTGCTTGAACCACCGCACGGGTTGCCGGAGCTCATCCTCCAAGAAGGCCCCCAGTCCGACGGCCAGCAGCACATCGCCGAGGGAGATCACCTGTCCCTGGCCGAACAACCGGACGGGTATGACGTCGGCCAGGAAGCTCAGGTGGGTGCCGGCGTCGAGCGGCACGTGTTTGTAGCCGAGTATCACCTGGACGCCCTCGTCGTAGCCGGCAGCAGCCCGAGCCGCTTCCTCCAGTACGGGCATTCCACCGTTGGCGGCGATGACGGAGAAGTTCATCAGGATCCCGATTCCGGCCAGCCACATGCCTTGGCGTTCACGATTGAGGATCACCAGCAGGAGGAGCGGCAAATAGGAGATCAAGACGAGGGCAACCGCGAGATCCGGCGCCCAGGCGGCGTCTTCAGGGAAGAAGGCGGGTGTGGCCTGGATTCCGAAGCCGAGCGGAAGCAACCACCACAGTCGCAACCGGATGTCGGCGAGATTGGAGAGCCGACCGCCGCGCAACAGGGCGATGGTCGTTGCAACGAAGATTACGAGGACCAACCAGAGCACGTGCGAACGGTACCAGCAGTGCAGATTCTCCAAGCAGGTTTGGGTTCCGGAAAGGGCTGAGGATTCGGAGTTGCGTGCAAGACTGCAAAGAGCGTCTTCCGACCTGGTCGGAGCTCACGGCGTAGAAGCTATCGGCGGGTCGCTTCGAGGGTCCACGCGTCTGTCCGCGGTTGTCCGCAAGAAATCGAAGACCAGGAGTAGGTTTTAACCGCCGGATCACCGATAATGAACGTCCGGAGGAAACGAACGGGACCGATGACGCGAACACTCAAAGCGGCCGGCTGGACGATGATCGGACTTGGCGTTCTGATCATCATGTTCCTCGTTTATCAGCTGTTCTTCACCAACTTCTTGACTGCTCGGTCCCAGGACCAGGCTCAGGAAACGGTCGAAGAGCACTTCGTCGCTGCCCAGGAAGAGATAGAGGTAGTCGATACCCTTCCACCTCCGCAGATCGACGACGGCGAAACGACGGCAACCACAACGGTTGAGACACCTCCCGCCGTCCACTACAGCGAGCCGACCCCGGAGGAGGGACTCGCCTTCGGAGTCATCGCGATCCCCAAAATCGATGCCGAACACGTCCTTTTTGAAGGCGTCGACACCGCAACGCTGAAGAAGGGTCCGGGTCACATGCCGTGGACGCCTCTGCCCGGACAACCCGGCAATGCGGTCGTGAGTGGACATCGAACCACCTACGGGGCACCGTTCTTCGACCTGGACCAGCTGGAAACAGGCGACGAGATTCTCGTCGAAACGGTGCTCGGCATGCATACCTACGCCGTCCGCGATATCTTCACAGTGGCTCCGACCGCAGTCGAGGTGACCGACCCGAAACGGGGTGCATGGTTGACCCTCACCACCTGCAATCCCAAGTTCTCGGCAAGAGAGCGTCTGATCATCTCTGCCGAACTGGTCGACGGGCCCAATTTCGCCTACGCCCTGGCCGAGAAGGACTTCGTCCCGGCAGGCGCTTCCTGATGCGGCGTTTCTTCGACATGCTTCCCGGCACCTTGCCGGTCAAGGTGGTCGTCCTGATCGCCGGTCTGGCCGTACTGCTGATCGCGCTGTTCTTTCTCTTCGAATGGGCGGGCGATCTGCTCGACTCCGGTGGGGTAGTGGGACCGAGCTGAGAGGCCTTCAACCGGCGCGCAATCTCGAGTAGACCGGGCCAAGATGGGTCCGTCCCGGTGTACGCCGCGCCTTCTGTTTCGTAGGCCCCTTTGAGGGTTCGCGTATTGCGACCGGCGTCTACAGCTTGTCGGCCAGAGCTTGTTCAAGCTGGTCGGCGGTCATGACCCCCTGGACCTTGTGCACGACCACCCCGTCGCCGTCGATGATCCAGGTGGTCGGCAACGCAACAAAGGGAAGCGTCAGATGCGCCTGCCCGGTGGGGTCGAAACCGAGCAGATAGGAGACCCCGATTTCGGCGCCAAAGGCCCGGGCGTTGGCTTCGACATCGTCCACCGCTACGCCGACGAACATCACTTCCGGATGGGCGCGGGCGACGATATCAAAATCGGGCATCTCGGCTCGACAGGGCGGACACCACGACGCCCAGAAATTGAGCACAACCGGCCGGCCGTCGTCGGCGAGGTGCTCTGCCAGCGAGAACGTCGATCCGTCGAAGACCTCGAACTGGAAGTCCGGTACGGTCTCCTGCTCGGCTCCGGTCGGGCCCGTATCGAGTCGAGCGGCGACGACCAGCCCGAGGGTCACCACGACCACTACGGCCACGGTGAGGAGACCGGGTTTCGATCGCAGGGGACCGGGGGAAGGTTGGGGATCGTCCATAGCCCAACAGAATAGAGGGGGTTCCAGGTTGCAGGTTGCAGGTTGCAGGTTGCAGGTTCCAGNNTTGAGACTGGATGGTTGTGAGCTTCTTCAAGCGACAAGAGACGAAAGGTATCGACCCGGGCCGCATCCCCCCCGGCCAGTACTACACCGAACGTTTTCCCGTGCTGCACGCCGGAAGCGTCCCCGGCGTGGATCTAGACGAGTGGGACTTCACGGTGGACGGTCTGGTGTCGTCTCCGCAGCGATGGGACTACCAGGGAGTGCGTTCGATGGATACGGTCCGCCGGACTTTCGACATTCACTGCGTCACCAAATGGTCGAAGCTCGATACCGATTGGGAGGGGGTGGCGGTCACCGAGGTGATGAGCAGGATCGAGCTCCTGCCTGCCGTCTCCCACGTGCTGGTGGTCGCCGAACACGGGTTCACGGCCAACCTCCCACTGGCGGATTTCTTGGCCGAACCCAATCTCTTCGCCTATCGGTTCGATGGCGAGGAGCTCGAACCAGAGCACGGCTGGCCTCTCCGACTGGTAGTCCCCCATCTCTACTTCTGGAAGTCGGTCAAATGGGTGCGAGGCCTGCGGTTTCTCGATCGCGACGAACCCGGCTTCTGGGAACGCAACGGCTACCACATGCGCGGCGATCCCTGGAACGAGCAGAGGTTTTGGGGTGACTGACGCTGAGACACTCACGCTCTCAGCCCGCTGGGGGAAGCAGAAGTGACATCTGACTACCGCCTCGCCCGGACTGTCGTGGTGCTGGCGATACTGTTCGCCGGTTGCGGCGGGGACGATACCGCCCAGGACACCGGTCTGGCCACCCTCGAAGAAGAGACGACGACGACGGTCGCGTCGGGCGGAGACGTCGACACCGACACCGAAGAGGCGGTGCTCGCCTTTTCACAATGCATGAGGGACGAAGGTTTCACCTCCTTTCCTGATCCACAATTCAGCGCGGACGGATCGCTCGACTTCCAGCGGGGACAGGCCGACCTGGAGCAAGCCGGGATCGACACCGAGTCCGCGGAATTTCAGGCTGCGTTCGAGAACTGCCAGGGTTTGCTCGAGGGGGTCGCTCTGATCGGCGCAGGGATCGATCTGACGGAACTCGAAGACCTGCTACTCGAGTTCGCCCGATGCATGCGCCGCGAGGGCATCGATATTCCCGACCCCAACTTTGCTTTCGGTCCCGGGGGCGGAGACCCGTTCGGGGGCTCCGTCGACTTCGAGGACCCGGATGTGCAGGCGGCGTTTGAGGTATGCCAGGCGGAGGTCAACTTCGAGCGCTTGCTCGACGACTCCGACGAATAGCAGCCGGCGGATGGCCGCAACCAACCGACGATCATCCCCCGGTCGCTTTGCTCACATCGGCGGTCTGAAGATCGTCTCCCGGTAGTACTTGAGCTCGACGATCGATTCGCGGATGTCGGCCAGCGCTCGATGGCCTCCACCTTTCTCCGGGGCGGTCTCGACAATGCCCGGATACCATCGACGGGCCACTTCCTTGATTGTCGAAACATCGACGTTGCGGTAGTGGAACCAGGCCTCGAGTTCCGGCATGTGGGCGCGGAGGAAGGCCCGGTCGGCGTGGACGCTGCTCCCGGCGAGCGGGGCCTGGCGGGGTTCGGGGACTTCGGAAGAAACGAACTCCAGTACCAGCCGTTGCGCCTCGACGGCGGTCAGCTGTGATTGACGGACGGCCTCGGTCAGGCCGGACAGATCGTGCATCTCGCGTACCACCGGTGCCATACGCTCCAAAGCCGCCTCTTCGGCCTGAAGAACGAGATCGGGCCCCTCGACGATCTCGTCCAATGAGCCGTCGGTGACGATCACGGCAATCTCGAGGATTGAATCCACTTCCGGTTCCAGCCCGGTCATCTCCAGGTCGATCCATACCAGCGGCAGGTCCATGGCCCAGACGGTAGCCGAGCAGAACGACCGGCGGTCGGATGGTCAGCTCGGGGACTGCGGGGCCGGGTCGCCGCTCCCGGGCGCCGCCGGTGCTCCGGCCGTCTCCTGGTGCGAGGTTGCCATGAGCCGCTCCATGACTTGACTGCGTGCTCCGGGCATGCCGAATCCGGTGACGACGTCATCTGCTGCAAGAACGGTGTCCCCCTCGGGAACGAGCACCGCCCTTCCCCGCCGGACGGCCACCAGCGTGCATCCGGCCGGCCAGTGCACCTCTTTGACGCTCCGGCCGTCGGCCACAGAACCGGGCGGGATGTGGAATTCGAAGAACTCGGCATCGGGCCGGGCCCACAAGCGCCCCCGTTTGCGCTTGAGCTCCGTTTCGGTCACTTCGTTCAGGGCGTAGTGGTAGGCCTTGACGGCCGTTTCTCGCCGGAACATACCCACGAGCCGGTTCGGATCTTCCTCCGAAACGACCGGCAGGCGTCCGACGCCCAGTGAGGCCATTCGTTCCAGTGCCAGCGACACCGGCGTGGCGGTAGTGACCGTCACCGGTCGAGGAGTCATGGCGTCTGCAGCCTTCACCTGGTCGGAAGGGCCTCCGACCCGGACGATATCCGTGATCGTCATCACTCCGACCAGGACATCGTCGTGGTCGACGACCGCCAAGCCGTGGTGGCGGTTGCGGTCGAGCAAGGCCTGCACCTCGCCGGTGGTCATCTCCGGGCGGATGACGACACCGCGCGGGGTCATGACCCGGCCGACCGCAACGGTGTCGAGAAGGTCGACGTCGCTGGTACGCAATAGCCGGATGCCTCGCCGAGCGAGCGGGATGGTATAGACGCTCTCTTTGTGAATCCGATCGGCGATGAGAGTGGCCAGCGAGGTGGCCAGCATCAAAGGAAGTACCAGGCCGTAGTCGCCCGTCAGCTCGAAGACGATGAGAATCGACGTCAACGGAGCGCGAGCAACAGCCGCAAACGTCGCGGCCATCCCGACGACCGCGAAAGCGCCGGTATCCAGTTCGGAGATCGACCACACGGGTGCCAGTAGGGACGCCAGTCCGGCCCCCACCGTCGATCCGATGAAGAGGGCAGGCATGAAGTGGCCGCCGGATCCATGCGAGCCGAGGGTTCCGGCGGTGGCGAGAATCTTGAGCCCGGCCAGGATGAGCAAGACCCACCATGTCACCTCGAGCGGCCCGCCTCCGACCAGATCTTGGATGAACCGCTGGCCCGTCCCGAAGATGCGTGGTTCGGCGGCAATGATGCCTGCCACACCCAATCCAAGGACCAGCGGTCGCAGCCACGGGCGCCGTTCAAACAGAGGAATCCGGCGATGGACGCCATCGAAGGCTTTGAGAAACAGGAAGCCGAATCCGGCCGCTGCAATGCCGAGCGCCGCGTACAGCAACAACTCGCGGGGATCGCCCACCTGATGCGGCACTGCCGACAGGATTCGTTCCTGTCCGACCAGAGCCCGGGTGGTCACCGCGGCGGTGACCGAAGCGATGACCACAGAGTTGAGATGACGGATGGCGAAGTTTCCGAGGATCACCTCCATGGCGAACAACATGCCGGCGATCGGGGCATTGAACGTTGCGCCGATGCCGGCGCCGGCTCCGGCGGCGACCAAGCTGCGTACCTGGTCTTCGCCCAGTCCGGTGTGGCGGCCGATCGACGATCCGATGGAAGCTCCCACCATCACCGTGGGTCCTTCTCGACCCGCCGATCCACCTACCCCCAGCGTCAACGCGGTGGCCACGATCTTGAGACCCGCGGATCGAGTCGGGAGGTACCCGGCTCGGACGGCCAGGGCGGCGGTGGTTTCGGGAACGCCGGAGCCCCGAACCTCGGGGTAGCGGCGGGCGATGTGCCAGGCCAGATAGAGCCCGGCCGGTACCGTGAGCAGCACGAGATAGCGGCCGAGACCTGTCCAGCTCTCCAGAAGGCCGGTGGCACGACCGACCACGTCGATGGCGGCAATCAGTCCTGCTCCACCCAGCCCGGCCAGGACTCCCACCACCAACGAAAGCGCGATGAATACGGCCGTTCTGCGGGGATCGGCCACGTTGCCCAGGCGGCTTCTGATCACTTCATGAACATAGCCGGATGAGGGCTGGAGTAACTCAGGAACCCTCTCGTAGCCCGTTCCCCGACCGGTGCCCGATGATGGGCCCGTCGAGCCGGCCGGATCAGCCCGGAGGCTCCCTCAACTCTTCGCCATCCTGCGGAGCACCGTGTGGAGGATGCCGCCGTTGCGGTAGTACTCCACCTCCACCGGGGTGTCCGCCCGGCAGATGGTGGTGAACTCCACGGCAGAGCCATCCGGACGCCCCGCCTTGACGAGAACCTCCTGGCGCGGGCGAAGGTCATCGTCGATGGCTATCGAGAAGACCTCGTTGCCGTCGAGCCCCAGGCCGTCGGCGTCCTCTCCGGATAAGAACGTGAGAGGCAAGACGCCCATTCCTATCAGGTTGCTCCGGTGGATTCGCTCGAAACTCGTAGCGATGACCGCCCGGACGCCGAGCTCGTACGTTCCCTTCGCCGCCCAATCGCGCGACGAGCCCATCCCATAGTCCTTTCCGGCCAGGACGACCAGAGGGACTCCAGCCCTCCGGTAACTGAGGCTGGCTTCGTAGATCGTCTTGACGGCGCCGTCGGTGAAATCCGTCGTGTATCCGCCCTCCTTGCCGGGGGCTAGATGGTTCCGGACCCGGATGTTGGCGAAGGTGCCTCGGGTCATCACACGGTCGTTCCCGCGGCGTGAGCCGTAACTGTTGAACAGGCGTTTCTCCACGCCGTGTTCGATCAGATACCGGCCGGCCGGCGANNGGAGAGGGATCGGATGTAAGCCCCTGGAAGAAGGGAGGTTCCTGCACGTACGTGCTCTCCTCGTCCCAGGAGTAGAGCGCCTCGGCCGTTGTCTCAATGGCTTTCCATTCGTTCGAACCCTCGAACACGTCGGCGTACTGGGTCACGAACTGTTCGCGAGTGACCGCCGAGGCGACGACGTCGTCGATCTCCGACTGGGTCGGCCATATCTCCCGCAGGTACACATCCGAGCCGCTCGGATCCTTGCCGATCGGCTCAGTGGTGAGATCGATGTCGACCGTTCCTGCCAGGGCATAGGCAACTACCAGCGGGGGCGAGGCGAGGTAGTTGGCCCGAACGTCGGGAGAGATGCGCCCCTCGAAGTTCCGATTGCCCGACAGCACGGAGGTAGCGATCAGGTCGTGCTGGTGGATTGCCTGGCTGATGGGCTCGGGAAGCGGGCCGGAATTGCCGATGCAGGTCGTGCATCCGTATCCGACCAGGTAAAAGCCGGCCGCTTCCAGATCGCTCAACAGGCCGGCCCGCTCGAGATAGTCGGTGACGACCTTGGAACCGGGAGCCAGTGATGTCTTCACCCATGGTTTGCGGGTCAGGCCGCGCCGGCGGGCCTTGCGGGCGACGAGACCGGCACCCACCATGACACTCGGGTTGGACGTGTTGGTGCACGAGGTGATGGCCGCGATCACCACATCGCCGCTGGTCAGAGAGAACCGGCTACCCTCGTAGTCGACGAGTGCCTCGTCGCCCTCAGCCGTTTCCTCGCCGACCGGTCCTCCCTCGTCTTCCCACTCGGTCACGGTCCCGGCCACCGCCGGGCCGGCCTTGCCGAAGGTGTTGACCAGGTCCTGCCGCCATTGAGCCTTCATGCCCGACAGATTGATACGGTCCTGGGGGCGCCGGGGACCGGCCAGGGCCGGCTCGACGGTTGCCATGTCGAGTTCGAGTGTTGAGCTGTACACGATGTCGTGTGATTCGTCGCGCCACATGCCCTGGGCCCGGCAGTACTGCTCCACGGTTTCGATCAGGGCTTCGTCGCGTCCGGTCAGTCGCAGGTAGTTGAGAGTCTGATCATCAACCGGGAAGAAACCCATGGTCGCCCCGTACTCCGGAGCCATGTTGGCAATGGTTGCCCGGTTGGCGAGCGGCATGTCTGCCAGCCCGGGTCCGTGGAACTCCACGAACCTTCCGACCACGCCGTGCTCGCGCAGCATCTGGGTCACGCGGAGCACGAGGTCGGTGGCGGTGGCACCTTCGCTCAACCGCCCGGTGAGCTTGAATCCGACCACTTCGGGAATGAGCATGTAGACCGGTTGTCCCACCATCACGGCCTCGGCTTCGATACCGCCGACCCCCCAGCCGACGACACCCAATCCGTTGATCATGGTCGTATGCGAATCGGTGCCGACCAGGCTATCGGGATACAGCTCCCGGCCGTTGTCCCATACCACCTTGGCCAGATACTCGAGATTGACCTGGTGGACGATGCCGGTGGCGGGCGGCACCACCCGGAAGTTGGTGAACGCCGACTGCCCCCACTTGAGAAACTCGTATCGTTCGCGGTTCCGCTCGAATTCGTGCTCGGAGTTGATCTGTAGGGCCATCCCGCTGTTGAAGGCGTCGACTTGCACAGAATGGTCGATGACCAAATCGCATTGCACGAGCGGATTGACCTTCGCGGCATAGTCGGGATCGCCGGTCATTCGCACGACCGCGGCCCGCATCGCCGCCAGATCGACGACTGCGGGGACACCGGTGAAGTCCTGCAGAACGACCCGTCCGGGCACGAACGGGATCTCGGCTTCGGCCACCCGGCGGGCGTCGTAGGAGGCGAGTGCTCTGAGGTCGGCATCCGTCACCACGTGCCCGTCGTAGTTGCGCAACACCGCTTCGGTCAGCACCTTGATCGAGTATGGGATCGTGTCGATGTCCCCGATTTCTCGCAGAGCGTCGAGCCGGTAGACGTGTCGTTGGCCCACCGGCGTGGATATCGACGTGCGGGCCTGATAGGGATCGAGAGCGGCGCTGCTCATGGTTACCTCGAAGCGGGTTGGCCGGATTCCGGATCAGTGTACTGCCGGCGGGAACACGGCCTGCCCGGCGGGGCTTTGCTTCCCCGCGGCTGGAGGGCATAATTGCAGCTCCACCCGTTGTCCCAAGGAGTACACGAAATGGAAGTCACGCTGCGCGCTGAGACCGGGCGATCGCAAGGCAGCCGCCCTTCGCGGCGTCTTCGTCGAACCGGCCGGGTACCGGCCGTCGTCTACGGAAAGGACATCGAGCCCCGGGCCATAGCGGTCGATCGTCGAGACCTCTACGGTGCCTTGCATACGGAGGCGGGTCTCAATGCACTCATCAATCTCGAGATCGATGGGTCCGACAATCGGCTGACCATGGCCAAGGCGGTCGACCGGCATCCCGTTCGGGGTGAGATCATCCACGTCGACTTTGTGACGATCTCCCTGACCGAGAAGACCAGGGTCGATGTCTCGCTCGAGCTGCAGGGAGACCCGATCGGGGTCCGCGAGGGCGGCATCATCGAGATGATCAACAACTCAGTGCTCGTCGAGGCGCTTCCCACCGACATCCCGACCAGCATCATCATCGACGTGTCCGAACTGGACGTGGGCGACACACTGCGGGTGGCCGACCTCCCGGACATCGAGGGGGTCGAATACGTCGACGACGTGGACGAACCGCTCATCACCGTTGTGCTGCCCGCCGCCGAAGTCGTTGTGGAAGAGGAAGAACTCGAAGAGGGCGAGGAACTCGAAGAAGGCGAGGAACTCGAAGAGGGCGAAGCTCCATCCGCCGAGGAGATCGAGAGCGAATAGCCGTTGCTGCGGAGCGCCGCGTGAGGGTGATAGTCGGCCTCCGCAATCCGGGCCGGGAATACGTGGGGACCCGGCATAACGTTGGTGCCGAGGTGGCGGAAGTGCTGGCTACCCGCTGGGATCTTCGGCTGAAGCGCGGCCCGCTGCGGGTGAGAGCGGACCTGGCCCGGCACCAGCTCCACGATCGGGCGGTCATCGTCGCCGTGCCCCGTACTTTCATGAACACCTGCGGTCCGGCGGTCGTCTCGGTGCTCCGGTACTACAAGACCGGGCCTGAGGATCTTCTGGTCGTTCACGACGACATCGACCTGCCCTTTGCCCGGCTGCGGCTGCAGTTCGCGCGGGGAACGGGCGGTCACAACGGCGTCAGGTCGATCGTCCAATCGGTCGGCAACAACGGTTTTCACAGGTTGAAGATCGGCGTGGGGCGTCCACCGGGTCGAATGGATCCCGCTGCATTTGTGCTCCGCCCGTTTGCCAAATCTGAGCGCGAGGAAGTCGATTTCCTGGTTCGAGACGCGGCGGACGTCGTAGAGCGCTGGATCCAGGATCCCGATGACGCCGTGCAGATGGCGGCCCGGCGTAGACCCGGCGCGTCTTGAAGCCGGCCCGGTCGGATGGGGAGCTTGTAGCTTGAAGCTGCGAGCCCGGCGAGCGAGGAGGTGACGGTATGGCGGAGTACGTAGGAGCGCTCGATCAGGGAACCACCAGCACCCGCTTCATGGTGTTCAACCACGGCGGTGACGTGATGTCCTCCTACCAGGAGGAACACCGGCAGATCCTCCCTCAACCGGGATGGGTCGAGCACGACGCCCTCGAGATATGGGAAAGGACCCGGGTGGTGGTCGAGAAGGGCCTCGAACAGGGAGGATTGCGCCCGACCGATCTGGCCGCCTTCGGCATCACCAATCAGCGTGAAACGGCGGTGGTGTGGGAGCGCGCCACCGGCAAGCCGATCCACAACGCCATCGTCTGGCAAGACACCCGGACCGCAGATCTCTGCGACGAGCTGGCAGCTCAAGGAGGGCCGGACAGGTTTCGATCGAAGACCGGGTTGCCGCTGGCCACGTACTTCTCCGGTCCCAAGGTCTCTTGGCTGCTGGATCACGTCGAAGGGTCCCGGACCAGAGCAGAAGCGGGCGAGTTGTTGTTCGGCACAATCGACAGCTGGGAGTTGTGGAATCTCACCGGTGGGCCGTCCGGGGGCCGCCACCTGACCGACGTCACCAACGCCTCGCGAACGCTGTTGATGAACCTGGCGACGTTGGACTGGGATGACGATCTCCTCGGTGCCATGGGGATACCCCGAGCGATGCTTCCGGAGATCCGCTCCTCGTCGGAGATCTACGGCCGGGCGATAGACCCCCTCGCCGGGGTGCCCGTTGCTGGGATTCTCGGGGATCAGCACGCCGCCCTGTTCGGACAGGTTTGTTTCGACGTCGGCGAGGCGAAGAACACCTACGGCACCGGTTGCTTCATGCTTCTGAACACCGGCACGGACCCGGTCACCTCGCAGAACGGGCTGTTGACCACAGTCGGGTATCAGGTCGGAGAAGACCCGGCCGTCTACGCTCTCGAAGGGTCAATCGCCATTGCCGGCGCCTTGGTCCAGTGGCTGCGAGACAACCTCGAGATCATCGAAACGGCTCCGGAGGTAGAAGGCCTGGCCCGATCGGTGGCCGACAACGGGGGCGTGTATTTCGTGCCGGCCTTTTCTGGGCTGTTTGCCCCCCACTGGCGGAGTGACGCCCGCGGCGTCATTGCCGGGCTCACCCGCTTTGCCACCAAAGGCCATCTGGCCCGCGCCGCCTTGGAATCCACCGCCTTTCAGACCCGGGAGGTGCTCGACGCCATGAACCGGGATTCCGGCGTCGACCTGACCTCGCTCAAAGTGGACGGGGGGATGGTGTTCAACGAGTTGCTGATGCAGTTCCAGGCCGACCAACTGGGCGTGCCCGTTCGGCGTCCGGTAGTGGCGGAAACAACGGCCCTGGGTGCCGCGTACGCGGCCGGTCTGGCGGTGGGATACTGGGCCGGCTTCGACGACCTGCGTTCCAATTGGGGCTTGGACCGGGAATGGCAACCGACCGGCTCCGGATCCCGCCGCGACGAGCTCTACGGCCAATGGAAGAAGGCCGTGGATCGGACGCTCAACTGGGTTTGAGGGATCGCGCTTCGGCGGCTGGTAGCCTCGGCGAAGGAGGAAGAGGAGTGAGAAGTCGATGAAGATCGTCGTCGGGTACATCAAGAGCGCCGAAGGAACGGCGGCCCTCGACCAGGCCATCGAGGAAGTGCGCCAACGGGGGGGCGAACTGATCGTTGTGCACTCGATGGAGGGGGGCGACAAGGAGGACGCCGAGGAAGTCTTGGCCTACCGGGAGGAACTCGAAAGGGTCCGGCAGCGGTTGACGGCCTTGGACATCTCCCACGACGTTCACGAATTCGTGCGCGGGCAAACGCCCAGCGAAGATCTCATCCAATGCGCCACTGAAGAGGACGCCGACTTGATCATCATCGGCCTGCGCCGTCGATCGACGGTCGGCAAGCTGCTGCTCGGCAGCAACGCTCTGGAGATACTGCTCGACGCCAAGTGCCCGGTGCTGGCGGTGAAAGCGACGCGTTGATTCGGAACCCGGCAGGCGCACCGTCTAGGCATGGCTCACCTCTAACCTGACTTCATGCCCGGATTCACATGTAGGAAATGTGGCGTTAGGTTCTCCATTCCACAGGCTGTACTCGACCGATATCCGGGCTGGCAACCGGCGCGCTGTCTTGATTGCCGTGAAGGCGCAAAGCCGGTACGAGGTGGATCCGGCGAGGCGCAAGGGAACTCCGTAGACCCGGTGTCCGGAGTGTTCACGGACGGAGGGGCTTCTCCCAACCCCGGACCCGGCGGCTGGGGGGCCGTCTACGTCGAGGATGACGTGCTGATCGCCGAGGAGTACGGGCATGAGCCGGCTACCACCAACAACCGCATGGAACTGACCGCGTTGATCGGAGGACTGCGTTTGGTTCCGTCCGGGGTCGCTACCACGGTGTACAGCGACAGCCGGCTGGCCGTTCGAACGATCAACGAGTGGGCGGCGGGATGGGAGAAACGGGGCTGGAAACGCAAAACCGGGCCGGTCGAGAACCTCGACCTGGTCAAGCGGGCCTACGAGGGATTCCGGCAAAGGCCGGAACTCGAGTTGAAGTGGATCAAGGCGCACGCCGGTTTCAAGTGGAACGAGTACGCCGATCAACTGGCCAATCGCTGGCGGGAGGATTGAGAGCGGCAAGCAGGAAGCGGCAGCCGACCGTTTCCGGGCGGCTCTGGATACCAATCCTCACCTTGTTGGAGTGTTTCCCCGTGAGGGAATATGGCGTGTCAGACTGAGTCGATCTCTTCGAGAGGGAACCCATGCCGTACCGAACGATCATCGAGCCCTTCCGAATCCACAGTGTGCAGGCCATCGACTTTCCGACCCGCCTGCAACGAGAAGAAGCGCTCCAGCGGGCCGGGTACAACCTTTTCGGGTTGCACGGCGATGAGGTGATCATCGACCTGCTCACCGATTCGGGGACGGGAGCGATGTCGTCTCGCCAGTGGGCCGGGATGATGGTTGGAGATGAGTCCTACGCCGGGAGCCGGTCGTTCTACCGTCTTCGAGAGGTCATCGAAAGGCTCACGGGGTTTCAAGAGATCATCCCGACTCATCAAGGCCGGGCGGCCGAGAAGATCCTGTTCACGACCGTCGTCGGCGAGGACGACGTTGTCCCCAACAACACACACTTCGACACCACCCGCGCCAACGTCGAATACCGGCAGGCGGAGGCCCGCGATCTGGTGATACCGGAGGGGGCCGACCCGTCGACCGACTATCCGTTCAAGGGCAACATGGATGTGGGGGCTCTGGTAGCAACCATCGAAGAGGTGGGGCGCGAACGGGTTCCGTTGGTCATGGTCACCGTCACCAACAACTCCGGCGGCGGCCAGCCCGTCTCGATGGCAAACCTGCGCGCCGTCCGGGAGGTGTGCGACCGGTACGAGATCCCCTTCTTTCTTGATGCCTGCCGCTTCGCGGAGAACGCCTGGTTCATCAAGCAGCGGGAAGATGGATACTCGGAACGGACCCCGACGGAGATCGCCCAGGAGATGTTCTCTCTGGTCGACGGGTGCACCATGTCGGCCAAGAAGGACGGGCTGTCGAACATCGGGGGGTTTCTCGGGATGAACGACCCGGAGGTAGCTCAGCAGTGCCGGAACCTTCTGATTCTCACCGAGGGGTTTCCGACCTACGGGGGATTGGCCGGGTACGACCTCGAGGCGATTGCCCAAGGCCTCGTGGAGGTGTTGCAGGAGGAATACCTTCAGTACCGGATTCGGTCCACTGCCTATCTTGCGGAGAAGGTGAGCGGCGCCGGAGTACCTATCGTGCGCCCGCCCGGCGGACATGCCGTGTACCTCGACGCCAAGAGCTTTCTGCCGCACATCCCCTCTGGCGAATATCCTGCCCAAACTCTGGCAGTCGAGCTCTATCGCGAGGGCGGCGTTCGGGGTGTCGAGATCGGTTCGGTGATGTTCGGCAAACCGCAACCCGACGGCGGTGAACTCCCGGCGCAGATGGAATTGGTCCGGCTGGCGGTGCCGCGCCGCACCTATACCCAATCGCACGTGGACTACGTGGGCGAGGTCGTGATCGCGGTGGCCGAAAGGGCAACGACCCTGCGCGGATACCGGATCATCGAGCAGGCGCCGTGGCTGCGCCACTTCACGGCGAGGTTTGAACCTCTCTGACCGCGCCGAAATTCACCGGGGGTGACCTCCTCCGAGCCGATCACCGACTACTGATTGCCGGCCGCGGTTATGCCGGGCCCCGGACCTCCCGGGTATCATCGCAGCGCGCCGACTCGAGGAGACCCTTGGCCTCCCTGCCCAACCTGCTGGCGGTTTCCAGGATCCTGATGACCCCGGCCATCATGGCGCTCGTTCTGGCCGAGGGAACCGTCGAGCACAACTTCAGGTATGCCGTGGTGCTGTTCGTCATCGCCGCCACCACCGACTTCTTCGACGGCTATCTTGCCCGCCGTTGGAACGTCGGAACTGTGCTGGGAGCGTTTCTCGACTCTACGGCCGACAAGCTGCTGGTTACGGGGTCGCTGCTCGCGCTGATCGCCGTGGGCCGGGCCTCGGTGTGGGTGACGCTGATCATCATCATCCGTGAGTTCATGGTCATGGCGCTGCGCGGCATGGCGGCGCTCGAGGGGCAGGTCGTCAAGCCATCGATCTGGGGCAAATTGAAGGCCAATGCCCAGTTCATCGCCATTGCACTGGCGATGGTCCGGCTGCCCGAACCATGGGGTCCGCTCTACCTCGACGAGTGGGTGATGTGGCTGGCAGCCCTCATCACGATCGCTTCCGGCTGGCAGTACGTTTCGAGCTTCTGGTCGGTCGTGCGGGCTGCCGACCGGTCATGACCACTCTGCTCACCGGTGGTTCCGGCGTAGTGGGCCGGGCGGTCCTTCAGGAACTGGTGTCACGGGATCGAGAGGTCCGGGCACTGGTGCGCTCGGAGGCCGCCGCGGCGACGGTGGCGATGCTGGGAGCCGAGCCGGTTCGCGGCGATATCCTCGACTACGTATCCATTGCGTCCGCCATGAACGGCTGCGACGTGGTCTATCACGTGGCCGGCCACAACGAGATGTGCCCGGCGGACCCATCGATTCTGTTCCGAGTCAACGTGGACGGCTCCCGCAACACCCTGAGAGCGGCCGCCGCCTCTGGAGTACGACGAATGGTCTTCACATCTTCGGCTGCCGCGCTCGGGGAGACCCATGGTTCGGTGGGAACTGAGATCTCGCCGCACCGCGGCTGGTTTCTTTCCGACTACGAGCGTTCCAAGCACGAAGCGGAACAAGCGCTGCTGTCCGAACGTTGCGAGGTGGAGGTGGTGGTGGTCAATCCCTCGTCCGTGCAGGGCCCGGGGCGGGCCACCGGGACCGGCAAGCTCTTCCTCGACCTCCTGAACGGCGACCTCCCGGCGGTAATCGAATCCCGGTTCAGCATCGTCGACATCGAGGACTGCGCCCGCGGCCATCTCCTGGCCGAGGAAAAAGGCATCGCCGGGGAACGGTATGTGTTGAGCGGTTTCACGCTGACAACTACCGAAGCTCTCCAGCTTCTGCAGGAGCTGACCGGGCTCGAACTCCGCTTACCCAGATTGCCCCGCTGTCTGGTCGGGGGAGCTGCAAGCGCGGCGGAGTTGGGCTACCGGGCGTTGCAGCGCCGTCCGCCGTTCTGCCGGGAGATGATCCGCGTCCTGTCGTTCGGCCACTCCTACGACGGATCGAAGGCGAGCCGCCGTCTCGGACTCGAGTACAGGCCTGCCCGGGAGACCATGCGGCGCACCATCGAATGGTTCGAGCAGGAGGGGCTGGTCTCCAGGGACCTTCCCGGGCTGTCCCACTGAGAACCGGACGACGAGAGCAGGCATCAGGACCGGCAGAGCCCGGGGTTTGGAGCCATGTCGTCTGGGAACTGCGACCGGCCCATGACAGCGACCACCCGGCTGGGAGGCTGAACCGTCGCTGGGGGGCATTGCGATGAGATAGCCGGTTCAGTTTGGGGCCAAAGTGGTCGCTGTCGCAACGAAAATACCTCACCAACAGGAGATCTTCGTGGATATTCGTTCATTGACCGACCGGGGAGAGCCTCGAACCGGTTCCCCTCGGGTCCGTACAGAGCGCAGCTACGCTGGTGGGGCGGAGGCGGCCGAGCAAGACATGGCAGATATCTCGACAAGCGGGCGGATCGACAAGTATCAACCATTCAACTCTCCTCTAAAGGTGGTCCACATCGACTCGGGTAGTACTCGGTCCTGCCCGGACTCCTGACCATGCCCGCTCCACTCGCTCCTCTCGTTGACCGGTGGCGTCCACATCAGCTTCCGACTTTGCCCGGTCGAATGGTCGTGCCGCCGCCGGCCCGAGCCTTCCTCTTGGCCGGTCTGGCAGCCCGTGTTCCCGGGCCCCTGCTGGCGATCGTGCCCGGCGAACGAGAGGCCGAGGACCTGGCCGAGGATCTTGCCCTCTTCCGCGACTCTGTCGTCTTCATGCCGGCCTGGGAGACCCTTCCGTTCGAGCACGTGTCGCCCAACGCGGCAACCATGGCCCGGAGATCCGAGGCCCGCTATCTGCTGGCGGCGGGCCGGCCCGGGACCGTGGTGGTGGCTTCGGCCCGGTCGGTCTCTCAACGGATCAGCCCTTCCAGCCCTGAACCCGTGTCGGGCCGGGTGGGCGAGGAGGTCGGGTTCGACCTGCTGATCGAGCGTCTGGCCGGATATGGCTACCACCGCACCGATCGGGTGGAGGCGAGGGGGGAGTTCTCGGTGCGGGGCGGGATCGTCGACCTCTTCCCGGCCGGCGGGGATGAGCCACTGCGGCTCGACTTCTGGGGTGATCGTCTCGAAGACGCTCGCATCTTCAGCGTTACCAGTCAGAGATCAGTCGAGAAAGCGGGAGAGTTTGTCGCATTCCCGGCCCGGGAGTTCCGGCCCGACCCGCAGATTTCCGCGGATGCGCGGCTCCTGCTGGCAACGGAAGCTTGGGCGGCGTCCACCTGGGACCGGCTCTCCGAAGGCGTTCTCTTCCCCGGCATGGAGTCGTGGCTGCCTTGGCTGGCCCCGCCCGTTACCGCCCTTTCGGAGCTGGCGCCCGGGGGCTCACTCGTTGTCTTCGACCGGGGGAGAGCGTCCGACCGCAGCCGCGATCTGCTGAAAGAAGAGCGAGACCTGGCAGCGGCGCTCGCCTCGACATGGGGGCACGGAGCTCCGCCGGCCGGTGATCATCCTGCCCTGTATCTGGATTTGGAGGAAGCCCTCACCGGGCTTCCCCTGCTCGATGCTCCGGCAGCCGCCGCCCGGCCCGGGGATCGTTCGCTCGATGTTCGGGGTTTTGATGCGACACCCGGCGACCCGGACTCGGTGGCCGGCGGGTTGAGTCGTTTGCTCGAGCGGAAGATGGACGTAGTGGTAGCGATGGATGGGGCCGGCGCCGCGGACCGTGTGGCCCGGGTGCTCACGGAAGCCGGTCTGTCGCTGCCGAGGGTCGACCGGCTCGATCGGGCTGCCTCGGGGGTTCTTCCCAGTGGCGTTCACCGGGGTTTTGTGCTTCCCGCCCCGGCCGTCGCCGTATTGGGTGAGCGCGAGGTGGCCGGGCGGAGAAGAGCCCATCGGCGTACCGGACCGCGCCGGGCCGCGCCGGACACATCCGGCTACCGGGATCTCAGCGAGGGTGACTACGTGGTGCACTACCGACACGGGATCGGGAGATTCGAGGGTCTCGCCACTCGAACGATCGCCCGGGTGGAACGCGACTATCTGGTGGTCGGCTACGCCGCGGGAGACAAGCTGTACGTTCCAACCGATCAGTTGGCGGCAGTCCGCAGGTACACCGGAGGCGAATCCCCCCGGGTGTCGAGGATGGGAGGAGCCGATTGGTCGGCGACCCGATCGAGGGTTCGCAAGGCCGTAGCCGCCGTTGCCGAGCAGGTGGTGACGCTCCACCGGGCGAGGGCGGCAGCAGAAGGGCATTCCTACTCGCCCGATTCTCCCTGGCAGCATGAGCTCGAAGCGGCCTTTCCGTTCGAGGAGACTCCCGATCAGCTGGGAGCCATCCAGGACGTCAAGGCCGACATGGAGGATCCCGGCCCGATGGACCGGCTGGTGTTCGGGGATGTTGGATTCGGCAAGACGGAGGTCGCCATCCGGGCGGCTTTCAAGACCGTCCTGGAAGGCAAACAGACGGCCATCCTATGTCCGACGACCCTGCTCGCCCAGCAGCACTTCCAGACCTTCTCGGACCGCTACGCTCCCTACCCGCTGCGGGTGGAGATGCTGAGCCGTTTCCTGACCGCCAAGCAGCAGCGTTCGGTGGTCGAGGGGATTGCCACGGGTGAAGTGGACGTGGTGATCGGCACGCACCGTCTGATCAGCGAGGACGTCAGGTTCAAGGACCTCGGTCTGCTCGTGATCGACGAAGAGCAGCGCTTTGGAGTCAACGCCAAGGACAAGATCAAGAGGTTCCGGGTGGGGGTTGATGTGTTGACCTTGACGGCCACGCCCATACCTCGCACTCTCGAAATGGCACTGACCGGCATTCGGGACGTTTCTCACATCCGCACCGCCCCCGAAGACAGGCTTCCGATCCTCACCTACGTCGGTCCCTTCGATCAACAAGCGGTCTCGGCTGCGATCCGGCGGGAGATACTACGAGAGGGGCAGGTCTTCTATGTGCACAATCGGGTGCAGTCGATCGAACGGGCCGTCGCTCATCTGCAGGAGTTGGTCCCCGATGCTCGCTATGCCGTGGCTCACGGCCGCATGAGTGAGGGCCAACTCGAGCAGGTGATGCTCGATTTCTGGAACCGCGAGTACGACGTGTTGGTTGCCACCACCATCATCGAGTCGGGTCTCGATCTGCCCCAGGTCAACACGCTGATCGTCGAGCGGGCCGACTTGCTCGGCCTCGCCCAGCTGTATCAGCTGCGCGGCCGGGTGGGTCGGTCCAATCAGCGCGCCTACGCCTATCTCTTCCATCCCGTCGATCATTCGCTGAGCGAGGACGCCTACCGGCGGTTGGAGGCGGTTGGGGAGGCGACCGACCTCGGGTCCGGGTTCTCGCTCGCCCTCCGGGACCTCGAGATTCGGGGAGCCGGCAGCGTCCTGGGCGAGGTGCAGTCGGGTCACGTGGCGGCGGTCGGCTTCGACCTGTACACCGAACTCGTCGCCGAAGCGGTTCGCGAGCTCGAAGGCACCACGATAGAGAAGCCGGAGCCCGCCGAGGTGAGGATCGACCTGCCGGTAGACGCCCATCTTCCGGACGACTATGTAGTGGATCAAGGGTCGCGGCTGGAAGCCTACCGGCGGTTGGCGCTGGCGGAGACTCACGATCAAGTCGAGGACGTCGCCCGCGAGTGGCTGGATCGATATGGTCCCCTGCCCCCGGCGGCGGCCGCCCTGCTGGACGTTGCCCGGTTGCGGGTGGAAGCGCTACGGGTGGGAATCACCGAGGTCGTCAAACTCCGCCGGGAAGTGCGGGTATCGGCCGTCGATCTGTCTGCATCCCAGGAGGTTCGCTTGTCCCGGATAGCTCCCCGGGCAGTCCTGCGGGCCGGGGAGGGAGCAATCTTCCTGCCGGCGCCTCCCGACGACGAGATCGTGGGGAGTTTGCTGGCCTTCCTGGTCGAGATGTGGCCGGAGTCCGGCTAGCGCCGCCGTTCATAGGCCGGGACTGCCGCCATCCAACCAAGGTGATCGCTTTCTTGCCCGAGCGCCCGCCTACCATAGGAAATCACTCCGTGAGAAGGTGACTCCCGTGCGCAAGCTCCTGGTCCTGTTCGCTGTTCTGGCGCTGTCGGCAGCAGCCTGCAGCAGCAACGAAGCGGTTGTGGCGACGGTCAACGGTACGGCCATCACCCTGGCCGAGGTCGAGGAGATCAGAGCCGACGGCGCAACCGCCCCTCGTGATCGGTTCAATCAGGATGTCTTCCAGCTGATCGTCGAGGAGGCAGTCCGGCAGGCGGCCTCCACACAGTTCGAGATCGTTGCCGATCCGGAAGCCATCGACGCTCAGTTCGACCTCTTCGTGGAGAGTATCGAAGCGCAAGGCCCTCTCGACGAGTACCTGGAACTCAACGAAATCACCGAAGAAACCATCCGCCACGTGGCGTTCCAGCAAGTGTTGCTTCCCGCGATCCAGCAGAAGCTGGTCGAGGAGGCCGGTCCCGTCGCTGAGGAGGACATCCAATCCGCCTACGACGAACAGCTTCCCAGCTTCTCGATCGTGTGTGCCCGCCACATCCTGGTGGGCACCGAGGAGGAAGCATTGGACGTCATCGACCGTCTCGAGGACGGCGAGGAGTTTGCCGACCTGGCTGTCGAGCTGTCCACCGACACCGGATCCGGCGCCGCCGGCGGCGACCTCGGTTGCGGTGCCGCCGGTCAGTACGTGCCCTCCTTCGCCGATGCCACCCTCAACGCCGTCATCGGCGAGGTCGCCGGACCCGTGCAGTCCGAGTTCGGCTACCACGTGTTGATCGTCGATTCCCGCGAGACACAGTCGCTGGACGACGTTCGTGCCGACGTCGAAGCTTCGCTGATCAACGAGCGGACCGGCGGGCTATTCGACGAGTGGGTGTTGGAGACCCTCGGTGCTGCCGAGGTGGTCGTGACCGAGAGGTACGGTACCTGGCAAACCGAACCCACGTTCGGGGTCGTTTCCCCGGCCTGATGCCCGGGCCTATCACTATCGTCGGTCTCGGACCGGGCTCTTACGACCGAATTCCCGCCGAGATCCGGCAGTTGCTGCTCGACCCGGACGCACGGGTGATCGTCCGGACTCTGGAGCATCCTGCCGCCCTTCGCCTCAGCGAACTGAGGCCGGTGCAGAGCGGCGATGATCTCTACGAATCTGCACCGGACTTCGATGTCGTCTATCAGCGCCTCGCCGAGCGGGTAGTGGAAGCCGCCTCGACCGGGCCGGTTGTCTTCGCAGTACCCGGAAGCCCGGGGATCGGCGAGCGCACCCCGGGCTTGATTCGTCGGCTGGCGGCCGCTGAGGGAGTGCCGATCACGGAGGTGGGTGGCGAGTCTTTTCTGGACCTCGTCTTCCTGGAGGTAGGGGTGGATCCCATCCGGGACGGACTGGCGGTGTTCAACGGCCACGACCTGCCCGACCCGCTGCTTCTCCACCTGCCGACGGTCATCACCCAGGTAGACGTCCCCATGGTTCTCATCGACGTGCGGGACACGCTCGCCCGGCTGCTCCCCTCGTCGACTCCCGTCACCGTCTTGACCGAACTGGGCACCGACCGGGCTCGAGTGGACACCTTCGCCCTGGAGGCACTGAGCGAGGAACACGCCGGGCTCCGCACCTGCCTCTTCATCGGGACCGTGTCTTCCGGGCTACCGGGTTTGATCGCTACGATGCGGCGGTTGCGGGGGGAATGTCCCTGGGATCGTCAACAGACCCACCACAGCCTCGTCCGGAACCTCGTTGAGGAGGCCTATGAACTCGTCGAGGCACTGTCGCTCCTGCCGGTCGACGCTCCGAAAGGGGGGCCGGACTTCGTCGCATACGACGAGGTCGAGGATGAGCTGGGGGATGTGCTGCTCCAGGTGCTGTTCCACAGCACCATGGCTCGGGAAGCCGGAGCATTTGACATCGGAGATGTGGCCGAGCGTCTGCGCGAGAAGCTCGTGCGGCGCCACCCGCACGTGTTCGGGGAGGTCGAAGCGACAAGTGCGCAAGAGGTCCTGCAGAACTGGGAACGGATCAAACAGGACGAGAAGCAGCGAGAATCGCTCATGGACGATGTGCCGGCCGGACTTCCGGGGATGGAGCGAGCCGCCAAGCTGCAGCGGCGAGCGGCCACCGTCGGTTTCGACTGGGATGACCCGGCCCGGGTCATGGACAAAATCCGCGAAGAGGTGGCCGAACTCGACGGCGCGTTGGGCGATCGGGGGGCGGCCGAACACGAGCTCGGCGATCTGCTGTTTTCCGCCGTCAACCTTGCACGCCATCTTCACATCGATCCAGAGGTGGCCTTGCGGCGAGCCGTCGATCGGTTCGACCGAAGGTTCCGGAGAATGGAATCGTCGGGGAAACTCGACCTCTTGAGCATGGCCGAATTGGACGAATTGTGGAAAGCAGCCAAAGTCGAACCGACAGATATCCCCGAGAACAGGAGTGAACATGGCTAACGTTGCCACCCAAGGAGGGTCCATGGCCACCATCGACGTGATCAGGGCCCGTGAAGTCCTCGACTCCCGGGGAAACCCGACCGTCGAGGCCGAGGTGCTTCTCGCTGGCGGCGCCTTCGGCCGAGCAGCGGTGCCGTCGGGAGCATCGACGGGGGCGCTCGAAGCTGTTGAGCTTCGAGATGGTGGAGACCGCTACGGCGGCAAGGGCGTTGCGCGGGCCGTAGCCAACATTCTGGATGAGATCGCGCCGGCGGTGATCGGCAGGAACGTCACCGATCAGGAAGCGCTCGACCAGATCATGCTCGATCTGGACGGCACGCCCAACAAGGGTCGGCTGGGTGCCAACGCCATCCTTGCCGTGTCGTTGGCCGCCGCCCGGGCTGCTGCCGCGTCGCTGGATATCCCTCTGTTCAGGTATCTCGGCGGGCCGGCAGCCAGAGTGTTGCCGGTTCCGTTCCTCAACGTGCTGAACGGGGGAGCTCATGCCGCCAATTCGGTCGACATCCAGGAATTCATGCTCGTCCCGGCCGGTGCACCGACTTTCCGCGAAGCCCTGCGAGCCGGGGTCGAGGTGTACCACGCCCTCAAATCCGTCCTCGGTGCGCGCCGGTTGTCCACCAATGTGGGCGACGAGGGAGGGTTCGCCCCGAACTTGTCGAGCAATCGAGAGGCCCTCGATGCGCTGTCCGAGGCGATCGCCGATGCCGGCTACCGGCTGGGAGACGACATCGCCCTGGCGATGGACGTGGCGGCCTCAGAGCTGTACCGGGGTGGCAAGTACGTGCTGTCGGGAGAGGGTCGCGAACTCAGCTCCGATGAGATGACCACCTTCCTGGCCGAGCTGTTGGACGACTTCCCGCTGGTGTCGATCGAAGATGGTCTCGCCGAGGATGACTGGGACGGGTGGAAGACCCACACCGACCTCTTGGGTGCCCGGACCCAGCTCGTTGGGGACGACGTCTTCGTCACCAACGAGGACATTCTTCGCAGAGGCATCAAGGAGGGTGTCGGCAACGCCATTCTCATCAAGGTGAATCAGATCGGCTCGCTTTCGGAGACTCTCCACACCATGGAAACTGCCGAACGGGCCCGGTACGGGCGAATGGTCAGCCACCGGTCCGGCGAANNGAAACCGAGGATTCGTTCATCGCTCACCTGGTCGTGGCTACGAATGCCGGTCAGATCAAGACCGGAGCACCGGCCCGGGCGGAGAGGACTGCCAAGTACAACCAGCTGCTTCGGATCGAAGAGTATCTCGGCGATCAGGCTCGATATGCGGGATGGGACGCGATCGGCCGGCGCTCGTGATACGCCCGGCCGGCAGGACGAGGACCGTCTCGATCGTCACTCTCCTCCTGCTGGTGGCTGTGGCGGTGGTGTTCTCCAACGTCTTTCCGTTTCGGCAGATCCTCGCTCAGCAGCAGCTCGTCGAGCAGAAGGAGCAGACCCTGGCCGTGTTGGAAGAGGAGAACGCCCGTCTGGCAGCCGCGGCCGACTACCTTCGAACCGATCAGGGGGTCGAGAAGATCGCCCGCCAGGATTTCGGCTATGTGAGGCCGGGAGAAGTTGCCTACGTCGTCGTGGCGCCGTCCGGCGAGTCGAATCCCGAGCCTCCGACCCCGGACCTGGTCGAGGAGCTGGACCGAAGCTGGTGGCAAGACATCTGGGACTTCTTGACCGGTCGCGACTTGCTCGGCTAGCAGACTCCTGATGGACGACCAGGAAGTGGCGGCGGTCCAGCTGGAGCGGCCGCTCCGCGCCGCCGTCGAGGTGGTGGCACGGTGCCCTCTGGGGTTGCCGGTGGTGGTCGCCGTCCCGCCGATCCTCGACGACGGCACTCCGTTCCCGACTCGCTACTGGCTGACCTGTCCACTTGCCCGGATCCGGGTAGGTCGACTCGAGTCGGCCGGCGGGGTAAGGGCTATGGAGCGGTGGGTGGAGTCCGCTCCGAGCGTCGAAGCTCGATTCCTGGCCGCCGCCGATCGGTACGCTGCCGAGCGAGATCTGCTCGTTCCGGAAGGTGCCCCTTACCGGCCCTCCGGAGGTGTGGGGGGCACCGAGCGGGGCGTGAAGTGCCTTCACGCTCACTATGCGGACCATGTGGCGGGGCACGACAACCCGGTGGGCGAAATCGTGGCGCCGTGGGTCGAGCCGTTGAATTGCGCGGTGGCATGTGTGGCGGAGGACGAACGTGGAGGCGCCGTCCCGGATGGAGGATGGAGGGAACCGAAGTAGCCCTCGGTGCGGCGCTCAGCTGCCAGCTGTCGGCTCGACCGGCGACTGGAAGGCGGCTCGAAGGTTGTCCCACGTGTCGGCGAGGTCTTCGGGGATGACCCGGGTGGCGCCGATGGTGGTCATGAAGTTGGCGTCGCCTTCCCAGCGCGGTACGAGGTGCAGGTGGAAGTGCCCGGGTACTCCGGCGCCGGCGACGCGTCCCAGATTGGCGCCGAGGTTGAATCCGGCCGGAGACATGGCCCGCTCTATGGCCCGTTGCGCCACTGCGAGGGATTCCCACAGATCAGACCGTTCGGCGGCGCTCAGGCTGCCGGGTTCTCCCACGTGTCGGAGCGGGGCGATCATCACATGGCCGGTCGTGTAGGGGTAGCGATTGAGCGCGGTGAACGTCATTTGTCCCCGGCTGACGATCAGCGACTCCTCGTCCGGTTGGTCCGGCAGGCGGCAGAACAGACAGTCATCGGAAACCGCCTCGCCGGCTCCCTTGATGTAGGTGCTGCGCCATCCGGCCCAGAGGTGGTCCATGGGTGTGAGATTACCGCCGCAGAGGCGAATTCCTCTATCGCCTCCGCCCGGTTGGAGAGATAATGAGTCCAGGTGCACAGGAGGAATTGAGGTGCGCCTGGATTCGGTGCGGTTTGGCGGCTCTGCGGGCTCCTTCCTTTCTCACATCCTCGGTCGCTGGGTTTGGGCCATTCCGCGCGTGGTAGCAGCGAAGGAGGCGATGTCATGACGCTGCTCGAGAAGCCGAAAGTAATCGATGTTCCGGAGGCGCCTCCTCGCCGAAGGTTCGAGTGGACGATCTGGGTCGTCTTGGCGTTCTTGATCGTGGCGGGGATCACTGCCGGCATTCTGTTGACGGCGGACGAAGGGGTCCCGGCCGACGAGGTGGGCGCGAGGCTGGCGCTCGACAACTATGCGGCTGCCAATCGCATCGCGGCGATCAACCAGGCCGCCGGGAGCGACCTGGCGCTGGAGCTGACCTCCCTCCGCGTGATGGGGGAGATGTTCCCCGGCCGGATGGAGATGCTGGAGATCTCGGCCCAACGAGCCGACCAGGCGCTGGCGTACAGCATCGAACGGTCTTTGGGCGGTTGAGCGACTCGGCCGGACCGACTTCGAGGTCGCCGGGCTGCCCTTGCGGTTCATCTGGAGTCTCCTAAGGTTTCGGCCGGGAGCCTGCCTGGCTGATTCCTGGCCCGGGTGACGTAACTGGCAGCCGTGGCGGACTTAAAATCCGCTGCTCCACAAGGAGCGTGTGGGTTCGAATCCCACCCCGGGCACCAAGTCAGTGGAGCTTTCCTGGTCGACCACACCGATGATCGCCGCCCAGGAACGAGCCGTCCCGTCTCCGCCAAGACCCTTCGGTGCAACACACACCGCGCTCCGCAAGCTCGACGTAGCCCGCCTGGAGCGGGTCGAGCATCTTCCACCGAAGAGCCACAAGGGGCGACGACGAAGATGGTCTGTTGCCGGGAGCATGACCTGAACCGCACTCCTTCGGGCTCCAAGAATGAGATCGCTCACGGCTCGCCGTTCGGTAGGTTTCGTAGCCACTCGTGAAGGCGGACAAGGTGTCGACTGAGGACAGCAAGGCTGCGGTGAGGAGTCGTCTGCTCACCGAGCGCCTGGTCATGCGCCCGCTGGAGCGGGCCGACCTGGACGAGTTGGTTGTCCTGCATGCGGATCCCACCCTGGTGCGCTTCGTAGGCGACGGAACTCCGGCGACGAGGGCCGAGAGCGCCGAGTGGCTCGACCGTCACCTGGCCGAGTTGGCGCGATGCGGGTACGGCCTCATGGCCACCGAGTTGCGTGCCGACGGTGAGTTCGTCGGCCGTTGCGGCTACAAGGAATGGGTGATCGAAGGCGATCCGGCGCTGGAGATCGGCTGGATGATCGCCCGCAAGCACCAGCGGGAGGGATATGCGACGGAGGCGGGCGGGGCCCTGCGGGACTACGCCTTCGAGAGCTTCGACCGCTCGTATCTCGTCTCGGTGATCCATCCCGAAAACGAAGCCTCTCTCCGGGTGGCTGAGAAACTCGGTGGGGAGCGATGGCTCGACTGGGTGACCCCCGGCGGCCAACCGGCGGTCGTATACCGGTATCTGCCGGCGTAGGGCACCGGCTCACGATGCCGACGGGCCAATCGGTGTTCAACAGCGGAACTTCGATGGAACGATCCCACCATAGGACCCACAGCCAGCGAACCTCGACCGTTCCCATCGACCTTTGGCCGGCGACCGATACGTCCTCGCACCGGACAACTACCGGCGGATATCCATCTGCAGGCACTCGGTCACATTCATCGAGTCGGACGGCCATTGGCTGGTGGCAGGAAGCCGTTGCAGGGCATCGTCCTTGCCGACCACTCTCGGGGACACCAAGGCGACCTCGTCGCCGTCGACCCTGAGCGTCGCGGTCCCGGCGGCCATGATGTTCTTCACCCAATCCGAGTCCGAGCCGTAGTTCATGATGAAGATGAAGCCGTCGTCCACGGGGTGGGCGTCGAGTGGTGTGTGATAGATCTTCCCCGACGATCTGCCCACGTGGGTGAGCACCGGCCGCACGCCTCGCTTGAGCTCCAGTTTGTTGAATGAGCGTTTGTTGATTTGGGCGAGCCACTTCGGCAAAGGCATCCCCGACCTCCCGCTCTCGAGCGCACCGTCCTTGACAATCGTACTCCTGCGGTGGGTACCGGGCGGATGGGTGTCGACCGGTCGACTGCCCAGGCCTGGCGAGGGCGCCGGCGGCGACGACGGTCGACGCTGTGAAGCTGCGGTTGTTGGTGGAGGCGATGTGAACCGTACCGCCGGAGAACCCTCACCGAGGAGCGGGTGAGAAGGTCGGAGGGGTCGACCGGGGTCTAGGGGGTTCCGAGCGCCCGGTGCAGGAAGGCAGCCATTTGTCCTCGCGAGACGGGTTCGTCCGGGCAGTACAGTGACCCGTCCGCCGCGCAACCGAGGGTGATACCGGCCGCGGCGATGGCGTTGATATCGGGGGCGTGGGTCGTGTTCTCCACGTCGAGGAAACGTTGTCCCGGTATCGGCTCCAACCGCAACGCTCGAACCAGGAACGTGGCCATCTCGGCCCTGGTGACGGGCTGATCCGGGCAGTAGAGCGGCCCGTCCGCCGCGCAACCGACGGCGATACTGGCGGCGGCGATGGCGTTGATGTTCGGCTCGTGGGTGGTATTCCGTATGTCGATGAAGCCCGGCTTCGGTATCGGTTCCAGGCCCAGGGCTCGAGCGAGGAAGGTGGCCATTTCCGCTCGGGTGACCGGCCGCTCGGGACAGAAGTGATCGCCGTAGGGCCAGTCGCAACCTTTGGTGAAACCGCTCGCCGCCATCCATTCGATGTCCTGCTGGACAACCGTCCCGTCGTCATCACGGAACGTGCCGACGTACGCGAAAGGCTCCGCGTCTTCGTCGCATTCCCAGTTCGGGTCTCGGTACCACCGGGCCGGGTCGCCGGTGAGGGGCCGGTTGCCGAGAAAGGCCCGGAGGCTCCCGTCGGGGTTGAGGGCAATGAGGTCGTCCCGGCCGTCGCCGTCGTGATCGACTACCTCCAGCAGGCCGCCGGCTCCGACCGAGGCGGCGGTGGCAGTGTTCTCGGCTGCCGCAGCGTACCCGTCGGCATGGCGGAAGATCGAGAGAATGGCGTTCGGTCCGGACAGGTCGATGGCGTAGATGTCGGGTTCCCCGTCGACATCCCGATCCCCCAGAGCGAAACGCCACCGTCCGCTCTCGGTATCGACCGGCAGCTCCACGTTCACTGCTTGGGTGCCGAACCCGGAGACTGCCGCCCATACCTCCAGGCCGGTGACGGCGCCCCGACGGAGCACGTAGAGGTCGTCGCGGCCGTCGTCGTCGACGTCACCGGCGAGGTAGAGGTCGCCGGGTTGGGAAGTGATCCCGGTGATCAGCTTCTGCGACTCGAAGAACCCTGAGTCGGCAGAATGGATGGTGACCGCCACCGNNCGTGCGGTCGGCGAGATCCACATCAAAGGCGAAACCGCGTTGTACCGCGCAGCCGGCGTAGTCGACGCTCGCCCTGGCGATGTTGACGATGACTCCCAAGTCGTGCTGTTCGAGCTGGACGACGTCGGGAGCTCCCCGACCGGAGACGTTCCCGATCAGGTAGCGGTGTGATCCGTCGAGCGGTCCAAAAGGTGGCGAGGGCATCGCCACCGGCTCCGTGAACGAGGCAGGTTGGCTGCGGGCGGGATAGGGGTCGGGTAGGGACGGGTAGCCGGGCGTCGGTAGGGGGCCCTTCCACGAAAAGTGCATCGTGTCCTTCTTGTCCAGCCAGTCGCCGCCCCAACAGAACCCGGCGTCCCGCCACGCCTGCACGAACCAACCGGGCATGTCGGTGATGAATGTGTTGTCCGATCGATAGGGGTTGTTGATGGGGTTGATGTCCACCGCGGCGCCGAATGCGTGATAGGACATGCTGTACCGGCCGGCGATGGTCCGGGAGGATTGACCCCGGACGACGGAGATCGGATACCACTTGCCTTCGGCGGCGGCCGCAGCAAGGTTGGCTGTGACAAGTTGGAAAGCCGGCAGGGCAAGCTGGTGGACGCGGATCCGCTGGCCGCCGCTCATGGGTACCGTCCACCACACTTGAGAGTCCTCGACCTCGCCGATGGTGCGTCCGAAGAGTGCCCCGTAGGGACCACCCACTATCTCGCTGCGGGGAAGGCGACCCGTCCGGGTGGCCAGCGGCGGGTAGGTGCGCAGCTGGCCGCATCCCGATGACTCGGTGACGGCCGGCCACTGTGCACCGGAAGTCGCCTCGGCTCCGCTCGGTTGGGTGACCACCCAGCCCGGGAGAGCCAGGAACGCGAGCAGCCAGACCGACCGGCGACGCAGAGTCTTTCGCGACACTCCGGAGACGACCTCCGACGATCTCCGGGATCGTGGGCGACGTGGCCCTGCTTCAGGACGCGTGGCTGCCATGCACAAGATCATCGGGCCCGACCGTCAGGGCTTTGAGCCATTTCGCCGATCTACTCGGGCCCGCCTCCCGTCTCCACGTCAGGGGTGTCGAGCCGCTCCCATGCCACCAGCGACGAGATCACCCGCCTGGGAGCGCCCGTCACTGCGATCCTGTGGCTTCAGGTTTCCGGCCTTTCTGCAGCCCGGGTGGGGATGTGAGGCAGCGGCCGGCTCCCCGCTCCCGACGACCCGCGCCGCGGTCTGAGCGCACCCGACGACCATCCGCCCGAGACGATCTCTCCGCTATTCGGCATGAACTCCGGCTCCCGGCGACGAGAGCATACGACCGATCGACCGGCTCGAGGAGGAACGCAGTCCAGGAGGTCTGTTCGTAGGGCACCGAAGGTCCACACGTCCGCACCGTCGGTCGCCACCACGTCTCGGTCCGGCGCCGGCGGCGCACTGTGGTAGATCGCCACCGGATCGNNCGGTCGCCGATCCGCAGAATCGGCGGCAGGGCGCGCACGGGAAACGGCATGGAACTCCACAGCTCGAATTCGATACCCTCGTTCGTCGAAGTCAGGCGCTGCTGGACATTGACGGCCTCGGTGTCGACCGGCGGACAGGGCCTGCCGTCTCCGGAGACGAGCAGGACGCCACCGATGACCAGCGCTGCCAGCACGAGGACCGACCCTACAACGCACCCTGCTCTTGGCACCGGCTCAACCTCCCTCCTCGCGACGGGGAGGTCGTCACGGCCGCATCCACCCCGCCTCAGGGCTACTGCCACCTACGCCGGAGGTCAAGAAGAGGAACCACCGCAGGAACACCCACCTTCCATTCGTCTCATCGTACGCTCCAGCTGGGTGGTCGCGACATCACGAGGAGTGATCGCCTTGCCTGCCGGAGTCGCATGAATTGATTTGTTGAGTACAATGTTTGCGCTCTTAGGAGGGGCGACGAACAGTCGACGTTCTCCGCCGCGATCGCGGCGCTAGAGCACTAAGGAGGAAAACGAATGCAATCAACCACGAGAGGGTGGCTGCGCTGGTTCGCGATCTTTGCCGTCCTCGCCCTCGTGCTGGTGGCCTGCGGCGACGGTGGCGCCGAAGAGGAGACCACTACGACGACGGAGGCGGCGGCCGGTGAGACGACCACCACCACCGCGGCAGCCGAGGAAGAAACCACCACCACCACGGAAGCTCCGGCGGCCGGTGGCGGGCAGTTCTCGACGGCAATCAGTGAGCCGCCGTTCATCGACCCCAACCTCGTTCAGGACTCGGAGGGGTTTGAAGTCGCCCGTCTCATGTTCGACGGTCTGACCCTGTACGACCCCGCGGGGGGAGCAGTGGTTCCCGGCGTGGCCGAGTCCTGGGAGTCGAACGACGACAAGACGGTGTGGACGTTCAACCTGCGGGATGACTCGTTCTTCACCAACGGTGATCCGGTCACAGCCGAAGCCTTCGTGTACGGCATCAGCCGCACCGCGGACCCGGACACTGGCTCGCGGGTTTCCTACCACGTTGGTCCCGGCTATGCCGACGTCCTCGGGTTCGAAGAGGTCAATGGAGGAGAGGGCACCGGTGTGTCCGGCGACGAGTTGCTCGAGGGCCTGAAGGCAGTCGACGACTACACGCTGGAGGTCACGCTGGCACGATCCAACGCCCTGCTGCCCAAGATCGTCGCTCACCCGGCTTTCTCGCCGATTCCGCAGGCGGTCTTCGAAGCCGATCCGGCGGGCTGGAACGAGATGCCGATCGGGAACGGTCCCTACAAGATGCAGGGTCCGTGGGAGCACGATGTGGCGATCTTCCTGGATCGCAACGAGGACTACTACGGGGCGGCCGGGGTCGCCGATGTCATCGAGTTCCGCATCTACGCAGACCTGGCGACCGAATACCGTGACGTGCAGGCCGGCAACCTCGACGTGGGACGGATTCCCACGGAGGAACTGGCCAATGCTCCGGCGGAGTTCGGCGATCGTTACTTGTTGATCAGCTCGGGTAGCTTCGGCTACATCGGTCTGCCCAACACGGTGGCCCCGTACGACAACGTCAAGCTCCGTCAGGCGCTTTCGCTGGCCATCGACCGTGAGGCGATCACCGAGCGGATCCTGATCGGTACGTCTCCGGCGACCGGTTTCGTGCCCCCGGTGGCGACCGGGGCCGTGATGGATGCCTGCCCGTACTGCACGTACGATCCCGACCTGGCCGTACAGCTCTACGAGGAGTCCGGCGGGGTTCCGAACGACGAGCTGGTGATGCGCTTCAACGCGGGCTCCGGTCACGAGGACTGGGTCGAAGCGGTCACCACCGGCTGGAGCCAGGTGCTCGGCGTCACCGCGACGTTCGAGCCGCTCGAATGGGCTGCCTACCTCGACTTCTTGTTCGAGGTCGGGCCCGACGGTCCGTACCGCCTCGGCTGGCAGTGGGACTACCCGTCCGCCTACAACTTCCTGGCGCCGCTCTACGAGAGCACGTCGGGCGACAACTACTCGGGCTACGTCAACGCCGACTTCGACGCTCTGATGGAGCAGGCGATCACCTCGCTCAGCGAGGAAGAGGCGCTGCCGTTCCTGGCAGAGGCCCAGGCGATCATCGGAGAGGAGATCCCGGTGATTCCGATGACCTTCGGCACCGAGCGGAGAGTCTGGACCGAGAACGTGTCCAACGTTCAGCTGAACAACTTCGGCTTCGGACTCTGGGAGAACGTGGTCGTCAACGGCTAAGGCCGAAGACCCACACCCCTATGGAGCCCCGGGAGAGATCCCGGGGCTCCTGCCTGTTAGAGTGCCCGCACCATGGTGCGCTACACGATCAGGCGGATCCTGCTGATCATCCCGACGTTCATCGGTGCGAGCGCGCTGATCTTCTTCGCCGGGTTCGCGCTGCCCGGTGACCCGGTTTCGGCTTTCGGAGGCGAGCGTGCCCTCCCCGAAGCCACCCGCAACGCTCTGATCGAGCGCTACCGGCTCGACCAGCCGGTGTTCGACCAGTACCTGGGGTACATGGGCGACGTGCTGACCGGGGACTTCGGAGAGTCGGTCCTGAGGCGACGCTCTATCAACGACATCTTCGCCGAGACCTTCCCCAACACTTTGAGGCTGGCCGCCCTGGCCGTCGTCTTCGAGTTGGTCATCGGCCTGCTGGCAGGGATCGTGGCAGCACTACGAAAGGGCAAATTCCTCGATTCCCTTGTGCTGGTCTCGACGATCATTGCCATCTCGATCCCGGTATTCGTGCTCGGCTTCTCGCTGCAGTACATCGTCGGCGTGCAGTGGCAGATTCTGCCGGTGGCCGGATTGCAGGAAGGATTTCGGTCGCTGATCCTGCCGGCGTTCGTGCTGGGGACGCTGAGCTTGGCCTATGTGGCGAGGCTGACGCGCACCAGCCTGGCCGAAACCCTGCGGGAGGACTACGTCCGTACCGCCCAGGCCAAGGGCCTGCGTCACTCCCGGGTGATCGGGCGTCACGCCCTCCGCAACGCGTTGATCCCGGTCATCACCTTCATCGGCATCGACCTCGGCGCGCTGATGGGCGGAGCCATCGTCACCGAAACGATCTTCAACATCAACGGGGTGGGCTTCAATCTGTTCCGGGCGATCGGTACCAGGGACAACGCCATCGTGGTCGGGTTCACGCTCATCGCCGTGATGATCTACCTCACGATGAGCCTGATCGTCGACCTTCTGTACGCGGCCCTTGATCCGCGTATCCGATATGAGTGATACGCAGTTCCAGCTCGAGCACTCGCCCCCCGGGGTCCCCGATGGCGAGATCGGAGAGGAGGAGGTCTCCGAGCGGACCGCCTCGCTGTGGGCGGATGCCTGGCGGCAGCTGCGTAGCAAACCGATCTTCTGGGTGTCGATCAGCATCATCACCGTATTCACGGTCATGGCGATCGCCCCCCAGATCTTTGTGGCCCCGTCTCCGGCTACGCACGACCCGTTCGACTGTTCCCTGCGCGACGCCGAAGGGGAGTTTCAGGATCGGCTGCCTCCCTCCTCCGAGCACTGGTTCGGGACCGACGTGCAGGGCTGCGACTACTACGTCCGGGTGATCTACGGAGCGCGAGTGTCCATGGTGGTCGGCGTCGCGGTGACGGCCATCGGCGCCTTGATCGGTCTGGTCCTGGGGGGTATCGCCGGTTTTTGGGGAGGGTGGACCGACAACGTTATCTCCCGGATCACCGACGTCTTCTTCGCGTTCCCGTTCATCGTGGGGGCCATCCTTCTACTGAGCGTCATCCAGGGAGAGGGTGGTCGGACGCTCGGCGACGTGGTTCTCGTGATCGGTTTGTTCTCTTGGCCGACGATCTCTCGAATCTTCCGGGGTTCCGTCATCCAGGCCCGCGGGCAGGAATACGTAGAGGCTGCCCGGGCGCTGGGAGCCTCCAATCGAAGGATCCTCGTGCGACACGTACTGCCCAATGCCATTGCCCCCGCCATCGTCTACGCCACCATCACACTGGGTGTGATCATCTCCGTCGAGGCCACGCTGTCCTTCCTCGGCGTGGGCTTGCAACTGCCGGCCATCTCCTGGGGTCTCATGATCAACACGGCCCAGACCCGTATCGCCCAGTCCCCGCACCTGCTGTTCTTCCCCGGCGCGGCGCTGTTCTTGATCATCTTCGCCTTCATCCTGCTCGGTGACGCCGTCCGCGACGCTCTCGACCCGAGGACCCGTTGATGGCCGGGACCGTATCCACCATCGACCCACGCAACGTACACCCCGAACCGGGCGAACCGCTCCTGGATGTAGAAGACGTCTCCGTCGAGTTCCACACCGACGCCGGGGTCGTCAAAGCAGTCACCGACCTCTCGTTCAACCTGGCGGCCGGCGAAACCCTGGCCATCATCGGTGAATCGGGGAGCGGCAAGAGCGTCACGGCCCAAGCCATCATGGGGATCGTCCCCTCGCCCCCCGGGAAGATCCCCAAGGGTTCGATCAGGTACCGGGACCGGGATCTCATGGAGGTCCCCGACAAAGAGAAACGGTTCATCCGGGGCCAGGAGATCGCGATGATCTTCCAAGATCCGCTCACGTCGCTGAACCCGGTCTACTCGGTGGGCTGGCAGATCGGAGAGATGTTCAGGATTCACCGGGGTGCCTCCCGGGCCGAAGCACGGGAAAAGGCCATCGAGCTGATGGAGCGGGTTCGGATTCCCGAGGCACGGCGACGGGTAGGCGACTACCCCCACCAGTTCTCGGGCGGCATGCGCCAGCGGGTGATGATAGCGATGGCCCTGGCCCTCGAACCGAAGATCCTCATCGCGGACGAGCCTTCGACCGCTCTCGATGTCACCGTTCAAGCCCAGATCATGGAACTCCTGGACGCCCTTCAGCAGGAGACGAATATGGGGCTGATCCTCATCACCCACGACCTCGGCGTGGTCGCATCCGTGGCCGATGTGGTTCTGCTCATGTACGCAGGGCGGGTGGTTGAGAGCAACGAGGCGTATCCGTTCTACGAGAAGCCGGCTCATCCCTATGCACACGGGCTCATGAACTCGGTCGCAAAGCTCAGCGGCTCGGAAAAGCGGCTCGAACCAATCGTCGGATCGCCTCCCTCTCTGCTGAGAGTCCCGTCCGGATGCGCCTTCCATCCCCGCTGTCCCTACGCTCTGGATCCTTGCTGGGAGGAGATCCCGCACCTACGCGAGATCGACGGTTACTCAGGAGTGGTTGCCTGCCATTTCGCAGAGGAGATTCGTGGCTGAACCGATCCTCGAGGTGAAAAGCCTCGTCAAGTACTTCCCCCTCACTCAGGGGATCATCTTCAAACGGCACATCGGAGATGTGAAGGCCGTCGACGGAGTCGACCTGACCCTGGAGCCGGGGGAGACCCACGGATTGGTGGGCGAGTCGGGCTGCGGCAAGTCGACTACCGGCCGGACAATCCTGCGCCTCCACGAGCCGACTGCCGGTGCAGCCCTCTTCAAAGGCAAAGATCTGTTCGTCCTCAACAAGCAACAGATGCGGGAAGCCCGGCGCGACCTACAGATCATCTTCCAGGATCCTTTTGCTTCGCTCAATCCGCGCATGACGGTGCGGGCCATCGTGGCGGAGCCCTGGGTAGTCCACGGCATGTTCGACAAAGCCGAACGGGCGGCCCGGGCTGAGGATCTGCTGGAGAGGGTCGGTCTCAATCCCGAACACGCCAACCGTTATCCTCACCAGTTCTCGGGAGGGCAGCGGCAGAGAATCGGCGTGGCCCGGGCTCTGGCGCTCGATCCCTCGGTGATCATCTGCGACGAGCCCGTATCGGCCCTCGATGTGTCGATCCAGGCGCAGATCGTCAATCTGCTGGCCGACATTCAGGAGGAGCGAGGCTTGAGCTACCTGTTCATCGCCCACGATCTGGCGGTGGTGCGGCACATCTCGGACGTCGTTTCGGTGATGTACCTAGGCAAGATCGTGGAGACCGGCCGGCGCGACGACATGTACGATCACCCCCACCATCCCTACACGCAGGCACTGCTCTCGGCGGTGCCCGAACCTGATCCGGTCGTAGAGAGGCAGCGGGAGCGCATCGTTTTGACCGGGGATGTGCCCAGTCCCGCAGACCCACCCTCGGGATGTGTGTTTCGGACCCGCTGCTGGAAGGCGGAGGATATCTGCACCCAAGAAGTGCCGCTGCTGACCGAGCTCGGGGCCGGGCACCAAGTGGCGTGTCACTTTCCGGAGGAGCTCCAGGTCATCTAGGTTTCCGACGGCGGAGCAGCAACAACCCGCCCGAAACCACTACGACTGCTATGGCGGCGATTACCAGGCCGGAAGGCCCGCTCGGGAAGGTAGCCGGAGCGAAGGCCAGCTCGAAAGCGTTGCCGCGGGGACGGGTCCACAGAACGTGCACGGGATCGCCGGGGAGCAGCGCCGGATGATCGCCGGCGCCGAGGACGATGGGGCTACTCCAGGACCCGTTCCGGCGCCGCGCCTCGACTCCTGCCCCCGTCGACCATGCGGCGACCACCCGGCCGTCCGCTTCGGAAGCCACCACGGGATTGGCGGCCGGTCCCGCCGCGACGACTTCTGGGTCCGTCCACTCACCATCCCGAAACGCGGCGTAGGCGATTCCGGGGATGTCGCCCCGGAACTGCTGCCAGACCATATGTACGGTGCCTTCGGGACCGATGTCCATCGACACCGCAACGGCGTTGTCGGTTGGCGGTGAGACCGTCTTCGGCACTTCCCACCCGGTTCCGTCCCAGCGGGCGACGTTGGTCCGGTACACCTCACCGGATCGCTGGTACCAGGCGCTGACGACGGCATCGTCCGGCCCGGCCGCGGCGGTCGGGTTGAGGGCGTCGAACGATCCGACCGAAACCAGGTCTGGAACCGACCATCCCGAGGCGGTCAGGTAGGTGTGCTCGATCTCATACTCGGATCCATGGCTGTAGGCCGAGTTCGGCTTGGCCCCGTACCACAGTACGTGCAGCCCTCGCCGGTCCGCCACCATCGCCGGAAAACCTGCATAGTCGGGACCCGGGGAGATCTTCTCCGGCACGGACCAGGTTTCGGTGCGGACGGCATGCCAGACGTGTCCAACCGTTTCGTAATCGACCCAGCCGGCGTGGAGCCGGCCTTCGGCATCGAGCTCGAGAGTCCCCAGACCGGCTCGAATCCCGGCCCGGCTGAGAAGTTCCTCCTCGCGCCACGTCGTCCCGCCGTCCTCCGACCGGGCCACGAACACCGCGTCCGTTGCCTGGAGTGGCGCGCTGTAGATCGCGTACAGGGCGCCGGAAGGGTGCCGGATCACCTTGCGCTGGCCGTTGCCCAGGGTGGCTTCCCCCGTCACTTCCTCGACGAGCACCTCCTCCTGGGCCGATCCGGAGGGCTGCACCGTCAGAAGCAGGGTCACGAGGAGGGTGCCCAGCATGAGGGAACGACGAGCGAAGGTGGAATGACCGGCAGCCATCTGCGGGCACGATAGCCGTTCCGTCGATCATCGACGGTTGCTCACGCAATCTCCCCGCGAGAAACTCCGTGGAGGTGGCACCTCGGGCCCCGACGTCGGGTCGCACCCCAACAGCTGCCAGACTGGTGAAACGATGTCCGAGCTTGCTGCCGATTCCGCCCGGTTGATAGTGGGCGGCTTCACGTCCTACCAGCGGCAGTTCGGCGAGATCACCCGACGCGCCAAGCAACGTTTTGAGAAACGGGATTGGCTGGGTCTCCAGACCGACGCCACGGACCGCCTCGATCTCTACAAGGGCGTTGTCGACGAAGTGGTTGCCGACCTCCGGGAGGGGCTCGGCTCGGATGTGGACGACAAGTCCACGTGGGCGGTCATGAAGGCTCGCTACACGGAGTTCATCGCAAATCGCGAAGACTGGGATCTGGCGGAGACCTTCTTCAACTCCATTACCCGGCGGATCTTCTCCACGGTCGGTCTCGACCCCAACATCGAGTACCTGGACACCGACTTCGAAAGCCCGCCCACCGCGGCCGCCGAACCGGTGTACCGCGCCTACACCGACCACTCGTCTCCGGCCGAGCTGCTCGAGCAGGTTCTGACCGACTATCAGTTCGACGTCCCCTACAAGGACAAAGGAGGCGACGCCGCCGCAGCGGCCGCCCAGCTGACCGCCCACTTGCCGGAAGTGGGAGCACTTCGCTCCATCGAACGAGTCGAGATGATTCGCGGCGTGTTCTACCGGGGTCAGCGCGCCTACTTGATCGGGCGGGTCTACAGCGGTCTGGCCGTCATACCGCTCGTGCTGGCCCTGGCCAACAACGATTTCGGCATCGAGGTGGATGCCGTCCTCCTCGAGGAAGACGACGTCAGCACCCTGTTCAGCTTCACCCGGGCATACTTCCACGTTGAGACGGAACGGCCGTACGACCTGGTGCGGTTCCTCGCCGACCTCACTCCGCGCAAGAGAAGCGCCGAGCTCTACATCTCCATCGGCTACAACAAACACGGCAAGACCGGTCTCTACCGAGACCTGCTCCGGCACCTTGCCCTCTCCGACCAGCAATTCGAATTTGCCCGCGGTACGCGGGGTCTGGTCATGGTGGCGTTCACCATGCCGGGCTATGACATCGTCTTCAAAGTGATCAGGGATTCCTTCGACCCCCCCAAGCAGACGACCCGGCGGGCGGTCATGGACAAATACCAACTGGTCTTTCACCACGACCGGGCCGGCCGCCTGGTCGACGCCCAGGAGTTCGAGCATCTCAAGTTCGAGCGCCGCCGCTTCACCGACCAGCTGCTCACCGAGTTGCTCGACGAGGCGGCCAGAACGGTTTCGGTCGAAGGTGATCACCTGGTGATCGACCACGCGTATCTCGAGCGCCGGGTGATTCCTCTCAATCTGTATGTCCGAGAAGCCAGCACCCGGGCGAAGACCGCAGCGGTCATCGACTACGGGCAAGCCATCAAGGACCTCGCCGCCGCCGACATCTTCCCCGGCGACATGCTCCTCAAGAACTTCGGTGTCACCCGCCACGGGCGGGTTGTGTTCTACGACTACGACGAGCTCACGCTGCTGCGGGAATGCAACTTCCGGGTGATGCCGGCGCCGATCACGCCGGAACAGGAAATGGCATCGGAACCGTGGTTCTCGGTCGGGGGGAGCGACATCTTCCCCGAGGAGTTCCGCTCTTTTCTGGGACTGAGCGGTGAACTCCGGGAACGGTTCGAGCAACACCATGCGGAGATCTACGAAGCGGAGTTCTGGACGTCGATTCAGGACCGGATCGCCGCCGGTGAACTGATCGACATTCTCCCGTATGGGCCGGGTAGGCGGCTGAGGGGCAGTTGACGTCTTGCTCACCCTCCGCGCGGAAGAGTCGAAAGCCCCTAGCCGGACCGGGCTCGGGTGTTGAGTATGAGAATGACAACACCAGGAGCCACATAGGCGCATCGCCCGGGGGGCTTATCCCCATTTCGTGAATCAGGCGCCGGAACGGTCTCCTTCAGGTATGACGCTATGCGTGGTCGCCTCGCAGGTGCGGGGTGGGCTTTCTCGAGCCTCGTTCGGGGCCGTCACCGGGCCAGCATCCGGTATCGGTCGATCATCTCCTGCAAGTGAGCGAGGGCGTGGTCGTATCCGCGAAGCGCGTCGGAGATCGTGTACTGCAGCACCCTGGCAATCCAGAGTTTGAAAAGCAGTGCCTCCCAATCGGGGTCGTTCTTGCGGAAGTGGTCGAGCAGTACCGCGTAGGTCTCGAACCAGGCCCGATCGTCCATGTACGAGAAGCGGGGGTAGATGCGGCTCTCCAGCATCCCGTCACGAACGGCGGGAGGGAACAGCGCCAGGAGGCTCTCCTGGCCGGGCGTCCAGTCGGCGGCGAGGAGTTGAATCGTCTCTTCGACGTCGTAGGCCACCGTCTGCTTGACGCCGGGCGGGACCCCGGCGGGTCGTTCAACGTCGTGGCGTGTGCCGGTCGGCATACTCAAACCCCGCAGGCTCTGAATGGCGGCAAAACACTCGACCAACATGGTCTGCAGGTCCGTCAGGCTGCCGTACATCTTGTGGATCTTTCCCCGGGGAATGTAGGTCTCGGCTACCGAGAATCCGTAATGGACCGTGGCGAAGGTGTAGAGGGTGTCGATCCCCCAGTCGCTCTGTGCTCGCACTCTCTCATCGGCCACCAGTCGCTCAACCGCTCGCCTGGTGAAGAGGAGTTCTCCACCGAGCGGTTGCTCGATCAGTGGCAATTCGGATTCCGGCGACATGATGGCGAACCCCGTGCGGGTGATCATCCACGTGATCATGGCGTCGGTGCTCGATCGGGGGAAGTAGTGACGAACCACGTCATAGCCGCCATCGGCGGCGGCTTCGGCTTTGTCGATCCATTCCGCCGTGAAACTGGTGATGTCGGTGTCGTAGAAGTGGATGCGGTCTGAATCCGATCGCTGGAGGAAGAAACGCAGCGCCGTGTTCATCCCATCCCCCTTCCCGGGACGCAGAGAACCGATCCGCTCCTGGAGGATGAGAGACACTTCCGTTCCGGTGGAACTCTCGATGTTGGGGATTGCCCGATCTATCGCCTCGTAGGTCGCTTCTCGCTCGAAGCCGACGCACACAACGTTGTCGACCCGATGGTGGCCGGCGGCCGTGGTGATGTTGTCGATGGCCACCTGGTGATCTTCCGTCCTGAAAGGAAAGACGACGACGCTCACGTTGACCTCCGGGCCGGACGCTCGTTCCACCCTACCGGTCGCCCCCCGGCTTCCGGGGTCCTACCCTGCGGTTGTGAGCATGTTTCGAGAAGACGCCCGGGTGATCTTTCAGAGTGAGGGCCTTGTGCCGCACGAGTGGTCCAACCGGCCCGGGTTTTCGTACGCGCGGCACGTCCAGCCCTAAGGTGCTCATCTGCGTCGAGGGCTCGATCACGTTCCATACCCAGGCGGGCGATGTTCGGCTGTCGGCGGGAGACCGGATGGACCTTCCGGCCGGAACCGACCACGCGGCCACGGTAGGCCCAGACGGCGTTACCTGTTTCGAAGCGGCTCGGGAACTTCCGACGCGGTAGGCCCTTACCGGGTTGCGCGTGCCTCCAAGGTCGGGCGTGTCGGCCGGCCGGTTGGAAAGGCGAAATCGCGATGCCCGAGACGTGGCAGAATCAGCAGATATCCCAACTCAGGGGGCCACGTGCGGAGCTATCCAGACGAGTACGAGATCGACACGGCATTGCGAGATGGGGGAGTCGTGAGGTTCCGCCCCATCAAACCGGAGGATTCGAAGAAGCTCCATGAGTTCTTCCATCGGCTGGGACCCGAGTCTCGCTACTTCCGTTTCTTTCGCGTCAAGAAGGATCTGTCTCCTGAGGAACTGGAGTACTTCACCAACGTCGACTACGAAGATCGTATGGCGTTCGTTGCCGTCCACGAGGGGAATATCATTGGGGTCGGTCGCTACGATCGAGTGGAGGACGACCCCCAGTACGCCGAGGTGGCTTTCGCAGTCGAGGACGAGCACCAGAATCGGGGCATCGGCAGCCAACTACTGCAGCTGATGACGACCCACTCCCGCAAGCACCAGATCACCGGGTTTCGGGCTTTTGTGCTTCCCGAGAACGTCCAGATGATGCGTCTCTTCCGAAACTCCGGGTACCGGCTGGAACGCACTCTGGATGAGGGTGTGTACAGCGTCAACTTCCCGGTTGCCTATTCAGAAGATGCTCGGGCCGCAGAAGAGGAAAGAGAGAAGAGAGCCGTTTCGGCTTCCGTATTGCCGATCTTCTACCCGCGTTCCATTGCCGTCATCGGGGCGAGCCGCAACCGGGCGGCAATCGGCGGACGGCTGTTTCACAACCTCGTGAAAGGCAACTTCTCCGGCCCGGTATTCCCCGTCAACCCGAAGGCGGATGTGGTCAACTCGGTCCGGGCTTACCGATCGGTCGTGGACATACCCGATCCGGTCGATCTGGCCTTCATCGTGGTCCCGGCCCGGTTTGCAGTCGACGCCGTCAAGGAGTGTGCGGACAAGGGTGTGCGGGGCATTGTGATGATCACCGCCGGGTTCTCAGAACTGGGCGAAGAAGGCCGCCGGATGGAGCAGGAACTGCTTGACGTGGTGCGTTCGGCCGGGATGAGGATGGTGGGGCCCAATTGCATGGGAGTCCTCAACACGGACGTCGCCGTCTCGATGGACGGGACTTTTGCCCCGGTTTTCCCGCCCCGGGGCAATGTGGCGATGTCGAGCCAGTCCGGAGCGCTGGGTATTGCGATCCTCGACTACGCGTTGCGCAACAACATCGGTATCTCCACCTTCGTGTCGGTCGGCAACAAGGCCGATGTCAGCGGCAACGACTTGCTCCTGTATTGGGAAGGAGATCCGGCCACCGATGTCATCGTCCTCTACCTGGAGTCGTTCGGGAACCCGCGTCGGTTCGCTCGAGTGGCGAAGCGGATCGCTCGCAAGAAGCCGATAGTCGCCGTCAAATCCGGTCGAACCCAGGCCGGGACCCGGGCAGCCAGCAGCCACACCGGAGCGTTGGCCAGTGCCGACGTGGCGGTTGACGCGCTCTTCAATCAGACGGGGGTGATCCGCACCAATACCCTGGAAGAGTTGTTCGACGTGACCGTGTTGCTCGCCAACCAGCCCGTTCCGGCCGGACGCCGGGTCGGAGTCATAACCAACGCGGGAGGACCCGGGATCCTGGCCGCCGACGCACTGGAATCCAACGGGTTGGCGTTGCCGGAGTTCTCGACTGAGTTGCAGGCCGAGCTACGGAAGGTCCTCTCGGAAGAAGCCTCGACTCGCAATCCGGTGGATCTGATTGCGTCGGCGGGAGCAACTGAGTATGCGCACTGCCTGAACGCGATGCTGGAGAGCGATGAGGTCGACGCCGTGATCGCCAGTTACATCCCTGCCAGCCCGCACGGAACCGTCGAGGTCGCAGCTGCGCTTCGGGAGGCTGCCGCCCGCAATCACGGCAAGAAGACCTTCCTCTCCGTCTTCATGTCGTATGAGGACCCCAGCGATCTGCTGGCCGGTGAGGATGTGCGAATCCCGACCTATCTCTTCCCCGAAGCGGCTGCGGTGGCACTTGCTCGAGCGGTGAGGTACGGCGAATGGCTCGATACTCCCGAAGGTGAGTTCCCTTCCTTCGATGACCTGCAGGTAGAGGCCGGACGAGCGATCGTCGCCAAAGCCCTGGAGCGGATGGGACCGGAGGGAGGGTGGATGGAGCCCGGCGAGGTCGAGGGGGTTCTTGGTTCCTTCGGCATCCTTCTGCCGCGCTCGGAGGTCGTCCACACCGCGGAGGAAGCCGTGAAGGTAGCCGCCGACATAGGGCGGCCCGTGGCCGTCAAGGTGATCTCGCCTTCGGCCCTCCACAAGTCCGACCTCGGTGGAGTGCTGTTGGGTTTGCGCGGGGATGAAGCGGTCCACGAGGCCTTCGAGAAGGTGACCTCTGTTGTCGATGAGGTTGAGGGTGTGTTGATCCAGGAAATGGTGACCAGCGGGCATGAGGTGCTGGTCGGTATGACGGAAGATCCGCTGTTCGGTCCGCTCATCGTCTTCGGCATGGGTGGGGTGCTGGTCGAGCTGGTCGGGGATGTCTCCTTCCGCATCACGCCGGTCACCGATCTCGAGGCGGCCGAGATGGTCCGGGAGATCAAGTCGGCCCGGCTGCTCGAAGGCTATCGGTCGTATCCGGCCGGCGATATCCCGGCCGTCGAAGAAGTCATTCTCAGGGTCTCGGCCCTGGCCGACTCCATTCCGGAGATCCGGGAGATGGACCTGAACCCGGTCATGGTTCTCGCTCCCGGAGAAGGCGCCAAGGCCGTCGATGCCCGCATCCGGATCGAACCGACCGCGGCGGGTTGGTCGCCGGAGTTGGTTGACGTGCCCGGACGGGTAGGGCAACCGAGGGTGGCCGCCAGCAGCTGATGATGCGGATACCAGTGTCCTTGTCCTCTACGGGGACGGCCGCCGGACTCTAGGTGACCGCTCACGTCTCGACCTACTGTGGCCCGAGAAGTCAGGAGTCGTGACATGAATCGCAGCTCGACGTGCCCGCGGTGCCCTTGGGGTGGCCGATGAACCCGTTCGGTCGCGATCTGATCTTCCTGCATCCCCCTTCGATCTACGACTTTCGGGGCAGAGACGTGTTTCGCGGGCCGATCGCCGATGCCGTGCCTTCAACCGGGGAGTTCGAGATGTATCCGGTTGGCCTGACCAGCATCGCTTCGTTCCTGGAGAAGAACCACTACAACGTTCAGATCGTGAATCTGGCCCACCGGATGATGCAGCGTTCGGGGTTCGATGTGGAGCGCTACGTCTCCCGGCAGCAGGCCACGGTCTTCGGGATCGACCTGCACTGGCTTCCTCACGTTCAGGGTGCTCTGGCGGTGGCGGAGATGGTCAAGCGGCTCCATCCGCAGAGCCGGGTGCTCATCGGCGGCCTGTCGGCCAGCTACTACCACGCCGAGCTGATCGACTATCCGTTCGTGGATTTTGTCGTCCGGGGCGATTCGACGGAGGAGCCGGTCCGGCAACTCCTGCAGGCGCTGCGCGAAGGATCCGGTCTGGAGACGGTTGAGAACCTGACCTGGAAGAGGGCGGACGGATCCATCGCAGTCAACCCCTTGACCTTCATTCCGACGAACCTCGACTATGTCGACGTGCCCGACTACCGCTACGCCATGCGGTCGGTCTTCAAGTACGGCAACCTCTCCAACCTCATTCCCTACATCGAGTGGATGCGCTATCCCCTCACCATGGTCTTGAACAGCCGCGGCTGCACCCAGAACTGTTCCGTCTGCGGCGGATCGGCGGCTGCCTACCGCCGTATCGGCCATCGTTCGCGGCCGGCCTACCGCTCGCCGCAGAAACTGGCAGCCGACGTCAGGACCATCACCAGTTTCTCCCGGGCACCCATCTTCATGGTGCATGATCCCCGGATCGGGGGCATGAACCGATGCCGGGATATCTTCGAGAGGATCGCCGCGTTCGATCTTCCCAACGAATTGATACTCGAATTGTTCTTCCCCGCCGGTGGTGACTTCTTTTCGCTGGTTGCGGCGAGCGTCCGGTCCTGGAGTCTCGAGATCACGATCGAATCACACGATGAGGAGCTGCGGCGGGTCAACGGGAAGTTTCCCTTCACCAACGAGATGCTCGAGTCAACCATCGACTCGGCTCTGGCGCACGGGTGCCGTAAACTCGACCTCTTCTTCATGGTCGGGATCCCGCACCAGACGTACGGCCGGGCACTGGAGGCAGTCGACTACTACCGCTACCTACTCGAACGGTTCGGTAGGAGCGGAAAGCTCCATGCCTACGTTTCACCGCTCGGCCCGTTCCTCGATCCGGGGAGCCCGGCATTCGAGGAGCCGGAGTTCGGATACCGGGTCCGACACCGGACTTTGGAGGAACACCGCCGGGCCCTGACGCAGATCTCCTGGAAGGACATGCTCTCCTTCGAGACTGAGGCGATGAGCCGGGAGGAGATTGCCCTGGCCACCTACCGGGTAGCCGGAGAACTGAACGAGTTGAAATACCAAGAGGGGCTCATCGATGTAGCCACGTACTCGGCCGTGTCGCACAGCCTGGCCGCCGCAGAGGCGGTCCTTCGAGAGATCGATCGAGCCGCACGATTACCGACCGACAAGCGGGAGGCAGCCCTGGCCATGATCCGGAACCAGATTCAAGCTGCCAACGGCGCCGCCCTGTGCGGGGTGGACGAACTCAAGTGGCCTCTCTCGCAGCGGTTCCACGTCGGCGGTACGGTGGCGCGTGCGCTGGCCGGAGGTCTCCTGCGCGAGTTTCGTCACACCGCTGCACGGTTGGCCGGCCGGTACGACGTGGCGCCTTTCAAGGGCGAACGGGCACGACCAAGTACCTAGCTCCCGGGGATGGTATGCCGCTGCTTGCTGCTTGCTGCTTGCTATACAAACGGCCCGGCGTAGGTGACCAGCGTCTTCATGTAGTTGGCTCGCTCGAAGGCACCCGGATCGGGTGAAGATGCCTGGCTCAGGCTTCCTTTCAGCTGCTCGATCGACTGATACTCGTTGTCCGTGAGCCATTGCTCGACCCCGCTCACCACCCGGCGCAAATGATCCGGGCCGTCATGGAGGAGCGCCGATGCCATCATGGTCGCGTCGGCTCCGGCCAGGAGGAGCTTGATCACGTCCTCGGATGTGTGGACTCCCGTGGTGACACCCAGGGAAGCTTCGATACGCCCGTGCAGGATTGCCGTCCAGCGGAGCGGCAAGCGCAACTCGGTAGAGCTGCTCAGCTGCAGGTTGGGTCGGACCTTGAGGTCGTCGATGTCGATGTCGGGTTGGTAGAACCGGTTGAAGATCACCAGGGCATCGGCCCCGGATTCCACCAATCGATGAGCGATGTAGGGGATGGAGCTGAAGAACGGCCCGATCTTGACTGCCAGGGGTACGGAAATCGACTCTTTCACCGACATGACCAGGTCCAGGTATTGCTGTTCGACTTTCGCCGTGGACATCTTCGGATCGGTCGGGATGAAATAGATGTTCAGCTCGAGGGCGTCCGCGCCGGCCTCTTCGATCAGTTTGCCGTACTTGATCCAGCCGCCTTTGCTGGTGCCGTTGATGCTGCCAATCACCGGGATCGAAAGCGTACTCTTGGCTCGGTTCACCAGGTCCAGGTAGGTGCCGGGCCCGGTGGCGTAGTCATCCAGCTCGGGGAAGTAGCCGAAGGTCGCCTCCCCGAAACTCTCGGCTCCGAATTCGAGCAGGCGGGCAACCTCCATCTCCTCGTGCTCGATCTGCTCTTCGAACAGCGACGGTAGGACCACGGCCGGGGCTCCCGCTTCTTCGAGCCGGCGGAGCGTGTCGAGGTCGCCGGTCAGGGGCGACGCCGACGGCACTACCGGATGCGCCAGTTCGATACCCATGTACGTGGTGCGCAGATCGGCGCTCATGCCTCAACCTCCTCGAGATCGCCCGGCACGTTCCGTTCGATGTCCGCCAACTGTTCGTACAGACTCCATCGTTCGTCGATGTCCTCTTGCGCCAGCCGGAACAGTCGTTCAGCCTCTTCCGGCTGCGAGCGGGCGAGCATCGCAAAGCGCGCCTCTTGCCAGGCAAACTGCTTGAAGGGAATCGACGGCTTCTTGCTGTCGAGATGGAAGGGGTGGTGCTTCTCCGGGCTCGGGTCGTACCGGTAGAGCGGCCAGTAGCCGCTGTCCACCGCCTCCTTCTGGTGAGACATACCTTTCTCCATGTCGATGCCGTGGGCGATGCACTGGCTGTAGGCGATGATCAGGGAAGGCCCATCGAAGGCCTCGGCTTCCGAGAACGCCTTGACGACCTGGATGTTGTTGGCCGCCAGAGCCACTTGAGCGACGTACACGTTGCCGTACGCCATCGCGATCTGACCCAGATCCTTTTTGCCGGTCGGCTTGCCACCGGCAGCGAATTTGGCCACGGCTGCGCGCGGAGTGGCCTTGGATGCCTGTCCGCCGGTGTTCGAGTACACCTCAGTGTCGAGAACGAGGATGTTGACGTTGCGGCCGCTGGCCAGTACATGGTCCAAGCCGCCGAACCCGATGTCGTAGGCCCAGCCGTCGCCCCCTACGATCCAGACGCTCTTCTTCACCAGCGCGTCGGCAACGGTCAGCAAGTTGCGGGCGTCATCAGTCTCGATCTGTTCCAACCGTTCCTTGAGTTGTGCCACCCTGTCGCGCTGGGCGGCTATACCCACCTCGTCGGTCTGATCGGCAGACAGAAGGTCTTCGGCCAATGATTCTCCGATGCCGGCCGAGAGGGCTGAGACCAGCGATCGAGCCTGGGAGTTTTCGGCGTCGATGGCCAGTCGCATTCCCAACCCGAATTCGGCGTTGTCCTCGAAGAGAGAATTGGCCCAGGCCGGCCCCCGTCCGTCATCATTGGCCGTGTAGGGGGTGGTGGGCAGGTTGCCTCCATAGATCGAGGAGCAACCCGTGGCGTTGGCGATGATGGTCCGGTCCCCGAACAGCTGGGTCATCAGCTTGACGTAGGGGGTTTCCCCACAGCCGGCGCAGGCTCCCGAGAACTCGAAGAGCGGCTCCAGCATCTGCGAACCTTTGACGGTATCGGTCTTGACCTCGGTGCGGTCCATCTCCGGGATCTCGAGGAAGAATTCGAAGTTCTTCCGTTCCCGATCGACGTGCTCGAGTTGCGGGCGCATGTTGATCGACTTGTGGCGGACGATCTCTTTGCTCTTGGCCGGGCAGACGTCCACGCACACGCCGCATCCGGTGCAATCCTCGGGAGCGACCTGAATGGTCATCTTCTTGCCGGGCAAATCACGGCTGCGCCAATCCTTGGACGGGAAGCGGGCCGGAGCGGTCTCCAGGGCCTGCGGGTCGTAGACCTTCATGCGGATGGCCGCGTGCGGGCATACCATGGCGCACTTGGCACAGTCGATGCAGATCTCCGGGTCCCAGATGGGGATCTCATCGGCGATGGAACGCTTCTCCCAGCGGGTGGTGCCGGTTGGGAAGGTCCCGTCGACGGGCAGCGCGCTGACGGGAAGCAAGTCGCCTTTACCTTCCATCATCAAGGCCGTTACCCGCTGGACGAAATCGGGGGCATGGTCGGGAATGAGCTGGCGGCCGTCGGCCGCGGCCGTCACCCTGCTTGGGACCTCGACTTCGTGGAGTGCGGCCAGGGCGCCGTCGACGGCAGCGTAGTTGCGTTGCAGCACCGTCTCTCCAAACTTGCCGTAGCTCTTGGCGATGGCCTCCTTGATCTCGGCGATAGCCTCGTCGCGAGGAAGGATGCCGGAGAGGGCGAAGAAACACGTTTGCAGGACGGTGTTGATGCGACCGGCCAGGCCGGCCTCACCGGCCACCTTGTCACCGTCGACCACGTAGAAACCGAGCCCCTTGTCGATGATTTGTTTCTGGATGCCAGCCGGGAGGTGATCCCAGACCTCGTCGGGCCCGTAGTGGCTGTTCAGCAGAAAGGTCGCGCCCGGTTGCGCAATCGCCAGGACGTCCATCTTCTCGAGGAAGTTGAACTGGTGGCAAGCCACGAAGTTGGCGTTCTGGATCTCATACGTGGAGCGAATCGGCTCCTTGCCAAATCGCAAGTGAGAGACGGTTGTTGCACCCGATTTCTTGGAGTCGTAGACGAAATGGCCTTGAGCGTAGAGCGGGGTGTTTTCGCCGATGATCTTGACGGAGTTCTTGTTGGCTCCCACCGTACCGTCGGCGCCCAGACCATAGAACACCGCCCGGGTCCCGCCTTCAGCTTCCGTTGAGAACTCCTCGTCATACGAGAGGCTGGTGTGGGTGACATCGTCGACGATGCCGATCGTGAAGTGATTCTTCGGTTCCGGGGTCTCGAGTTCGGCGAAGATCCCGGCGACCATTGCCGGCGTGAACTCCTTGGATGAGAGAGCGTAGCGACCGCCGACGATCCTAGGGGGGGCCTCCCAGGCGGTACGGCCGGCGGATTCTTCTTCGGCGATTGCGGTGACCACGTCTTGATAGAGGGGCTCACCGATGGCCCCGGGTTCTTTGGTGCGGTCGAGCACCGCTATCGACTTGGTGGTAGCCGGCAGGACGCCGATGAACGCCGAGGGGGAGAACGGTCGGTACAGGCGAACCTTGACGACTCCTACCTTTTCACCGCGGCGACTGAGTTCCTCGACGGTCTCTTCAACCGCGCCTACCCCTGATCCCATCAATACGATCACCCGTTCGGCGTCGGAGGGGCCGACGTAGTCGAACGGCCGGTAGGTCCGTCCCGTCAGATTTGCGAACCGGTCCATGCTCGCTTGCACGACGTCGGGGACGGCGTCGTAATACCTGTTGGCCGCTTCGCGTGCCTGGAAGAAGACGTCGGGGTTCTGGGCGGTGCCACGAATCGCCGGCTGATCCGGGCTGAGCCGGCGAGAGCGAAACTCCCTGACCAACTCGTCGTCGATGAGGGCACGGATCGTTTCATCGGAAAGCAATTCGATCTTGTTGACTTCGTGAGAGGTGCGGAACCCATCGAAGAAGTGCATGAACGGAATCCGCGCTTCGAGGGTGGCCGCGTGGGCGATGAGGGCCAGGTCGTGGGCTTCCTGAACAGACGATGAGGCCAGCATGGCAAAGCCGGTGGAGCGAGCAGCCATCACGTCGCTGTGGTCCCCGAAGATAGACAGCGCGTGAGTGGCGACCGTGCGGGCGGATATGTGGATAACCGCCGGAAGCAGTTCTCCGGCGATCTTGAACATGTTGGGGATCATCAACAGCAGGCCCTGGGAGGCGGTGAAGGTGGTGGTGAGGGCACCGGCCTGCAGCGAGCCGTGCACGGCACCCGCTGCTCCCGCTTCGCTCTGCATCTCGATCACTTCGGGGACTTCGCCCCAGAGATTCCTCTGGTCGTTTGCCGACCAGGCGTCGGCCAGCTCGCCCATTGGCGAGGCCGGTGTGATCGGGTAGATGGCGATGACGTCGTTGGTTTTGTGTGCCACGTAGGCCGCGGCCTCATTGCCGTCGATCGTGGCGACCTTCTTGTTCACGGTTGTGCCTCCTCGAGGGTCAGGCCGAACGTCATGGTGGCGCGGCCCACAGAACAAGGTTAGGGGAGTAAGTCCCGACTCAATTCCCCTTCGTCCTGTCCGACGCGAACGACCCGCCGAGGTCCCGGCGGGTCGAACGGTCTCATATGAAGATGATTTGGGCTCCCTCGGAGAGTTCCATGAAGTCGTTGGCGCTGATGATGTCCTCGACACCTTCCCACAGGTCGTCTTTGGTCAGACCCATGGTGTTCTCCATCATGTCGAAGGTCAGCCGGCAGGCCCAGAACTTGGCGCCGGAGTCGTGCACCATCTGCATGAACTCGCGGTGCGGGGGCACCTGAAGTTTGTCCATCTCCTTGTTCATCATGCTGGAAGCGAAAGCCGTCATACCCGGCAAGGCGGCCAGCATGTTGGCCATCCCCACTTCGGTGCCGGGGATCTTCATCGAGGGGTTCGCCACCGGCGAGACCTTCAGCTTGTCCATCCGCTTGTCGATGATGGCGTCGAATCCCCAGAACGTGAAGAACACGTGGAGTTCGATACCTTCGCTCGTTGCGGCGTTCCCGAGCACCATGGAGGCGGTAGCCCATTCCATGGTTCCCTTGGATACGATGATGCAGAGCTTTCGGTCGGTACCTTCGTCGTCGAACTTTGGAGGCAAATCCTTCTCCTTTTCTCAGGCAGAGTTCTGAGTCTCCTGTGACTCTGCGTTCCTCACACGCATCCCACGGGCTTCTGGAGTCCGGAGATGTATGACATCTTCTTGGCCGGCTTCTTCGGGAAGAGCTGGTAGAGCTCTTTGGTGGGCACGTTCGCCATCGTCGACACCCGCCGCAGCGTGGCCGTCTGCCCTTCCTGGGCGAAGTCGTCCCGCAGGAATCGGATCACCTTCCAGTGGGCATCGGTCAAGTCGTCGATGCCGATCTCCTTGGCAAGGGCCGGAGCCAGTTCCTCGGTCCATTCACTCGGGTCCGTCATGAACCCCTCATCGTCTACGTGGACTTCAACTCCACCTATCACTTCGGTTGCCATCTTGGCTTCTCCTTTCGTCACGAATCGTCTTCGATTCCGGAAGTCTCCGAGCCTTCTGATACGGAACGCAGCGTCATGAGCATCATGGCCAGGCCGCGTCTCACCGCCGGATCACGCATCTGTTTCACCAAGCTTCGCAGGGTTACGTCCTGAGGAGGTTCCTGCTCACGCACGGTGTAGACGGTTCGCCGGACCATGCCCATGAGTTGAGGTTGGGTCATCTCCTTGACCGTCTGCAGGATCAGTCCGATGTTGTCTCCCAGTGCCCGCACGTCCTCCTTGGTGAATGATTCGACGATCTCATCGAAGACTCCGAAGGCCTCCTGGGCGAACTCGAAGTAACCCTTTCGATCGAATTCCTCCAGTTTCTCCATGAGTGAGATGAAGGCTCTGCGTCCGATCGGTGCCGCGTCGTGCACCAGTTCCATGACGCTCTCGAGCTGGTCGAGCATCGTCTCCAGGTTCCTCGTGTTTCGCAACAACCGCTTGGTCAGATGGCCCAGATCATCGAGGTTCACGTATTCCTCGACCTCATCGAGCTGTTCGACGGCCATCTCGAACGCCTGGTTGGTGATGGGGCGGACGTCTTCGAGTAGCTCCACCCACGCTTCCCGGCGCTGGCGTTGGATGATCGCTTCCTCGGCGATCGTCTCCACCCGGGCGGCGAGCGCGTCGAGTTTGCGGTCGAGCTCTTCGAGAGAAGCGGGGGAGATGGTGGCGGCGCTCATCACCCTACGCTCCATTTGCCGGCCATCGACATCAGGGCCGGGACCGGCATCTCCTTGCCTTTGAGCAGGATGTTCCAGTACATCCAGCGGAACATCAGCTTGCCCCAATGGTTCATCTCGGTCTCCTCGAGAAGTGAGAAGGGTCCGATTCCCGGGAGCGGATACTTGCCCGGCAAGGGTTCGGTGTCGTAGTTGAAGTCGATCAGCAGCCCTTTGCCATGGCCGGATTCGATGTAGCAGTTGGCATGCCCGTCGAAATGCTCGAGCATCTCCAGCCCGTCGATGTATCGGAGGAAGTTCTCCGTCCACAGTTCCACGGCGAAGTGGGCGACCGAGCCCGCCTTCGAGGTAGGCAGGGCGGCCGCATCTCCAAGAGCAAAGACGTTCTCGTGCTTGCCGGACAGAAAGGTGTGTTTGTCGACGGGGACGTGGTTCAGTTCGTCGCCCAGGCCGGCGCGACCGACGACATCGGCACCCATGTTGAGCGGGATGGAGACCAGCAAGTCGTAGTCGACCTCGTCTTCGGAATAGGCGACGATCTTGCCGGCATCCCAATCGACCATCTCGATGTTGAAGTCGGGCACCAGGTCGATCTTCTTTTCCTCCAGCATCCCCCCGAGGGCCTTGGAGGCGACCGGCTTGGTGAAAGCTCCGGGCAAGGGGGTGACGAATGTCAGCTCCGTGTCGTCCCGCAGACCCTTCTCCTGGAGCCACCAGTCGGCCAGGAAGATGAACTCCAGCGGGGCAACCGGGCACTTGAAAGGCATCTCCGTGATGTTCATGACCAGTTTGCCCCCCTGAAAGGTGCGGAGATACTTCTCCAGCTTCATGGCACCGTCGAGGGTGTAGAAAGTGTGGATGTTGTCGGGGCCTTCGTCGCCGAGTGCTTCGAGACCGGGTGTTTCATCCGGGGCGAGGTGAGTCCCGGTGGCGATGACCAGGAAGTCGTACTGGAGCCAGCGATCGCCATCGATCTTCACGCGGTTCTTATCGGCCTCGATCTCCTCGATGTCGGCCTGGATCATATCGACCCCGGGCGGGATGAAATCCCGCTTGGGCTTCACGACATCGTGCCGCGCATACATCCCAAAGGGTATGAACAGGAATCCCGGCTGGTAGTAGTGGGTTGGGTCCTGGTCGACGATGGTGATCTGCCAATCGTCGGCGTCGAGCCGGTGACGGAGTTTGTTGACCACCATGGTGCCGGCGGTTCCGGCTCCCAGGACCAGCAGTTTCTTCATTTCGAGAACTCCTTCTAGCTTGGGGAAGCCCCGGCGAGCGCGGCGATAGCGTCGAGTTTGCCGAGGAGTCGTACACGTTCGTTGGTCACCTCGGACAAGAACTTGGCGAGGCGAGGGAGTAGGTCCAATACTCGTTGCCGGGCATCGGCGCTGAGGTGGAAGACCTCGTCCAGGTGGTCGGTGATGAGATCGGCGTCGACACCGAAGTCTGCCGAGATCTGTTCGATCTGGGAAGTGGGGGGTGGCCACCGCTCGGGAGCTATGCCACCGGCGAGAATGATGCCCCGTAGCTCAGAGCCGACCCGCACATAGCTGCGAGCGCACAGCAAACCCAGGTGGCTGGGAGCAAAGCGGGGGGTCAGATCCAAATCGTGAGCCAGTTCTCGCCAATCTGCGACGCACTGCTCGACGGCGCCCGGTCGCTCGTTGACCACCTTGAAGAGGCCACACTGGTTGGAAGGCTCAACGAGAGGGGTGCCGTCCATGTCGGTCACCACCACCATCACCCCCAGCATCTCTCCGAAGAGATCGCCGATCGAGCTGACGTATTCGCCGGGGAGGAGGGTGGTGAGTGAATCGCCGTTGAAGGCGAGGTCCCGAGTGGGTGCCTTTTCGACGGGTCGCATGTTGCGCTCATCGAGCCAGCGTTCTATCCGGTCCGCCGGGAAACGCCACTGGCGACCGACCTTCATGGCGGGCAGTTGACCGGCCTCGGCCATGCGGTAGATGGTGGAGCGGTCGACGTGCAGCAGCTGCTGGAGATCCTTGGTCGTCAGCATGCTCATGCGTTGCACCTTCGTTGCGGAGACTGCAGACTGTGCATGTCCTGCAGACTAGGGTGCCTCCTGCAGCTGATCATGGGGCCGAAAGACCCTATTGGGGAGGACTCCTTCCGCGGGGATCACCTACAGGAGGCCGCTCTTCACCGTGTGCCAGTAGATCCGGTTGAAAGCCCAGGTCGCGAAGTGCCAGAAACGATTGGCGCGCATGGGTTTGGGTGGACGGTCGTAGTCGAATACGAGCACCGTGGCCTTGCCTCCTCCCACCTCCAACGGGTAGATCACGAGTCCCCGGTAGCGCGTCCGGACCGGGTTCGGGACCCGGTCTTCCACGGAAGCAATGATCTGTTCGGCCACGCGCGGAGCCTCGAAGTGGGCGGTCGATCCGTTCTTGGAAGTGGGGAGATTGCTGGCATCGCCCACTACGAAGACGTCTTTGGTTCCCCGGACGGCCAGGGTTCGCGGGTCGGCTCGTATCCAACCTCGGGAGTCGCCGAGGCCTGAGGAGACGGCGATGGCGGCCCCGCGGTTGGGGGGGATACTGACGGCGAGGTCGAACGGCGCCACTTCACCTCGTCGGGACACGAGAGCATCACCTTGGACCCGTTCCAGGTCGAAACCGGTGCGGACCGCAATGCCGGCTCTTGCGAAGTATCCGGCGACCAGGTCGGTCACCGTCACGATCGGAACCACCCGATCGATCGGCGAGAGGAACGTGATCGTGGTGTGATCTCGAACGTTGCGTTTCCGGAGGTATTCCTCGACGAGAAGNNAAGCCGGGGATCTCATCCCGTGCCAGCGATGCTCCGGTGGCAATGACGAGGTAATCGAAGTCGAGGTGATCCCCACGGGCCAGATCAACCCGCCGGCCGTCGAGGTCGATCTTGGAGGCCTCATCGATCACTAGAGAAACCTCGCGCCTGAGCAGCGCCCTGGTATCGCGCGCCAGCCATCGAGTGTGGGCTTGGTCGAGGGCGACATAGAGCCAGCCGGGTTGAAAGACATGCATGCCGGTGGCGTCGACCAAAGTGACGGAGGCTTTGGTGCGGTCGAGCCGTCTCGCCAGCAGGTTGGCGGTCAGCAGGCCGCCGATACCTCCACCCAGCACAACGATGTTTGCCGGCAAACGGTCTCCTCTCACCCCGAGGCTAGTACCGCCCACCCGGCTCCGACCTTGAGCGAGAAGCAGAGCGAGCGGCAGGTATCAAGAAGCCCTGGCTGAGTCAGCTCTCGAGACGGGCCAGCGCTTTCTCGAGCCGGCCCCGTGCTTCCGCAGCGACCTCCTGCAACTCCGGGTTGTCGGTCACATCCGCCATCAACTGCGGCTCCAACGCCGCCACCACCGTCCGGTCGCCCCTGGCATACACCACCACGTTGCACGGCAGCAGCAACCCCAGGTCTGCTTCAGCCTCCAACCCGCGATTGGCGAGGAGAGGATTGCAGGCTCCGAGAATCTTGTAGGGGGTCCTTTCGACTCCCAGCTTCTCCCTCAGTGTGGCGGCGACGTCGATTTCCGTGAGGATGCCAAAGCCCTCACTCGCCAGGCTCTTTGTGATCGCCTCCTCGGCTTCGACCATCGAGCGGCTTGTCGTGACCACCATTCCGTAGCGAGTATGTTCCATGCTGCAAATCTCCTGTCAGGCAAGCGTCATGAAGAGCTTCTCCAGCTCCTGCGGCGTGTAGCCGGACGCTGCTGCCGCTTCCTCGTCGAGGAGGCAGCTTTTCAAGTGGGCGGCGAGCATCTTGTAGGCGACCCGGTCGAGCGCTTTCGACGCGGCGGCAATCTGCTGCACGACATCGCGGCATTCGCGGTTGGTCTCCACCATACGGGCGATGCCGGCAACCTGACCTTCGATTCGACGCAGACGCGGCATCACATCGGCGACGGTGGCTTCATCCAACTGCATCACAGTCTCCCTTGGATACCCTATGGGGTATGTTACTAGCACGGTCCGGTAGGCCGACTCGGGTCGGAGTGTGGGCTCCGGGTTTGGAAGGCCTGCACCTCGGGCGAAGGTGGCCGGGGCCGGTCCCTCGTTTAGGCTAAGCCGACGCCGAGAAGCTGGACGCATGACCACCTCCCTGTCACATACCGCTCATCCCTGGTGGACAGAAGACGCCGAAGCCGTCGCGGCCCGGCTCGACACCAGCTTGAGCTTGGGATTGTCGGGCGCCCAGGTCGCTGAGCGGCAGGAGCAGTACGGGCCGAACGAACTCGAGGAAGAGCCCACCCGACCGGCGTGGCGCCTCTTCCTTCTGCAATTCGCCAACACCATGATCGTGGTCCTGCTCGTCGCCGCCGGGATCATGGTGGCGATCGGTGAACCGACGGACGCCATCGTTATCGGCGCCATCGTGATTCTCAACGCCGCCATTGGCTTCTTTCAGGAGTATCGAGCCGAACAGGCAATGGCCGCGCTGCGCACGATGGCTGCACCCAGTGCTCGGGTCGTCCGGGACGGTGCCGAGCTGACGGTCACTGCCCCCGAGTTGGTCCCGGGCGACCTCCTGGTGCTCGATGCCGGCGATGTGGTTGCAGCCGATGTGCGCCTCACCGAATGTCCCAACCTCCGGGTCAATGAGGCCCCGCTCACCGGCGAATCGGTGCCGGTCGATAAGACCACCGATGTCCTCACGGAGGACTCCGGTGAACTGGTGGGGGATCGCTACAACATGGTCTTCAAGGGGACGGCGGTGGTCTACGGTCGGGGACGCGGCGTTGTGGTCGGCACGGCCATGGACACCGCCCTGGGGCAGATTGCCGGGTTGCTCAAGGCCCACCAGGCACCGCAGACCCCGTTGCAGCGCCGCTTGGCGGTACTCGGTCGCTGGCTCGCCGCCGCGGCGATCGTCATCTGCATCGTTGTGTTTGCCGTCGGTGTGGCCCGTGGAGAGGACGTCGAGGACATGTTCCTCGTTGCGGTGAGTCTGGCGGTGGCCGCGATACCCGAGGCCCTTCCGGCGGTGGTGACCATCGGACTGGCTTTGGGCGCTCAGCGTATGATTCGTCACCACACACTCATTCGCAAGCTTCCCGCGGTGGAGACCCTCGGATCGGTGACGGTGATTTGCACCGACAAGACCGGCACCCTGACCGAGGGGCGAATGCTGGTCGAGAAAGTGTGGACCCTGGAACGAGAAGGCGAGGTCACGGGGTCCGGCTACGAGCCGTCGGGTCAGATCGTCATCGACGGGCAACCGGCCCAGATCGAGGCCGGCACGCCGCTTGGTTCGTTGCTGACCGCCGCCGCGCTCTGCAACGACGCCGTGCTCGTACCCCCGGCGGAGATGGGGGACGAATGGGCGGTTGCCGGTGATCCAACGGAGGGAGCCCTGCTGGCGCTCTCGGCCAAGGCCGGGTTCGATCGGGAGCGGGTCAATCGGCAGTTCCCGCGCACGGCCGAGATCCCCTTCGACTCGGAACGAAAACGGATGGTCACCATTCACCGCACCACGAATGGCAGCGCGGGACTCGTGGCAACCAAGGGAGCGATCGAGGCGACCATCGACTCCATCGAGAAGGTGGCCACCGACGACGGTGATCTCGACCTCACACCAGAACTGCGCGCCGCTGTGCTCGATCAGGCCGCGAGTATGGCGGCCGAAGGCTACCGAGTGCTGGGGATTGCCGGTCAGGTCGTCCTGGACGGTGAACTCGGCCACATGCTCGAGGCAGAGCAGGATCTCGTCCTGTACGGCCTCGTGGCCATGGCCGACCCTCCCCGGGCCGAATCCCGTCCCGCCGTTGAGGCGTGTCTCACAGCCGGCATCACGCCGGTGATGATCACCGGCGACCATCCGGACACGGGCAGAGCCATCGGGGAGAGGCTCGGCATTCTCGAGGGGGACGAACAGGTGATGACGGGAGCGGAGCTCGCAGCCGAGCAGGCCGATGGCTTGGCTACGCACGTTTCCAAGGTCGCAGTGTATGCCAGGACCTCGCCCGAGCAGAAGCTGGACATCGTGCAAGCCTGGAAAGAGCGCGGGGACATCGTTTCGATGACCGGCGACGGCGTCAACGACGCGCCGGCGCTGCGGGCCGCCGACATCGGGGTAGCCATGGGAGTGACGGGCACCGAGGTGGCGAAGGAAGCCGCCGACATGGTCCTCACCGATGACAACTTCGCGTCCATAGTCACTGCAGTCGGCGAGGGTCGGCGAATCTACAACAACATTCGCCGTTTCGTGCGCTACACCCTCACCTCGAACGCCGGCGAGATCTGGGTCATGTTCCTAGGGCCGTTTGTGGGGCTGGCCATTCCCCTGCTGCCGGTCCAGATCCTGTGGATCAATCTCGTCACCGACGGGTTTCCCGGCCTGGCGCTCGGTGTCGAGCCTGCAGAGCCCGATGTGATGGAACGTGATCCCCGACCGCCCGACGAGAGCATCTTCGCTCAAGGCGTGTGGCAGCAGGTCATCTTCATCGGACTGTTGATGGGTTTCGTGACCCTGGGGCTCGGGGTGTGGGCCGAGGCAACCGGTCGGCCCTGGCAAACCATGATCTTCACGACACTCGCACTGCTGCAGTTGGGCAATGCTTTGGCGATTCGGTCAGAACGCCAATCGCTTCTTGCGATCGGGATCGGCACCAACAAGCCACTGCTCTGGACCGTGCTTCTCACACTGTCGGTCCAAATCGCCATCGTCTACTGGGCTCCACTGCAGACTATCTTGCACACCGAAGCTCTGGCGGCGTCCGACCTGGCGGTGGTCCTGGTGGTTTCCACCGGCGTTTTCTGGGCCGTCGAGTTGGAGAAATGGGTGCGACGCCGGATGACGTCACGTCGCGTGTCTCAGCACGCCTGACAAACCGCAAATACTTGACCTCTTTGGCTTTCAGGCAGCGCCGGGTGAGTTCGTCACTGTGGCCGTTGCCGTCCGGGGCCATCGGAACGCCCGGCAGAGCGCCGGTTCATCGAGCACGGTGCGGGACAGAGGCGAGGGCATCGGCGCGACGAAGCCGCGCCGGTTGACCTTCGCCTCTACCTCTCAGGCTCGTTCCGGAGTATGAAGGGAGTGAGTGAGGAGGTGACACATGGCGATCACTCGTTGGGCGCCGTTCGACGCCTTGACCTCGCTGGAGCGCGGGATGCAAACTCTCGAACGCCAACTCCATTCCGTCCTCGGGGGGGTCCCGCCGGTAGGCGAGGACGTGGACTGGCGGCCCGACACGGATGTCTACCGGGAGGGCGATACGCTGGTGGTCAGGGCCGAACTGCCCGGCATTGATCCGGGCGAGCATCTCGAGATCGAAGTCGAGGAGAATGTCCTCCGCATTCGGGGGCACAAGCGGTTCGACCGGGAGATCGAAGACGAGCATCGCTTCGTGCGCGAATGCCGCTTCGGATCGTTCGAGCGCGCCGTCCTGCTTCCGGAAGGTGTCGAACCCGACACCGTATCGGCCGTGTACGAGAACGGTGTGCTGATGGTTCGGGTCCCCGTCCCGGCCGAAATGACGGCCGGCAGAAAGGTCCCGATCGAGGTGGAAGAACCCAGAAAGCCGGCACCGAGGATTCAGCCGGACTAGGAGCCGGACGCACAGATGCCTAGACGGGCAGCACTACCCGGACGGTGGTGCCGAATCCTGCCCGGCTGACGATCTCAGCATCGCCGTTGGCGTCGCGGGCTCGCGCTCGCAGATTGTCGAGACCCATGCCCCGCTCGACCGTGTCCGGGTCGAATCCCCGTCCCCGGTCCGAAACCGTGGTGACGAGTCGGTCGGCGCCCCGTTGCACACTCACGTTCACCCGGCCGACACCCGAGTGCCGGAGAGCGTTGCTGGTTGCTTCACGAACGACCTGGACCACGTCATCGACTACCTCGCCGGGTAGGTCGTTGACATCGCCCGTAACGGTGAGATCTACGCTCGCCTCGTAGGGCTCGGCCAACTGGCCCATGAGATCCGAGAGTTCCCCCCTGAGGCTACGGCGGGTCCAGACCGGCGGCCGAAGGTCGAAGATGAATTTGCGGAGGGAGGCGATGGCTTCATCGAGGCGCTGCACCGATTCGGCCAGGCTGGATTTGACCGTCGGGTTCTCGACCTTCTGTCCCAGCGACTGGAGGGACAGGCCTACCGCGAACAAGTCCTGAATGATGGCGTCGTGAAGATCTCGAGCGATGCGTTCACGGTCTTCGACGACGGCTGCGCGACGCAGCCTGCCGTGCATCCGAGAGGTGGCGATCGCCGTGCCGGCGATCGCCGCCAACGCCTCTACCAATGCTTCGTCGTCACCGGTGAAACCTCCCGGTTTGTCGGTGAGATAGAGGTTGCCGAACGTCTCGCCTCCCACCGTGATGGGGATCCCAAGGAAGGTTTCCATCGAGGGGTGGTGAGGTGGGAAACCCACGGAATCAGGATGATCGTCGATCCGCTCGATCCGTACCGTCTTGCCCATCTCGGTGATGATCCCCAGCAGGCCCCGCCCCTGGGGAAGATGGCCGATTGCGGCTGCGGTCTTTGCATCCAGTCCGCCGTGCACGAACTGAATGAGCGCACCGTGTTCGCCCAACACCCCCAGGGCCCCGAAAGCAGCGCCGGTGAGCTCCATGCCGGTGTCGACCGTCGTCTGCAGCACCGCAGTCAGATCAGTTTGGCGAGTGACCACTGAGGCAGCCGACACCAGCTTCGCCAGGCGATAGGACGGGATGATCGGATCATGCATCCTGTCAGGCTACCCGGGACGGGAAACCATTCGATATTGCCTCGGGCGGCATAGGCAGTCTCTTGAGCCTCGCCGGGTAGCCTGAGGTCATGACAAGGAGGCCATGCGGTTGCGGTTGCTGATCGTCGACGACCACGAGATCGTCAGGCAGGGCTTGATGACGCTGCTCGACGCCGAGGACGGCATCGAGGTCGTCGGGGAGGCCGGCACCGCCGAAGAGGGGGTCCGACGGGTGGGATACGACTCTCCCGACGTGGTGGTCATGGACGTTCGGCTGCCGGACGCCACCGGAATCGAAGCCTGTCGAGAGATTCGGTCACGCTGGCCCGACGTCAAGGTGCTCATGCTGACGTCATTTGCCGACGAAGAGGCGCTGTTCGCCTCCATTGTGGCCGGAGCCTCCGGTTACGTCCTGAAGCGCATCAAAGGTGATGAGCTGGTGGAGAGCGTTCGGCGGGTTGGCCGAGGCGAGTCGCTGTTGGATCCGACCATGACGGAACGTGTCTTCCGCAAGATCCGGGGCGAAGAGCCGGACGACCCGCTTCTGGCTCGCCTGTCGCCTCAGGAGCGCAAGATTCTGGACCTGATTGCGGATGGTCTCACCAACCGGGAGATTGCCGACGAGATGTTCCTGGCCGAGAAGACGGTCAAGAACTATGTGTCGAATCTGCTCAGCAAGCTCGAAATGACCAGAAGAACAGAAGCCGCCGCCTACGCGGCGCGACTGGCCGCCCGCAAGGAGCAGCAGTACCCACCGGAACAGTGGGGGGAGCCGCAGCCATGATCATTGTCGTCGGAGTCGACGAATCGGAACACAGCGCCCACGGGCTCCGCCGGGCGATCGAGCTGGCCGAGGCTCTGTCGGCGGAACTCCACGTGGTCCATGCTCTCCATATCCCGGGAACGCTGCTGGCCGTTCTCAATCAGGTGCCCGCCGATATCGCCCAACTCGAGAATGCACAACGGGACACGGTATGGGCGATCGCCGATCCGCTGCTGAAAGAGACTTCGGCCCCGGTCAAGCGGGTCGATTTGAGTGGATACCCGGCCGATGCCCTCGTTGAATACGCGGAAGAAGTCGGGGCAGGGTTGATAGTGATAGGTTCACGCGGCAGGGGTGAGCTGGCCGCTCTCTTTCTGGGTAGCACCAGCCATCGCGTCGTGCATCTCGCCCACTGCGACGTGCTGGTCGTCAAAGGAGGGTAACGATGCGGGTGCTCGACATCATGAGCATCGATGTCTTGACGGTGGCACCGGAGGACAGCCTCAAAGCGGCTGCCCGCCGGATGGTCGAAGCAGGGGTGAGCGGATTGCCCGTTGTCGACACCAATGGCAAGCTGGTCGGGATCATCACCGAAGCCGACTTCTTGGAGCGCGAAGCCGACAAGACGCACCGAAGGCTTCTCGACGCTCTCATGCACAAGCCGGACACGGTGGTCGAAGCGGATACGGTTGGCGAGGTCATGTCCACTCATCCCGTGGTCATCTATCCGGAAGCAAGCGTCACGGAAGCGGCCCGCGTCATGTCTCACCACCACGTCAAGCGGTTGCCGGTGGTCAACGACGAGGGAGTCCTGCAAGGCATCATCAGCCGGGGGGATGTGGTGACCGTCTTCACCAGGCCCGACGATGTCGTCGAGGATGAGATCCGTGAGGACATCATCAATCGGGTCTTGCTGCTGGACGCCGATTCTCTCGACGTCGACGTTTCCGACGGAATCGTTGTGCTCTCCGGTTGCCTGCCGACCCGGACGGACAAGCGTTTGCTTGAAGAGATGGTTCGTCGGATCGACGGGGTGGTGAGAATGGAGAGCGCCGTCACGTTCGAGGTCGACGACACCTAGGTCAGATTGCCTTGTCTTCCGCCATTGAACGACGGGATCGGCCGGGAGCCTCACCCGGTCACCTCTTCCTGGCCCACGCCACCGGTTTCTGCAAAGAAGTCTGGGATCCGGTCGTTGCCGAGTTGCGGGTCGCCGGGTGGGAAGGTTCGATCACGGCTTGGGACGCTCCCGGCCACGGAGGCTCGGCAGCGTCTGCGGCGCCCTTCGACTGGTGGGACACTGCCCGCGCAGCCGTCGACCTCATCCGTCGGCCTGAGTACCGCCCTCCGAAGTACGGAGTGGGGCACTCGATGGGTGGAGCCACCCTGGTGATGGCCGACCTGCTCGATCAAGGAATCCTGGAGGGTCTCATTCTCATCGAGCCGATCATTTTCCCGCCCCCCTTTCAACGTATCGAGGAGCACCCGCTGGCGATCGGGGCAATGCGGCGGCGGCCTTCGTTCTCATCTCCCGACGAAGCCCTGGCGCATTTTGCGTCGAAGGCGGCCTTCAGATCATGGGATGAGCGTGCCCTTCAAGCGTATGTCGACGGCGGGTTGGTCGAGCGTGAGGGGCGCTTCTGGCTTGCTTGCGCTCCCCAGTTGGAGGCCGACGCCTACCGGTCGGGTTCCGCCCACGGGGCCTATGACCGTCTGTCCGAAGTGGGTATTCCGGTCCTCATCCTCGCCGGCGAGTCGTCTCACACCCACCCTCGAGCCTTTGTCGAGCATCTCGCCGGTGAGTTTCCGAATGGTCGGTATTGTGTGATCCCGGAGACAGGGCACTTCCTGCCGATGGAGCGCCCGGCTCTCGTCGCCCGCCTCATTGCCGACGAGGTGCGGCGTCTCCTTCCCGGTTGAACAGCCTCGCAGTTCCTAGAATGCCGATCCGTGCTCTTACCGCCTTCCGCCCTAGAAGAACTGGCTGCCCGGCTTTCGGGCGACACAAGCCGATATCGGACCGCTTCGGTCGTCGTCGACACAGACCCGCTCGAGCTGGTCCGGTCCGGAGCCCATCTCTTCTCCACGGCCGGGTACTTCGGGAGGCCCGAAAGATCCGAGGTGGGGGGCCTGGGCGTAGCCTGGCGGACGGTTGCTCCGTACGGCTACGACCGGTTCGAGTTGCTGGCCTCCTCGCTCGGGTGGATGCATCGCCTGGACCCCGGCTTGCGGGCGCTGGTCGGGTTCTCGTTTGATCCGAACGGACCCCATCGACCCGAATGGGATGGGTTCGCTTCGACGGCCGCCATCCTGCCGCTGGTCGCCGTCGTCACGGAAGCCGGTTCTCGTCGCCTGGTAGTGACTTTGCCGCCCGGTCGGACCGGAACGGAGGTGCTTGCCATGTTGGCCCAACTGCGCCGGCAGGACCCTCCGACCAGCGTACAGGCGGCCGACCATGCCATCGAATCACGCCCCGCCCCGGCCGAGTGGGTGGAGGTGGTTCGCGAATCAGCCGACGCGATCGAGCACGGGACCATGGAGAAAGTGGTACTGGCCCGCTCGGTGATCGTGCGAGCCGACGTATCGGCGGTACCCTTCGATCTGGTGGCGAGGTTGCGATCGGCCTATGCCGGATGCTTTGCGTTCGGCTGGCAGGAAGCGGACCGGACCTTCGTCGGCGCCACCCCCGAACTCCTGGTCGAGCGCCGGGGAGAACGCGTCCGCTCGCAACCCCTGGCCGGGTCTGCACCTCGTGGCGACGGAGAGGACGACGACCGGGCATTTGGAGAAGCGCTGATGGCGAGCCCGAAGGATCGCCGCGAACACACTGTGGTCGTTGAAGACATTGTCGCCAGACTCACTCCGGTTGCGGAGCACTTGACCGCACCGTCCACACCGGCTCTGCTCAAGATGGCCAACGTCCAGCACCTCGCCTCAGAGGTGATCGGAGTGCTGTCGGCACCCCGATCGGTGATTGAACTCGCCGGGATGCTCCATCCCACTCCGGCCGTGGGTGGCCTGCCTCGCACCGAGGCACTGGCATTCGTCAGGAAGGCCGAGCGCATCGACCGTGGTTGGTATTCGGGAGGCATCGGATGGGTCGACGGCCGCGGCGATGGACAGATCGCGCTGGCGCTTCGCTGCGCGCTGGTCAGAGGTGATACGGCCCAGCTCTATGCCGGCGCGGGCATCGTTGCCGGTTCACGGCCCGAACGGGAATTGGAAGAAACCAGATTGAAGTTCCGGCCGCTACTCAATCTTCTGACCGAAGCCTGAGGCCACCGCTCGCCAGGCCTCGTGGTGGATGGCGACGTTCTCGGCACGGTTCGTGCGGATCTCGAGGAGCCGGGGACCTTCGGCCGGCTTGCCGGCGAGTTCTCGGAAGACGCCCTCGTCTTCCACTAGTTGGTGTTCGACACCGAAGACACCCGCCGCCGACCGAAAGTCGGTGCCGTGCGGAGTGCCCAGCAACTTCTCGAAATGTTGCGGGAAACCTGCCTGTGGCAGGAAGTGGAAGATGCCTCCTCCGTCGTTGTTGACAACGATCACCGTGACCGGCAGTTCGAAGCGGGCCGCAGTACCCAGGGCGGTGAGATCGTGCAGGAGCGACAGGTCGCCGCTCAAGATGACCACCGGCCGGCCTACGACGGAAGCCCCGAGACCCGACGAGATCAGTCCGTCGATACCGTTGGCGCCCCGGTTGGACATGATGCGCACTCGACGGTCGATCGAAGGAAAGAAAGTGTCAACGTCGCGCACCGGCATCGAGGAACCGACATAGAGGATCGCGTCATCCACCAGCACCTCGGCCAGCGCGGCTACCACCGCCGGTTCGCTCGGGAAGGTCAAGGAGTTGCCTAGTGCGGCACGAGCGGTCCGGTCGGCTTCCCCCCAATCCGCAGCCCAGCCGGGGGGAGCGGGATCGATCGTTGTCGCCAGATGCCGGGCGAAGGCGATTGGATCGCAGCGAATCATGGTGGCGGCGCTCCCTCCCGGATCCCGCCAGTCGGCTTCGTCGACCACGATCTGCGGTATGTGGGGGTGGTCGGCCAGCCAGGAGGAGAGGGCGTTGGAAGTCGGGGCCGCTCCGAAGCGAATCACCATCTCCGGTTCGAGATCGAGATCGAGACGTCCAACCCGGGAGAGCGAATCTCCGGTAGTGATCACATGGGTCCGGTCATGGGTGCCGGCCCGGAGCTGTGACAGTGGGTCGGCCACCACGGGAGAGTCGGCGCGGGCGGCCAGCATCGCCACTGCTTCGGGGAAGTGGGGCCGATCCAGGGGCCCTACCAGCAGCAGGAGTCGCCGGCCGGACACCTTCGCGGTGATGTGGTCGAGGGTGGTTGGATCCGGTTCGAGCAGCCCCGGCGCGTAGCTCGGAGCGCGTACCGGCTCAGGTTGCTCCGCTACGTCGCCGCTCACCGGCACCGGAGCCAAAGGGTCACGGAACGGAAAGTTCAGATGAACCGGGCCGTGCGGCAGGTCCAGGGCCGCCGCCCACGCCCGGGTGGCCAGGGCGCTCGGGTAGCTGCCCAGCCGTGGGTCTGGGATTGCCACCTCGTGGAACCACTTGGCTGCCTTTCCGAAGAGTCCGAGCTGGTCTATCGCCTGCGGTGCCCCCACATCGCGCAGTTCCGGCGGTCGGTCGGCGGTCATCAGCAGCAACGGCACCCGGGCCAGCCGGGCTTCGAGAGCCGCGGGGTGCAGCTCGGCGGCGGCAGTGCCCGAAGTGGTGACGACGCCGACGGGTAGACGGGAAGCGGCGGCCAGACCGAGGGCGAAGAAGGCCGCCGATCGCTCGTCGTGATGGATCCAGTCGGTGATTCCCGGATGATCGGCAAAGGCGAAGGCCAGCGGACTGTTGCGCGAACCGGGAGTGATGCAGACGTTCCGCAGCCCGACGGCCACCAGCGCGTCGACAAAGGCGGTCGTGAAGGCATAGTTGCGGTTGCTCCGCTTCATGAGCGGCCACAATACAGCTCATGGATGGAACCGGACGACTGTGGGTGCGCAGGTATGCGGGCCGGCCGCCGCCACTGGTGGCTCTCCACGGCTTCACCCAAACCGGTGCGATGTTCGCCGAGTTCGGCGGGTTCGTGGGCCACGAGGTGCTTGCTCCCGACCTCCCCGGCCATGGTCGCTCGGCCGGGGTCCCCGCATCGTTCTGCTCGGCCGCGGCCACCGTTTCTGAGGTGCTCGCCTCCTGTCGGAGACCTGTTCCGCTGATCGGGTACTCCCAAGGGGGGAGGGTGGCGCTGGCGGTAGCTCTCCAACGACCCGAGCTGGTTTCGCATCTCGTTCTGCTATCGGCATCCGCCGGTATCCCGGGCGAAGATGAGCGGAACGAACGGCGCCGCGCCGACGAGGACCGGGCACTCGAGCTGAAGTCGATGGGCCTCGTCGCCTTCATCGACCAATGGTTGAGCATGCCCATGTTCACCGGCCTCGAGGAACGAGATTCCACCTGGCGAACCGACGATCGCTCAGCGCGTCTCGAGAACACCGTCGACGGCCTGGCGGCGGCGCTGGTCGGAATGGGGCAGGGGGCGCAACCCTATCTCGGCGACCGGTTGGGAGAACTGCGGATGCCCGTGCTGGTGATGGCCGGTGCAGCCGATGAGGAATACTCGGCGACGGCGACCGACATAGCGGGTCGGTTGCGGGATGCAGTCGTGCGGATCCTTCCCGATGCGGGCCATGCCGTGATCGGTGAGTGCCCTCGAACCACGGCAGATGTGATCAGGGTTTTCCTCGCCGGATAGGGGCCGCGACCGGGTTGCGGCGCGCCGGTGTGGAAAACGGGGCTTCAGAGGCTCACCGTCTCGGTGGTGCCCGCCTGCACGTCGATGATCTGGTCTCGTATGCCCAGCCGCACCGGGTGGGCGTGTCCGGGATGCGTGGCGACGGTGAGCTGCTCGGGGGTGATATGGAAATCGAGTACATGACCCCGATATCGGATCTCAAATCGGAGCTCCCCCAGCTCCTCCGGGATCGACGGGTCGAGCCACAGCGTGTCCTCTCTCGTCTCGATCCCGGTGAAGCCCCGTTGCACGAGATCGACGGTCCCGGCCATTGCACCCAGGTGAATGCCCTCGGGGGTTGTACCTCCCTGGATATCCGCCACGTCGCTCACCAGCGCTTGTCGGAAGGATTCCCACGACCGCCTGCGATCCGACCGGGCCAGCACCCAAGCGGTGACGATCCGGCTCAACGTCGATCCGTGCGACGTGCGCTGATCGTAGTAGTCGATGTTCCGTCGAATGGCCTCGCCGTCGAGCTGATATCCCATCCTCTCGAAAACGGCCTGCAGCTCCTCGGTGGAGAGCAGGTAGAACAGCATGAGGACATCGGCCTGCTTGGAGAGTTTGTAGCGGTTGGGCGAATCCCCCTCGGCCTCGAGGATGCGATCGAGCCGTTGAATGTCCCCGTACTTCTTCGCGTACCCGGACCAGTCGAACTCCTCGAGGTCGCCGTACCCCTCGAACTGGCTGATGATGCCGTCGTCGTGGAACGCCACTCGCATCTTCTGGCCGATCTCCTCCCACCTTTCCAGTTCCTCCAGTTGGATATGCAACTTTTCGGTCAACTCATCGCGCCGGAACTCGGACACCAGGGCCAGTGCGTCCCGCGCCCGGCACAACACCCAGGCCGCCATGACATTCGTGTAGGCGTTGTTGTTGAGTCCGGGTTCGGTCGCATCCGGGTAGGCATCGTGGTACTCGTCCGGACCCATGACACCGAGGATCTCATACCGATCGAGAGCCTTGTTGTAGGTGGCAAGGCTGGCGAGGAGCCGGGCGATCTCCACCAACATCTCAGCTCCGAAATAGGCGAGAAAGGCCACGTCCTCCGTCGTCTGGTAGTACTGCCAGACGTTGTAGGCGACCGCGATGTTGATGTGGCGTTGGAGACGGCTGTTGTCCGGAAGCCATCGGCCCGACTCGGGGTTGAGGTGCACAATCTGGCTCTCCTCGCGTCCGCTGCTGCCGCTTTGCCACGGGTAGAGCGCTCCATCCAGTCCCTCCTGTACCGCCGCCCATCGCGCCTCGGGGAGACGCCGGTACCGGTACAGCAGGAGTGCTCGGGTCAGGTCGGGAAGGTGGAGGTTGAGATAGGGAAAGATGAACAACTCATCCCAGAAGATGTGACCGCGGTAGGCCTCACCATGCCATCCGCGGGCGGGTACCCCGACGTCGAGGTCGATGGTGTGCTTCGAGACGGTCTGCAGCAGGTGGAACGAGTGGACGTTGAGTACCATCGCCTCGTATTCGTCCGCAGCGCTATCGAGGTGAAAACGCCTCCAGAGCAGATCCCAGGCGAGGATGTGGGTCCGCAAAAGCTCGTCGAAGGAGCCGAGGCGGCCGATCCAACTGCGGGATTCGAACCCCGGCTCCGAGATGGCGCGGTCGCGGGACGTGAAGAGAGTGACGACCTTCTCCACCGTGATTCCTCTGCCTTCGGAAACGTCGAATTCGAGGTCATGGGCAACAAACCCGGGCTCTTGCACCGGTGTCAGGTCGATCGGCACCGTCTCTCCGTTGAGCCGCACCGAGGTGCGGCCGGAAAGGGCCACCCGTACCCGAGATTGGTTGGTTTCCACCTGCAAGTACATGGTGTCCGCGTCGGGGAATCCGGTCTCCAGCGGGGTGAGGTGCTGGCTGTTGAGCTTGCGGTACCTGGCCACGCCGGCATTGGTGACGCGACCGTCGATGGCCGATAGCACCTCCAAACGTCCCGACCAGTTCTCGGGCAAGAAAGTGGTCTGCAATCCGGCCACGTGCGGATTGCCCATGTGCACGAAGCGACGCTGAGCCACCCGGGTGCGCCGTCCCCGGTCATCCTCAAACGTGAACAGGCGGGTGAGGATCCCTTGTCGGAGGTCGAGCTCCTGGCGGTATTCATCGATGGCGACATCGGCGATGTTGAACCAGGACTCCCCGGATATTCGGAACCGGAGGGGCAGCCAGTTGGGGACGTTGACCAGGTCCTCGTTGACGATGTCCCGTCCGCCAACCTCAGTTACGAGGCGGTTGTAGAGCCCGGCAACGTAGGTGCCCGGGTAGTGCACTGGGCCGGCCTCGGCCTCCGGGGCTGCTCCCCGAGTTGCGAAGTAGCCGTTGCCGAGCGTGCACAGGGCTTCTCGGAGCTGTTCGGCGTCGGGGTCGAACCCATCGTAGGTCAACGTCCATTTGCTCATCGGCGGCGCTCCCCGGCTAGCCAGGCAAGGAAGGAGATGGCCTCGTCGGTGTCTTCCAGCAAGTAGGGGGCATGCGAGGCCTCCCCATCACGGCCGACCACGATTCCGATCCCTCGCCGGCGGATGACGCGAAAGGCATCCTCGTCGGTGGTGTCGTCGCCGAGGTACACAGGGGTGACATCAGGACGGTCGAGTCCCAACTCACCGAGCAACCACTGGAGGGCTCGTCCCTTGTCCCAGTCGAAATCGGGGCGGAACTCGAAGATCTTCTTGCCGGTGGTCACTCGTAGGAGGGGAACCGTGGGAGCCGTCTCTCGGACTGCCGCCTCGACGCGGCCGAAGTCGCTCTCCTGCACCCTCCGGTAGTGGACGGCGATGGCAAAACGCTTGCGCTCTACCTGTGAGCCTTCGACGCCCCGGAGCCGTTGCTCCAGCATCTCCGTTGCCGTATCGAGCGGGGCGAGGTACTTCCGGAACTGATCGAGGTCTTCACCGGTGACGGGCTCACCGGTCGGTCCGATGATGTCGAAGCCATGACTGCCGGCGTAGTAGATGCCGGGAAGCCGAATCTTGTCTCGCACGTCTGCAACGTCTCGCCCACTCACTACGGCCACAGTGACGACCGAAGCGAGGTCCGCCAACACGCGGCGGTTCTCTTCCGTGAGAACGGCCAGGTCGGGGTGTTCCACGATCGGTGTGAGAACGCCGTCGTAGTCGAGGAACACGGCGGGTTCCGACCCTCTCAGCCGCTCGCGGATCTCGTCGAGCCGATCCGTTGCCGATGGCAGGTCGGCGCGGGGCACGGTCGGTGCGGGCTTCACGGTGAGGTCACCGAGGTCGGGGACGACCACCGTGGCACCGGACGCTGCCAGCTCCTCGGCTTGATTCCCTCGGTCGACGCCGATCACCATCGTGAACCGACCGTCCCGGCCCGCCTGGACTCCGGACTGAGCGTCTTCGACGATCGCCGCCCGGTCGGGTCGGACCCCGAGCCGCTCGGCGGCCTCGAGAAACACCGCCGGGTCGGGTTTGCCCGGGATCCCGAGTTCGGCCGCAGTGACTCCGTCGACCCGTACCGCGAACAAATCGAGCAGTCCGGCCGACTTCAGGACATCGACCACATTGCGACTCGACGAAATCAAGGCCGTGCCGATCCCTTGCCGCTGTAACTCTCGTACGAGAGCAACGCTGGTCTCGTACGGCTCGACGCCGTGGGTGCGAACCTGTTCGAGGAAGTAGTCGTTCTTGCGGTTGCCCAGCCCGCACACTGTTTCCTCCTCGGGAGCATCCTGCCCCGTACCCCAGGGAAGGTCGATTCCCCGCGATTTCAGAAAGCTATGCACCCCGTCGTATCGTGGTTTCCCGTCCACATACGCGAGGTAGTCGGAGGACTCGAAGGGCCGAAACGGTTCACCGTTCGAACGCTCGCGCAGGTACTCGTTGAAGAGCTGTGCCCACGCCGCTTCGTGGACAGAAGCAGTCTGGGTAATGACACCGTCGAGATCAAAAATCACTGCGTCTATTGCTTCAGCGTCGATCTCGTAAGCCTTCGTCATGACCCTCCCATCGTGCTCGCGACTCTATTAGACCACGAGCGATGCGTGTTATGCATCCCGCCTTTCCGTCGTCGCCGCTCGCGGTCTGCCGGTCGGGCCGGCGCCTCTCGACCCGGCTCTCCATGAGACCTCGACCCGCCACTCGCCCGTGAGCATGTCGAGCCGTTCTCGTTCGGATCGTCCGGAGACGGGGCGAGGGACGGCCCGGCGGTGGCGCTGCAGCCGACGACAGCACATCGCAGGAACGTGGGCTCCGAAAAACCCGTTGGGCCAGCGTGGACGGGGCCTCCACGGGACGGCAGCCGAGGAGGCATTTACCCGATCATTGCTCCAACCGTGAGCAGGATGCCCACCGCCAGATGAATGCGGGCGATTCCCTTGAGGGCCCGAATGAGGGGCGGGCCTCGGGTCTCCGCGTGGATGGTTCGCACGATCGGGAGGGCGAACGGAGCGACGATCATTGCCAGGAGCGTCCAGACCGGGGTCCAGCCGGCAGCGCCGAATCCGAGAATGGCGGCGAAGGCGCCCCACACCAGAACGGCGAACAGCGTGCGAGTGCGATCCCGTCCCAGGTAGACGGCCAGCGTGTTCTTGCCGGCAGCCCGATCGGTGTCGATGTCGCGCACGTTGTTCGCAACCAGGACGGCGGTGACGAGACAGCCGACGGGGATCGCCAGCAACCATGCGTCGCCGGGAGCGGTCATGTCGTGGACGTAGCGGCTGCCGACGGTCGCTACCAAGCCGAAGAACACGAATACGAACAACTCCCCAAGCCCGTGATAGCCGTAGGGTTTCGGGCCGCCGACATAGCCGAACATGGCGAGCAGCGAGAATATCCCGACGACGGCGATGACCCAGCCGGCGATGGCGATCAGGTAGGCTCCGGCTGCCACGGCCACGGCTACGACGATTCCGGTACCCGTCCACACCGCGCGTTCCGAAAGCAGACCGGCGGCGACGACCCGGGTCGGTCCTATCCGCTCCTCGGTGTCGGCACCCTTACGAGCGTCGAAGATGTCGTTGACGAAATTGGCGGCGATCTGAATCGCCAGGGCGCCGACCAGCGCCGCAATGAAGGCGTCCCAGCGGAACGCCCTTTCCAGCAGACCGGGGTCGGCGTTGGAAACACAATTGGATCCGGGTGGGCAGATGCCGTCGTCGCCCCACGCCAAGCCGCTCCCAACCAGCACGGGGACCACAGCCGCCGACAGTGTGTGGGGCCGAGCGGCGATCCACCAGGCGCGAGCTCGGCTCATCGGTGGTTCAGAAGTGCCATGGGTAGTCCGACCAATCCGCCTCCCGCTTCTCGAGGAAAGCATTGCGTCCTTCGGACGCCTCAGACGTTCCGTACGCCAGCCGGGTGGCTTCACCCGCGAAGAGTTGCTGACCCACCAGGCCGTCGTCGGGCAGATTGAACGCATACTTCAACATGCGAATCGCGGTCGGACTCTTCCGGTTGATCTCCGCCGCCCACTCGAGAGCCACTCTCTCGAGATCTGCGTGCGGGACCGCGGCGTTGACGGCGCCTATCGACACGGCTTGCTCGGCCGTGTAGTCGGCTCCGAGGAAGAAGACCTCGCGGGCCTTCTTCTGGCCGATCTGGCGGGCCAGCAGTGCCGAGCCGTAGCCGCCGTCGAAACTCGCCACGTCGGCATCGGTCTGTTTGAAGACTGCGTGCTCACGACTGGCGATGGTGAGGTCGCAGACGACGTGCAAACTGTGGCCGCCGCCGACCGCCCAACCGGGTACCACGGCGATCACGACCTTCGGCATGAAACGGATGAGACGCTGGACCTCGAGGATGTGCAGCCGTCCGAGCCGGCTTTGGTCGATCCCCTCCTCCCCTTCGTACTGATAACCGTGCCTGCCCCGTATCCGCTGGTCACCTCCCGAGCAGAATGCCCATCCACCATCCTTGGGTGATGGCCCATTCCCGGTGATGAGCACGCATCCGACGTCGCTGCTCACCCGGGCATGGTCGAGGGCGGTGAACAGTTCGTCCACCGTGTGAGGACGAAAGGCGTTGCGTACCTCAGGTCGGTGGAAGGCAATACGAACCGATCCGTGATCGATCGCCCGATGGTAGGTGATGTCCTGGAAATCGAATCCCTCCACGACCTTCCAGGAGGAAGGGTCGAACAGTTCGGAAACCTCAACCGCGGACATAGGTTGCCCTCCATTGCTGGGCCGGAAGTTACTGTAGTGACGGGTGAGTTGATGCACGACTGGTTGACGGCGAGAGCTGCAGACGATCCGGCCGGCTTGTGTTTGGTTGCAGAGGGTGAACGATTCTCCTTCGCCGACCTCGACGCGCAGGTTGCATCTGCGGCCGGGGCGCTGGTGAATTCCGGGTTGGAGGACGGCGCCCGGATCGCAGTGTGGGGGGCTCATGACCTGGCTACCGTTCGTGCTCTGTGGGCCGTCCCCCGAGCCGGGGCGGTGCTGGTGCCGCTCAACACCCGGCTCACAGAGGGAGAAGCCGTTCATCAGGTCCGCGACGCCGCGGTGTCGTTGTTGCTGGGCCATGAAGACCGTCCCGACCTCGGTGTCCCGTCCCTCGACCTGGATCATCTGACCGGTTTCGCTCCGCGCCAGGCTGAGCCTCCTCACGCGGACAAACCCCACTCGATCATGTACACGTCGGGAACCGGGGGTCCTGCGAAGGGGGTCGTCCTCACGTGGGCGAATTTCGAGGCGGCAGCCGCCGCCTCAGCCCAAGTGCTCGCCCATGACCGCCGGGATGCATGGCTGGCGGTTCTGCCGCTCTACCACGTGGGCGGTCTTTCGATTCTGATTCGTTCCGCCCGGGAAGGCGGTGCTGTGGTTCTGGACGAATTCGATTCGCGGACGGTTGTGGCACGCCTGCGGGGAGGCGGCATAACTCTCGTTTCGCTCGTTCCGACCATGCTGGGGCGTGTTCTCGACGTCGACCCGGGGCCCTTCCCAAATCTACGGGCGGTGCTGCTGGGAGGAGGGCCGGTTCCGGAATCCTTGCTGGCGCAAGCGGCGGCGGGCCGGGTCCCGGTGCTGTCGACGTACGGTCTCACCGAAGCCGCCTCGCAGGTGGCAACCGTACCGTTGGCTGCCGCTCTGGCTCGCCACAAGGACGCGCGGCCGGTGCCGGGGATGGAGGTCCGGATCGTGGATGGAGATTCGCGGCAGGTTCCTCCGGAAGAGAGTGGACGGGTGCAGATCCGCGGGTCGGCCGTGTCACCGGGTTACGTGCATGGTCCGATGCGACCGCCCGGCGCCTGGTTCGCCACGGGGGATCTGGGCCGAATGGACGCAGACGACAACCTCGAGATCCTCGGCAGGGCCGACGACACGATCATCACCGGCGGGGAGAACGTGTACCCGCTCGAGGTCGAGGCCGCCCTCGAGCAACATCCGGAAGTGGTGGAGGCGGCAGTGCACGGGGAGGGGGACCCGACCTGGGGACAGATCGTTGCCGCCACGGTGGTTGCTCCCGGCGTTGAAGAGGGCGACCTCGACCGGTTCCTGCGCAGCAGGTTGGCGGGGTTCAAGATCCCAACTCGCTGGCACTTCGTCAGGTCGATCCCTCGCACCGGCCTCGGCAAGATCGACCGCGCCCGGCTGGGACATCCCCACTGACTTTCCCTGTGGTTCGGGGTGCCGGCGGGATGCCGTTACGCTGGCGTCATGGATGATTTGGCCGTCGGCGGATACCGGATTCCGGCCCGAGACCTCGACTGGAAGTTCGATCCGGCCGGGGGACCAGGAGGACAGCACGCCAATCGGGCCAGCACTCGGGTCGAGTTGAGCTTCGACTTGCGGTCATCGGACGCGTTCCCGGGCGAAGTCCGGGACCGTATGGTCGAGCGACTGGCCCCGATCGCACCCGAGGGCGTCGTTCGGGTCACGGCCGCCGATTCCCGATCACAATGGCGGAACCGTCAGGTTGCCCGTCGGCGTCTTGCCGCTCTGCTGGAGGAGTCCTTGCGCACGCCGAGGAGGCGCCGCCCGACCAAGCCGGGTGAGGCGGCGCGGGAGCGTCGCCTTCAGGACAAGCGGCGCCGGGCAGAGAAGAAGGCCCGACGCCGACCCCCCGATATCGAGTGAGGACAACACATCGTGACCAATCGCATCGTCGTTGTCGCCAACCGGTTGCCTCTGCGTAGGACGGAAGACGGCTGGGAAACCAGCCCGGGGGGATTGGTCAGTGCCGTGGCGCCCTTCATCCAGGAACAGGGTGGGAGCTGGGTGGGATGGACCGGGGTCCCGGACGATGCACCCCCACCGTTCGTCCACGATGGAATCGAACAGCGACCGGTCCGGCTCACGCAGGCGGACATCGACGACTTCTACCTGGGGTGTTCCAATGGGACGATCTGGCCCCTCTACCACGATGCCATCCGCCCGCCCGAGTTCCATCGTCATTGGTGGTACCCCTATGTGGCCGTGAACCGCCGGTTCGCCGAGCAGGCCGCCGAAGCGCTTCGGCCGGGTGATCTGGCTTGGGTCCACGACTACCAACTCCAGTTGGTGCCGGGAATGCTCCGACGGATGCGGCCGGACGTGCGTATCGGTTTCTTTTTGCACATTCCCTTCCCTCCGGTGGAGATTCTCGCCCGGTTGCCGTGGCGCCGGGAGCTCCTGGAGGGTCTCTTGGGGGCGGACGTCGTCGCTTTCCAGACGAGGCTCGGCCGTCACAACTTCAGCCGGGCGGCTCTCCGGTTCCTGGGTGGTGAGGGAACCACCCGCTGGCTCGGGGCAGGCGACCGCACCGTTCGCCTGATGTCGGCTCCAATCTCCATCGATACACGGCGCTATGCGTCTCTTGCTGCTTCTCATGGTGTGGGTGAAAGGGTGGCGGCTCTTCGGGACGAGTTGGGCACCGACCGCAAGGTCGTATTGGGAGTCGACCGGCTCGACTACACCAAGGGAATCGATGTGCGTCTTCGAGCGTTCGACACACTCCTGCAGCGTCATCGGGAGCAAGCCGATGATGTGGTATTTCTCCAGGTGGCCGTCCCCAGCCGAGAGGGTGTCGGTGACTATGCGGCAATGCGAGAAGAGGTGGAAGGTTTGGTCGGGCGTATCAACGGGTCTCATGGTGAACTCCACCACATGCCGGTCCACTACCGCTACGGAAGTCTCGATCCCGAGGAGCTCATTGCCTACTACCGCTTGGCGGATGTCATGTGCGTCACCCCATTCCGCGACGGCATGAACCTGGTGGCAAAGGAGTACGTTGCCACCCGGCCCGGCAACAGTGGCGCTCTGGTGTTGAGTGAGTTCGCCGGCGCTGCCCAGGAACTACGGCAGGCGCTGCTGGTGAACCCCTACGACGTCGATGGGGTAGCCGATGTCCTCTGGCGGGCTCTGCACCTGCCCCCGGGGGAAGAACGGGCCCGGATGCAGGCGCTGCGCAGGCAGGTACAACGGCACGACGTCTTCCGATGGGCCCTTTCCTGCATCGAGGCCATCCGCCACTGAACGTCCTGTTGCGACGATGGGATGCTCTCAGGTGGGGCGTCCCGGGCGGTGACCAGGCCCAGGTGGTCCTCGAGTTGCTGTGTGCGGCGAACGGCGCTCGGACTTTCTCAGGACTCTCCCAGAACCTCGAGCATGCCCTTCGCCGGAATGCCTGCCCAAGCGGGGCGGTTGTGGATCTCCCAGGTGAGTTCTCGGGCGCTCTTGGCGACCATGAACACCTCGAGCAACGTCGCCGCGTTGTTCGGGTCGGAAGGCAGTAGCCCGGTCCCGGCCATCTGTTGCAGATAGGTGTGCATGAACGCGACGCTCACCCAGCGGTACCAGCTGGTTGCCCAGGGCTCCAGATCGGGCAACCGTTCGGCCGGGAGGGTGCCGAGCTCGACCTGCTCGTAGAGGGTGGCCAGCGCCGCATAGTGGAAGGAACGCAGCAGGTCGGCGACATCCTTGAGCGGCGATTGCTTGAGCCGCCGCTCGCTCATCGGCCGGGTGGTGTCGCCGGCGAAATCGAAGAAGAAGAAGTCGTTACCCGCCGCCAGGACCTCTCCCAGGTGGTAGTCGCCGTGTAGACGGATTCGTTTGCCATCGATCTTGGCCGCGGTCAGCTGCCGAAGACGCTCGATGAGTTCTTCCTCGTGGCCGGTCATCCGACCGACGTCGGCGCAGGCCTCCTCAGGGAGCCAGGCACAAGCAGCGCGAGCTTCGGCAAACGCTTGGCGAACCTCCCCGCGCAACGACTGGTAGAGCGATCGCTGCGACAGAGGGGTGAGCGGTTCGGCTCGGAAATCAACATCCTCGTCATCGGAGGCCAGTGCTCGGTGCAGTTCGCCGGTTCGTTGTCCCAGCACTTCCGCAGCTTGCAGATCCTCCTCGATGAGTTCGGCCAGCGTCGGGGGCGGCCGGCGGCGAGCTCTGGCGATGAAAGGCCCCTCCGGCAGCTCCGGTTCGGGCAATTGTTCTTCGGACAGAACTGTTTCAAAGAGTCGGCCCAGGGAGCGGGTCATGCGATCCCAGGCGTCACCCTGGTGGGGCACGTAGCTCTGGAGGATTGCCAGCGTCGCCGCTCCTCGGTCGCCCCCCCGGTATTCCAGCCAGGCGAGAACGGCAGGCAGGTTCTCGAATGAGGTCTTCTCGGTGAGGAACCGCCGGATTTCGAGATCGGGGTTGACGCCGGCTTCGATGCGCCGGAGGAGTTTGAGAACGAGCTGATCGCCGAAAACGATGGAGGTGTGCCCTTCCCGGTTGTCGGTGGACCGTAGCTCGGATTGGCCGAGACCGGGCGGTACCGGAGCGCGCCGGGCCGAAGCGGTTCGCAGCGTTCCGGCCTCTCCCGATGTCTTCCGGCGGTCGCCCATGAGCCCTATGAGGGCGGTGGCGAACTCGGGTGCCGCGGTGGCATCGTAGGCGACTCCTCCGCCGGCATCACCATCGACGCGGCAGAGGATGGACTCCTTGCGGAGGTCCCATATCTCGCCGGCCGACTCACCGAAGGCGAACCCGATCGGCATCAGGTACCTTTGGGGTTCCCCGTCCAGGAACTCGATCTCCACCAGCACCAGGAAGGTGTCGGCCCGTACTCGCCGGAGGGGGATCACGTCGGTGAGGCGAGCTCGCCTGATCTTGCGGTCGCCTCCGTGGTACCAGGTTCGGCTGGGGATGTAGCGGGCGAGCAAAGCCTCGGTGTCCGCACGGAGTGGATCCTGAAACGCAGCCTCCGTCCCACCTCGCAGTTCGAGTTGCTCGCGTTCCCCCTCCCAGCGGGGCAGGTGGAGGTCGCCGGTGATCGGCGTCATCGAAAACCAGTAGAAGCTGTGTGGACCGAGGGTCAAGAGATACGGTTGCTCGCCCACCGGTGGGAACGGCGTGCGTCCGAAGAGCTCCAGCGGTCGGATGCCGCGGAACTCGGCGAGGTCGAGTTCGACGTACTGGTTGTGGCGGGCCAGGTTGGCGACCACCAGCACGGTTTCCTCTTCGGTGCGCCGCAGGAAGGCAAGCACCCGGCCGTTCTCCGGGTGGAGGAACTGAATAGTCCCCCGTCCGAACACGGGATGTCGTCGTCGCAGGGCCAGCATCCGTCGCGTCCACCACAGCAGAGAGTTCGCGTTGCGCTCTTGTGCTTCAACGTTGACCGTCTCGTAGTGGTATTCGGGGTCGATGATGACCGGTAGGTACAACTGCTGGGGGTTGGTATCGGAGAAACCGGCGTTGCGGTCGTTGCTCCACTGCATGGGCGTGCGAACACCGTCCCGGTCGCCGAGATAGATGTTGTCTCCCATGCCGATCTCGTCTCCGTAGTAGAGGACCGGGGTACCGGGGAGGGAAAGCAGCAACGCGTTCATCAGTTCCGTTTGACGGCGGCTGTTGCCCAGGAGGGGCGCCAGTCGGTGCCGGATTCCCAGGTTGATTCGCGCTTGCCGGTTCTCGGCGTACGTGCGGTACATGTAGTCCCGTTCCTCGTCGGTGACCATCTCGAGAGTCAACTCGTCGTGATTGCGAAGGAAGAGTGCCCATTGCGAACCAGGCGGTATGGGCGGCGTCTGCTCGAGGATGTCGATGATGGGGAAGCGGTTTTCCATGCGAACGGCCATGAACAAGCGCGGCATGAGCGGGAAGTGAAAGGCCATGTGAGACTCGTCGTCATCGCCGAAGTAGGCCGCAGCGTCTTCCGGCCACTGGTTGGCTTCGGCGAGCAGCATGCGGCCCTCATAGCGGGCGTCGATGTGGGCTCGCATGGCCTTGAGTTCGGCGTGGGTCTCGGGGAGGTTCTCGCACATGGTTCCTTCCCGCTCGAAGAGGTAAGGGACGGCATCCAGCCGGACGCCGTCGACTCCCATGTCGAGCCAGTAGTCGACCACCTGGTAGACCGCCTTGCGGACGGCCGGATTGTCGTAGTTCAAGTCCGGCTGGTGAGAGAAGAAACGGTGCCAGTAGTACGCCCGCGCAACCGGATCCCAAGCCCAGTTGGAGGTTTCGGTGTCTGAGAAGATGATTCGAGCCTCTGGGTACTTGTCGGGAGTGTCGCTCCACACATAGAAGTCGCGTTCGACCGTTCCGACCTCGGCTCGCCTGGCACGCTGAAACCAGGGGTGCTGGTCAGAGGTGTGATTGACGACCAACTCAGTGATGACTCGGAGACCCCGGCGGTGGGCTTCGCGCAGGAACCGTCGAAAATCGCGGGTGGTCCCATAGGCCGGGTGGACGGAGTTGTAGTCCGCAATGTCGTAGCCATCATCGCGACGGGGAGATGGATAGAAGGGGAGCAGCCAGATGGCTGTGACGCCCAAATCCTGGAGGTAGTCCAATTTCTCCGTCAATCCGCGGAAATCGCCCGTCCCGTCTCCGTCCGAGTCTCTGAAGGCGCGGACGTGGACCTCGTAGATGATTGCGTCTTTGTACCAATCGGGCGCTGTAATCACAGGAGTGATGCTAGGAGTCCGCCGAGTCCGCGACGACCTGATGACCGGCGCCGGTCAGGGCCGCCCGGGCCATCGGCAGATCCCGGCTCCTGATCAACAGGTGATCGGTGTCGTGGGTGGCCAGGGCGAAAAGGCTGACACCGGCTTCGGCCAGCGGGGTAACGAGGCCGGCCAGCACTCCGACCAGTGAGAAGGAAAGCGGTCCCTCAACCTCCATCCACGCCCAGTCTTCGGACGGAGGCACCTCGGATGGCACCAACCGACTCTCACAGACGATCGAGACTTCCTCCGGCGTTCTGGTGACCGACGAGAACCGTCCTTCTTGCGCCCAGGCCGGTGTTGGGCGGTCGGGAGGGAGCTTGACGACGGCCAGCCGCGTGTTGTGTTCGATGAGCCGCACGGGGATCAGAATGTCGAGACGACCGAGGCGAAGATCTCGAATCCCTCTGTCGTTCCGCCCGCGCAGATCGTCGGTGACTCCGGCATCATTCTCGGCCGCCGCTCGGAAGTTGACATCGCTGCGGGCCCCGGCTGTGTTGGGTCGAGCCTACTGTGATCATTCGATCGAAGGCCTAGCCGCTTGCCAGCTGTTGTTGCAGCACGGAGATCTCCTCGTCGAGGAGTTGGTGCAGCCGATCCAGTTGCTCAACCGGTGTGTCGATGCTGAGGAGTTCCTGCGCGTCGAGCGGCGACGTCGGTGAGAGAGCGCACAGCTGCTGCACGGCGACATAGGCATCTTCGGAGAGCCGAAAGCCCGTGTCCCCAATGTCGTAGCCGGCTTCCGACATCAACGCCAGAGCGCGTCGCAACTTCTGCTCGGTCTCGGCAACCGCCAACTCTTCGTCGTTCTCCGCTCGATGGTCCCTCTCTTCGACCATCGCCCGAGGATAGGGATCATCCGCCAGCCAATCGGAGACCTCGAGCCGGTTCGTCCCGACTGCCAGTATCAACCGGTGACCTTCGTCCAGTTCGGCCACCCCGGCGATCTGCGCGACAGTCCCGATCCGAAACCGGGTTTCTCCCCCGCCGACCTCAGAGCCCCGTTCGATCAAGACGACGCCAAACCGGCCGTCTCCGGCCATACAGTCCTCGACCAGGGCCTGGTAGCGCGGCTCGAACACGCGAAGGGGCAGAACAGTATGCGGGAAGAGAACGGATCCGAGCGGAAACATGGGCAACTCGAAGGCCATGGGCGAGCATGCTACGCACTCCCCGGATCAAGGCCCTCTCGGCTTCTGGCGAGCACTCGAAAACGGACGCGTTTGCGTTCATCTCCGTCGATCAGGATTCGAAACGCGTAGCCGCCCGGATTGGGAAATACCATGCCGTTGAAGGTCATGGTGCGTACGAATCCCACATCGCTGCCGTCTGGCAGGCCGGGCGGCCTGGCCACCCTGAACTTCTGAACCGGGCGCCGTTCTCCGAAGAGGCTCTTCCCATCCTCGTCCACGAGGTCTACCGACAGTGTCAGCTCCTCATCCGTTCGCGTCCACGGCACCCGAATCCGCAATCCCAACCCGAGCGTGTGATGACGGGCAGGGAACTGTTGAACGAAGATCGTGTCCCATCCTCCGCCGAGCACGTAGATCTTGCCGGCGGAGGCGTGGACCCCGTCGGCCAGGATGGCGAAGTCGATTTCCGGGGCGGGAAGCAGATCGTCGGGCTGGAACTCCATGGTCGTCACTCTAGGAGCAGTCGGTTCCGGCATTGAGCCCCGCCGGCCCGCGGCTACCGGGGCTACTTGGTTGCGGCTCGGCTAGGTTGCGAGTCATGGCCCCCGTCATTGCCGTCGAACATCTGCGGAAGGCGTACGGGTCGTTCGTGGCGGTCGAAGATGTGTCCTTCGACGTTCGGGAAGGGGAGATCTTCGGTTTGCTCGGTCCCAACGGTGCGGGCAAGACGACCAGCGTCGAATGCATCCAGGGATTGCGCGTTCCCGAAGCGGGTGCCATCACGGTCCTGGGCCTCGATCCGCGCACCCAGGCGGCTCAACTGCGCCGGCTGGTGGGTTCGCAGCTGCAGGAGTCTGCACTGCCCGGCCGGCTGAAAGTCTGGGAAGCGTTGGATCTGTTTGCCTCCCTGGTGCCGGGAGGACCCGACTGGCGGCAGGTGATGGAAAGGTGGGGCCTGACCGAGAAGGCCACAGCTTCCTTTGCGAGCTTGTCGGGAGGTCAGCGGCAGCGGCTCCTGGTGGCCCTGGCGGTCGTCAACGAACCTCGGGTGGTGTTCCTCGACGAGATGACGACCGGACTCGATCCGGCGGCTCGCCGCGCGACGTGGCAGCTCATCGAGGCGGTTCGAGACGGCGGCGCCACACTCGTGTTGGTGACACACTTCATGGACGAAGCCGAGCATCTCTGTGATCGTCTGGCGATCATCGATGGTGGTCGGATAGTCGCCACCGGCAGTCCCCAGGGTCTGATCGCCGAGCACGGCGGAGAATTGCTCATCCGATTCAGCACCGACCGTTCCGATGTGTCGTTCCTCGAGGAAATCGAGTGGGTGGACACCGTTTCCCGCCGGGGAACCCATGTTGCGGTTGCCGGTCACGGCCCGGTACTGGCGCTGGTCGGTGCCGAACTGGTGCGGAACGGGATCGTGCCGGATGACCTGCGCGTACAGCAGGCGACGCTGGAAGACGTGTTCCTCCGCTTGACCGGCCGCGGGTTGGAGGATTGAGGAGTTAGGCGGCCATGAATTCGCTGCTCAAGACCACCTGGGTGGAAACCAAGCTGTTCCTCCGGGAACCGGTAACGGTGCTGTTCACTTTTGCACTGCCCCTCATGGTGTTGTACGTCCTTGGTGGCGTGTTCGGCAACGAGCCGGACAGCGGCGGCAACGGAGATCTCGTGGTGTACGGGGGGTACGGGCCGACCAACTGGTATACCCCCGCCTACGTTGGGTTGGCGATTGCCGGGGTGGCCATGATCGGCGTTCCCGCCCACATTGCCGAGTATCGGGATCGCGGGGTGTTGCGGAGGTTGCGAGCTTCCTCGGTCCCCCGTATCACGTTCTTGAGCTCACAGCTCATTGTCGCTTTCCTCATCGCCACGATCGGCAGCATCCTGCTGCTGGCCGTTGCGTTCGCCACGACCGAGGTCGAACCCCCGGAATCTGCCGGCCTCTTTCTGCTGGCCTTCGTCTTGGGGGCAGTCTGCTTCTCCGCCTTCGGGATCTTGTTGGGAACGGTGCTTCCCACCGCTCGGGCGGCCCAGTCGGCCGGTTTGCTGCTGTGGTTCCTCTTCATGTTTGTATCGGGCTCGGGTCCGCCTCCCGAGGTTCTACCCGAGTCTCTCGCCACGGCGGGCGACTATGCCCCCCTCACACCGGTCATCAAGGTGCTGCAAGAGCCCTGGCTCAGCTGTGAATGGGCGGTCGGCCCGTCGCTGGCGGTGCTCGGCATCGGGGTCGTCTCGGCCGCAGCGGCATACTTCCTGTTCAAGTGGGAATAGGAGCCGTCCGGGCTCCGGGATGTGGTCGACTCCGCTCCCAGCAGCCGTCGCTCTCGCCTATTTCTCCCCAAACGCATAGAACCGACCATCCCGCGAGCCCACGAAGATGGTTCCCTTCCACACCACCGGGGTGCTTTCGATGCAGCCCGAACCATGGTCGTACTGCCACAGCCGGATCGGGGAGGCCGGATCGGTCAGCGAATAGGCCCGCAGTCCACCACCCGTCTCACAATTCACGGAGACCAGAAGGGTGTTGTCGACGATGGCCGGGGAGGACCAAGCGTGATATCCGATCTCGTCTCTCCAGAGCACGGCACCGGTGTCGGTATCGACCGCCAGCATTTCCCCGGGATGAGTAGGGACGTAGAGCACTCCGTTACCGAGAGCGGGAGTAGCCCATATCCCTCCATCTCCGGAACCGCGCGGTGGCACCGGAACGCCCCACACGAAGGGATCGGTCTCGTAGGGATTGAGCTTGATCAACTGGCCGAGCGTTGCGGAACGTTCGTTGAAACGTTCTAGTTCGACCGACACGTACAGCATCCCTTCTGAGTCGATGACGATCGTGGCATCAACGTCGTCGCCGACCCAATAGTCGAAAACGACCGGAGCCGGCCCGGCGGCCAGCCCGGTCAAATCCAAGCCAACGATCCGCCCTCCCGAATTGGCGAAGTACACCCGGTTGCCGAAGACGGCTGGAGAGTTCTCGATGGAGACGTTGCGACCCACCCGGCCAATGAGCTCGTCGGTGTAGCCCGGCATCTCAAACAGGCGTCGAGGCTCGACGATCACCCGGCCCGACTCGTCGTAGCCCCGGTTCAGCTCGATGGTGAAGAACCAGGAATTCTCGCCCCCCTCGAGGAGCAGGTCGTCCAGAATCACCGGATTGCCGTCCCAGTCGTTGTTCCAGATGCCCGGGACGGCAGAGGCGTCGAGGTCCCACAGCAATTCCGGTTCTGGGCGGTCCAGCGCCACGATCCGCAGCTTGTTGTCCCTCGAGCCGAAGTAGAGCAGCGGGAAGCCGTCCGGATCGAGGGAGACCGATCCCTTGATGAGGTCTCCGGTGACATACGGTGGTCGGGTCGGCAGTCCGGTCGAGCCGTCGAGGAAGTGAACCTTCCTGTCGTAAGCCCCGAAGATGACTTCAGTCACCCCGTCGGAGCGTTCGTATACCACCGGTTGTCCGGTCCAACCCGTTCCGCACCACACCTCTTTCGTCCCGCCAACGGTCGATGTGCTGCAAAGCCGGTCGCCGGCCGGGTAACTCCACAACGGATCGGGATCGGAGGGCATCGGCGGCTCGCCGTAGTACGTCCGCGTCGGGTTGCCGCGAAACATCGTGATGCCGCTCACCGAGCCCCAGGGTTCCCCGACCGTCCAGCCGGGAACCGTTCCGGCGGCTCGTTCGGGGGCCGTCGTCGTAGTAGTAGTCGACGCCGTCGACTTCGTAGTCGTGGTCGATTGTGCCATGGTGGTGGGAGGCGTAGTCGTGGTCGTGGTCTCGACCGGACCGGAGCCCACCCAGGCGGTACACGAGGTGGCGCCGACCGCCACCACCAACCACAACGCGGAAGCCCTTCGCATCCGTACCAGTGTACGGGGGGTCGCGTTGGGAAGAGAGCAAGCCAAACGGCCATCGGTTCTAACCTGAGGAGATGGCGGGTCAGCGATTGATCGATCGAATCGGTGAAATGCCGGTCGTCAAGTTCTGGGTCCGGTTCAGTGCCGCCGGACCGGCGGTGCTGGCCGGCGCCATCGCCTACAACATCATCTTCGCCCTCGTTCCCGGCGGAATCGTGCTGTTCACTGCCGCTTCCTTCTTCGGGAGGACCAGGGAGGCGCAGGAGGAAACGGTGCGGGTGCTGTCGCTGATCGCTCCCGAAGAAGTGGCCGACGAGATCAAGAACACTCTGGTGGCCGCCTCCGAGATCGTCACGGGCCGGGAAGGGATGGTGATCATCCTCGGCGCCGTCGTGGCCCTCTGGTTCGGGACCCGCGCCGTTCTCACCATCATGCGAGTACTCACCAGAGTGGAGGGGATCGATGAAGATCGACCCTGGTGGGAAACCCGTCTCATCGCCACCGGACTCACGATCGCCGTCGGCCTTGCCCTGGCTCTCTCGTCGGTGTTGATCATCGCCGGCGGAGCAATTCAAACGTGGCTCGACGACCTCACCGACGTGGCCTGGCCGGTCGACTTGTGGTCGGCACTTCGTCTACCTCTTGCCACGGGAGGGGTGCTGGCATTTTTCTGGCTGCTCTACCGTTTCGCACCGCCCCGGCGCCTGCCGGGCACCTGGCTGGCGGCCTTCATGGCGACCGGGGGAATGGTCGGCCTGTCGCTCGGTTTGCAGTACTACCTGGACCGGGCCGGCGGCCTGGGCGCCACGTACGCAACCTTCGGGGCGGTCGGCCTGCTGTTGTTGTGGTTGTTCGTCGTGTCGTACCTGATCATCGTCTCGGGTTCGGTGGCGGCCGCCGCGGCGCGCCGCCACCAAGAACGACGCGCAGGCGCCGACACTACCGAGCAGGTGAAGCTCGGACTCGAGACGCTGGAGGAAGAGGTGGTGGGAGGGGCCCGAGCGAGAAACGGTGACGGCGATGTGGCGTGATCGGGCGGTCTTCACCGGCTCTGAGGTTCTGGCCGGATTCCTTCCCCTTCGGTTGGCGACTCACGATCAACCGGTTGGGTGACGATAGGGAGGCCACCGCCGACTCTTGGCCAAAGATTCTTCTTCTGCCACCTAAAGTGTTCGTCTCCGGTGCCGATGACCACTGGTAGTGGTCACCGTGAGTGAGATAGGAGTGCTCGATGAAGTTGGTGAAGCGCTGGGGGATCATGGCGCTGGTTGCGCTGCTGGTGCTGGGGTCGATGGGAGCGGCCCTGGCCGACGAGGGAGACGAACCGGAGACGGTCGAGGAAGCGGTCCCGTTTGGGGCGGATGACGGTTTTGCCCTCGAGTGGGTAGGAAGCCTCGTGAATTTCGTGTTCTACTGGGGTTCCGAGGCGGGCGAGGACGGTCTCGAAGGCGCCCCGCCGGAATGCGTGACGTCCGGAGAAGAGCCGGTCGCAGGAAGCATCTTCCTACCGGCGCCGGACCCCGACGAAGACTCGGGGGAATGCGTGGCGCTAGACATCGCCGGACCCAACGGTCAGGTCAACCACGGTTCGATGGTGTCGGCGTTTGTGCACTGGCTGAAGGACGACGTCAATCTCGAGACGCTGTCGCTGACTTTCGAGGACATGCCCAACGGTAAGGGACGCTTCGTGAGTCAGGTCGCCAAATACGGTCTGGATGTGTCCGACCTTTCCGGTGACGGGGACGAGTCGGCGGCCGAAGCCGAAGAGGAAGACGGCGACGGACCTCCCGACTGGGTCAAAGAGAAGAAAGCCGCCAAAGCCGAGGGCAAAGGCAAGAAGTAACCCGCGACGATCTTGGCGAGAGGGCGGCCTCCGGGCCGCCCTCTTCACGTGCCCAGGACGGCGCGGGCTGCGGCGATTCGCCGTTCGGCAGCCTCCGCATACTCGGGGTTGAGTTCGTAGCCGACGTAGCGGCGGCCGGTTTCGACGGCCGCCACGGCGGTGGAGCCGCTGCCCATGAAGGGGTCGAGCACCAGTTCGTCGAGGTAGGTGTAGAGCTCGATGAACCGGCGGGGAAGCTCAACCGGGAAGGGGGCCGGATGTTGCACCCGTGCGGCCGATTCGGCGGCAATCTCCCAGATCGACAGCGTATTGGCCATGAAGTCTTCTGCCCCGATGGTCGTCTCGCCGCGCCGAACACGATCGAAACGGCCCTTGGAGAAGACCAAGCAGTACTCGTGGATGTCGCGCACGACCGGGTTCGAAGGCGAGCGCCAGCTTCCCCAGGCACAATTGCCGTTGGCTCCCCTGCTCTTCTGCCAGATGATCTCGCCTCGCATGAAGAACCCGGCTTCCAGCATTCGAGCCGTGACCAGGTGAGAAAGCGGAACGTAGGGGCGCCGTCCGAGATTGGCCACGTTCACGACTGCCCGGCCGCCCGGCTCGAGAACCCGCCGGGTTTCGGCGAATACCTTGGACAGCATGTCGAGGTAGTCCTCGAACGAACCGTCCGAGTCGTAGTCCTTCCCAACGTGATAGGGCGGTGAGGTAACCATCAATGCCACGCTGGCGTCGGGCAGTTGATCCATACACACCGACGATTGGACCAGGATCTCGTCTACCAGCGGACTGTCGGCAACGGCCGTGTCGGTCGTTTCCCGAATGGAGACCAGGCCGCGGTTGTAGAAGGGTGACGCGTCGTGGCTCTCCCGCTTGCCGGTACCGAACTTGGCTGTCTCTGTTCCCATGACGACCTCTTCCAGGGCGAGGTTAGCCACCGGCGATGGTGGCCCCCGGTTTTCGGATCCTGCGTCTGGCAGAAGATGTCAGATGGATGTTTGGATCCTTCACCGCTATGGTCGACGAGACCCGGCCTTCCGGTCGGGCTTATTGGAACGGTTAACGAATGGTGGTTCGAAGCGTATTCGCCGGCTTCGTCGCAGCATTGGTGATCCTCACTTCGGTGGTTTCGTCCGCGGCAGCGGGCGATGACCTGTATCTGCGCTTCCCTCAGCTCGACGAACAGACCGAGTTCGGCGACAGCTGGGGTGACGGCCGGTCCGATTTGCGAACCCACCAGGGGATCGACCTGATGGGGACCAAGCTGGCTCCGGTCGTTGCGGTGCTCGACGGCGTGGTTGACGCCATGCACAATGGCGACCGATCGGGCTACTACGTCAAGATCGACCACGAGGGCGGTACGAGTTCCTGGTACATGCACCTCAACAACGACACGCCGGGTACCGATGACGGACGGGGCGGGCCGGAGTACGCGTTTGCCGAGGGTCTCGA